>NZ_JAHHIU010000175.1:0-17675 GCF_024539815.1 Streptomyces hayashii
GGTGGATGGGCTGGTGGGTGGGGTGAGCTGGGGGTTTGTGGGTTCGCTCGGTCGGTGGGTTTGACGGGGGATGTTAGGGATCGCTGAAGGAGGCTGCTGTATCCGGAGGGGTTCGATCCGGTGGTGAGGGGGGTGGTCTGGTGGTGTTGCTGCGTCGGGAGCGGGGGCTGGCGAGGTCGACGGTGTTAGGAACGCGGCTGCCACTGGCGCCCCGCCACCGCGGATGCGCCGGCCCCATCCGCCGCCTCCTCGCATGCGAAAGGGGCCCTGCGAGACCATGTGGACCGGGACGACCACCATGGACACCTGGAGTACGACGGGGTCGTGATCGAGACAGGCCCCAGGCCCCGGCAGGTGAAGTTCACGGTCGTCGTGCAGTACACGCGCAAGACGACGGACGGCCATTCTGATGCCGGTTCAGGTCAGAAGGTCGGCGTCATCACGGCGTACTGCCACAATCAACCCAGGAACAAGTGTCCGGCATAGGCCAAAATGTGAATTCTCCCGAATCAGGTACGGAGCAGGCGGACACAGGTCGTCTGCTCGATCTCGTGCGTTCCTTCGTCACTACGCACGTGCCGTGGAAGCCGCTGTTCATCGGCGCGGTCATCACGGATGACGACCGTATGCGCCTGTATTTTCGTTCACCTGAGCGGGACCGCACCTACGGTGTGGACGTACTGGTCAGCCATACGGGCCCCGGCCTGCTCGGCTCTCTGGCTTCCCCGGCATTCCTGGCGAACGAGCACCTACATCACCCCTCCGACGATCCGCACGAGTAATAGTCAAGACCTGTGGATCGGTGAAGTTATCGGCTGATGCTCCGGTGCCATCGGATCTCGCCTTCGTGCCATTCGTCGGTTGGTGTGAGCCCGGCGGCAGTGGCGACGGCAGCGGATGCCCGATGCTCGGGGTGGATGTGGGCGATGACGGTGTGCACCGGCTGCCAGCTGAGCCAGTCGACGAGTCCTTGGGCTGCTTCGGTAGCGATGCCTCTTCCCTGCCACGGGGTCCCCACCACCCAGGCGATCTCGGCGATGGGACCGTGGCCGGAGGGGCTGACCGTAGTCTGGACGGTGCCCGTCAGACAGGACGTCTCACGCAGCAGGATCACCCAGTTCAGCCAGGACACGGCAGGATCGGGAGAGCCTGCCGTCATGCGCTGGTAGCGCGAGCGCAGGGCTTGCGGGGTGTCCGGAGCACCGCCGATGAAGGTGTGCAGGGCCGGATCGGACAACACGGCAGCCATCTCCTCGGCGTGCTTGGCGTGCAGCGGCAGCAGGTCCAGCCGCCTGGTGCTGATGGCCTGGGCCGCGAGGGTGCTCACGCCGCGACCGCCTCGGGGCGTTCGACGAGCTGGCCGCGTTCGAAGCGGGCTCCAGCGCGGACGAGGGCGACAAGGTGGGGTGCGTTCACGGCCCGCCACCGTTGCTGGGCGGACTCGACGAGCTTGAAGACCATGGCCAGGGCGGCGGTGCGGGAGCCGACACCGCGGGTGACCTTGGTCCGCAGCCGGACGGTGGAGAAGGTCGACTCAATGGGGTTCGTGGTCCGCAGATGGATCCAGTGCTCGGTCGGAAAGTCGAAGAACGCCAGCAGCTGCTCCTGATCGTCGTTGATCTTCTTGACGGCCTTGGGAAACTTCGCGCCGTATAGCTGGGCGAACGTCTTGACCGCCGCCTCGGCGTGGTCGCGGTCCTCGGCGTTGTAGATGTCCTGGATCGCCCTCTTCGCGCCGGGCTGCGCGGACTTCGGCATGGCGTCCAGGACATTGGCCGTTTTGTGAACCCAGCACCTTTGCTCGCGGGTTTCGGGGAACACCTCCACCAGGGCCTTCCAGAAGCCCAGGGCACCGTCCCCGACCGCCAGGACCGGGGCGCGCATGCCCCGGCGGGAGCAGTCACGCAGCAGATCAGCCCAGGACTCGCCGGATTCGCGGTAGCCATCCTTCAGGGCGACGAACTCCTTGGAACCGTCGGCGCGGACTCCGATGAGTACCAGGACGCAGGCTTTGGCCTCTTCCAGGCGGACGTTGAGGTGGATGCCGTCGGCCCACACGTACACGTAGTCGACCTCCGCGAGGTCACGGTCCATGAAGGCGGCGTGGTCGGCCTGCCACTGCGTCGTCAGCCGCGTGATTGTGGCCGGGGAGAGCCCGGCCGAGCTGCCCAGGAACTGCTCCAGGGCGGGCACGAAGTCGCCGGAAGACAGGCCGTGCAGGTAGAGCAGCGGCAGCACCTCGCTGATCTTCGGGGACTTGCGGCACCACGGCGGCAGGATCGCCGAGGAGAACCGCTTGCGCTCGCCCGTCTCGGCGTCGACGCGCTTGTCGTTCACCCGCGGCGCCTTCACCTCCACCACCCCGGCCGCCGTGCTCACCTTACGCGGTTGGTGGTAGCCATTGCGCACGACCAGGCGGCGACCGTTCTCGTCTCGCTGATCGGCCAACTCGGCTATATAGGCGTTGACTTCGGCCTCCAGCGCGGCGGCCAGCATCCGCCTTGCTCCGTCACGGACGATCTCGTCGATCAGAGACGAGCCGCTGGCGGTAGTGCCATCGGCGTTCACTACGCTGAGCACGGGCGTGCCTTCCCGACCCGCGCGGCAACGCGGGCCTATTCGGTACCAGTCAATCGATCACTCGGGAAGGTACGCCCTCCGCCTGTACCCTCCCCGAGCCGATCCACAGGTAATGAGCATGGCTCGATCCGCACTGCGACGTGATCGTGGATCTCACCGACTACTGACCGGGCAAAGGGCCGTCCGCCGTTGGCCTGCGCGGCTTGACCTGGTCCTGCTACACAAACCGGAGCGCCCTCACCTCGACAGCCCCGGGCCTGGGTCACCACTATCCAGGGATGGCCGCCGACGTCGCCAGGTCTATCACGTGCGAGTACGCGGCCGACTGCGTCCCGACACCCGGCCGCCTCGTGCGCGACACCGACCTCTGACCAGGTCAAGTCCACCACTTTTGGTAGGAGCCCCTACAGCCCGTGTGGCTGTCTCGGCCCGCTTTCGTCGGCGCTGCACCGTCAGATTGGGGTGCGGCCGCGCACTGCCAGTGGTGCGGTTTAACGCAACAGGGCTCCTGCGTTGCTGAGCTGAGACGTCGAACACGTCTCTCAACGGCGCGGGAGCACTGCCCGTTGCCCACTTCGACCCACACCACTCCGTCACCTGATCAGGCGCCACGCTGAAAACGCTCAATGTCCTTTTTCCGGACGCCTACCCGCAGTTTCAGTGTCTGACAGGCGCAGATGACTTGCCACTGGGGGACGCGTGCGGCGCCGGTGGCGAGTTTCGGCTGCCCTCGTTTTTCGGTCAACAATAGAAGGATCAAATGCCCCGCGAACCGAGTGGCGCGCTACCACGTGAAAGGCCATACGCCCAGCACACCGCAACAAGCTCGTGTTGCCGAGCTCTGCAGAGTAATTCGCCTGGGCCAGGGCAGAGTTGAGATGCTTTTGCCGCCCGACCGAGAGGCTATTATGATCGTCACGTGGGCAGATAATTGAGGGTAGGGCGACGAGGAGGCATCAATGCTTTTTCCCGACCCCTTGCCGGATCTCCTGACGCCAGACCTGGGGATGAGTGCGGCACTGACAGCAGCACAGGCGCAGACGGCCCTTACGTTTCCCGCCTTGGGTGTACACCTGAAATGCCCCATCTCGGTGGCGGCGGTCCGGAACCCGACCAGCACCTCCCCGTCCTTCGCCTATGCCGGTTTCCGTGACCGGGAGATGCATTTCTCGGGCAGCTTGCTGAAGGTCGCGGCCATGCTCGCTGCCTTCGAGTTGCGGCAGAGCGCTTCCGATTTTGCCGTCACGGAAGGCGACTGCTCGGCGAACGTGGTGTTCAGCGACTTGGAGTCGGCCTTCAACGCAAAAATTCAGACAGCCGCCCCGCGTTTCCTGAGCGAACCGGGCATCACCGAGCAGATGCGCGTGCCCAAGTACCCCAGGATCTTCGATTCTCCGCAGGGCCTCGCGAGTGGCGGATGCCTGATGTCGTTCAGCCTTGATTTTGCGGCACACGTGCGGGGCATGATCGTACCCAGCAACAACGACGAAGCCGCTGCCACGATCAAAGCGCTCGGGTACAGTTGGATCAATGGGCTGCTGGCAAATGCTGGCCTCTTCGACCAGACCACGAATCGGGGCATCTGGCTGGCCGGGACGTTCAAGCCCGGTCCTCCCGATGCATTCCCTGCCGTGCGGGTGCCCTCGATGAATGACGGCGACTCAGCGCAGGCGACCACGACCATCGATATGGCACGGTTCCTCGCACTGCTCATCGAAGGTGCAACACTGGACTCGCGCAGCGTTGACGGTATTGCCTCCGAAATGCGTGACCTCCTGACCGAAGCCCAGTCCGTCGGTGACAGCTCTTTCATGACCACGGGAGCCCGGCAGGGCCTCAACGGCCTCGGCGCAGGTTTCACGATCACTCATTCGAAGATTGGACTGGGACCCCTCAATGCCGGGGGAGTAGTCGCCTCCGAGGCGACCATCCTCTCCCACAACGACAGCGGCCAGCAATTCCTCGTCGTTTGGCAGAACCTGCTGAACCTGAACGACCGCCACAACGCGATGTCGTTCATGGTGCGCCGGACCATCCTCAATTTCCTCGGCATTCCTTGACCCGTAGCGGAAGCGCCGGTATCGGGAGCTGCCGTTCCGCCCCCAGTGGCGGGCATCCGTCACCGGAGTGAGCATGGAAAAGAGGTGAAGGTGTCTACGGCGCACCCCGCCCCTCGCATGACCCTTCACCAGTTTCATTAGATCGGGTGAGGCGTTTTCCATGTCCTTCCGTATCCGCCGTCCTGTTTCTCCGAGGCTCGGGGAAGAACTGTGCAACCATCCCGGTGAGGGCCAGCACGATGACCATGGCGACCGCGTCGGTGATCGAGGCGATCGCGTCGGCCGCGAAGGGTTCGGCGGCGGGGGATTCGGCCGCCGGCCGCACGGCCCGCCTCATGGTCCTGGTCCGCATCCAGGCCCGGGGCCTTTTCCCAGCCCCGACCGGCCCCCGGAGCCTGAGCCGTCGCACGAGGTGGACGTTGCGGAGGGGCCGTTCCGAGTGGTGCGGCCGGCGGACATGCTCGTCGTCGACATAGCCCTCGTCAACTTGCGCTTCGACGGGCGCCACCTGGTGCGCAAGGACCGGGCGGAGCCCGCGTTCGTCCTCGCGGGGCTGCCGCCGCAGCATGTGCTGGAAGAGGTCCCCCCGAATCTGCAGGTCACTGCTTCCGTGAAGGCAGTCACCGCCGGCTCGACCCGCCTGGCTTTCTCGGTGCCGGACAACATCGACAGCTTGGACCTGTCGCTGGACGCGCTGCTCGGCTGGGCGCGCCTGGTGCCCATGACGGTGCCC
Source organism: Streptomyces hayashii (assembly GCF_024539815.1). Classification (GTDB taxonomy): domain Bacteria; phylum Actinomycetota; class Actinomycetes; order Streptomycetales; family Streptomycetaceae; genus Streptomyces; species Streptomyces hayashii. The sequence continues at coordinate 5,374 of NZ_JAHHIU010000175.1, forward strand.
GTCGTTGGCCAACAGAGCCCGGACACGCCGGGGACGACGGTCTTCCAGGGCCTTCCCCGAAGCGTCATCGAGTTCCCCACCCGGCTGTTCCTCACCTACGACGACCCCGTGGACTGGGTCGGCCGTCCTCAATCCCAACAGGCCGACGGCCGGACCGCGTTGTGGCACGCCCGGTTGCGGTTGCACGGTGAACGGGACGGCGACGTGCGGCTGCGGGCCTTCGCGACGGCCGGGGACCGGGGGGCGCCTCCGGGGAACAGTCCGATCACTGCCGACAACATGGCGGACCTCGTCACCCTCAGCAGCCGGGTCGAGTTGGTCCCACCTGGCGACGTGCCGATCGATGTACCCAGCGCGCCGTTGCATGCCGAGCAGTTCATCGTCACGCCTCAGGGCTCCTCGGTCCACCTGCACGGCCTATGGGGGAGTCCGCCGAATACCCCCGAGGAGCGGGAACGGTACAGGAAGGTCGGGCGTCACTTCCCCGATGTGGTGGCGTACGACCACATCACGGGACTGGGGCGTGACCAGTACGTCCGCGTCGTGACACACGGCAGCTTGTCGACCGGTCACGAGTCCCTCCTCGTGACGGAAACCAGGCGGTGGTTCATCGCGAGCGCGGACGACGGAATCGTCGCGTACCTGCACAAGGAGCAGTACATCGTCGTCAAGCAGCCGGAGGTCGAGTACGGAGCTCAAACCGGCTTCCAGCACGCAGGACGCGAAATGCCGTTCCGCACGCTGCGCATCACGGACCGGGCCACCCCACTGATCCAGACTCGGACGGACAACCCGCAAAACCAAGCTTTCTGGGTGAACCTTCAGGAATCCGGTAAGGACTTCGATTTCACCCTGATCGGCACAGACGCGGAGGGGCGCAAGGTCAGCTTCACCATGCCTCTGGTGTTCGTGCCCGACGGACTGACCGATGAACAGGAGCAGTTGACGAGGCTGTACAACCCGGCGACGCCAACAGAAGAAATGAAGGCAATGATGGAGAAGCGCCTGAGGCGGGAGATGCATGGTCAAGTGATGGCCATGGCGGAGCCGCCCGCCGGCGCTTTCGGCAGCACCAGCCATGCGGTCGGGACCCTCACCTTCGGGCTCGGCACCTTCGCGCTCGGCACCCAGGATGGCACCCCTGTGGTGGGCCAGCCCCACGTTTCCGCTGCAGCGGTACACGTCCCCGCCGTCGAGCAGTTCACCCCGAACGCCGGTGATCTTGAGGTCGAGTTCAACGCCACCTATCTCCAGCAGACGATGCAGGGACATCCGGCGGGTGCGTACCTGGATCTGCAAAGGCCGCTCAGCCTCACCTTCGGGGCCGAGCAAGCCGGTGGACTCTCCAGCCCGAATTCCGTGGTGAAGACGATCACCAGCCGGGCAGGCGTCATCCCCGACGTCATCGCGACGGACCCCACCACTGGCGCAGTCCTCGACGCGGCGCCCATCAAAACAATCAGGGATGCCTTCGGTGGAGCCCAGCTGCTCGGTATCGATCTCAGCACATACTTGAAGGCCGTCGTCAAGGATCAACTCGGCGCGCTGCAGCAGCTCGACGACAACCAGATCAAGGACATCCTGGACAACCCTCAAAGACAGCTGCCCGCGCCTGTGCTGCGTGTACGCGACCTGGTGGACGGGCAACAGGGCAAGGAACTGCGGTATGTGTGGAAGCCGCCGCTGGAACGGCCGACGATGGCAGGCGGTGCGGTGGACCCGAGCGCCCTCCTCGACGTGTCCAAGGCCTCGCTGATCCTGGATGCCCGGACCGTCCGCTCGACGGACGCCGTCGAGAAGTCCACGGTGCAGGGCAGCCTGAGTCACTTCGCGCTGGACTTCTTTGACATCGCCCGAGTGGAATTCGATGAGCTGAAGTTCAAGACCAGCCCAGGGCAGAAGCCCGAGGTGACGGCCTCTGGCGTGGAGCTGAAGTTCAGCAGTGCGCTGGAGTTCATCAATTCCCTCCGCAGCGCGCTGCCCGCTGATGTCTTCGGTCCCGGCGCGTTCATCGACGTCCAGACCACAGGTCTTCGTGCCGGCTACAAACTCGCCCTTCCGGCCATCGGTGTCGGCGTCTTCACCCTGTCGAACGTCACCCTGTCGGCCGAGCTGATGATCCCCTTCGACGGCAAGCCGGTCGCGTTCCGTTTCTCGGTCTCCGAGCAGAAGCACCCCTTCAACGTCACGGTCTCCCTGTTCGGTGGCGGCGGCTACTTCTCCATGCTGGTGGACGCCAGCGGTGTACAGGAGATCGAGGGATCCATCGAGTTCGGTGGCGCAGTGGCGCTGAATCTCGGCGTCGCGAGTGGCGGGGTGTCGATCATGGCGGGCATCCGCTTCCAGCTCGACAAAAAAGCAGTCTCCCTCAGCGGCTACCTGCGGTGCAGCGGCTTCCTTACGGTGCTGGGCATCGTGACGGTGTCCGTCGAGTTCTATTTGGAGCTCACCTACGAGAAGAACAAAGAGACCCACCAGTCGATAGTCCGCGGCAGGGGCACCCTTACGGTCGGCGTACGGATCGCCTTCTTCAGCAAGTCCGTCAGACTCGAAATGGAGCGGAGTTTCGCCGGCGCACCGGGCGACCCGACGTTCGCCCAATGCTTCTCGAAGGATCAGGACTGGCCGGAGTACTGCGCGGCATACGCCGCGTGAGCGAGCCGCGTGGAGACCACCATGGACTTCGAACAGCAGATCAACTGGACCGTTCTCCCAGCCGGACTGTCGGACGACGGCAGGCACGTCAAGGTGTCGGTTTTCATCGCCCCGCGGCTGACGGGGCCGGCCCCGTCCGATGGCCAGACGAAGCGCGCCACGCTGGCCCCCCACTTCCCCGATTTCGTCCACTGGCCGGACAAGATCACGTCAGCCACTTTTGATTTTGCCACCGGAGAGGGCACCTCCGAGCCTCCCACGACCGACGAAGTCTCCGAGACCTCCGACACGCCTGCCCCTTCGACGCCCTTCGTCACCGGGCTGAAGCCGCAAGCCCCGCTCCCTGATGTGAACTTGTGGCAGAGCCTCTTCAGTGTGGACACGCCGCTCGATACCTACGTCTTCGAACGGCATACGGATCAGGCGTGCAAGACCTACTCCACTCAGCGGGTCAGCGGCTTCACCAAGGGCAAGTACGCCGAAGCGGCCATGAACTCACCCGAGAAACCGCCCCCCACCAGAGGCCTGATGCGCCCATCGAGCGACCACCTGACCGGCGATCCCACAACGGGCGATGCCCCAAGAGCCACCGGTGGCACGGGGACCGGGGACGAGCCTCCGGCGTCCCCCACGGAGGACGAAGTGCCGATGCCTCCGGAGCTTGAGGATCTGCACAGCTTCCATACGATCGAGCTCGACAGGACGCCCACCGTCGCCGGTGAAGAGCCGCCCCCGCCGCCGCCACCGACGAAGCACGATCCCGACTTCCACGAGATGCTCACCTGGCTCGGCGATCACCCCACGCTGCTGCGGCGCCTCGGACTCGTTCTGGACTTCCTCCTGCCGGCCGACCTGCTCCCCGTCTCTTCAGGCGAGCGGTTCCTGAAGTTGACTCCCCACTGGACGCCGGAACTGGGCAAGGGCACGAAGGGGTCGCACAACGTGTCCCCTCGCACGCGTTATGTCTTCCTCCCGGACCTCAACGCCTTCGTCTCCCGGGCCTCGGCCGTCACCAACGGCCCGCTGACGTCACCGTCCCGCGGCCTGGTGGAGCTGAAGGGAAAATTCACCGTCGAGCCGGCTGACATCGACGCCGCCGCAGGCAAGATGATCGCGCCCGCCAAGGACGCCACCGGACTCGCCCCGGTACGGACCCACGGGCTCTGCCTGATCAGGAACGACCGGCTGGGCACCCTCAAGCAGGATTTCGCGCGGGCAGCCGAGCACGACGCAGCGTTCACCCGCGTGGTCGATCAGCAGAGAGCACAAGGTTCGACGCCCGACCCGCAGAACCCGGGAGCCGCCGCCCCGCACGCCGCGGAGGATGAGGTGCCCGCCCCCGAGCTGTTCGCCCAGAACCTGATCCGGGGCCACCGGCTCGACATCTGGGACGAGACACGACGTCAGTGGTTCTCGCTGCACGAGCGCGAGGTGGAGTACCGGCAGGCGCGCGGCGGACCGGTCCTGCTCACGGCCTCGGACGAGGGTTTCTTCCAGGCCCACCTCGCCACACCACCCCGCGACGCCGTGAATCCCGACCACCTCTTCGTACCCGAGCAACTGATCACCTGGGACGGATGGTCGCTCTCCGCCCCCCGGCCGGGCCTGGTGCTGGACACCGACGACGGTTCGGCCGACGACGGCCGGCCCCCCAACAAGCCGGTACCGCTCAAGAACCAGGCGGAGACGGAACTGCCCTTGGAAATCACGCCCAAGGTGCGGCCCGGCAGCCTGCCCAAGCTACGGTTCGGCCACGAGTACCGGGTACGGCTGCGCACCGTGGACCTCGCGGGAAACGGCCTGGACGTGACGGAGGCCGACGCCTTGGTCGACCTGGCGGGCAGAGGCGCGGATGGTGCGGCTGCCGATGGCCTGGAGGACAGGAAAGCCCTGATGCTCCCCGACGAAGCCGGGCTGCTGATCTTTCAGAGGTTCGAGTCCGTCCTGGCGCCCGCCGTGGTGCCCAGATTCCCGTTCGGGGAAGGCACCTCGCCCTTCCGGATGGTCATCCGCAGCAGCCCGGGGGCCGGCCCACCCCCGGCCGGAGCCGGAACCCAAGTCACGATCCACCTGGCCAATGTCCAGTCCGGCAAGACCAACGACGAGGTGCGCATCGTCCAGCAGGCCCTCCTGGACAACGGCCGCTCTCTCCCCCACGGCGCGGACGGTATCTTCGGCAACGAGACGAGCACCGCCTACGCCGAGGAGCAACGCGCCCAGGGCTTCACGGGCAGCGATGCTGACGGCATCCCCGGCTGCACATCCCTCACCAAACTCGGCCGCAACAGAGGCTTCGCCGTCGACTGCGGCACTGGTTCCGGTACTGGAACCGGGACCGTGGCGAGTACCGGAGCCGCCCGGACGGCTGAGCAGTACGCCGCGGACTTCAACCGATCGTCACTGGTCACCGCGGAAGGACACCTCCCGTACCGGGGAACGGACGAACGCCATGTGGTGGCACCGAAGGCGTCACTGCGGTGCATCGAGTGGCACGGACTGCTGGACGATGCCATCGGCTCCACGGACCGCAACGTCCAGAACGCGGTCTACGACCTGGCTGTACGGGAGAGCGGCTCGCTGAGCGACACCTCGCCGTCCCAGCCGGACATCCAGGTCGAGACGATCAAGTCGCCGGCGGCGGACCCCAAGAACCCGGCGAACACCGTTCTGCACACGGGCGAGCAGGTCGAACTCCCCTACCTTCCCGATCCGTTGTCCACGGGAGCCGTGTTCCTGGACCTGCCCGGGATGCCCGCCGGCGAGCCCTTCCCGGTCCCCTGGGACGGCGAGGTCTGGCACCGGCCGCAATCCCTCAGGTTTTTGCTGGCCGAAGGCACCGCGCCGCCGCGCTTCGACGAGGAGTCCCGCGTGCTGACCGTCTCCCTGCCGAAGGGCGCCGTGGCGACCGTCCGGGTGTCCTCCAGGATCGACTTCGACGAGAAAGTCATGGGCATGGCCGGGTGGTGCCGTGACCAGCAGGGGTCGGTACCGAGGCTCGCGTCGGAGACGGAGGGAGACGCGGCTGCGAGAAGTGCGGCGGAGGCACGGAGAACCGACGACACACTGGCGCTGGCCGCAGCCGGCCGGCACTGGATGTTCACCCCCTGGCAAGAACTGAGACTCGTCCACGCGGTCCAACAGCCACTGAAATCTCCGGTGTTGACGCTGGCGACCCCGGCGACCCCGCGTGCACACGGCGCGACCGCCCAGCATCTCGCCGGTTCCGTCGCGTTGGACGAGGACAGTACGGACCGGATCGACCTGATCGCCGAGTGGACCGAGGTGACGGACGGCGCCGGGGGCCGCGAGAGCCGTGAGATGACCGCCCCGGTCTTCGACCTGCTGACCGCGAGAGCGAGCCTGAACGGCGTCCCGGGGACTGAACCATACCTCCTCCAGAACGGCGTCCTGAGCTTCAGCACCCAGGCGGCCGAGGACCAGGCGAAAGCGGAGGCCGCGGCCGCGGCGGCACACCCAGGCAGCTCCCCGACCCCGGACAACCCTCCGGGCAACCAGGGCAACAAGCCACACCCGCTCCCGCCCGTCCCCGCGAAGCATGAGTTCGGCGACACCAAGCACCGCACGGTGCGCTACCACCCGGTGGCCGGCAGCAAGTTCGCCGACTACTTCCCACCACAGTTCGCCACGCCCGGCAAGAACGTGCTGACCGTCGAGGGGGAGGCGCGAGAGTACTCGGTACTGAGCAGCGAGTCCCCGATGGCTCCGCGCCTGCTGTACTGCGTGCCCACGCTCACCCTGGAGCACGTCGGCGGGCCGCCCGGTCCCATCGTCCACCAGCGGCGCGGTCGCGGAATCCGGGTGTACGTGGACCGTCCCTGGTTCTCGTCCGGAGACGGCGAGCTACTCGGTGTCGTCATCGGCGAACCACCGGGGGGCGACCCCAAGTCCGCGCGGGACTCCCTGGTCACGCTGATGGGTCGTGACCCCATCCACCGTTCCGCGCCGGTCTTCGCCCCGACCCCGGAGATGTTCACCAACGCGGTGCGGCGGTCCGGCCCGCTCCTCCTCCCCACGCCGTCGGGAACCACCCTCCCGGTCACGGTCGTGGGCTTCAGCCCGCAGTTCGAAGCTGACACTCCGAAGCCCGGCGCGGAAGAGAACGAGGACGAGAACAAGGCAGGCCGCTGGTTCTTCGACCTGGACCTGGATACCGGGGACGCATGCCTGCCCTTCGTCCGGCTCGCTCTGGTCCGCTACCAGCCGGATTCCATCCCTGGAGCGGAGATCTCCAAGGAGGTCGTTCTCGCCGACCTGGTGCGCACCCTGCCCGACCGCGAATTGAGGGTCACGCCCGGCGATCCGCTGTCGGTCAGCGTCACCGGGCCCTCCTGGGACCCCTCCGACTCTCCGCCGCCGCGGATCACCGCCACGCTACAACGCCGGAACAGCCTGGTCGACGACGATGACCTCGGCTGGGTGACCCTCGAAGACACCACCGTCCAACTCACCTCCGTCGACGCGGAGTCCTCCCGAACCCCCTTCTACGCGGGCCAGCTCCCGATACCGGGCGGGCGTCGCGGCCCGTTGCGCCTGATGGTCCTCGAAACGGAGGGCATCCCTCCCGACAGCCCCACCCCACCCCCGCCCGGGCCGGTGATCTATTGCGACACGGTCACCTTCGCACGGAGGCCGGGCGGCCCGGGTGGCCCGGACGGCGACCACGACGGGGATGGCGACCACGAGCACGACGGCCACGACCACCATGGGCCGGGCCACCACGATGGCGGGTTCGGCGGTGGATTCGGCGGGTTCCCTCACACTGACCCGCGCTGACAGACATGCCAAATTCCGGTCGGCGGATCCAGGACCGGCGCAGATGCTCCCGGCCTGAGCAGAATCGCTGAGGTCATCGTGCTGGCGCAGGACGCGGACGAGGTCATGAAGCCGCTGACGCGGTACGACGACTCGCGTACCGTAAAGGGCGTCTTTCACGCGATGTCGCCGGGCGGCAACTACGGGTTCGGCTGGGGCGTGGAGGTCGTGCGGGTGCGCAGCAGATCCGAGTTGCAGGGACATGCGGAGCGGGGCTGTAAATCGTTCGGTGTAACTCCCGATCAAGGAAGATGCACCGATGACCAGTGAGAACGTGACCGAGACCGAAGCCGAGACCGAGGCCGAGACCGTGGAGCCGTCTGAGGCGAAGCCGTCGAAAACGGTGGATGACCAGCTGATCGACGAGTTGGTCTCCCAGGCCCAGGCCGAGGACTTGCAGCGGACCGGCGAGGGCGGGCTGCTCCAGCAGCTGACGAAGCGACTGCCGGAGTCCGCGCTGGAAGGCGAGATCACCGACCACCTCGGCTAGGACAAGCACGGCCCGGCCGCGTCCGACAGGACGTGCATGACGCTGTTCGCGGCCATCGTCTACGTCCTGGTCAGCGGCTGTGCCTGGCGCCAACTGCCGCCCTGCTTCGGGATATCGAAGTCGACTGCACACCGCAGGTTCCTCATCTGGTCGAGAGCCGGTGTCTGGGGCCGCCTCCACGAGGCTGTGCTGCACCTGCTCGACGACGCCGGCCTCATCGATGTCACCCGTGTCGTCCTTGATACCGCCCACGTCCGCGCTAAAAAAGGGGGCGAACACACAGGTCCGAGCCCCGTGGACCGGGGCAAGCCGGGTGCCAAGATGCACGTCCTGTCGGACGCGAACGGGCTGCCCCTTCTCGTCGGTATCTCGGCCGGCAACACCCACGACAGCGAAGGGCTGAAGCCCATGATCGAGGGTCACCAAACGATACACGACCCTCACCGCGGCCGGTACTTCAAGCCCCAGCGCCTTCACGCCGACAAGGCGTACGACCGGGCCGATCTGCGGAAATGGCTGCGTGGCAGACGGATCGGCGTGCGCATCGCCCGAAAAGGCATCGAATCCAGCGAACGCTTAGGGCGTCGGAGGTGGGTGATCGAGCGCACGATGTCGTGGCTGTCCGGCTACCGCAGACTCAGCCCCCGCTACGAACGCCATTCCCGCAACTACCTGGCCTTTCTCGGCCTTGCTGCCGCCCTCTGCTGCTACAAACGGCTCGTCCGCCTCACCGCGTAGGACACGGTCTAACAGCCATTCCGCTGGAGGCAATCAACGACGTCTGCCTGCGCCGCGACGATCTGCTCCAGAAGCCGGGCGAGTTGGAACTGCAGCTGTTTCATCGCGTCGGGGTCATTGTCATTGGCAGGCATCCTGTCCAGCAGTTCGTTGATCTTCTGCTGCAGGTCCTTGACCTTGTTGATCTCGTTCGCACACAGCTCCGCACATCGCGTACCGCCGATAACACCCTCGATGGCGTCGACTATTTCTTGAACGGCATCACGGATCTTCTGCGACAACAATCGCATGCGATCCTTGAGACCCTTCAGCGTCTCCCTGGCTGCTCGCTGCCAGATCGGGTTAGAGGTGATGATGATGAGCAACGCCAGGATGAAGATCAGAACAATGACCAAGGGAACCACTTGCACCGCCCCGAGCAGGGTCAGGCGGATGCGGTCGACTGGGGCGATGAGGTTCGGAACCGGGTTGGCAAAGCGACCGGCGCCTGCAACGCGTTCAGCGGGAGCGAGTGCGGAGAAATCGCTGCGAATATCATCGAAAACGGCAGCCACGTGGTCCGGCGTCCCAAGAGGCGTCGGCGCGGCCAGAATGGGGAAGCCCTGCTCCTGCGCGATCGTCGCGTAGAGACTGCTGCTGACTTCATCTAGCCGGGTGAAGGTCGGCCCTGTGGGGTCGATCCTGCCATCGACCGGGAGACCGGGATTCTGCTGCTGGAAGTCCGAGATTGCCGCGATGGTCTTGGGGCCGACCAGCCCGTCAACGTCAAGCGGTACGTGCCCTGCTGCGATCTGCAGATCGCTGAGCAGACGCTGGACCGCCATGACGTCGTCTGGACGGTTGCTACCGCCTTGTCCGACCGATCCACTGATCACAGAGACCTCCCGAGTGCGGGATGCAAGGAATTCCATTGTTGGCCGCGAAAGACCACTGGCTCGTACTTATCCGCTATTCCAGATTCCGCCAGCGCCACGTCACGTCGACACGAATTGGCGGCTTTCCTTTGGCCCAGGGAGTCGCCGGTATCGCGACCTCCATCGTTCGGGCCGCCATTGGCCAAGCGTGTCGCGCGCCGCGGCGACATCCCCAGCGACTAGTGCGGTTATTACCTTTCGTACCGCAGGCGGAATGCCGTGCCGGACGAACTCGTCGAGGGACCGGGGCAACGCACTTGGATCGAGACTGAAGTAGCTCACCGCTGTCACGGCGCACGCGAGCACCATGCCCAAGGCGTAGAAATCATCCTCAGGTGCGAGTGTTTCACGCATGTTGCGGGCCGGGTGCTTGAAGTTTGGCGTGGCCCACATTGCCGCGAACCGCTTCTGTTCAGACTAGCAAGGGCACGAGCTCCTATGCCTGAGGTATATCGCACTGCGACAGTACCTACCAAACTCATTCTGCACTTATCCCACATCGTTCGCATCTGGGGGCGGCACCTCAACTCGATCCTGCCTGAACCCCGTGTGCGCATCTCGGTGGAAGTTCTCAGGGCGGCTTTGGTGAGCGTTTGGTTCTCCATTGCCCGTTTCATTTGGCTTCATTTGGCTTAGCTGTCACGCCAGTTGGTGGTGGTCTCGCGGGTGAGGCGCCGGGTCATGAGGTTGATGGCGGCGAGTTGGATCGTGGCTGCTGATCGGTGAGGATGGGTTTCGGAGTCGCGGGCCAGGCGACGGTGGTGCATGAGTCAGTGAGCTCTTTCCAACCTGATGTCGTCGCGGTCGAGTTGAGCTGCTGCACAGCATGGCGAAGCTCCTGGTAGACGGGTTCTCGACCAAGATCACCCGTGTCCGTCAGGAGCTTCGCATGCTTGTGTACCCATCGGCGATCGATCTGTCCAGCCACACGTTGCGGCACCTGGCCGGACAGCTCCGCGTTCGCCGGCGCGAGATCGGGACGCGGTGGCGGCGTCTGCCCGTCGGCCGTCCTGCACTGCTCGCTCTGGCCCACCTGCGCTGCGGTGACACCCATGCCCAGCTCGCGGCTGGGTTCGGCATCGGCATCGCGACGGCGTACCGCTATATACGAGAGGCTATCGACGTCCTGGCGGCGCTCGCCCCGACCTTGGACGAGGCGATGACGACGGCACAGTCGAAGGCGTTCGGGATGCTGGACGGCACCTTGCCGTCGATCGACCGGGTCGCCGCAGACACCGCCTACTGCTCTGGAAAACACAAGCGTCACGGCATGAACGTGCAGGTCCTCACCGATCCGTTCGGCCGTCTGCTGTGGGCGTCCCCGGCGCTGCCCGGCTCTCCTCACGATCTCACAGTGGCCCGAGGACACGGGATCATTGACGCGCTCGCGGATGCCGACGTGAAGTGGCCATACCGGGGCCGCCGGCTCAAGCGATGGAAGCGGCGGCACAACAGCACACATGCCAAGATCCGGTGCCTCGTCGAGCAGGCCATGGCGGTCCTGAACGGCTGGCGCCTCCTGCGGAAGCTTTGCTGGAGCACCAACCGGATCACTTACATCGTGAAGGCCGTCCTCGCCCATCAACTCGCCTCAACCTGAGGTTGGAAAGGGCTCCATGTCACCCACGACCGGCAGACTTCATCCCGTTCCAGGGCCCGGTGTCCGACCCTCGACCTACGATGCCCGGATGCAGCCACACTTCACCGGCACCGCCCTGATCACCGACGATGTCCAGGCCCTCGCCGCCTTCTATGCCGCGGTCCTGGACGCAAATGTCGAAGGGCGTGACCCCTTCGCCCGGGTCATGGTCCCCGGTGCCGTCCTGTCGTTCTTCTCCACACAGAGCATGGAGTCGATGGTGCCTGGATCGATGGCCACCGCTGCGAGCGGAGGCTTCACCTTGGAGTTCCAGGTCACCGACGTGGACGCACGCCACAAACGGCTGTTGGCTCAGGGCGTTGAGATCCTCAAGCCGCCGACAACCCAGCCGTGGGGACGCCGCTCAGTGTGGCTGCGTGACCCAGACGGCAACATCGTCAACCTCTACCAGGAAGCGTGACGACCGGTGCGCTACACCTCGGTTCGCTCATTGCGGGACAGCCCTCACGAGCTCGTGCATGGTTGGCGGTGAGGCGCCGAGGGTGGCAGCGGGGCTCAGTGTTCACATCTGCCGTGCCGACATCAGGGCCGCGGTCTGCTGGAGGGACAGCAGGCCGGCGACGGCTTGGACGATGTCGCTCATGTGCTCGCGGCGGCCGAGATGGCGGGCCAGGGCTCGCCAGTTCTTCACGTGCGCGATGCTGTGCTCAACCCGGATACGTCGTGAGGTGTGCGCTTTGCGCTGTCGCTCGTACATTTCCTCGTACCAGTCCGGAGCGTTCTTCTTGAACGTGCGATGGGGCGGTGTAATTACCCCGGCCGCCGGTCTGCGCACCCAGGCCCTGGTAGTTGGCATCGGCGAGGATCTCCATGACGGGACCGTTGGCCAGGAGACTGACCAGCCCTAACTGGCGGGCGTGGGTGATGTCCGCGCAGCTTCCGGGCCTGGGCGGGCTGCAAAACAACATCCGGCCATCCGCGTCGGTGAGCACCATGGTCTCGACGGCGTTCTGCTTGCTCTTGCCGGAGATGAAACTTGTCCCGGTCCTTGCGTCCGGCGGCCGGCCGCCGG
>NZ_JAHHIU010000175.1:17685-27739 GCF_024539815.1 Streptomyces hayashii
CCGCCGGACCCGGATCTCGGTGCCGTCGATGATCCCGGTCTTCCCGCTGGCACCGAGATGGTCGACGACCTCGCCCAGCGTCCGCAGCCGCAGGCCAGTGCTGACGGTGCATCCTCGCTCGGCGAGCAGCTGTCGCACCTCGCCGATAGCCCGGGTGATCGTGGAGCGGTCGACGTCGAACCAGCAGGTCAGCACGTCGTGCGTGGCTTCGTTTGTGCACGCTCGGTCAGTGATCGGGTAGCTGTACGGTCCGCGGGTGTTGAGACAAGAAGCCTGGTCAGTTCACTACAGCTCGCGGGATCTACCACGGCCTGAGTCGCAGCCGTGGCACCTGCGGTTATCCGAGGATAACTGGGAGTTGTGGCTCGGACCTGGGCATTCCCGACGGGACGCCGTACCTGCTGTCACCGTGCTTCGTCTACGACACGGACATGAACTCGTACTTCCATCAGGTGAACCTGATGGAAGGCCCTATGAACAGCCAGCTCAACCGGGCGTCGGCCCTCTGCCCGAAGCTGAACTTCCTGCGCCAGAGCCGGGGCGGCAGGGACTGGCGGGACGCGACCGAGGCCGACCACACCGCCTACCACTGCTGGCGGCGCCGCGATTCCCGGGGCCGCGCGTCGACGGCGACACGTGGAGCCAGGAGGTCTCGCACATCCAGCAGTTCTACGTCTACGCGAAGCGCAAGTTGTGGGTGCCGGAGGTGCCGATCCCGCAGCGACCGCGCCGCGATGGGAAGAACGAGCGGACATCTGGCAGGCGGCACTCGAAGCCGAACGGTACGACCGAGATGGTGCCGGCGACCTACGCGCACGACGTGGGCGGCGAGGCATCGAGTGGCTGCCCGCACCGTCCTACCGTCGATGGAGGGACGTCGGTGTCCTCGGTTACGACCGTGAAGGCCTGCCCCGGGACAACTCCCGCGGCCGGTGGGCATCGCGCAACGGGGCGTTTACGGACTCCATGGTCCGCACCGGGCTGAGGTTGGAGGAGCAGGCCAGCCGCCTCGTCACGGAAGTGCCGACCGGTCCGGGCCCGGCCGGCTACAGCAAGTCCTGGCTGCCCGCGGCGATCGCGAAGCGGAACTCGGCGCGCTGGGTCTACGAGCCGGCCTCGGTCCGCAGGGACCTGACCGCCTACGCGGTCGAGGACCGGCCGTTCGTCGTGGAGGAGGCCCGCGAAGCGGGCCTCTACCGCAAGATCCGGCGACCGATCGTGATCCATGAACCGCAGACTCCGCATCTCGCTCGCTACACGAGCGGCGGCTTTCGCGGGGAGACGGTCGACGTCCGTCTGCTCGACCCGCGCGAGCGACGGCGTCTCCTGGTGGACACCGAGCACGGCCTGGAGCCGGCGATGTTCTGGATCGGCGAGGGCGGGATGCCGCTGTCCGTGTCGACCTGGAAGGACATGTTCACCGACGCCAACCGTCGTTGCGAAGAGCAGGGCCTGGAAATGAGGGCTCACGCCCACCTCCTGCGTCACACCTTTGCTGTCATCACTCTCGAACAGCTCCAGCGTGGGCACCTCGCGGCGCTGAGCGACGTGAACGGGGGCCAGCGGCTGCACTACCAGCGGACCTTCGGTGATCCGATCGACTGGGTCCGCCGCCGACTCGGACATACCTCCCAGCTGTCGACCTTGATCTATCTGCATGCCCTGCAGGAACTGGAGATGGAGACCCGCATGGCCCTGGACCCCGACACCTGGGAGGACCCCCGCGACACGCCTCTGACCGTGCTCGGCAGCGAGGTACCTCCGGACGGGCTGACCGTGGAGAAGGAGACGGTGGCATGACCCGGCGAGGCCGCGGCAGTACGGGGCCGGGACGCCCGTCAGCGCTTCCGCCGGGCGGTTACGAAGCGCCGGACCCGTTCCGCCGGGCTCCGGCGGGCGGGCTGGTCGTCGACTTCCACGGCGACGATGACCGCCGTGCGAGCTTCGATGTCGGCAGCCTGGCCTTGCCCGGGTGGCACCCCCTGTTGGCCGAGGCCCTGGTACAGCGGATCGGGCCCAGCGGTGTACGCACGCTGTCCGGGGCTCAGGGGCCTGGCGATCGGTGAAGAGCTGGGCCAAGTTCCTCACCTCGCTGAATGTCCCGCCGACGGCCCCGTCGGACCTTACCCGTGCGCAGGTGAACGCGTTCCACACCCGCTCCGACATGTCCCACCGGTCCCGCTACCAGGACATGACCGAGATGCGGTTGCAGCTGTCCGCGGAGTCGGTACGCGAACACGTCCCCGCGGACGCGCTGGACGCCTTCGCTCGCCGGCTGCCCAGACCCAGGAAGAACGCGGTTGGCGGCTACTCGTCCGGTGAACTGGAACGGCTGACCGCTGCGACACGGGCCGCCACCGCATGTATCGCCCGCCGCGTCCGCGCGAATGAAGACCTCATCCGGCGCTTCGAGTCCACACCGGAACAGCTCAGCACTGAAGAACGGTCCACGGCCGAGGAACTGGTCGCGATGGCCAGCACCGGGGTGGTTCCGGGGCGGGCGGATCCCGGTGACGTCGCTGAACGCGTTCAACGGGCCTCGCGTCTCTTCCTTACTTGGAGGGACCTGGCGCCTCTCCTGGTGCTGCTGGCGATCGTCACCGAGCGCAATGGCGAGACGATCAAGGAATTGCCGACGCGGCACCGTGTCCTGGAAGGACGTGCTGTCGAGCTCGTCGTGGTCAAACGGCGTCGGGGTACCAAGCGCTGGTTCGAGACGGTGACCTGGGAGATCGGGCCGAAGGGACGCGAACTGCACACACCCGGAGGGCTCTACTTCCTTCTGCTGGAACTGACCGTCCGCAGCCGAGGCTTCTGCGGATCCACGGCGGCGATCTGCTTCTGGCGCAACGGCCACCGGGCCGGGGTCCAGGGACCGGCCGAACACTGGGCCCCCTTCGAGCACGACCTGCGGCTGGGCGCCTTCATCGAGCTGTCCGGCTGGGCGGCGGGCCGACGTCAGCCGCTTTACGCCGACCCCAGGCCGCCGACGAAGAAGAAAGAGAAGGACCCTCCAGGACGGAGGACAGCGCGGATCCGGACGACCCGCCACTTCTCGAGGTGAGCTTCAACCGGATCAAGACCAGCGTCGATGCCCGCCGCACCAAGAAGCTGGGCGGCCACCTGCCGTCGTCGGCCAAGAGCAACACCGCCCAGGTGCTGTTCACCAACTACCTCAAGCCCGACGAAGCGACCCGGGAATGGGCCGAGGAAGTGATCGGCAAAGCCGTCGCCGACGCGGAACAGGCCGCTCATGACGCCCACGCGGCCGTCGTCGCCCGCCGCGGAGCCCCCACCGTGATCCCCGACGCCGAGTCCGCCGGCCAGCTTGAACAGGCCGGCCTCACACCGCAGAAGGCCCGCGAACTCGCCGGCGGCGACCTGGACACCGCCTGGACCGCCTGCGAGGACCATGACCACGACCCGGAGACTGGAACTGCCTGCGGAGACTCCTTCCTCGCCTGCTTCCACTGCGGAAACTGCCTGGTCACCCGGACACACCTGCCCAAGCTCCTGGCTCTGCTGAACGCCCTGGGCACCTTGCGGCAACGCATGAGCGAAGACGGCTGGTGGCAACGCTACGGTCCGGCCTGGGTGGCCATGCGACGCGACATCCTCACCAAGTTCACGCCCGCCCAAGTCGACAAAGCACGGCAGAGCCCACTGCCCGACGCTCTCCTCCAACTGGTTGAAGCCCCCTGGGAACAGCCATGAGTATCGCTACCTTCACGACCGACCCGACGGCCGTCTCGTTGAAGGACCTGTACGTCCTGCACGGCCGCCAACTCCAGCCCGGCGTCCGGCTCGAAGACGCCTCCCGCTACAACGAAGCGGTCTGGCGTCTCAAACCCGCCCAGCTCAAGGCACACGACCCCGCCTTGATCCTCAACTTCCCCACGCTGCCCTCACGGTTCAGGTCGGCGGCCAAGCGGCTCTTCTACGGCCTGTTGTCGAGGTCCCCGACGGCGAGGACACTCCGACGATCGAGACCATCCGGATCACGTTCACGCAGGTCAAGCGCTTCCTGACCTGGCTCGACCGACGCTGGGATCCCGGCCGGCTGAACCTGTCCGGACTGTCGCCCCGCGACCTTGAGGACTACGGACGCCACCTCCTCGCCGCCCTGCCGAAGAGCCCCGGTACTCGGGCCCGTTCCCGAATCGCAGTCCGGTTGCTCTGGCGGTGGTGGCAGTACCTGGGCGACGACGCCTTGCGCTTCGACCCCCGGCACCTGAACGGCTGGGGCGAGTCCAAGCAGGCCAGGCGCGGGGAGAACGCCACCGACCGGCTGCCCGAAGAGATCCACGGGCCGCTTCTCGGATGGGCCCTGCGGTTCATCGACGACTTCGCCCCGGACATCCTCGCGGCCGACCGGAAATGGCAAGAATCCCGAAGCCCACGACCCACCTCGAAGCACCACCGCAACCTGGAAGCCAAACTCGCCGATCTCGTCACCGAGTACGTCGAGGCCAGCCGCCCGCTTCCCGGACACCGCGGACGCCCGAATCTCAGCTGGTTCGCACAGGCCCTGGACTGCCACATGAGCACGATCTCCGACTACCGGGCCGTCCTCGACCAAGCCGTCGCGACCGTCGGAGTCACCGACAGCTCCTGCCTCGACAGCAAGGTCCATAGTCGTCTGGACGACCGCCCCTGGGTCGAGACCATCACGACGCACCACACGGCGGCCAATAGCCTGACCCGCCACCTCCAGACTGCCTGCTACATCGTGATCGCGTTCCTCAGCGGCATGCGCGACAGCGAGGTCAAGCACATGCGGCGAGGATGCCTCCAGATCCAGCTGGACGAAGACGGCAACCCCTACCGATGGCGGGTGCACAGCCTGGCCTTCAAAGGAGAGGACGACACAGCCGCAGTCCCGGCGACCTGGGTGGTCGGGGAACCCGTCGCCCGCGCGATCACCATACTGGAAGCACTCCTCCCGGACGGCCTCGACTTCCTCTTCGCCCGGCTGCCGCACGGGCCCGGGTCCCGAAGGGGCACCCAGCTCGCGCTCGGCACGAAGACGACCAACAAGAGCCTCAACGAGTTCGCCGTGTTCGTGAACCAGCTCTGCCGCGACCACGAGCGCGTCGACGGCATCCCGGCAGGCCCCGGCCACAGCTTCCGGCTGAGGACGGGCCCCTTCCGACGCACCCTGGCCTGGTTCATCGTCCGGCACCCGGGAGGCGTCATCGCCGGCGCCATCCAATACCGCCACCACAGCATCCAGATGTTCGAAGGCTATGCAGGTACCAGCGACTCCGGGTTCCGGGCCGAGGTCGAGAGCGAGCAGGCCATCGCCCGCGGCGAGGTTTATATGGAGATGATCGAGGCTCACCAGCACACCGACCTCGCCGGACCTTCAGCCGAAGAGGCCGCCCGCCGGCTGAAGGACTTCGGCGATCGAGCCCAGTTTCAGGGCCAGGTCGCCCTCGACAAGCACCGCCTGAAGCGGGTGCTGAAGCGACACGACCCAGCGATCTATCCCGGTGAGTACATCACCTGCGTCAACGACCCGGCCAAGGCTCTCTGCGAGAAGGCCCGCCGAGGTAGCAGCGAGGGACTCCCTTCTCACGGCGGCCGCCTGCCCCTGGCCTGCCGCAACGTCGCGCTGACCCCCGAGAACACCGCCGCCTGGCAACGCGAGGTCGCCCGCATCGACAAACGCCTCGCGTCCGGCAGATGCTGGCGCCCCGGCTCAACTCCCTGCTCCGGTCCCGGCGGACCGAGATCGTGGCCTTCCTGACAGCCAACGGCCAGGAGGTCGTTCCCGCATGACCCGCCGAATCCCCGGCCTGTCCGAGTCCCTCGTCCGCAAGCACCTCCAAGAGTTCCTGGAGACCTGCAGGGAGACCGACACCAGGCCCAGCGTCCTGATGCTGGCCCGCCGACTCGACCTCACGAACACCACGTTCCGCCGCCGTTACCCCGACATCGCCCGTGAGATCGGGGAGCAGCGGACCGCCCCCACTGCCTCGCGAACTGGACCGACCGAGCACGACCGGCTCATCGCCCGCAACACGAAGCTCCGGCGCCGCAACAGTGACCTCAGCGCGCAACTCGCCCACGCAGCCGCCCAGATCCAACACCTCAGCCTTCGCAATGAACGCCTCCAAGAGGCTCTGGAATCGGCCTCCAACGTGACGAGCATCGGCAGTCGGATCCAGAATCGTTGAGTGCCTCTGCCTGCACCGCTCTTCTGGACCTTCCGGAGCAGGAGCGCCTGCCCACGTAGGAGAAAAAGCTCATATCGGCTGAACAGGTCGGAGGTACGCGTGAGCCGTGGACGCGGCGAAACAAGCGGAGGGCCAGGACCTGCTATCCCCTCTGGTCGCCCGTCAGCTTGATTTCCTCTGCGTTGTTTCGGCGAAGGCCAGCCCTTGCAGGGCGAGTCGTTGCGTTTCGTATCGACCTTCGGTCGTGGCCTC
Source organism: Streptomyces hayashii (assembly GCF_024539815.1). GTDB lineage: Bacteria > Actinomycetota > Actinomycetes > Streptomycetales > Streptomycetaceae > Streptomyces > Streptomyces hayashii. The sequence goes on from NZ_JAHHIU010000175.1 coordinate 24,117, forward strand.
CACGTCGAACCCGTGCGCGACCTGCGGTGGGTAGCCGATGAGTTCGAGCGCCCGGCTGGGCAGCGCCTGCTGGGACGCCTCTTCCGACTCCCACAACAGAACGGCTCCCCACCGGTTGGTGCCCGGATCGGAGAGCCACATCTTGAAGCGAAGCCCGGGCACCTCGGAGAACGCTGCGACGGATTCCTCACGCAGGTACTCACGCATGGACTCGATGGTCTGTCCGGAGGCGGCCAGATCCCACCAAACAATGTCGGCACGCATGGCGCTCCTTCCTTTCGAGAACGGAATTCGGCTGTCGGCTGGCCACGGGCACGCGGTTACGGGGCGATGCAGGCAATCCTTTCTGCCGTTCGGGCCGGGATCGGCGTGCCCCACACCCTGCCCGGTGACGAGGTCACAGGCGGTCCAGGCGCTGTGGAGGGTGGGGCGGCCAGGGCCCGAGAGCAGGCAGCTCCTCCGCCGCCACCGGTGACACAACGGGGGTACGTCCGGCCAGCCAGGCCGCCAGGTCGCGCAGGCCTCCGGTAACCACCGTGCCCGGCGGCCCGTCGCCGACGGACCACTGGCGGCCCACGTCCTCGGCACGGACGCGTGCGCCTGCCGGAAGGCGCCCGAGGAGGAAGTCGATGGTGTGTGCGGCCAGGTCCTCGGGCCAGTCGTCCGGCCGCACGCCGAGTTCCAGATCGACCATGTGGATCCATGCCTCGCGCCAGCGTGCGAAGACGGTTGCGGCAAGGTTCGCGTTGCGGAACGTTACCGGACGGCTCCAGTCCACGTCGGTGGCGCGTGCCCAGGATGCCTCCAGCCCGGCCGTGTGCGCGGCGAGCTGCGCGCGGTGCTCGGCTGCGCTGCGGCCAGCCGTCGTCTCGATGATCGCGTTGCGCTCGTCGACCCCGCCGTCGTAGCCCGCTACAAGTTCACCGCGCAGGGCATGTTCCGCGAGACGGGCGAACATTCTCGCGTTGTCGGTGAGATGCGCGAGGACGTGGCCGCGTGACCACCCCGGAAGGGCGGATGCCTCGGCGACCTGCTGGTCGCTCAGTCCAGCCACGAGCCTTTCCAGTGTCCGGTGGGCTTCGATCACAGCTGCGACAGGAGGTTGCATGACCCTCCGTCCTACAGGGCCGGGGTCTGGTTGAGGACTGCCGGGGCCTGGGCAGCGAGTTCCCCGAGTGGATCACCGCTCAGCCGACATACCGTCCACTCGTTCAGCAGCTCCACGCCGAGCGACTTGTAGAAGTCGATCGTCGGTTCGTTCCAGGCCAGGACCCACCACTCGAAGCGCTCGTAGCCGTTCTGTTGACAGATCGCCGCCAATGAGGCGAGCAGAGCCTTGCCGTGTCCTCCACCCCGGGCGTGCGACCGCACGTAGAGGTCCTCCAGGTGCATGCCGCGCGTGCCGGTCCAGGTCGAGAAGCGGGGAAACCACAGGGCATAGCCCACGGCCTGCCCCGTCTCATCGTCCTCAGCGATCAGTGCGGAAGCAGCGGAGCGTTCTCCGAGCAGCGCGTCGCGGAGCTGCTCCTCGGTTGCTTGGGCCTGTTCAGCAGCCCGTTCGTACTCAGCGAGTTCGCGGATCATCGCGCGGATCTCCGCGATGTCGTCCACAGTGGCGGCCCGGATCATGCCGGAGATCATCGGCCACCGTGCCGAGCCGTGTCCATCCGATTCCGCGCCTGCTCCGTGGCGTGAACTCGACCGTGGTCTTCGCCTCGACGGACGATCTGCGGAACATGTCCGCAGCTGGGCCGACGAGAGCCTTGTGGCGCATCAACGCGCTTGGCGATGCTGCCTCGATGATGACACCGGTACTCTGCCGCAAGGCCCTCCCCGAAAGCGACTCGCGCGGCGCGCTGACCAGCCACCGCGCCCGCGCCACCATCGCCACCCAACTCCTTAACGCCCGCGAGCCGCTGTCGCTGAACGACCTGCAGCAATGGCTCGGTCACAAGCACCCGGCCACCACCCGGCACTACGCCGCGATCCTGCAGCGCACCCTGTCCGCGGCCTACCAGCGCGCCGACTACTTCGCGCGCAACGTCCGCACCATCGAGGTCCTCATCGACCGCGACAGCATCCTGACCGGTGCCGCAGCGAACGGCGACCAGCCGTGGAAGTACTACGACCTCGGCGACGGTTACTGCTCCTACGACTTCTTCGCCAAGTGCCCGCACCGGCTCGCCTGCGCACGCTGCCCGTTCTACGTCCCCAAGGAGTCCACCCGCGGCCAGCTGCTCGCCGTCAAGGACGGCATCACGCAGATGCTGGAGCAGGTCGACCTCACGGAGGCCGAACACGACGCCCTCGATGACGACCTCGCCGCGATCACAGGACTCGCCGAGCGTCTCACAGACGTCCCCATTCCTGCTGGCCCCACCCCACGCGAGATGGGCACCACCGAGGCTTTCATCCCCCTCACCCTGCTCGCCCAGACCATGCCCTCCAAAGGCGCAAGGGCAGCGGGGAACGCAACTTCCAGGCCGCGTATCGAGCCGTGATCGTTGGGCGCGTCAGGAAAGGATCAACTCCCCTACTACGGAAGCCGACCCTCACCATTGCGGCCCGACACGACGAGCTCCCACAGGTCATGTAATAATTGAAACACCATTTGAGCCATTACCTCAGTCGGGATGCCTGGCAAGTGCCGAGGACGCGACCTCCGATGTCTGGACGGGCGATCGGCGGACGGACACCGGCCGCTCCCTCCTGGCCTACCAGGACGCCGTGGCCATCAACGACGGGTACACCCCACCAGCAGGCCCTGAGGGAAACGCTCATCTCAAGTCCTGATCCGAAGAGCTATGCGAGGAGTTGCACCATCATGTGGAAGTGCGAGCAGGTTATCGGTGCCGACCTGAACGTCGAGGAAGTCGCGGGCCTCTACCGCGCGTCCACTCTCGCCGAGCGCCGCCCAATAGAGGACGTGGAACGGTTCACCCACATGCTGGCCGGCGCAAACCTAGTCGTCACCGCCCGCACCGATGACGGTCTTCTCATCGGAATCGCCCGCTCCATGACTGACAGCGTCTACGCCACGTACCTCAGCGACCTCGCTGTCGATGCCGAGTTCCAAGGGCAGGGCGTAGGACGCGAGCTTATCCGCGTCACACAGGAAGCAGCCCCTCAGGCCAAGCTGATCCTGCTCTCCGCACCGGGCGCGGTCGGCTACTACCCGCACGTCGGCTTCACGCATCACGCCTCCGCCTGGACCCTCCCCGGCCCCGCGGCCTGAGGTCCGGCACAGATCCGTCACGGCTCGCCACCGACCACAAATCCCGCCTGCCGACCATCGTCACCAGTCCCATGAGACCTCGTAAACCGTCACGAAAAGATCTCGATTCGCATAACCTTGGCGCGCCACCAGGTGGGCGGGAGCGGGCTCGGTCAGGACGGCGTTGTCACGTTGTTGGATGTGCGCGGGCCTGATGGTGAGCCGGGCGTGGTCGGCTCGAGTGTCTACTGACCTTGCCGGATTCGCTTCGGGTGCCGGGGGTAAGGGTCAGGCCGGTTTCGGTGAGGCAACCGTCGATGAGTTCCGGGTGGGGGTGTGTCAATCTAACGGCTGGTCTTGGTTGTTGAGGTTCAGTTGTTGGCCGGGGTGAGTCGGCCCTCGAAGGCGA
>NZ_JAHHIU010000176.1 GCF_024539815.1 Streptomyces hayashii
CCCCCCGATTCATTCGCCCTGGACTTACGGTGGAGATATGGACGCCGCCTCAGCATCCGCCGCCTCAGCATCCGCACCCGCCACGCCCACCTCCACCTCCACTGCGGCATCCGAGGCCGCCTCCGAGGCCGCCTCGTCCGCCTCCGCTCTGGACGTTCTCGACGGGCGGGTCGCGGGGTGCAGGGCGTGTCCTCGGTTGGTGGACTGGCGGGAGGAGGTGGCACGTACGAAGCGGGCGGCTTTCGCGGACTGGACGTACTGGGGAAGGCCTGTGCCCGGCTTCGGTCCGTCCGATGCCAGGCTGCTGATCGTCGGGCTTGCTCCGGCGGCGCACGGCGGGAACCGTACGGGCCGTATGTTCACGGGCGACCGTTCCGGAGACGTGCTGTACCAGGCGTTGTACGACGTGGGGCTTGCCTCGCAGCCCACGTCCGTGGCCGCCGACGACGGTCTGGAGCTGTACGGGGTGCGCGTCACCTCGCCCGTGCATTGTGCGCCGCCGGCCAACAAGCCCACCCCCGGGGAGCGGGACACGTGCCGGCCTTGGCTGGTGCAGGAGCTCCGGCTGCTGAGGCCTGCGCTGCGGTCGGTGGTCGTGCTCGGCGCGTTCGGCTGGCAGGCCGCGCTGCCCGCGTTCGCCGAGGCGGGGTGGCGTGTGCCCCGGCCGCGGCCGGCCTTCGCGCACGGGGCCCGGGTGCCGCTCGACGACCTGGGCGGCGGCCAGGGTCTGGACGTCTTCGGCTGCTTCCACGTCAGTCAGCGCAACACCTTCACCGGCCGGCTCACCCCGGAGATGCTGCGCGATGTGCTGCGTACGGCGGCCGAGAGCGCCGAGGTCGGCGGGCGGTAATCCGTGCGACGGCGGCGCTGCCGGGATCGTACGGTGTCGCGATGGGCCTGTATCCGGAGATCGAACCGTACGAGCACGGCATGCTGGACGTCGGGGACGGCAACCGCGTGTACTGGGAGACCTGCGGGAATCCGCGGGGCAAGCCCGCGCTGGTGCTGCACGGCGGGCCGGGGTCCGGGGCGACGCCGTATCCCCGGCGGTTGTTCGACCCCGCCGCTTACCGGATCGTGCTGCTCGACCAGCGCGGCTGTGGCCGGTCCACGCCGCACGCGAGCGTGTACGGCACCGATATGAGCGTCAACACGACGGCGCGTCTTGTGGCCGATCTCGAACTGCTGCGGCGGACCTTGGGGATCGAGCGGTGGCTGGTGTGGGGGGTGTCATGGGGGTCGGTGCTGGCGTTGCGGTACGCGCAGACGTGTACCGCGGTGGTGAGCGAGTTGGTGCTGACGGGCGTCGCGACCGGGTCCGACGCTGAGGTGGAGTTGCTGACCCGCGGGTTGGGAAAGGTGTTTCCGGAGGCCTTCGAACGGTTTCTGGCGGGGTTGCCGGAGGGCGGAGCGCGGGACGGGAATCTCGCCGCCGCGTACAACAGGTTGCTCGAATCGCCCGATTCCGGTGTGCGGGAGCGGGCCGCGCGGGCGTGGACGGACTGGGAGACGGCGACGATCCCGGCGCCGCCGCGGTCCGTCGAGCGGTTCGAGGACCCGGTGTTCCGGGCGGGTTTCGCCCGCACGGTCACCCACTACTGGGGCAACGGTCACTTTCTGGACGGGGAGGACGCCGTTCTGCGCGACGCCCACCTCCTCGACGGTGTGCCCGGCACTCTCGTGCAGGGCAGCCTCGACTTCGGGAACCTCCTGGGCATCGTGTGGCGGCTCCATCACGCCTGGCGAGGGAGTGAGTTGGTCATCGTCGATCACGCCGGACACGGCGCGGGGACGCCGGGCGTGGCGGAGGCGCTGGTGGCGGCCACCGACGGTTACGCCAGGCGGTGAGGCCGGGTGGTGAGGCCGGGTGGTGAGGCCGGGTGGTGAGGCCGGGCAGTGCGGGCCTCGCCACCCGGTCCGGTCGGAGGTCGGAGGTGGCCGTTCGCCCGGCGGTGCGCCCGCCGGTTCGTCAGGCGATGCGGGCTGCGGCGATCGGTCTGGATGCGACGGGATAGGCGTTGTCGCGGGCGGCGTTGACGCTCCATCGGTAGCGGGAGAACTCGCCGGTGGTCTGGGAGGCGTAGAACATCATGTGACCGATGCCGACGCCTTCGAGTTGCTCTTCCTCCGCGAGGGCGACCATGCGGGTGTCGGGGTATTTGGGATAGTTGGTCAGCGCGTACACGCCGTGGGGTTCGGCGGTGCAGTCGATCACCTCGACGGCGTACTGGGTTTCGCCGGTGAAGTCGGCGACTCCGGTGAAGACGCCCTTGACCTCGCGGACCATGACGATGTGGCCGGTGTTGTCCGGGACCTGGCCGGCGTAGTCCACGGCGACGAGGTCGCCGGGTCGGAGGTCGGCGACCTTGCGGATGGGCTGGAAGCGTGGGCCGGCGGTGCCGTCGGTGAAGGCGTGCCGGTAGTCGGCGGCCTCGGGGATGCGGTCCTGGAAGTACTGGGTGAAGTAGTCGTCGGAGGCCCATCCGTAGGTGTGCTTCAGCACCCGGGTGAGGAAGGAGGAGCAGCGCGCTCGGGCGATCCAGCTGGACAGGTCGTCGGGTGTGCCCCAGGTGACGGTGGAGGAGGAGCCGACGAGGTAGACGTTGTTGTCGCGGGCGGTGGCGCCGCTGATCAGGTGGATCTCGTCGGCGGTGAGGGCGCGCTGGTAGGCGCGGACGTCGTCGACGGCGCCCTTGAACTGGTTCGCGTAGGCGCCGTTCCAGCGGGCCCGGCCTATGTTGAAGCCCTGGGGCGAGGCCCAGGAGAGGGTCGCGTCGGCGCTGCCTTGCAGTGTGCCGTCGACGTACAGGTGGATGCGGGCGCCGTCCCACACTCCGGTCAGGTGAGTCCAGTCGCCGGGCCGGGGTGCGGTGGTGGCGAGGGCGGAGATCTTGACGCTCTGGTCCTCGGCGCGCACCTTGAACGCCCAGGTGCGGGCGGTGTCGTCGTACTGGAGGAGGAAGCGGCTGCAGCTGCCGCCGTCCTGGCTGACGGCTGTGTACATGTTCGTGAGGACGGCGTCCTCGGCGAGACGCACCCAGGCGGAGACCGTGAACGGCGCGGTGGTGTCCAGTACGGAGGCGGTGGCGGCGTATGCGTCGTCCAGGCTCAGTTCGCCGCCGGCTCGCAGGGTCGTCCAGTGTGCGCCGGCACCGAGGGTGACGGGGTGGTCGCGGCCGGAGCGGTCGGCGCCGGTTCCGTCGAGCGGCCAGTGTCCGCTCAGGCCGGTGGGGAGGTATCCGGCTGCCAGGAGTCGCTGGTACCGGACCATTCGTTCGGCTTCGGCGAGGTGCGGTGTGTCCACCGGTGTGAAGGGGGTGTCGAGGGGGGCGTTCGCGGCGGCGGTCCCGGCTCCGGGGCCGATGACGCCGGTCATGGCGCCGGCTCCCACGAGTGCGGCTCCGCTCAGCAGTCCACGTCTGCTCACCATGGTTGTTCTCCCCGTCCCGTGTTGGGTGTGTTCGTCGTCGGACACGTGTCCGTGTCCGTGTCCGAAGGGTCGGGAGAGTCTAGGCGGACGGTCTTCGCGGGGGTCGGGGCAGTCTCTGCGGGCGGCCTTCGAGGTGGCCGGGCGATTCCGGGCGGACGGTGTCTACGAGGGGGGAGCCGAACAACTGCCGCACCGTGGAACGGTGGTTGGCCTGGACGTGCTTGAGGGCGTGGGCGCGGGCGCGGTCGGGGTCGCCGGAGGCGATGGCGTCGTAGAGCTCCTGGTGTTCGGTGAGGAGTTGGGGCCATTCCTCGTTGCGTCGGGTGAGCCATTGCAGGCGTCCCGCGACGGGTTCCATGACCGAGGTCAGCAGGGTGTTGCCGGCCAGGGCGAGGAGGCGGTCGTGGAAGCGGGTGTTGATGTCGGTGATGGTCTCGGCGTCTTCCGCTGCGGTTGCGGCGGCCGCGTCCGCCAGCAGTCGGCGTAGTTCGGCGAGGGCCTCGGGGGTCGCCCGGGTGGCGGCGAGCCCGGCGGCGTACACCTCCAACGCCTCGCGCAGTTCGAAGAGTTCCTCGACGTCTGTGGGGCTCAGGGGCCGTACGACCGTGCGGCGGGGGGTCTCGAAGTGGACGAAGCCCTCGGCGACCAGGGCGCGGATGGCCTCCCGGACGGGGACCCTGGAGACGCCGAACCGTTCGGCCAGTTCCCGTTCGACGAGTCGGTCTCCGGGGCGCAGCCGGCCGGCGATGATCTCCTGCCGCAGGGTTCCCAGGACGCGCTCGCGCACCGCTCCGAGCGGTTCGATCTTCGTCATGGGCCCATCTTCGCCGATGCGAGGGGGCTTTTACGGAGCCGTAACGGGACGGACATCGGTCGCAACGCTTGACGGCGGGACCATGTGGGCAGTTTGGTATACCAAACGGCTCGGTCAGTTATCCTCCTCCGTCCCCTTGCTCAGGGAGGCCCCGTGTCCCTCGCCGACAGCGCCGAAGCCACCGGCGCACCAGCGTTCGTTCCCGATCCCCGGCTCACCAACGAAGACCTCGCTCCCGCACGGCAGCGGAACTGGAAGGTCTTCGACCTCTTCGCCATGTGGATGTCGGACGTCCACAACCTCGGCAACTACACCTTCGCGGCCGGTCTGCTCGTTCTCGGTATGAACGTGTGGCAGATCTTCACCGCGCTCCTCGTGGGCTTCGTGCTGATCTACGTCGGCATGAACTGGATGGGAAGGATCGGTCAGCGGCACGGGGTGCCCTTCCCGGTGATCAGCCGCATCAGCTTCGGCGTGTGGGGTGCGAACATCCCGGCCCTCATCCGCGCCGTGATCGCCATCATGTGGTACGGCATCCAGACGTACCTCGCCTCCGTCGCCGTCAACGTGATGCTGCTGGCGGCCTGGCCGGGCCTGGAGTCCTGGACGCACAGTTCGTTCCTGGGGCTCGACGCGCTGGGCTGGATCTCCTTCGTGTCCCTGTGGCTGATCCAGGCACTGATCATCAGCCAGGGCATGGAGTCGGTGCGCAAGTTCCAGGACTTCTGCGGTCCCGCGATCTGGCTGGTGATGATCGCGCTGGCGGTCTGGGTCCTGGCCAAGGCCGGCTGGACCATCTCCCTCACCAGCACCCCGCACCCCGTCTCCGTGGGCGAGCAGTGGCGGCAGTGGTTCGGCGCGATCGGACTGATCCTCGCCACCTACGGCACGCTGATGCTCAACTTCTGCGACTTCTCCCGCTTCGCCCCGGACTACCGGACCGTGCGCCGCGGCAACTTCTGGGGTCTGCCCCTCAACTCGACGGCCTTCGTGGTCGTCTCCGTGATCGTCACGGCCGGCTCGCTGGAGGTGTTCGGCGAGGCCATCACCGACCCGGCGGAGTTGGTGGCCAGGGTCGGCAACACCTGGGTGCTGGTCCTGGGCGCGCTCACCTTCGCCATCGCCACTATGGGCGTCAACATCGTCGCCAACTTCGTTTCGCCGGCGTACGACCTCGCCAACGTGTGGCCGCAGAAGATCACCTTCAGGATCGGCGGCATGATCAGCACGGTCGCCGCACTCGTCGTCACCCCCTGGAACCTCTTCTCCAACCCGACCGTCGTCAATTACTTCCTCGGTGGCCTCGGCGCCTTCCTCGGTCCGCTGTTCGGCGTGATCATGGTCGACTACTACTGGGTCAAGCGCGGCCGCGTAGACGTCGACGAGCTGTTCGACGCCACCCCCGGATCCCGCTACTACTACCGCAGGGGCGTCAACCCCAAGGCGCTGTGGGCGTTCCTGCCCTCGGCGGCCGTCGCGGCGGTGCTGGCGCTGGTGAACTCGTTCAGCGACGTCGCTCCTTACTCCTGGTTCATCGGAACGGCTCTCGGCGCCGGTCTGTACCTGCTGCTGTGTCGCAGTGAGCGGGCCGCCGGATCGGCCGTGGCCGTCGAGAAGCCCGCGGAGGTCTGAGCAGCGTGCGGAACGTGCGGATCATCGTCACCAACTGCAACACCACGCAGGAGATGACCGAGGAGATCGTGCGAGGCGCCCGGGCCGCCGCCGGCCCGGGCACCGCCGTGACCGGGCTGACCCCCGCCTGGGGGCCGGAGTCCGCGGAGGGCTGGCTGGACAGCTACCTCTCCGCGACCGCGGTCATGGACGCCCTGCGCACCTACGACGGGCCGCCCTACGATGCTGTGGTCATGGCGGGCTTCGGCGAGCACGGACGGGAGGGCGTGAGGGAACTGGTGGACGTGCCCGTCGTCGACATCACCGAGGCCGCGGCCCATCTGGCGTGTCTGCTGGGGCGCCGATACGGGGTGGTGACCACGCTGGAGCGCTCCTGCGGCCAGATCGAGGACAGCTTGGAACTGGCCGGAGTGGGCCGCAACTGCGCGGCCGTCGTCGGCACCGGACTGCGCGTTCTCGACCTGGCCGACACCGGCCGCACACGAACCGCCTTCCTCGCCGCCGCCGAACGGGCCCGGGATGCGGGGGCCGAGGTACTGGTCCTGGGCTGCGCGGGCATGACGGGGCTGCAACGGACGGTGGAGGACAAGCTGGGCCTCCCGGTGGTCGACGGGGTCGGGGCGGCGGTGAAGCTGGCAGAGGGACTGGTGGGTCTGGGGCTGAACACCAGCAGAGCGGGCGCCTTCGCGAAGCCGGTGCCCAAGCGGAGGGTCTGGCGGGCCCCGTAGGGGAGCGGCGGCGACTTCCCGGCGGTCACGGGGACTCCTCACGTCCGTGTGGGTCACGTCCACGGGGCTCACGTCCGTGCGGCTTGGGAGCGCGCCCTTGCCGGAACTCCTCGGCCCGCTCGGCCGCTTCGACCCGTTCGACGCGGTAGAGACGCAGTTGCGGCGCGGCCCGCGCGCGGGGATCCATGCTGAGCCGGTCCGGCGGCCCCAGCAGCCGGTGCACCAGCGCGCCCGTCCATCCCCGCATCCGCAGTCCGGCCAGCGACACGTAACGCCGCCCGTCCTCCTCGTACCTCTCCAAAACTCGCTCCCCCGCCGCGCTCCGGTCGTGACGCTCTGTGACGACACCATCCATTGAAGCGCGCACCACTGACAATCGCCCCGCGGCGGAAACGGCTGGACAGCCCCGGGCCCTCCTCCTCGCCACCCGGCCGGTGGATTTGCAGCCGGTGACCGGCGGACCTGCAACCGAGGACCGGCAACCGAGGACCGGCAACCGAGGACCGGTTGCCGATAACCATTGGAACGGGGGAGCCCGCCGTTGTTACGGTCCGTCCCGTGGCGAAACTCAATCAGATCATCGCAGTCGAGAAGGGCATCAAGTCCAAGGCTCACCAGGACCTGACCAGCGCCCAGCACGGACTGCAGAAGCCCGCGCTGCTGGCCGGCATCTCGCGGACCTACCAGCCCAAGGACGAGGAGGGCGAGCAGCTGCCGCCCGAGTCGACCCGGGTGCAGGTGAAGGCGGAGGACGTGCTGCGGGAGACCGCGGCCACGCTGACCCGGCTGTTCGACGTGACCGCCACGAAGGACTGGGCCAACTGTGCGGCCCGCGCGGACGTGACGGTGGACGGGCGGGTGCTCGTCGCCGACGTGCCCGTGTCCTATCTGCTCTTCCTGGAGAAGCAACTCGTCGACCTCGGCGCCTTCGTGCGCAGGCTGCCCGTGCTGGACGCCTCCGAGTCCTGGGTGCAGGACCCCTCCACCGACGCGTGGAAGACCGAGCCGGTACGGACGCTGCGCACCAAGAAGGTGCCCCGCAACCACGTGAAGGCGGAGGCGACCGACAAGCACCCGGCGCAGGTCGAGGTCTACTACGAGGACGTGCCCGTCGGATACTGGACGACCGTGAAGTTCTCCGGCGCCCTGCCCGCCCGCCGCGTCAACGAGCTGCTGTCGCGCCTGGAGAAGGTGCAGCAGGCGGTCAAGTTCGCCCGGGAAGAGGCGAACGGCGCCGACGTCGTCGACCAGCGGGTCGGTGACGCCGTGTTCGGCTACCTGTTCGGGTAGCCTTCCAGACTCCCCGGTCCTTCGTGACCGGGGTGCGCGAGGAGCGCAAGCTGAAACTGAAGCTTGTCGTGACGAGCGAACCGTACCCGCCAAGGCATTCAGGGACGGATCGCGATGAATCTCAGACTCTTGCTCCAGACTCAGCATTCGCCGCCGATCGCCGGAGCGACCGGGCCCAGGCTCCCGACGTCGAAGTGCCGGTTCAAGTCCGGCCCGCGCAGCTCGATGCGCGGTGGTCCAAAGGCAGGACGCGACGACATCACGACTGACCTGGGTCCTCAAGTGCGCCGGTGTGCGACATGGGTGGCTCGACAGGGGCCGGGGGCAGGCTACGCTCCCGGTCCCGCTCCCGTTTCGGCGGTCGCGGTCGTCGTGGACATTGCATACGTCGTGGACGTCGCATACGTCGTGGACGTCATCGTCCGTCGGCGTTAGGCGTTCGGCGTTTCCGGGTTGCGTTCATAAAGAAAGCGGGTTTCGGCGCACTCGTCACCTCGCCGAAACGCAACCGGCCCGTTCCGGCCGGGCCCACCGCCTACCGTGGAAACCTCAGCCCACGGCTGACCGCCCCGGCCACCGTCGCCCGAAGGCGCACCCCGCCCTCGTCACGACAGGAGCTCCGTGTCCCCGCGCCCGCACGTTCCCGCTCGCGCACACTCCGTTCTGCCGCCCTGGCTCGCGCACGCGTTGCGCGCCCAGCGCGGGCCCGTTCCCTGGAGCGCGGTCACCCGCGGGGCGCTGGCGGCGGGGCCCCTGCTGCTGGTCGCCATGCTCGTCGACCGCACCGCGCTCGGGGTGGTCGCCGCCGTCGCCGCCATGCTGGCCGGGATCAACGACCGGCCCGGCAGTCGGCGGGTCTCCGTCAAGCGCCTCGGGGCGCCCGCGCTCGCCGGAGCGGCAGGACTGCTGGTCGGGGTGTACGTCGGGGACCGGGTCGGAGCCGTCGCGCTGACCGCCGTCCTCACCGGTCTCGGGCTCCTCGCCGGCAAGATGAGCGCGGTCGGACCGGTCGCCTCCGGTGCGGGCACGCAGCTGCTGGTGGGCGCGGCGATCGGCGCGGGGATGCCGGTCCCCGAGTCCGGTTGGACCAGTGCTCTGGCCTTCCTGGCCGGGGCGGGCTGGCTGCTCGCGCTGCGGCTGGCGCTGCCCACGCCCGGCGCGATGACAGGGGACTTCCGCTTCGACGGGGAACGCGACGCGGTGGCCCGCGTGTACGACGCCGTCGCCGAACTCCTCGACGCCGCCGGCGCCGAGGACGCGATCGCCCGCCGCGCCGCGCTCACCGCCGCCCTCGACCACGCCCAGGACGCCCTGGCCGGGCCCCGGCTGCGGCGCTACGCCAGTTCCTCGGTCGAGCGCAGGCTGCACGCCCAGTACGCCGCCGCGCTGCCGCTCGCCGAGGCGGCGACCGCGCTCGCCTGGGCCGGGGAGCCCCTCACCGAACGGTCGTCCGTCGGCCCCCGACGGCTCGCCGCCGCCGTGCGCGAGAACACCCCCACCGGGCTGCTGCCGGCGCCCTCGCGGTCCGGTCCCGCCCTGCGCGCCCTCGACGACGCCCTGCTGCGCGCCGCCGACGCCTTCGACCAGGGCGGCGGAAGCGACCTGCACACCCGCCGACGCGGCGCACGCGATCTGCTGCGCGCCGCCTTCGGGCCGGGCGGACGCGAGTACGGACTGCGGGTCGCGCTCTCCTTCGGGGCCAGCGCCGCCGTCGCACAGGCCCTGTACCACTCCCAGTGGTACGGCCGGCACACCCACTGGTACTGGTTGCCCGCCACCGCCGTCTTCCTGGTCAAGCCCGACCTCGGGCCGCTGGTGTCGCGCGTGCTGTGCCGGGCCGCGGGGACCGTGTTCGGGGCGCTGCTCTTCGCCGGCTTCGCCGCCGTGCTGCCCCGGCCCGAGGGTCTGGTGGCGCTCGTGGCGCTGTGCGGGGCGCTCATCCCCGCGTCGACCCGGCACTTCGCCGCGCAGACCGCCGTCGCCACCGTGCTCGTGCTGTCCTTGGTGATGGTCGGCGGTGAGCCGCAGGCCTCCGCCGCGCGGATCGCCGAAACCCTGCTGGCCTGCGCGATCGTCCTGATCGTCGGACATCTGCCGATGCCGGGGGAGCGGGGCGGGCAGGTGCGGGCCCGACTCGCCGCGGCCGCCGACGCCGCGCACGCCTACCTCGTACACGTCCTCGACGGCTCCGACGGCTCCGACGGCGAAGACGCCCGGACCACCCGGTGGACCCTGCGCCGCGAGGCCTACCGGACCCTTGCCGAGGCCCGCACCGCCAGCGCCCTCGCCGCCCACGAACTGCCCGCGCTGGCCCGGCACACGGAGGGCACCGACGAGGTCGCCGCCGTCCTCGAACGGCTCGTCGACACGACCACCGCCTGCGCCGTCCACCTCGACGACACCGGGCGGCTCACCGACCGGCACCGGGAGCGGCTGGCCGAACTCCTCGACGAGCTCGCCGAGGGCCGGAAAAGGGTGGGCCTGCCCGCACCCGCACCGCAGCCCGCCGGATGACACCGGGCCGGGCCGGGCCGCCGGCCGCGCCGCACGCACCGGCCGCACCGCATCGGTCCGACGCGCCGTAGCCGCCGCATTCGGGCGCGTCGTCCGAAATACGTTCCGGGACGGCGATGAGTTCCGCGCCGCCGACAGGTCTCCCCCGCGACGGACCGTTGCACAGAAGGGGCAGCCATGGCGTATCCGGAGCTTCCGCAGATCGTCTCGCGCGAGGAGTGGCGCACCGCGCGCGGAGAACTGCAGGACAAGGAGGACGCGGTGGCACGCGCGCGGGACGCCGTCAACGCCGAGCGGCGCGCGCTGCCCATCGTGGAGGTCGAAGACGAGTACGTCTTCGAGGGCGGCGACGGCAAGGCCGGGCTCCTCGACCTGTTCCGCGGCCGGCGGCAACTCGTCGTGCACCACTTCATGTTCGCGCCCGAGTGGGAGGCCGGCTGCCGGGACTGCGCGGCCTTCCTCGACCAGGTCGGTCACCTCGCGCACCTGCACGCGCGCGACACGTCGTTCGCCGTCGTCTCGCGTGCGCCGTTCACCAGGATCCTGCCGTTCAAGGCGCGGATGGGCTGGGCGCTGCCCTGGTACTCCTCGCACGACGACGACTTCAACGACGACTTCGAGGCGACGCTCGACCGGGACGGAACCCTCGTCGAGAGGGCGGGGATCAGCTGCTTCCTGCGCGAGGGCGACCGGGTCTTCCATACGTACTCGACATATGAGAACCATGAGACATACGGCGAACACGAGACGCATGAGAGTCAGGGGACATGCGTCGGATATGAGACATTCGCGATGCGCGGGGCGCTTGGAGGGAGTCTCGGCCGGCTCGGCTCGACCGTCGGGCTGCTGGATCTGACCGTGCTGGGGGCCGCGTCCGGGATGCCGGTCCGGTATCACGACGAGTACGACCACTGACACGAAGAGTGCCCGAGATGTTCGCAAGGTGACCGGATTCTCACGCTCAGCGGTGAACCCGTGTCAACTACGTCTCAGTCCCGCAACTGGCCGAGGCGTTCCACCTCCCAAGAGCGTTAACTCCTACAAGCACCACGCTTATCGGAGGTAGGTGGCGAGATGGTGAACGGGCGAACGGTGCTCGAACGCTTTCCCGCGGGCGGGCCGCGCGGCTCGTGGCCGGCGGAGGAGTTCGCGCACGCCCGGCGCATGGAGGGGCTGGCCGCCGAGGTCGTCATGGACCTCGCCTCGGACATGTTCCTGGTGGTCGTGCGGGGCGGCGACGCCCCGCGGTGAGCAATCAGCCCGCCTGTGACGGGGCGGGCGCCTGCACCGCGAACTGCTCGGCCTGCAGCGCGTACAGCTCGGCGTAGACGCCACCGCCCGCCAGCAGCTCCTGCGGGGTTCCGGATTCCACCAGCCGGCCCTGGTCCAGGACGTGCACCAGGTCCGCATGCCGGACCGACGCCAGCCGGTGGGTGATCAGGACGACGGTCTGGCCGCTGTCGGCCAGTGCGCGGATCTTCTCGAACACCTCCAGTTCGGCCCGTGCGTCCAGGGCCGCAGTCGGCTCGTCCACGATGAGGATGCGCCCGCGCCGGTACGCCGCCCTGGCGATGCCGAGGCGCTGCCACTGACCGCCGGACAGCTCGTGACCCCCGCTGAAGTGCCGCGCCAGCAGGGTGTCCAGGCCGCGCGGCAGGTCCTCGACCACCTCCTCGGCGCCCGCCTCGGCGATCGAGGCGGCCATCCGTTCTTCGGTGAGCGGCGCGGCGGAACGGCCCACGGCCACGTTGATCCGGGCCGTGAACGGCCACCGTTTGAAGTCCTGCGCCACCATCGCGATGCGCTCGGCCAGCGCGTGCCGGTCCGCGCCCGCCGCGTCGACGTCGTCCCACAGGATGCGCCCCCGGTCCGGCTTGTACAGCCCGGCCAGCAGCTTCACCAGGGTCGTCTTGCCGGAGCCGTTCTCGCCGACCAGCGCGATGATGCGGCCCAGCGGCAGGGAGAGCGTGACGTCGTCGAGGGCGGGTCGCGCCGACTCGCCCGGGTAGCCGAAGGTGACGTGCTCGAAGCGGACCTCGCGCGGGTCCTCGGGCAGAGCATCCCCGCCGACCGGGATGGCCCGTTCGGCCGCCTCCACGTAGAGCCGTTGCAGATCGCCCACGAACAGCGCCTCCTCGTGCAGCTGGTTGACCTCCAGGACGAGGGTGTTCAGGCTCGCCGAGCCGCCGCGGATCGCGATCACCGCCGTGCCCGCCACCGCCAGCGCCATCGTTTCCGTCAGGAGCAGCCCACCGAGCGTGGCGTACGTCGCCAGCGTCGCCAGCCCCGTCCAGGTCGCCGCGATCAGGCCGGTGCGGGCGGCGAGCCGGGCCAGCCGGGCCTGCTCCGCCTCCGCGGTCTCCGACATCGCGCGGAAGTGCCGCAGCAGGAAGGGCCCGACCCCGTGCACCCGGATCTCGGGCGCGGCCGCGGGCTCGGTGAGCAGACCGGCGATCAGGTGCCCCGCGCGCGCGTGCTGCACCCAGGTGTGGAAGGACTCGTAGCGGCGGCGGGCGTTCGTCAGGGCGCTCCAGGCGCTCGGCAGGGTCATCGTCACCAGCAGGGGCAGCAGCAGCGGGTGGAGCACGGTGAGCACGCCGGCCGACGCGGCCAGGGAGATCATCGCGTTCACCACGCGTGTGCCATGGCTGATCATGTAGCGGCTGGACCGGGCGCCGTACTGCGCGGTGTCCAGCAGCTTGTGGAAGGCGTGGTCCTCGATCGCGGCGAGCTCCACGGCGGCCGCCCGCTCCAGGTACAGCTCGGTCGCCACCCGCTCCACCTTGGGCTCCAGCCGGCCGGTGGCGTACGTCGACGCGGCCCGCAGCAGCGTCCCGGCCAGGAGGACGGCGGCCATCACGGTCAGGGCGGGGACGGCGCCGCGCAGCCGTTCGTCGATCGGGCCGCCGTTGATGAGACGGCCCAGCACGGTGTTCACCGCGAGCAGGCTGACCGCCTGCGTCAGCCCCCGTGCGATCTCGGCGGACAGGACGACGCGGGCGGCCGCCGGGTCGGCCTGCCGGGCCAGGCGGAGGCTGGCGGTGAGCAGGGAGGGCAACCGGGTCACCATGGCGCGGAAGTTCAGCTCCAGGAACGCGTCCGTGTGCTGGTTCCAGCCCATGTCGTAGCGCAGTGGACCGCCGAACAGCAGTTGCTCCGATTCCGAGACGTCACGCTCGTCGCCGTCGGCGGGCTTGCGCGCTTTCCCCGCCTGCGGTGCCGTGTCCGTCCGGCCCGTCCGGCCCGTTCGTCGTGTGTCGTCCGCCTGCCCCTGCTGCCGTGCCTGCCCCACCGTCGGCCTCCCCCGATCGCGATAGCCGGACGACGGCCACTATCGCGGGAGGAGCCCGGCGAGGGCAGGGCGCAGGAGGGGAGAGCCGGGACGCGCGGGCGTGCGCCTGGCCGGCGCCGCCGATCGCCCCGATCACCCCGGGACCGCGCGGGTCAGGCGCTGATCGGTCGCGACCAGGTGGGGGTCGCCCCCGTGAGGCGGCACAGGGTCAGATAGAGAGGGATCGGCGGGGTGTACGGCAGGGTGCCGTCCGGGCGGTGGATGAGCTCGGGGGCGCGCGAGGCGCCCGGGAGGATCGCGCCCGTGGCGTACTGCGCGGGGGCCGGCCATTCCAGGGCGTAGTCGGAGTCGGACGGGACCAGCCACCACCAGTGCGTGCGGTCGGCGTAGACGCATCCCATGCGCGCCAGCCGCGGCATGAGCAGCCGGCCGAGGCGGGCGGGGACCGAGACGGCGTCGCAGCCCAGGGGGGCCGTCATGCCCTCGGGCACGGCCAGCCGGCGCGGCGGTTCGGCTGCGACGTCGCCGCCCAGCTCGCGCCTGAGGCGTACGAGCCTGTCCATGGTGAGAAGGGGTGCCCGGCCGGGCGCGGTGTTCATATACTTCCCCGCTCGCGGCCGTACCCGAGAGGCAGAGCGCGGGCGGGGTGGCCGGGAGTCCATCCGTCCCGGCCGTCGTGTCGCACGTGATCGGCGGTGCGGTGCCACTGGGGCGCGATGCGCGGCAGCGGTCCGTCCGAGGGCGCCGGAGCGGTGGGGTGCGGCCGGGGCACGGTCGCGTCGCCCATCCCCGGGCGCCGCTGCTCGGGACGGTCGTCCTCGTCGTCCGAGCCGTCGGCGGGGCCGGGCTTGGGGCGCGCGCCCCAGCCGAGGTCGTTGCGAGGCTCGGCCGGGTCGCCGTGCGGCTCGGCCGGGTCGTCGGGGAACTCGTCCAGGGTGTCGAGGAGTTCGCCGAGGCCGGCGTGGTGCGTCTCGACGGCGGAGACGGAGACGGAGACAGGGTCGAGGCTCAGGGCGAGGCCGTTGCAGGGTTCGGCGGGATCGCGCGGGGCGTCGGCCTTGCGGGGCAGGTCGGCCCAGACGAGCAGGCCGAGCCCGTGCTCCTGGGCGCCCCAGGCGTGACAGAGCGCCTCGACGAGCAGCAACCCCCTCCCGTGCTCCTCCTCGGGACGCTGCGGAGAGGGGTGGGGCTCGTCCGGCGAGCAGCCCTGGTCCCGCACGGCTATGCGGACCAGGTCGTCGCCGTCGTGCAGCTCGCAGACGACGACGTCGCTCGCGGTGTGCACGATCGCGTTGGTGACCAGCTCGGAGACGACCAGGGCGGCGGTGTCACAGGTGTCCTCGCACACCGACCAGCCGGTCAGCCGGGCCCTCGTCAGGCGTCTGGCCTGGGCGGGGGAACCCGGATGGGCGGCCAGTTCGAATCGGAACCGGCGCTCGGCAGCGGCCTGGTCAGGGCCTGCTCCCGCGCTGGCACCGAGACCCTGGGGGCGGCCTGCGGCGGCGTCTGTTCCTAAGGGCGCGGACGGAATCACGCTTGCCACTATCGCCCCGCCATGAACACTTGGCAAGTGTCACTCTGAAAATTGCAGAGTGCTGTGTGACGCGGTGAAGGGCCGTGGCACACTGCTCGCAACAGCACGTTGAACGGCGCCTGTCGGGATCAACGGAGATCCGTACGCATTCGCACGGAACGTCCGATCGGTCCTCGACGGGCGCCGTAGGGCTGTCGGGATTCTTTTCGTGACCGGCCGGATCGGGGCTCGTGAGGCCCCCGCGCGCGGCCGGCCGGGCTCTTCGGGGAGGTGGAGCGTGAGCGAACCGCGGTCCGCGCCGACGGTCGGACAGGTCGTCCTCGGTCGGCGTCTGCTGGACCTGCGGGAACGCGCCGGCCTCAAGCGTGAGGAAGCCGCCCGCATCCTGCGTGTCGCGCCCGCCACGGTCCGCCGTATGGAGATGGCCGAGGTCAGCCTCAAGATCCCCTACCTCCAGCTGCTGCTGAAGGCCTACGGGATCAACGACGAGGAGGCAGCCGGCTTCGTCCAGCTCGCCGAGGAGGCGAACAGGCCCGGCTGGTGGCAGCGCTTCCACGACGTCCTGCCCGGCTGGTTCTCCATGCACGTCAGCCTCGAAGGGGCCGCCTCCCTCATCCGTCAGTACGAGCCCCACTTCGTCCCCGGCCTGCTGCAGACCGAGGACTACGCGCGTGGTGTGCTCAGATCCGGCGCCATCGGCCAGACCCGGCCGGAGGACATCGAGCGCCTGGTCGACCTGCGCATACAGCGTCAGGGTCTGCTCACCCGCGAGGACGCGCCCAGACTGTGGGTCGTGATGGACGAGACGGCGCTGCGCCGCCCGGTCGGCGCCCCGGAGGTGATGCGCGCCCAGATCGACAAACTGCTCGACGCGGCGAAGCTGCCCAATGTCACGCTGCAGATCGCCCCGTTCGCCAACGGGCCCCATCCGGGCACGTACGGGCCCTTCGTGCTGTTCCGATTCGCCATGCCGGAGCTTCCGGACATGGTCTACAGCGAGTACCTGACCGGCGCCGTCTACCTCGACGCCCGCACCGAGGTGGCGACCCACCTTGAGGTCATGGACCGCATGGCGGCGCAGGCCGCTACAGCACATCGCACGAAGGAGATCCTCCGGGATCTCCGCAAGGAGTTGTGAATGGACCGCATCAAGACCCAGTCCAGGCCGCGGGTCCGCGCTCAGCGGATCTACAACGGCATGCCCGCCCGGGAGCTGGGCAGCGAGGGCTGGCACAAGCCGTGGAGCGGCGGCAACGGAGGCAACTGCCTGGAAGCCATGAAGCTCGCCGACGGCCGGATCGCCGTCCGCCAGTCCACCGACCCCGACGGCCCGGCCCTTATCTACACCTCCGACGAGATGACGGCCTTCATCGAGGGGGCCAAGGCGGGGGAGGCGGACTTCCTGCTCTCCTGAACGAACTGTCCGGCCCTGTTCGGGTCCGGCCTCTTTTTCTTCGCTTCCCTCGTGTTCCGCTCGCGTCCATCACGCGCTGGTTCCGCTGAATTCCTTGATTTGGTACTGACTTGATCACTAATCGCACAACATGTTTACGGAGTGCCTCATGACCGGGCACGACAACTCCACCGCCGCCGTCGAGATCGACACCAGCACGCGGCAGCGGCCAGTTCGGGGGTGTCCGGCAGCCCGGCCCCGGTGGTCGCTGCCCCGCCCGGCACGGATGCCCGGCTGATACCTCGCGACAAGGCCGGCCACCCGATCGACGCATGGGGACCTCACCCAGGCCCTTGAGGCATCGGGGGAGAGCCGCTGCGACGACGACCCGGCCTCCTCGCCCGTGCCGCCGCCGCCCTGGTGTGCGGCACGGGCGACGGCGTTACAATGCCGGCCCCCCTCCGCGGAGAGCCGGGCGGGGGCACGCGCTTCACCCGGAGGCGGAAGCGGCGGGCGGAGGGGCCGGCAGGGCCCGGCACAGGGCGTCCAGCGCCGCGCCGTAGGCGTGCTCCGACGGCGTCGCGTACCCCACGACGAGACCGTCCTGCACCGCCATGTCCGTCGCCGGATGCCGGAAGGCGGCCAGGCCGTCCAGCGCCACGCCCTGTTCGGCGGCCGCACCGAGCGCGGACCGCTCGGTGCCGGGCGGCAGCCGCAGCACCGCGTGCAGACCGGCCGCGACGCCGGTGACCTCGACATGCGGCGCCCGGGCGGCGAGCGCCTCGACCAGCCGGTCCCGGCGCGCCCGGTAGCGCTGCCGCATGCGCCGCACATGACGGTCGTACGCCCCCGACGAGATGAGGTCGGCCAGGCTCAGCTGGTCCAGGACGCTCGCCCAGGCTTCCCGCTCGCCCTTGACGGCCAGGACGCCGTCGACGTACCGCTCGGGCAGCACCATCCAGCCCAGGCGCACCGCGGGCGACAGACTCTTGCTCACCGAACCGATGTAGATCACCCGCTCCGGATCGAGCCCCTGGACGGCCCCGACGGGCCGGCGGTCGTAACGGAACTCTCCGTCGTAGTCGTCCTCGACGAGCACCCCGCCCCGCGCGCGTGCCCAGTCGACGACGGCGGTCCGGCGGCTCGCGTGCAGGGGGCCGCCGGTCGGGAACTGGTGGGCGGGGGTCAGCAGGACGGCCCGCTCGCGCCCGAGGCGGTCGACGCACGCCCCGTCCTCGTCCAACGGCAGGGCGGTCGTGCGCACTCCCGCCGCCGCCAGCAGCTCGCGGTGGAACCCCAACCCGTACGCCTCCATGGCCAGCGGACCGCGCAGCACCGCGCCCCCCGGAGCGAACAGCAGACGCAACGCATGGGCGAATCCCGAGCAGATCACGATGCGTCCGGGCTCGGTGCGCACCCCCCGCGCGCGGGCGAGGTATTCCGTCAGGGCCTCGCGCAGCTCCCGGCGGCCGGCGGGATCACCGGGGCCGAACACCTCGTTGGGCGCCTGCTGCAGGGCCCGCCGGTAGGAGGCCAGCCAGGCCGTGCGCGGGAACGACGACGCGTCCGGAGTCCCCTGCATCAGGTCGTGCAGGGGGCCACGCGCGCGTGCAGGCGCCCTGACGGGCGAGCCCTCGTCGTGTCTCAGCGGAGCCGCACGGTCGGCGACCCGGGTGCCGGAGCCCTGTCGGGCGGTCAGCCAGCCCTCGGCGACCAGTTCCGCGTACGCGTCGGCCACCGTGTTGCGGGCCACGCCGAGGTCGGCGGCGAGCGAACGGTACGGCGGCAGCCGGGTGCCCGGAGCGAGCCGCCCACTGCGTACCGACTCGCGCAGCGCCCGGATCACAGCCGCGCGCCGCCCGCCCGGACCGGTCGGCTCCAGGTGCAGGTCGGCGCCGATCCGCTCCGCGGAATCGACCCACGAATCCCCCATGGAAGCGCACCCTACAGGCGGTCTCCCCGTACCCGATGTCCGAGCCGGGTGGTCCGGCGCGGCAGGCGTTCACCCCGCGCCGGCAGGACGTCGCCGCCCGGGCGCCGCGCCGCCCGGGCGCCGCGGACGACGGATCCGGCGCGGGGCCTAGACGCTCATCGGCCGGTCGTACGGCCCGATCGGCGCCGGCAGTCGTGAACTCCCGGTCAGATGACGGTCGACGGCGGCCGCCACCGCCCGTCCCTCCGCGATCGCCCACACGATCAGCGACTGACCGCGCGCCGCGTCCCCCGCGGCGAACACTCCGGGGACGTTCGTCTCGAAGTCGCCGCCCCGCCCGATCGTGCCCCGCGGCTCCAGCGCCAGCCCGAGCTGCTCGACGAGCCCGTCCTCCCGGTCGGGACCGGAGAAGCCGAGGGCGAGCAGCACGAGGTCGGCGGGAAGCGCCCGAGCGGTGCCCTCCACCGGCCGGCGCCGCGCGTCCACCTCGACGAGGTGGAGCGACCGCACATGCCCGGTCGCGTCGCCGGTGAAGCGGAGCGTGGACGCTGCGAACAACCGCGCGTCCGCGTCCGCCGCGGGCGCGGACTCCAGGTCGCGCGCCTCCTCGTGCGCCGCCGAGAGCCGGTAGATCTTCGGATACGTCGGCCAGGGGTCGGCATCCTCGTCGCGCTCCGTTCCGGGCTGCGCGTAGATGTCCAGCTGCGTGACGGACGCCGCGCCCTCGCGCACCGCCGTGCCCAGGCAGTCGGCCCCCGTGTCGCCGCCGCCGACGATGACGACATGCTTGCCCGCGGCGGACATCGGAGACGCCTCCAGGTCGCCCTCGCACACCCGGTTGGCCAGCGGAAGGTACTCCATCGCCTGCTGGATGCCGGTCAACTCACGCCCGGGAACGTGCAGTTCCCGCCACTCCGTCGCCCCGGTGGCGATGACGACGGCGTCGTAGCGCGTCCGCAGATCCCCGGCCATGACGTCCCGCCCGACGGTGGTCGACGTACGGAACTTGGTGCCCTCCGCCCGCATCTGCTCGATCCGCCGCTCCAGATGACGCTTCTCCATCTTGAACGCGGGGATGCCGTACCGCATCAGCCCGCCGATCCGGTCGTCCTTCTCGTAGACGGCGACCGTGTGCCCGGCCCGGGTCAACTGCTGTGCCGCGGCCAGCCCCGTGGGCCCGGAGCCGATCACCGCGACCGTCTTCCCCGACAGCCGGTCCGGCGGCCGTGGCGGGGTGAGCCCGTCGGCCCAGGCCCGGTCGGCTATCGCCGCCTCGACGTTCTTGATGGTGACGGCCGGCTGGTTGATGGCGAGCACGCACCCGGCCTCGCACGGCGCCGGACACAACCTGCCCGTGAACTCGGGGAAGTTGTTCGTCGCGTGCAACCGGTCGCTCGCCGCCCGCCAGTCCTCCCGCGAGACCAGGTCGTTCCACTCGGGGATCAGATTGCCGAGCGGACAGGCTTCGTGGCAGAACGGAACCCCGCAGTCCATGCAACGGTCGGCCTGCTTGCTGATCAGGGGCAGCAGCGCCCGCGGGACGTACACCTCGTCCCAGTCCCGGACCCGCTCCTCGACCGGCCGGCGGGGCCAGTCCTGGCGCGGTGTGGTCATGAATCCCTTGGGATCGGCCATGGGCGTGTTCCTCGCGTACGCGTACGACAGGCCGAGCGTCATCGGGCGGCACTCTTCCGGCCACGATACGTGCCGTCGCCCGCCTGCGCAGAGTGTCGGGACAGCGCTTTCACCGGTCTTTCCCCGACAGCCGCCGATCCGATGAGACAAGCACCGATCACGTCGGCCCTGCCCGGCCCTGCCCCGGCCTGCCGGCCCTGCCCCGACCGGACCTGCCCCGGCCTGCTCTGCCGCGATCAGATCAGGGCGAGGGCGTAGACCAGTGCCGCGACCGCGGAGGCCACCGCCCGCACGTGGTTCCATCTCGTCCACTCGCGCAGATAGGTCGGCCAGTAGGCGACGGCTTCCGGTGCGCCCGGCGCCGGCCTGGCCAGTGCCTCGTTGCGCGGTACGTTCGCCATCACGGTCACTCCGAACGCGCCGCACAGATACAGTGCGCTGCCCAGCAGCAGGTGCACCGTCCCGTGGTCCGGCCACAGCACGAACGTCACGACGGCGATCACCGCGCACAGGACGGCCACGCCCAGGAAGAGGACCATGAAGGCCGGTGCCGTCGCCGAGGAGTTGATCGCGTTCATCGCCGCCACGCCCTGCGCGGCCGGCAGCGCGGCGAGCCCGCGCATCACCAGGACCGAGAAGGCGCAGAAGATCCCGGCCATCAAACCCGTCGCCAGCGCGCCCAGCATCGCGAGCACCGGATACGGTCCATCGATCATGACAACGTCAACTCCCACTCGTCGAGCGGAGATCTTGCCCGGTACGCTCCGTCACCTCAAGTGAAATCCTGTCCCCGATCGGTGACCATGGCCGAAACGCGCGTCGGCGTCCGGGGCCGCCGAGCCGGTCCGCACGGCCTCAGCGGGACGCCGCCCGAACCGCGCGCCCCTCGCCCTCCTCCGAGCGCTCCCGTTCCGAGTGCTTCAGTTCCGTGTGCGGTTCCCTGTATGTCGGTTCCGTGTGCTCAGGCTCCGTGTGCTCAGGCTCTGTGTGCTCCGGCTCCGTGTGTGTCGGTGACCCCTCCCGCCACGCCCGTAACCGCGCCTCCACCCCGGCCGCGATCTGCCGGCGTGCTTCGTACCGCGGCAGCCCGCTCATCAGCAGTCGGTCGTACGGCGTGTCGACATGGCGTACGGACGCCACGACCGCCGAGACGACGGCCCCCTCGGACAGCGCCCGGCCGGCGGCGCTGCGTCCGACCCGACCGCTGCCGCGGAGCGAGGCGTGCCCGGCGATCCCGTGCGCCCTGTCCTGCGGGCAACCGGGAAACACCCGCAGGATCTCCGCGGCGAAAGCCTCCGCGAACCGTGCGTCCTGTGCAGCCCGCCGTCGGGCGTCCCGGACCCGGCGCCGCCGCCGCGCCTCGGCGTCCGCAAGGCAACGCTCCTCCGCCCGCGTGAGCGCGGCCTCCTCGACGAGGACCCCCTGCCGCTCGTAACGAGCCTTGCGCCGGTTGAACCGGACCACCACCGCCGACAGCCCGCTCTCCTCGCGCGCTCTGCGGGTCAGCGCCGTGTCGCCGCGCGGCAGGAACACCAGGTGACCGAGGTCCGCGCAGTCGAGGCAGCGGGGCGCGGCGTCCTCAAGGATCAGCATCGCCAGCGGCCCGCGACGACACCCGGCGCACAGCTGCCGCCGTAGCGGTTGGACGACGACGAACCGGCCGTGCGGCGCGGGGACAGTGCGGGCTGCGGGTGCCATACGAGCTTCATTCCCCCCGGTCGACGTGCCGGCACCCGGCCGCCGACCGGTCCTGCCCGATCGCCCGGCTACGCCTGTCTGCCGTAGGTCACCGGCGTGCGGGCCCCGGCCCGACGGTCTCCGACGGCGACGCATGTGGACCGGCGCCTGACGCATCATGGGCCGTGTGCGACTCGAAGCGATCACTTGGGAACGGCTCGGCGACCTCCTCGCCGAGCGGCTGCTCGAACTGAAGCCGGACGACGGGAGTCCCTGGCCGCGCGTCGCCTTCGACGGCGCCCCGGCGGCCCGCCCCGGAGATCTCGCCTCCCGCGTGGCCGAGGCCCTGCGCACCCGCGGCCGCCCCTCCCAGGTGGTGGACACGCACGGCTTTCTGCGCCCCGCCTCCCTCCGCCTGGAGTACGGCCGGCAAGACGTCGAGGCCTATTACGACGGCTGGTTCGACACCGGCGCACTGTGGCGGGAGGTCTTCAATCCCCTCGAAGCGGACGGCGACGGACGCATCCTGCCCGACCTCCGGGATCCCGTCACCGACCGAGCCACCCGCAGCTCCTACGTCCCCCTGCCGCCGGGCGGCTACCTGTTGCTGCACGGTCCGTTCCTGCTGCGCCACTGGTTTCCCCTCGACCTGAGCGTCCACGTGCTGCTCTCCCCGGCCGCCCTGCGTCGGCGCACCGCGGAAGCCGACCACTGGACCCTGCCCGCCTTCGAGCGCTACGAGCAGGAGACCGATCCGGCGGCGACGGCAGACGTCCTCGTGCGTGCGGACGACCCTCGCCATCCGGCCTGGAGTGGCTGATTCTCGACCCGCCTCACCGCTTTTAAATGCACACGCATGTAACTAGGGTGGTGTCATGTCGATCTCCGAAGGCACTGCCCTCCCCGTCGCGTCCCCCGTCTCCGCAGGCTCCGCGGACTTCATCGTCCCCGCGGACTCCCTCGTCCCCGCGGACTCCGCCGCCCCTGTCCCGATTCCCCTCGCCGAGTCCGTTCGCGCGCTGCTCGACGGCAAGAACTTCGCCAGTGTCGCCACCCTCGGCCCCGGCGGAGCTCCGCAGAGCTCGGTGGTCTGGATCAAACGTGAGGGCGACACCGTGGTCTTCTCCTCGACGGACCGCCGTCAGAAGGTGCGCAACCTCCGTAGTGACGCCCGCGTCAGCCTCTCCGTCTTCGACCTCGCCAACCCCTACACCTCGGTCGAGATCCGTGGCCTCGCCGAGATCCTGCCGGACCCGGACAAGCGGCTCCCGCACGAGCTGTCGCACAAGTACCTCGGCATCGACCCGCCCGCGGAGAAGCACGACGAGGTCCGCGTGATCATCCGCATCGTCCCGCAGAAGGTCGTGGGCTTCTCCGTCTGAGGACCGACCGATGATGGCCCAGAGCCCGAAGCCGAGAGCCGAGAGTCGAGAGCCGAGAACTGCGACGGGCTGACGGGCTGACGGGCTGTCGAGCTGACGGACCGACGGGCTGCGGGTCGGGCGGCGTAGAGGCAGGGGCCGAGCGTCGAGGGGGAAGGCGACGGCGGAGGAGCGACGACGGGAGGGCCGCTCAGAGCCAGCCGTTGCGCCGGAAGCCGCGGTGCAGGACCAGACAGGCGACGGATATCACGCCGATGACCAGGGGGTAGCCGAACCTCCAGTGCAGTTCCGGCATGTGCTCGAAGTTCATGCCGTACACCCCGCAGACCATCGTGGGCACCGCGATCACCGCCGCCCAAGCCGTGATCTTGCGCATGTCCTCGTTCTGCGCGACCGTGACCTGCGCCAGGTGCGCCTGCAGGATCGAGTTCAGGAGTTCGTCGAAGGCGGCGATCTGCTCCGTGGCCCGCAGCAGGTGGTCGGAGACGTCCCGGAAGTAGGCCTGTATCTCCGGGTCGACCACGCGAACCGGCCGGTCCGCCAGGTCCAGCAGCGGCCGACCGAGCGGCACCACCGCCCGTTTCAGCTCCAGGAGTTCGCGCTTGAGCTGGTAGATGCGTCCGGGATCCGCCCGCGCGCCGTTCTCCGCGAACACATCCGTCTCGACCTGGTCGATGTCCGCCTGCACCGCGTCGATGACGTTGAGGTAGTCGTCGACCACATGGTCCGCGATGGCGTGCAGCACCGCCGACGGGCCCTTCGTCAACTGGGCCGTGTCGGACTCCAGCGCCTCGCGCAGCGGACCCAGCGAACCGTGCCGTCCGTGGCGCACCGTGATCACGAAGTCCTGGCCGACGAACACCATGATCTCCCCGGTGTCGACCACCTCGCTCGTCGCGGTGAGCTCCTCGTGCTCGATGTAGCAAACCGTCTTGAACACCGCGAACAACGTCTCGCCGTAGCGCTCGACCTTCGGCCGCTGATGGGCCTCGACGGCGTCCTCGACCGCCAGCGGGTGCAGGTCGAAGAGTTCGGCGATGCCCGCGAACTCGTCGTTGGTCGGCTCGTGCAGGCCGAGCCACACGAAACCGTGACCGGTCTTGCGCACCCGCTCCACCGTGTCGACCAGATCCCCGCCGCGCGGAGCCCGGACGCCGTCCTGGTACGTCACGCAGTTCACCACGGACGACCCCAACGGGGAGCGGGCATGGTGACTCAGGTCGACCCGTGGGCGTCGTCGGGCCAACCGCGCCACACCGCGCAAGCCGCCGACCTTTCCGAAGCCGGCGACCTTCCGCAGATTCCCCGCCATGGTCATCTGGGTCTCCTTGCGTGAATCTCCTCGTGCCGCATTCCTGCGCCCTGGCGCGCCAGTCTGCCAGGCCCGGGTATGTCCTGCGTAAGCCTGTGGAAAGGGAAGGTTCCGTTTTGTTCCCGCCTGTGGACAACGGGACTTCGGACGCTTCAGGCCCTTCGGACGATCGGATTCCGGACGCCTCGGACCCTCAGGACGGCGGAATTTCCGGCGCTTCGCGCAAGCCGCTGCAGACCTTCCGGGAGCGGACGCCCGGCCGCGTCGACCACGTTCAGCACGCGGGACGACTGGGATGATCGTCGCATGACGCGATCCGACGGATACCTCCTCGACAACCGGCAGCCGGAGGCGGGGGAACGCTTCGACGCCTTCGCCGCCCTCTTCGATCCGACGACGTTCCGCCATCTCGACGGGCTCGGGATCGGCCCCGGCTGGCGCTGCTGGGAGGCGGGTGCCGGCGGCACTTCCGTGGTGTCCTGGCTGGCGAAGAAGGTCGGTCCGACGGGCAAGGTCCTCGCGACCGACATCGACACCTCCCGCCTGCGGTCCGTCGCCCGGCCGCCCGTGGAGGTCCGCGTCCATGACCTCGGAAACGACGAGCCGCCGATGGAGGGGCTCGACCTGGTGCACGCCCGGCTCGTCCTGGTCCATGTGCCCGACCGGGAACGCGCGTTGCGGTCGATGGTCAGTGCCCTCCGCCCCGGCGGACGCCTCCTGATCGAGGACGCCGATCCCGCCCTGCAGCCCCTGCTCTGTCCCGACGAGCACGGCCCCGAACAGCAGCTGGCGAACCGGCTGCGACACGGCTTCCGTCAGCTGCTCGCCGGGCGGGGCGCGGACCTCGCCTACGGGCGCAGGCTCCCGCGTCTGCTGCGCGAGGCCGGGCTGGTCCGGGTCGAGGCCGACGCCTACTTCCCCCTCACCTCACCGGCCTGTACCGCCCTGGAGTCCGCGACGGTCCGCCAGATCCGCGAAGAACTCGTCAAGGCAGGGCTCGCGACCGACGAGGAGATCGACAGGCACCTCGCGAACGTCGCCTCCGGCAGCATGGACCTCGCGACCGCACCGATGATCTCGGCGTGGGGCCGAAAGGGATAGCGTTTCGCCGTTCGTGGTACGCCCTGCGGCGTGCGCGTTCGCCGCTTCGTGGCGCGCGTCCGGCTGCCGCTCGGGTGGCTCGGCTGGGTGCTGGTTCGGTTGCCGCTCCTCTCAGGGCGCGCGGGTCGTCCGGACCGTCGGCGGCGCTGCGGTGTCGCCTGGGGCGGGCGGTCTGCCGCCGACGCGTTGCACCGCCACGGCCCCGGCCCGGCAGCCCTCAGCCGCGGCCGCCGTCGCGTCCGCGCCTGTGAGCAGGGCGGCGAGGAACGCTCCGGTGAACGCGTCGCCTGCGCCCGTCGTGTCCTTCGGGGTCGCCGCGACGGCGGGAACGCGGGCCAGAACGGCGCCGTTCCGGGCCACCAGAGCGCCGTCCGCGCCTTGCTTGGCCACCACCAGCGGGACGTGGCGGCTCAGCTCGGCCGCGGCCGCCGCCGGATCGGACAGCCCCGTCAGCAGACCGGCCTCGGCGCGGCTGGGCAGCAGCACGTCCACTTCCTCTTCCTCGACGAGCTTCAGGAAGCGGCCGACGCCCAGTTCCGTCAGGAAGCCCGCCGACGCGGGATCGAGGCTCACCGGCGTCCCACGCGTGCGTGCCGACGCCGCCGCCGTGCGCACCAGCGCTTGCCCGGACTGTGAGAACAGCAGATAGCCCGACAGATGCAGTCGGCCGACCCCGTCGAGAAGGGCGTCCGACCAGTCGTCGGGGTCGAGCCGCAGGGACGCGCCGCTGTCGGTGAGAAACGTCCGCTCGGCGGCGGCGCCCGCGTCGACCAGACAGATCACCGTGCCCGTGGCCGCGTGCGGATCGACGACGAGGCGGGGCCGTACCCCGCAGGAGATCAGCGCCCGCTCGTGCCAGGCCGCCGAATCCGCGCCCACCCGCCCGAGCAGCCGTACGTCCGGGCACCCCTGATACGCCGCCCAACACGCCACGTTGGCGCCCGCGCCGCCCGGCAGCGTCCGGATCGCGGAGGCCGTGTCCGTGCCCGGGGCGAGTGGTCCCCGGTGCCGCGCGACGACGTCCGTCACGACGTCCCCGACGACCAGCAGCGCCCCGCCGCCTGCCGCCCCCGCTGCGGAGCCCGCCCCCGTACCGGGCCACGCGCCCGTGCCGCTTCTCCGGGGCAGTCCGCGGCCGCCTCCCCGGCCGCCTCCCGGTCCGCCTCGCGAGCCCGCGGCCGCGCCCGTGTCCCGGGCCGAGCCGCCGTGACCGCGGTCCGTCTCTTCTGCGCCGGCCGCTTCGTCCGGCCCTTCGGTCCCCTCCGCGCCGGCCGCTCGGCCCGGCCCGCCGGTCATGCCTCGGTCCACGCCGTCGCGATCCGCGCTGCCAGCCGCACATTGCCGCGCACCGCCGCAAGGTTGGCGCTCAGGGACGCGCCGTCGGTGTGCCGGACCAGATGATCGAGCAGGAACGGGGTGACGCCCTGGCCGGTCACGCCCGCCTCGGCGCACGCGTGCAGCGCGTCGGCGAGCACACGCGCGTGCAGCTCGGGATCCAGCTGCTCCTCCTCGGGAACCGGGTTCGCGACGATCAGCGCCGACTCCGGTGCCCCGAGCGCGTCCTGAGCCCGCATCACCTCCGCCGCCTGCTGCGGAGTCTCCAGCGTCCAGTCGACGGGATGGCCGGAGTCGGAGAGATAGAACCCGGGGAAGCGGTCGGTGCGGTACCCCGCGACGGCGACGCCCAGCGTCTCCAGCCGCTGCAAGGTCGCCGGCACGTCCAGGATCGACTTGACGCCCGCGCACACGACCGTGATCCGGGTGCTCGCCAGCAGCCCCAGGTCGGCCGACTCGTCCTGGGTGAGCGTCCACTCCCGGTGCACCCCGCCCAGCC
>NZ_JAHHIU010000177.1 GCF_024539815.1 Streptomyces hayashii
CTCCGGCCTCGGGTTCCGCGGGCGCCGGGCCGACCTACGGCCCCGCCACCCTCGCAGGCAACGCCCGCATCACCGACGCCCAGCGGGCCCGGCTGGAAGGACGCTCGCCGATCATCGAGCCGGGCATGCAGCCGGCCGCCCTCACCGCACTCCTCGGCCTGCTCCTGTCCGGCGCCGCGGCGATCGGCACGTACGCCCTCGTCGTCCCGCTCGTCGCGCTCCAGGCCGTCACGGCGGCGGGCTGGTTCCGGCTGAACGGCATGTGGCCGGCCCGGCAGGGCATCGCGCTGGCCTTCCTCGGCGCGCTGGTCTCCGACGTCGTCCTCCTCGCGGCCGGCCGGGAACACGCGCCCGCCGCGATCCTGGGCACCCTCGGCGTCTGGGTGCTGCTGTGCCTGGTGCTCCAGCTGCGTTCGCACGCCGACCCCGACGAGCGCATGTACGGGCTGATGGCGACCGTCGCCTCCTCCGCTCTGGCCGTGCTGGCCACCGGGCACCTCGGCGCCGAGCCGGACGCGGTGACGGTCGGCGCGGCCGCCGTGGCGGTGGCCGTGCTGGCCCGTGCGCTGCCGCTGCCGACCCCGGCCTCCGTCGTCGTGGCGCTGCTCGCCGCGGCGGGCGCGGGCATCGCCGTCGGCCAGATGACCGGAATGGGCGCCCGGGGCGCGCTGCTCGGCGCGGGCGCGGCGGTCTGCGCGCTCATCGGCCACAGGGTCGCGAGCTACGACTACCCCTCCCGCTTCGTGCACTTCACGGCGGGCGTCGCCCTGCCGCTGGCCGCCGCGGCGCCGGCGGTGTACGTGCTGGGACGGGCGCTGGCGTAGGGCGGTCCGGTGCAGGCGGGAGCCGTGAGGGTCTGTCACAAGTGATCGACAATCCGGCGGCGGCCGGTCGGCTCGGGGTTACCTTGAACCGTTGTCAGTGAGAACCGGCCGGTCGTCGTGACCGGCCGTCGTGGACCGTTCACCGTGAACCGTTCAGGCCATCCGGGTGGGGGAACTGCCGCATGCGTGCGCTTCGAATACTGCTGGTCGTCGTCGTGGTCCTGGGCGGCCTGTTCGTGCTCGCGGACCGCCTCGCGGTGAACTTCGCGGAGGGCGAGGTCGCCGACAAGCTGAAGTCCCAGGAGGGCCTCGCCTCGACCCCGGACGTGTCGATCAAGGGCTTCCCGTTCCTCACCCAGGTCGTGGGCGGCTCGCTGGACGACGTCGAGGTCGGCATCGACGGCTACGAGGCGGCCACCGGCATCAGCGGTCGGAGCATCCGCATCGACGACCTCCAGGCGGACATGAAGGGCGTCGAGTTCTCCGGCGACTACAGCTCCGCCACCGCCTCCAGCGCGACCGGCACCGCGTCCATCACCTACGCCGAGCTGCTGAAGACCGCGAAGTCCGAGCCGACGCCCGTGGTCCAGGGCGTCACCGCCAAGGTGGTCGGCCTCTCCGACGGCGGCAACGGCAAGATCAAGGTCGCCGTCCAGGCCACCGTGCTCGGCACCCCGCTGCCGCAGCCCGTCTACGTCCTCAGCACGGTCACCGCCGAGGGCGACACCGTCCGCGTGCACGCCGACTCGCTGCCCAGCTTCGGCGGGGTGCGGGCCGCCGAGAACGAGGTGCGCTCGATCACCGACTTCCAGCAGAAGATCGACGACCTGCCCGGCGGGATCAAGCTCGACAAGGTGGTCGCCGCGCAGAACGGCGTGGAGATCTCCGTGAAGGGTTCGAACGTCAAGCTGGCCGGGTAGGGACCGACTGGCCGTCGTCCGCCGACCGCCGTCCGCCGGCCATTGTTCGCACATGGACGGCGAACGTCCGACAGGCGAGACGCGGCACACCCCGGCTGTGACGACCGCTACAAGCGCCCGGAACCCGTGTCCCCACGGCCCGGGCGCTTTTTGTATCCCAGCATGCGGACGATCGCGTCTCATTATGCGGAGCCCTGGTGACATGGCCGCCTGTCCGTCCCTACGATCGACGACATGATGCAGCGACAGGCGGATCTCACGAAGCGGCGGGCAGTAGACCTGTGCCGCGTCGCCGCCATGCTCTGTCGCCCCTTCTGAGCGGAAGCGCCGCCGGCCTTCCGCGCCTCCCGGCGCCCTCGAACCGAGGGCATCCGTGCGCCGGCCGCCGGCGAGACCCGGTCGCGCACCCTCTTTTCTTGCACACCCCCGCCGTAACTGCCCCGGAGGAGAACGAGCATGAGCCGCAGCGACGTCCTGGTCGACGCCGACTGGGTCGAGGCCAACCTCGACAACGCCGACATCGCCATCGTCGAGGTCGACGAGGACACGTCCGCGTACGAGAAGAACCACATCAGGAACGCGATCCGGATCGACTGGACCAAGGACCTCCAGGACCCGGTCCGCCGTGACTTCGTCGACCAGGAGGGCTTCGAGAAGCTCCTGTCCTCGAAGGGCATCGCCAACGACACGCTGGTGATCCTCTACGGCGGCAACAACAACTGGTTCGCCTCCTACGCCTACTGGTACTTCAAGCTGTACGGCCACGAGAACGTCAAGCTTCTCGACGGTGGCCGCAAGAAGTGGGAGCTGGACGCCCGCGAGCTGGTCGAAGAGGTGCCCGAGCGCCCCGAGACCTCCTACCAGGCCAAGCCGCAGAACAAGGCCATCCGCGCCTTCCGCGACGACGTGGTGGCGGCCATCGGTTCGCAGAACCTGGTCGACGTCCGCTCGCCCGACGAGTTCAGCGGCAAGCTGCTCGCTCCCGCGCACCTGCCGCAGGAGCAGTCGCAGCGCCCGGGCCACGTCCCGTCCGCCCGCAACATCCCGTGGTCGAAGAACGCCAACGACGACGGCACCTTCAAGTCGGACGACGAGCTCAAGGAGCTCTACGCCGACGAGCAGGTCGACCTGGCCAAGGACACCATCGCGTACTGCCGCATCGGCGAGCGCTCGGCCCTGACCTGGTTCGTGCTGCACGAGCTGCTGGGCGTGGAGAACGTCAAGAACTACGACGGCTCCTGGACCGAGTACGGCTCCCTCGTCGGCGTCCCGATCGAGCTCGGCGCCAACAAGTAACCAGGTCGCGCCCGACCGGGCGTCGGACAAGAAGCGAACCCGACCGGCCTTCCGGTCAGACATCTCTGGAGAAGCACATGTGTGGAGCGAAGGCCGGCGGCCCGGACGCCTCGACGATCAAGCCCGGTGAGACCACGATCCAGGGTCAGGTGACCCGGGACGGCGAGCCGGTGGTCGGTTACGTCCGCCTGCTGGACTCGACCGGCGAGTTCACCGCGGAGGTCCCCACCTCCGCCACCGGACAGTTCCGGTTCTACGCGGCCGAGGGCACCTGGACCGTGCGCGCCCTCGTCCCCGGCGGCACCGCCGACCGTACGGTCGTCGCCCAGCAGGGCGGCCTCGCGGAGGTCGCGATCGCGGTCTGAGCGATCGATCGCGGTCTGAGCGATCAGATGGGGCCGTGTCCCATGGGCGTCAACGCCCGGGACGCGGCCCTTCGCCGTGTCCAGGCCTACCCTGGACGTATGTTGGCCCGCCGACGACACGTGTACTTCGCGATGATGGGCGTCTGCATCGCGCTGTTCGTGCTGGCCTGGGCGGTCGTGCGCCTCTGGTCGGTGCCCGCGGCCGTCGGCATGTGCGTCGTGGCCATGCTCATCCCGCCGGTCGCCGCGATCGTCGCCAACCGTCGCGGTCCCGACGACCGCTGGTGGGACGACCCCTCGGGCGACCCCAGGTCCGACGAGTGGTGGGACGAGCTGGACGGCAAACGCCGCCCCCGCGACCGCCCCTGACGGCCGGACCACCGCGGGCCCCGTCACCGCCCGCCCCCGCGACCCGCTCCGGACGACAGGCCTCAGCAGCTCCGGACGACAGGCCTCAGTACACGAGCGCCGTCGTGTCGTCCCCGAGCGCCTCCTGCACGAACACCTGGGCGCCGGCGATCCGCACCCCCTCGACGACGTCCTTCTCCGTGATGTCCCGACGCGCCGCGCACTGGGTGCACAGGGTGAGACGGCCGCCGGCCAGGATCGAGTCGATCAGGTCGGGCAGCGGGGCCGCGTGCGGGAGCTCGAACTCGGCGGCCCGCCCGGGCAGCGCGAACCACGCGGACTCCCCGGTCAGCCACAGCGACACCTCGACTCCGCTGGCCACGGCCACCGCGGCCACCGTGAACGCCTGCGAGCACCGCTCGGGAGCGTCCGCCCCCGCCGTCACCTTGATCACGAGCTTCTTCGCCATGCCCGAATCGTAGTCACGACGCGGCCGGAGAGCCGCTCGGCGGCGACGCCGCCGGCGACGGCGTACCTCGCAAGGAGGGCCGGGGGCGGGCCGCGTAAGCTGGGGGCCGGCCCTGTCGTACGTGTGCCGAGTCGTACGTACCCCGCAACACGCTCATCCGAGGAGCACCCGTGGAGATCTTCTTCGAAGCCCTGCTGGTCCTGGTCTGCGTCGGCGTCCTCGCCTTCGCCGGTCTGACCGTGAAGAAGCTGTACCAGGGCCAGCGCTGACCTACCAGTCCAGGAACTGCCACTCATGATCGAGATTCCGTCCGACCTCCACAAGGACCTCGTCCCCCTCGCCTTCCTGCTCGGCAGCTGGGCGGGCGCAGGCGTGCACGACTTCCCGGGGTCGGAGAAGTGCAACTTCGGGCAGGAGGTCACCTTCGGCCACGACGGCCGGGACTTCCTTGAGTACCGCTCCCACACCTGGGTCCTGGACAAGGACGGCAACAAGGTCCGCCCCCTGGAGTCGGAGTCCGGCTTCTGGCGTATCGACGCCGACCGCAAGGTCGAGGTGACGATGGTCCGCGACGACGGCGTCGTCGAGATCTGGTACGGCGAGCTGGCCGACAAGAAGCCGCAGATCGACCTGGTCACGGACGCGGTGGCGCGCACGGCCGCCTCGGGCCCGTACACCGGCGGCAAGCGCCTCTACGGCTACGTCAAGAGCGACCTCATGTGGGTCGGCGAGAAGCAGACCCCCGAGGTCGAGCTGCGCCCCTACATGTCGGCCCACCTGAAGAAGGTCGTCACCCCCGAGGACGTCGAACGCTGGGCGAAGGCCCTCCCCGACGACATGCCGGACGACGGGATCGCCTTCTTCAAGTAGTCCTAGACTCTTGGGTGTGGTGAGCACTGAAAGCACTGACTGGAAGAGCGACCTGCGGCAGCGCGGCTACCGGCTGACGCCGCAGCGCCAGCTTGTCCTCGAAGCCGTGGACACCCTGGAGCACGCGACCCCCGACGCCATCCTCGTGGAAGTGAGGAAGACGGCGTCGGGGGTCAACATTTCGACCGTGTACCGCACGCTGGAGCTCCTGGAGGAGCTCGGGCTGGTCAGCCACGCGCATCTGGGACACGGGGCGCCCACCTACCACCTCGCGGACCGCCATCACCACATCCACCTGGTCTGCCGGGACTGCGACGACGTCATCGAGGCGGACGTGAAGGTGGCCGCCGAGTTCACGGCCAAGCTGCGCGAGACGTTCGGCTTTGAGACGGACATGAAGCACTTCGCGATCTTCGGCCGTTGCCGGGACTGCGCCCGCAAGGGTTCCGCCGCGGAAGGCGGCGCCACGAGGCCGGCTTCGAGTCCGGCCGCGGGTCCGGCCGCGGGTTCGCCCGCGGGTTCGGGTTCGGCTGCCGACGGGTCGATCACCGAGTCGTAGGCTTGGGCCCATGAAGAGCCCTCTGCTGTCCCTGCCCGGCGCCGTTCCCGCCGAGGGCGTGGACGAAGACGTCGCCGGTCACTACGGCGATCTGTTCCGTGAGCAGCGCGCCCTGGCCGACGGCGCCGGATTCGTCGACCTCTCGCACCGCGGAGTCGTCACCGTCTCCGGCGAGGACCGGCTGAGCTGGCTGCACCTTCTGCTCACCCAGCACGTCGCCGACCTCGCGGTCGGCCAGGCCACCGAGGCGCTGATCCTCTCCCCGCACGGGCACATCGAACACGCGCTGTACCTGGTGGACGACGGCGCGACGGTCTGGGCGCACGTCGAACCCGGGACCCAGGAGGCGCTGATCGCGTACCTGGAGTCGATGAAGTTCTTCAACCGGGTCGAGGTCGCCGACCGGACGGCGGACACGGCCGTGGTCCATCTCCCGGCGGGGTCGATCGCCCCCGTGCCCGCCGGTGTCGTCGTCCGCGAGACGGCGTACGGCCGCGACCTGTTCCTTCCCCGCGCCGACCTGGAGTCGTTCGCCGGGCAGGCCGGTCCGCCGGCCGGGATACTCGCCCACGAGGCCCTGCGCGTCGAGCACCACCGCCCGCGCCTCGGCTTCGAGACGGACCACCGCACGATCCCGCACGAGCTCGGCTGGATCGGCACGGCCGTCCACCTTCAGAAGGGCTGCTACCGCGGGCAGGAGACGGTCGCCCGTGTCCAGAACCTCGGCAAGCCGCCCCGCCGTCTCGTCTTCCTGCACCTCGACGGCAGCGAGGTGCACCTGCCGCCCGCCGGCACCCAGCTCCGCGTCCGCGACGAGGACCCCGACGGCCGCAAGATCGGCTTCATCACGACGTCGGCCCGTCACCACGAACTGGGCCCGGTCGCGCTGGCCCTGGTGAAGCGCAACGTGCCGGTGGACGCTCCGCTGATGGCCGACTCGACGGCGGCCGCGCAGGAGGTCGTGGTCGAGCCCTAGATCTCGATCAGGACGGTGAAGGGGCCGTCGTTGGTCAGGGAGACGCGCATCTGCGCGCCGAACCTGCCGGTCGCGACCGTCGCGCCCAGGGCCCGCAGCCGGGCGACGACCTCGTCGACGAGGGGTTCGGCGACCGGGCCGGGGGCGGCCGCGTTCCAGGTGGGGCGGCGGCCCTTGCGCGCATCTCCGTACAGGGTGAACTGGCTGATCACCAGCAGCGGTGCGTCGACGTCGCTGCACGACTTCTCGTCGTGGAGCATGCGGACCGACCACAGCTTGCGGGCCAGCTGGGCCGCCTTCTCCGGGGTGTCCTCGTGGGTCACGCCGACCAGGACGCACAGGCCCTCGCCGTCGATCTCCCCGACCGTCTCGCCGTCCACGACGACGCTCGCGCCGTCCACCCTCTGCACCACCGCTCGCATGCGGACCATGATGCCGGGTGCCGGGCGAGGACCCGCGGGGGGCCCAATTTTAATCCTTACGCCACCATCTGGGGCCGTTCGGGGGGACTCGGTGACTTCGTGGGCACTCGGGGTGGCACGATGCTTCCCACAGCCGGTCGAGGGGACGGTAGAAGGACATGAGCACACCGAGTACCGGGCGGCCCGCTGCACACCGGCCGCCTGCACAGCGCAGCGACGGCACCGCGCTGCCCGTCGAACCTCCGGAGCACGACCTGGCCGGCCTGAGCCTGCCCGAGCTGCGCACCCTGCGCCGGGACGCCCAGCGCGACGAGGCCGACCTCAGTTACGTGCGGCGCCTGCTCCAGGGCCGTATCGACATCCTTCGCGCGGAGCTGGCCCGGCGCTCCCCGACGGGCGCGGCGTCCGTGGTCGAGCGGTTGTCGGAGATCCTGACCGACGCCCCGGCCCGGCACCGCTCCTCGGCGCGCCACGTCACCCTGGGCACTCCGCACAGTGAGGAGTCCCGGCGGCTGGCCGCCGACATGCTCGCCGACGTCGAGCTCTCCGACCTCGGCGCGCGCACCGATCCCGAGCTGCACGAGGCGATGGGCCGTCTGGTCCGTTACGAGCAGCAGGTCTCCAGCCGGCGTCAGCGGTTGCAGCGTGCGGCCGACGAGTCGGGCGCGGAGATCACACGCCGCTACCGGGAGGGAGAGGCGCAGGTCGAGGACCTGCTGGTGTGAGGGGGGAAGAACGAGAGGGCGCCGCCCGGGGGGTCGACGCCCTGCTGCGAACGCCCGGGCGCCGTGGGCGCCCGGACATGTGCTGAGACGGCTCCTTTCGGCGGGGTGGGAAAGCGGTCCATCCGTAGCTGTTCAGTTGTGGCTGTGCGTTCGCTCTGAAGTTGTGGCTGTGCGGGCGATGTTCAGTTGTGGCTGTACGTCGGCGCCGTCTGCTCGGGCTCCCGGCTCCCCTCCGGAAGGAAGCCCGACCGGCCAACCGTCTGGAAGTTTGACCACGTTGTTGAAGTTGGCAGCCAACTTCACTGTAGTTATGTCCGCTTGGAAGCGTCCTATAACCATCTCTCTTTGAACTGCCCAAAGATGGCGGGAAGTTGTACTGTGCGGACGTGGAGACGGAAAATGCCTCCGTCAAGGGGCGGGGGGGAGCCGAGCGATCGCGGCGCTCACACCGTGAGGTGGCCGACGAGCTGCGCGCCCGCATCACGGCCGGGGTGCTGCAGCCCGGGCAGCGCATGCCCACGCAGGCCAAGCTGGCGGACGAGTTCGGCGTCGAGCGGGGCGCCGTACGCCGGGCCCTGCGCATTCTGCAGTCGGAGCGGCTGCTGACCAACGTCTCCAAGGGAAGCCCCGCGACGGTCGCGGGGCAGCCGGGCCCGCCCGGCCTGCCGGTCGGCCCCGGGGCGGCCCCGCAGCCCTCGATGGCGGGCCTTCCGCCCCGCGTCACCGAGGCCTTCGCGGCCGAGCACGTGCAGGTCGACGCCCTCTGCCTGACCGCGGTCTCGCTGACCGCCGCGATCGGCGAGCCGGTGCGGCAGATCCATGCGGGGCAGCTGAAACCGGCCAAGATCGACGTGCGTGTCCTGTTGCCGTCCCGGGACATCGACCTCGCCTTCCCGTCGCCGGTGGACGCCTCGGCCACCGGGCGGCTGCAACGCCGCTGGCTGGCCCATCGCAACGCCCAGGGCCAGGTGCTGCGGCACAACCTGCTCACGCTGCGCTCCACGCACGGCATCGACGTGCACGTCACCTTCCGTGCGCTGCCCTTCACCCCGCCCGTGAAGCTGTACCTCCTGAACGGGACGGAGGCGCTGTTCGCGTACTACACGGTCCAGCGGGGGGAGCAGACGGTCGGTCAGGAGAACATGGACATGTACGACGCCGAAGGCACGCGGTCGGTGCTGTTCGCCTTCGAGCAGGGGGCCGGACCGCGTGACTCGACGTTCGTCGATCAGTCGCGCCGGTGGTTCGACGCGCTGTGGGACACGATCAGTTCGGAGCTGGTGCTCACGAGCTGACGGCGGGCCCGGTGGCGAGGAGGGCGAGGATCACGGCGCCCACCGAGCTGAGGGCGGGGCTCTTGGCCTTGACGCCCACGCTGAGCAGGAGCAGACCGACGGCGCCGGTGGTGCCGTACTTCCACTGGACGGTCTGCTCGACGCCGACGACGAAGGCGGCGCTGAGGAGGACGAGGACGGGCATGGTGGTTCCCCCCTTCCAGGCTGGGAGCGGGAGGCGAACCTTCCACCAACTCGCTCAAGTTGGTAACCAACTATGACTATGTTGTCCCCACTTGGCAGCAACTGCTAAACAACTTTCAAACAACTCCCGTCAGATGGATCGAAGTTGTAGCGTTTGGTCGTGACCCAGGAGAACGTGGCAGTGAACGGCAGCAGAAGGCTCTCCCCCCAGGAGATCGCCGATGTCCTGCGCGAACGCATCCGCGTCGGGGAACTCAGGGCCGGTGACCGGCTGCCCACCCAGGCCGAACTGGCCGACGAGTTCGGCGTGGAGCGCGGCGCCGTGCGCCAGGCGCTGCGGGCACTGCAGGACGACGGGCTGCTGACCGACGTCAGCAAGGGCAGCCCGCCCCGGATCGCGGAGCCGACGTCCACGGGCCCCGAGGAGCCCCAGCCCACCATGGTCGGCCTCGCTCCCCGGATGACCGCGGCCTTCTCCGCCCGGCACGTGCGCATCGACGCCGCCTGTCTCACCGCCGAGAGCCTCATCCCCGCCCTGGGCGAGCCCCTCCGGCTGATCCACGGGGGGCAGCTCAAGCCCGCCAGGATCGACGTCCGCATCCTCCTGCCGTCCCGGGACATCAGCCTCGCCTTCCCGGTCCCGGTCGACGGCCGCGGCGACGACGACCCCGTCCACCAGCGCTGGCTGGCGATGCGCAACGCCCAGGGGCACGTTCTGCGCCACAACCTCCAGACGCTGCGCTCGCACGGCATCGACGTCAGCATCACCTTCCGCGCGCTGCCGTTCACCCCGCCGGTGAAGCTCTACCTCCTCAACGGCCAGGAGGCGCTGATGGCGTACTACATGGTCACCCGGCGCGAGGAGGCCACCGACACCGGAACCCTCGACATGTACGACGTCCTCGGCACCGAGTCGCTGCTCTTCTCCTTCGAGAAGGCGGCCGGTCAGCGCGACGCCGCGTTCGTGGAGGAATCCCAGAAGTGGTTCGACGCCCTCTGGGAAACCATCACCACGGACCTGACACTCTCCTAGTGACTTCCGATACGCAGCAGACCCAGCACGCGACCCCCGACACCCGGACCGAGGCGGCGGACTTGCGTGAAGTGATCAGGGGTGCGCGAGTCGTCCTGTGGGACTTCGACGGGCCGATCTGCCGCCTCTTCGCCGGCCACTCGGCGGAGGGCGTGGCCGACGGCCTGGTGGAGTGGCTCGAAGGGCGGGGCCTGCACCACCTGCTGACAGAGAGCGAGCGGGAGTCGCTGGACCCGCACGTCGTCCTGCGCGCCGTGGACCGTCTGCGTCCCGGCAGCGACCTGGTCGCGGAGCTGGAGGAGCGTCTCACCCAGGAGGAGCTGAGAGCCACGGCCACGGCGATGCCCACCCCGTACGCCGACCCGCTGATACGCACCCTCACGGCCCTGGACCTGCGGCTGGCGATCACCACGAACAACTCCCCGCGGGTCGTCACCACGTACCTCGCCACCCGCGGTCTGACCTCCTGCTTCGCGCCCCACATCTACGGCCGCACCCAGGAACTGCGCCACCTCAAGCCGCACCCGCACTGCCTCAACCTCGCCCTGCGCGCCACGGGTTCGGCCCCCGGCACCGCCCTGATGATCGGCGACACCCCGTCGGACTTCCTGGCCGCCCGTGAGGCGGGCGTCCCCTTCCTGGGCTACGCGCGTAACGAGCGTAAGGAGAAACTGCTCCGCGGGGCCGGCGCGACCCGGGTGGTGTCGTCACTGGAGCCGGTACTGGAGGCGTTCAGGGGCTGAGCGCCGGGGCCGGGACGTTGGTTCGACTCCGTCCGGAAGCATCTGGCCGAAATAGCCGCTGCGGCTGCGCTAGCATGCCTCAATCGCGCGAGCAATCACTCCCGTCCATCCGTATAAGACGGCGAACCAGCCAGTCTCGGACGGCCTGACGCGAATGAGTGGCACCCACCCATTGGCTCACTTGCATCGCTCCGGTCGTGCGGCGCCTTTACCGTTTGCCCTAACATGCCCAGCGCGAGTATCCGGAGCGGCCAGTGGTCGACCACCTTGTTCCCCTTCGTCACCCCGGGGAACGAGCCGCCGAGGACACGTCCGGCGTCCTGCGGGCCTTCGTCCGGGCCGCGGAGTCCACACAGGCGTCCAGCGGCCATCACAACCGCAACTACGTGCTGCCGCTGACGGACGAGGTGGCGCGACGGCTGCGCCGCGAGCCGGGCACGTTCGTGACGGTGCGCATCCGGCGGCGGGACGCGCTGCCCGTGGTGATCAGGACATGGCAGGACGAGGCGGCGATCCTCGACGCCCTCCAGGGCGTCCTGCCCCACGCCCCCGCGTGCCTGGTCAAGACGCCGGACTACGCCGTCCACAGCTTCGTGGACGGCGTGCCGCTCTCCACCATCTGCGGAAACGGTAAGCCTGTCGACACCCTGCTGATGAGGGCGCTGGCCGGACTGCTGGCCCAGATGACCCAGGTGCGGCTGTCGGCGCTGCCGCCCCTGCCGAGGTCGTGGCCCGCCAACCACAGCGACAGCCAGGCCTTCCTGAAGCAGCTGGCCCGTCTCGCCGACGCGGAGATCCGCAAGCCCAACTGGGCCGAGTTCGGCGGACTGTTCAAGGCGCTGGGAGTCTGCGACGACGCGCTGCTCCGGCTGGCCGAGCGGGTGCCGGCCATGACCCGGCGGCCGTACAGCCTGCTCCACGCGGACCTGCACCGGGACAACCTGATCGTCTCGTACAACGGCGACCCGCCGCTCGTCTGCGTCGACTGGGAGCTTGCGACGTACGGCGACCCCCTGCACGACCTCGCCACCCACCTCGTGCGCATGCGGTACCCGCACCACCAGTGGGACGAGGTGATCGCGGCGTGGGCGGAGGCCATGCGGGAGTGCCGGCCCAGCGCGACCAAGGGGCTCGCCAGGGATCTGCGCCACTACCTCGATTTCGAGCGGGCGCAGTCTCTCTATCCCGACGTCATGCGGGCCGCGCGGTCCTTGCTGGAGTCGTTCACCCAGAAGAGCCTCGACGAGGCGACGGTGGAGGTGGGCCGGGCGCTGCGGGCGGCGGCGGAACCCCTGGGGCTCAGAAACGTCCCGACGAACGACGAGATCGGCCGAGCTCTGTTCCGATGGCTGGCGTCGCGGGGCGACGGGGCGGTGGGCGGCCGGGACTGGATCATGAAAGCCTTCGGCTGGCAGCCGGATCCGCGGCTTCCCGAGAACCCGCGCTTCCCGGCGTCCGCCGTGCGGGAGGCCCTGCTCGCGGAGGGGGCCGCCCCGGCGCACCGGGTGTTCAAGGGGACCGCGCACCTCAACTCCGTGGTCCGGGTCCAGGGCACACGGACCCCCGTGGTCGTGCGCCGCAAACTGCCCGACGTCTCACGCCGGGAGCCCAAGTACCTGAGCGAGCACGTCGTCCTCCAGGCGATCCAGGAGTCGCGGGCCCGGGTGGCGGCGCCCGAGGTCCTCGCCCTCGGGGTGAGCTACCCGGACGACCAGCTCAGCATCCACACCTATGAGGGCACGCACATCGACCGGCCGCCCGTGCACCCGGTGAACGGCCTGCTGCCGCACGAGGCGGACGCACTCGTCGACCAGTTGTGCGAGCTGACCCGGGTGGACCATGCGCTGATCGATCCGCAGGCCGGCCACGTCGACTTCTGCGAGTGGCTGAAGGAGCAGCTCGTCGGTCTGGTCCGGGACCTGCCGAAGAAGTCGCTGCAACTGGCGCGCACGCTGGGGCTGCCCGACGAGCGGCGGCTGCGGGAGATCCTGTCCGGGCACCGGGTGGGCCACCGGGCGCCGGCTCTGCTGCACGGCGACCTCAACCCGTGGAACCTGGTGCGCCGTGACGACGCCCTGGCCCTGACGATCATCGACTGGGAGATGGCCCTGGTCGGCGACCCGCTCTACGACCTGGTCCGGCACATGCATCTCACGCCCACGAAGCCGGAGATCAGGGAGCGGATGTTCCTGCGCTGGCAGCGGCGGCTGGACCCGGAGTACACCCGGGACTGGGGCAAGGACTGGGTCGTCTACCGGCGGATCGAGATCGTCCGTTCCGCGTACATCGACCTCGACCGGCTGGCGACCGGGTCGAGTCTGGACGCGCCGAACGTCCGCCGGGCCGTCAACTCCTACGCCGACACCCTCGCCGCCGCCACCGCGTGTCTCGGTCTCTCCGTCCCGGCGACCGCGAACCCGTATCTCGCCCGCGCGCTTGCCTAGGGCGGCCACCCCCGTGACCGGTGGTGCCCCGTCACCGGTGGCGCCCGGTGGCCGTCGCTCGGTGCCGCGGCACGCCGTGCCCGGGGGCCCGTAGGCTCGCCCCATGAGCGAGACCGGGCTGCGTGAGCGCAAGAGGCAGCGGATGTACCGGGCCGTGTCGGAGATCGCCGTCCGGCTGTTCCTGGAGCGCGGCTTCGACGCGGTGTCCGTCGCCGAGGTCGCCGCGGCCGCGGAGATCTCCAAGCCGACCCTCTTCCGCTACTTCCCGGCGAAGGAGGATCTGGTGCTGCACCAGATCGCCGATCATGAGCAGGAGTCGGCGCGGATCGTCGTCGCGGGGCGGGCCGAGGGCGTCGCGCCGCTGGCCG
Source organism: Streptomyces hayashii (assembly GCF_024539815.1). Lineage (GTDB taxonomy): Bacteria > Actinomycetota > Actinomycetes > Streptomycetales > Streptomycetaceae > Streptomyces > Streptomyces hayashii. The sequence goes on from NZ_JAHHIU010000177.1 coordinate 13,841, forward strand.
CCCTGCGCCGGCACTTCCTGGCCGGGCTGGCCGCGGACGATCCCGTCACCGGCCTCAACGACCACCCCCGGGTGCGGGCTTTCTACAACCTCCTCTACGGCACCCCGTCCCTGGTCGCCCGTCTGTACGGCTATCTGGAGCGTTCGGAGGCCGCCCTCGCCGAGGCCCTCGCGGACGATCTGCCCACCGCGCTGGAGGCCCGGCTGGCGGCCGGCCAGATCGTCGCCGTCCGGCGGATCCTCGCCGAGGAGAACTGGCGGCGGGTGGCGGCCGGGGAGCGGCCGGCGGAGGTGCGGGCGGACGCCGTGGCCGCGGCGGAGCGGGCCTTCGACGTGCTGGGAACGGCTCTGCCGCGGCTCGCCTGACGGCGTGGAACGGCTCGGTCGACCGCCGACCGCGCCTCGGACTCGGTTAAAAATGTAACTCGGTAACGTTATTGGCTATCCTTGCCCCATGACGGCACCCGAGCTCGCCCCCCAGGACTCCGCCGAGCCTGGCCCTGACCCTGACCCCGGCCCGGCCTCGAACCCGGCCCGGGACGGGGACCGCGCCCCGGCGGCCGAAGCCGCTCCGGAAGCGGCCCCGGACCCGGGCCCGCGCGACCTCGCCGCCGCCCTGCGTCTCGAACGCGCCCACCACGACGCCTGCCGGGCCGCGTTCACCGCGATGGTCGAGGGCGCCGACCTCCACGTCGTCACCGGCGAGGACGTGTCGGCCTCCGGCGCCGACGCCGAGGTCCTCGGCCACCGGCTGCGCAGCCACGCCAAGGCCCTCCACGAACTGCCCGAGGGCCCCCTGTTCTTCGGCCGGCTGGACTTCGCGCACGGCACCGGCGGCGACCACGAAGGACTCGCCCACCACATCGGCCGGCTGCGCATCAGCGAACACCCGGCCGCCCCGCCGCTCGTCGTCGACTGGCGCGCACCCGTCTCCCGCGCCTTCTACCAGGCGAGCGCCCGCGACCCGCAGGGCGTCGCCGTGCGCCGGCGCTTCGGCTGGGCCCCCGGCAGCCGGGGCGGCTCCGCCGACCTCACCGGCCTGGAGGACGAGCACCTCGACGCCGGAGAGCGCCCGGCCGGGCTCGGGCGCGGTCCCGTGGCGCGGGACGGCGGCATCGTCGCCCGCGAGATCGAACGGCCGCGGGTCGGCCCCATGCGGGACATCGCCGCGACCATCCAGCCCGAGCAGGACGACCTCGTACGCGGCGACCTCACCGAGTCGGTGTGCGTGCAGGGCGCCCCCGGCACCGGCAAGACCGCCGTCGGCCTGCACCGGGCCGCCTACCTCCTCTACACCCACCCGCGGCGCGTCCAGCGCGGCGGACTGCTGATCCTTGGTCCCAACCGCGCCTTCCTCTCCTACATCGCGGAGGTGCTGCCCGCCCTCGGCGAGACCGGCGTACGGCAGTCCACCCTGCACGACGAGATCGGCCGCCACCGGCCGACCGGAACGGACCCCGACCGCACCGCCGCGGTCAAACACGACGCACGCATGGCCGAGGTGCTGCGTCGCGCGGTGTACGGGAGGGTGACGGCCGAACGTGCCGAGGACCTCTCCGTCCCGGAGGGCTCCTGCCGCTGGCGCGTCGGGGCCCGCGCGCTGACGGAGATCGTCGCGGACGTGCTCGCCGAGGCGCCGCCCTACGAGACCGGGCGCGAGCGGGTGCGCAGCCGGATCGTCCGCCGGATCCAGGAGCAGGTCGAACGCCGGAGCGGGCCGCGCCCGGTCTCCTGGACCCGCCGGATCGAACGGGCGCGGCCCGTGAGCGCCTGCGTGGAAGCGGTGTGGCCGAAGCTGCGTCCCGAGGAGGTCGTCGCCGGGCTCCTCACGGACGCCGAGGAGCTGGCGCGGGCGGCGGACGGCCTGCTGGACGCCGAGGAGCAGCGCGCCCTGCTCTGGCCGCGGCCGCCCCGCTCACCGAAGTCGGCGCGCTGGTCGACGGCCGACCTCGTCCTGCTCGACGAGGTGGCCGGCCTCCTGGCGCACCCCCGGGGATACGGTCATGTCGTCGTCGACGAGGCTCAGGACCTCTCGCCGATGGAGTGCCGGTCCGTCGCCCGCCGGGTCCGCTTCGGCTCGCTCACGGTCCTCGGCGACCTGGCGCAGGGCACCACGCCGTGGGCGGCGGCCTCGTGGCCGGTGCAGATGGCTCACCTGGGCAAGCCGGACGCCACGATCGTCCCGCTGACCACGGGCTTCCGCGTCCCGGCCGCCGTGCTCGCCCTCGCGGGCCGTGTCCTGGACCGCCTCGACGTCGACGTGCCGCGGGCCGACTCGCTGCGCCGGGACGGCGAACTGCGCGTCCGGCGGGCGGACGGCGACCTGTCCTGCGCGGTCGTCGCCGCCGTGCGCGACGCGCTCGCCCACGAGGGCTCGGTCGGCGTCATCGCGGCGGACCCGCAGGCGGCCGCGCTTCGCGAGGCGCTGACCACGGCCGGCCTGCCGACCTGCGGCCCGGACGAGTCGTCCGCCCGGGTGACGGTCGTCCCCGCGACCCTCGCCAAGGGCCTGGAGTACGACCACGTGGTCGCCGTCGAGCCGGCGGCCGTCGCGGAGGCGGAGCAGCGCGGCCTGAACCGCCTGTACGTGGTCCTCACCCGCGCGGTGACCCGCCTGGAGATCGTCCACGACCGCCCCCTGCCCTGGGAACAGTGAGCCCCGTGCGCCGCTCCGCGTGTCGGCGTTCCCTACGGTCGGCGCGAGCAGGCGGTGGGTCCTGGGGCCTTGTCGTACCCTCCCTCTATCTTCTGGCCATGACATCGATGGACCTTGCTCTGTTCGATCGGACGTGGGACCGGTTCGAGTCGTGGCTGGCCGCCCGGTCGCCCGCGGATCACGCCGCCCTTCGGCCCCCGGCGACGGCTGCCGAGCTCGCCGAGCTGGAGCGGCAGCTGGGCTTCGCCCTCCATCCCGAGCTCAGACGGCTGCTGGAGCGGCGGAACGGTGTCGTCGAGCCCGAGTGGGACAGCGGACCCGAGCCGGGGGTCTTCCCGGCCGGCAACATCCTGCCGCTGGGGCACCGCCTCTGCTCGACCGCGTCGATCGCATCGATGCACGAGATCCTCGTGGACGTGGGCGAGGACAACGCAGACGCCGATCTGTGGGACGAGGAAGACCTCGCCGGCCATCTGCATCTCTGTGTGCCGTTGGCGCTCCCCAACGACGGAGGCGTCGCGTTCGTCGACCACCGGCCCGGGCCCACGTACGGGCACGTGTACGAGATGGGCATCGGCTCCGGCGATCTGGAGGGCACCCTCTGGGGCTCCAGCCTGACCGAGTTCGTCCGCGCCGTGACGGACGCTCTGGAGACGGGCGACCCGTTCCTGTACTACTGGCCGATCACCTTCGAGCACTCCTCCGGCAGGACCTGCATCGACTGGGACATCCGTTCATAGACCAGGTCGTGGACGCGGTTCTGGGCCGTGGCCGAGCGCGAGCCTGGCGGCCACGGCGTCCAGGACCCAGTCCAGGCCGGTCGTGAAGGACGTCTCGGCGTCCACGTCCGTGCCGTCGTGCACGGCCTTGCTCAGTGCCGGGAAGCGGCCCGTGGCCAGCATCCTCGTCACATGCGGACCGTGGGCGCGCTGCCAGTCGCGCTTGGACAGGCCCGTGGCGCGCTCGGCCCGCAGGTTCGCGATCTCGCGCCTGATCGCGCCGGTGAAGTAGGCGCTGACGGTCTCCACGGCGCGCATGACGGTGTCGACGTCGGCGAGGCCGTCGAGGGCGGCCAGCGTGGCCTCGGTCACGGCGAGGCCGTTCGGGCCCAGGGCCGGGCGGCCGCCGAGCAGATCGGCCAGCCATTCGTGGCGGAGAGCGGTCTGCCGGGTGCGATGGGCGAGGACGCGCAGCGCCTCCCGCCAGTCACCGGGCCGCTCTTCCGAACCCACGGGGAGGATCTCGGCCTGGACCTCGTCCACCATGAGGTCGAACAGCTCCTCCTTGGTGGAGATGTATCCGTACAGCCGCATCGGGCCGGCGTTCAGCCGGGCGGCGACCTTGCGCAACGACACCGCCTCCAGCCCGCCCGCGTCGGCCAGCGCGACGGCGGCGGCGACGATCCGCTCCCGGTCCAGCGGCGCGGGGCGAGTCGGCGGCTGCGGTCGGTCCCACACAGTCATGGTCACACCGTACTCTTGCGATACATCGTCTTATGCCAATACGGTGTATCGGTATGAGGCATCGTATCGCAGTGGTCGGGAGCGGTCCCGGCGGTCTGACCTTCGCCCGCGTCCTGCATCGCCACGGCCACCCCGTCACCGTGCTCGAACGCGATCCCGCCCGCGACGCGCGCCCTCCGGGCGGCACGCTGGACCTGCACGAAGGGCTGGGCCAGCTCGCGCTGGACAAGGCAGGGCTGCTGCCCGAGTTCCAGAAGCTGTCCCGTCCCGAGGGACAGGCCATGCGCATCCTGGACACGGCCGGGACCGTCCTGCGCGACTGGCGTCCCCGTCCCGACGAGCGGGCCAATCCCGAGATCGACCGCGGGCAACTCCGTGACCTGCTGCTCGGCCCGCTCGACGTCCGGTGGGGGCGGGGCGTGACGCAGGTGACGCCGGGGGCCGAGGCGGCGGACGGCGTGCGGGTCCACTTCGCTGACGGGCGGCACGAGACGTTCGACCTCGTCGTCGGCGCGGACGGCGCCTGGTCCCGGGTCCGTCCCGCGGTCTCCCCGGTGACGCCGCACTACACCGGCATCACCGTGGTCGAGACCTCCCTGGACGACGTCGACACCCGCCACCCCGACCTCGCCCGGCTGATCGGCGACGGTTCCGTCGCCGTGTACGGCCCGAACCGGAGCCTCGTCGCGCAGCGCAACAGCGGCGGCCACGTCAAGGTGTACGCCCGGTTCCGTGCGCCGCTGGACTGGCACGCGCACGTGGACCTGACCGACGCGGAGGCCGTGCGATCGAGCCTGCTGGCACTGTTCGACGGCTGGGCCGCTCCCGTCCTCGACCTTCTCCGCCACGGCACGGCCTTCGCCCACCGCCCCCTCCACGTCCTGCCCGTGGGACACACCTGGACCCATGTCCCCGGAGTGACGCTCCTGGGCGACGCCGCCCATCTGATGCCCCCGCTGGGGGTGGGGGCGAACCTCGCGATGCTGGACGGCGCCGAACTCGCCGAGGCCATCGCCACCGGCCCCGCCACCGCCCCCGGCCCCGGAAATCTGGACAGCGTCGTCCGTGCCTTCGAGGAGCGGATGTGGGCGCGCGCCGGCAAGTGGGCCGAGATCACGACGGCCGGCCTGGAACGCCTGGTGAGCCCGGACCCCGCCGAAGCCCTCGCCCAGTTCGAAGAGGTCCAGCCCTCCTGATCCCCCTGATCCCCCGGCCGGGGGTCGCGGTGGCCGTCCCGCCCCGGTCGAGGTCCACGTTGGGACGGCCACGGCCACGGCCACGGCCGCGGCCACGGCCACAGAAAGGTGCTGGTCGAAGGGCTCAGCGACGGACGCGGTAGCGGATGTGAGTGGCCTCCGGCGTGTCGATCACCCGGAGGATCTCCAACTCGATCTCCGACGGCAGGACGTCGAACAGGCGACGGCCCTCACCGAGCAGCACCGGGATCTGATGGATCTGCACCTCGTCCAGCACCCCGGCCTCAAGCGCCCGTTGCGCCGTGTACGCGCCACGCACCTGCACGTCCTTGTCCCCGGCGGCGGCCTTGGCCTGTGCCATCGCGCTTTCGATCCCGTCGGTCACGTAGGTCACCAGGGGATAGCCCCAACGGGCGGCGGGACCGGGCGGGCGGTGACTGGGCACGAAGATCGGGAGACCGCCGTGATCACCGCCCCAGTGATCCATGAGCTCGGCGGTGCGACGTCCCGCGAGCACCGCACCGGCTGCGTTCCATTCGTCCTGGAACTGCGCGGCCGGCCCGGACAGCGCGCCGGACTCGTGCTCCGGGTCGGCCCACTTGTGCAGTCGTTCGCCATCGTCGCCGCCCAGGAAATCGTTTGGATCGGCGATATATCCGTCGAGCGACATCGACATGTCGAGCACTGACACGGACACTTCGACCTCCTGCGGGTTCGATCCAGACTGGTTCAACGGTGCTGTAGACCCGGCATGGCGGCATTACTCATCGAGCATCGCAGCGGCAACGTCTCACGCAAGCCTGATCGCCTCTTGTCCCGTCCGGGAACGGGTGCTCGGTCTCCCGGCCGGGGGTCGCGGTGGCGGCTGTCCAGTCTCAGTGGACGTGGGCCATCACGAGGCGGCCGCGCAGTACAGCCAGGTCGGCAGCCCGTTCGACGTCACTTGGATTCGCTGTCGCTGGGATGGAGGACGGCTTCGGCTATTGCACGGACGCGCTCCATGGTGATGCCGGTCCGCTGTTCGACTGCGAGAGGGTGGTCGGTCGGCTCCAACTCGATGAAGGGACGCTGCCCGATGGGGCGGGTGTGGACGAGGGTCTTCAGATTGATGGTGCTGGGCGAGTAGACGAAGAGGTCGGTGGACAGCCAGCCGAAGTACGGTTCCTCGTTTTCCCGTCCCGCGGTGTCCCAAAGGTCTGCGGATCGGGAGAAGTTGTCCCGGCTGAGGGAGACCCATGCGGCCCAGGAGAACACCTCGTCGCTGCCGATGACCGGTATCTCGACCAGACCCTTGACGAAGTAGTGCTGTGCCTGGATCACGCACTGATCCGATGAGAGAAGGCAGTCCGCAGAGTCGGCGAAGCCCGGTCGCCAGGCGTATGGGGCGACAGCCGAGTAACTCATCGGTAGCTCGGCGTGGTGCCTGCCGCAGCCCGAGCAGGTGAATCCGGGGTTGTCGGTCATGAGCGGAGCTTAATGACCGGCTCCGATGCAGCTGTCGTCAGTCCCGTCTCAGTGAGGGCAGAGGCAGTTCACCGTGCGTGTGCTGGGGACGCTTCAAGATCCTTCGGGTGAGAAGGGGAGGGAACCGGTCGTGCGGGTGGGTGGTCACGAGTCCGTCGAGGCCGGCTCCATGGCGGCGGACGTCCTCATCGACCCGTTGGCCCAGCCGCACGGCCCCTGCATCGGGCAGCGGCGGGCGGCCCGGCGCGCTGCTGAGCACCGTGAACCCTCAGCGGCCGGTCGGGGACACGTCAGCAGCGGTCGCCGTGCTCCTCCCGAGTGGTGTGGCGCACTTTTGCAAGCGGGTGCTTGCAATAGTTAGCGCGGGTGGGGCAAGGTGGAGGCATGGCATCGCTCAACGTCGGCAATCTCGGCGAATACCTGCGCGAACAGCGGCGCACCGCGCAACTGTCGCTGCGGCAGCTCGCCGACGCCGCCGGGGTGTCCAATCCGTATCTGAGCCAGATCGAGCGCGGGCTGCGCAAGCCGAGCGCGGAGGTGCTGCAGCAGGTCGCCAAGGCCCTGCGGATCTCCGCCGAGACGCTGTACGTGCGGGCCGGCATCCTCGACGCGGAGCGGGACCGGGACGAGGTGGAGACCCGCGCGGTCATCCTCGCCGATCCCACGCTGACCGAGGCGCAGAAACTGGCGCTGCTCCAGATCTACGAGTCCTTCCGCAAGGAGAACGGGATCGGGAGCGACGGCCGCGGCCAGGGCGGCGCGGACGGCACGGACGTCCGGGCACAGGAGAGCGACGCCGATCCGCAGCAGACGGCCGGTTGACCGGACCAGGGGACCGGCCGCACCGCTGCGGAACCGCACGACCCTCAGCCGAGGGCGACGGGGACGTACTCGATGTGATCGAGGCGTTCGACGTACTCGGCCCGCACGACGCATACGACGCATACGACCTGTACGACGAACGTCAATCCGGGAGGACCTTCACCATGGCCATCACCGACGACCTGCGCAAGACCCTCAGCGACCCGACTCCGCTCTACTTCGCCGCGGGCACCGCCGACCTGGCCCTCCAGCAGGCGAAGAAGGTGCCCGGCCTGGTGGAGCAGCTGCGCGCCGAGGCCCCGGCCCGCTTCGAGGCCGTCCGCAACACCGACCCCAAGACGGTGCAGGAGAAGGCCGGCACCCGCGCCAAGGAGGCGACCGCCCGCGCCAAGGAGGCGCAGGAGTCCCTCCAGTCCAAGGTCACCGACTTCATCAGCACCCTCGACGGTGACATCAAGAAGCTCGGCAGCACCCTCGACGCCGACCTGAAGAAGCTCGGCGAGTCCGCCCAGGACATCGCGCTGCGCGGTGTCGGCGTCGCCGCCGAGTACGCCGTCAAGGCCCGTGAGACCTACGAGAAGGTCGCCGAGCACGGCGAGCAGGCCGTGCGGACCTGGCGCGGTGAGGCGGCCGAGGAGATCGAGGAGCTGGCGATCGCCGTCGAGCCGAACGCCGAGCCCAAGACCGGTCCGGTCCAGGAGACCCCCGCGCCGAAGCCCGCTCCGGCCGCCGTCACCGTGCCCGCCCCCGAGGCCAAGAAGCCCGCCGTCAAGAAGGCCGCGGTGCGCAAGCCCGCCGCGAAGAAGACGACGCCGCCCACCAAGTGAGACCGGCGGCCGGGACGGACTCGGCGAACAGCGGCATACGGTCACGGGCCGGGCACTGATGTGGTGCCCGGCCCGTTGTGCGGGTAGGGGAAGGGCGGTTGCGGGTACCGTGATCGCGTAGGACGAGCAGGTCGAATCGAGTCGAGACGCGTCGAATCGGGTGGTGGGCGTTGTGCTGATGGCAGGCTTCGCGGGACTGATGTGGCTGCTGTACCTCGCCATTCTGCTTCTCGCCGTGGTGGCTCTGGTGATGGCGGCCGTGTTCCGTGACGACGCCTACCGGGCCGCCGACAAGCAGAACAAGGGCTTCTGGCTGATCATCCTCGGCATCGCGGTCGCGGTGAACCTGCTGGTGCCGATCCTCTTCCTGCAGCTCGCGGGCCTCGTCGCCACGATCGTCTTCTTCGTGGACGTCCGTCCCGCCCTGAGGCAGGTCTCGGGCGGCGGCTGGGGTCGCCGACGCGGCGGAAGCAGCAGCGACGGTCCGTACGGCCCGTACAACGGCGGCCGCTAGACCGGACGGCACGAACGGCACGGACGGGGCGAACAGCACGGACGGGGCGAACGGCACGACCGCACGGGCGGACTGTGCTGGCGGGCGGGACGGATCGTACGGGCGGACTGCGTGGACGGACCGAGTGGGCGGATACCCGGCGGGCCGGATCCCGCTCAGGGAACCCGGTCCAGCAGGACGACCGCCACGTCGTCCGTCAGCTCGCCCCCGTTGAGTTCACGCACCTCGTTCACCGCGGCCTGCAGCAACGCCTCCCCGCTCAGTCCCTCGGAGAGCTGCCGGCGGATCATCTCCACCATGCCGTCCTGACCCAGCCGCTCCCGGCCCTCGCCGATCCGCCCCTCGATCAGTCCGTCGGTGTACATCATCAGGCTCCACTCGGCCCCCAGCTCGACCTGTGTCCGCGGCCAGCGTGCGCCCGGCAGCAGACCGAGGGCGGGGCCGTTGTTGTCGTGGGGCAGCAGACGCGCGGGCCGGTCCGGGCGGGCGATCAGCGGCGCGGGATGACCGGCCAGACACAGGCCCGCCCGGCGGCCGTCGGGCGCGATGTCCACCGTGCACAGCGTCGCGAAGATCTCGTCGTCGTCGCGCTCGTGCTCCAGCACCTGCTGGAGAGTGTTCAGCAGCTGGTCCCCGCACAGACCCGCCAGGGTCAGCGCCCGCCAGGCGATGCGCAGTTCCACGCCGAGCGCCGCCTCGTCCGGGCCGTGCCCGCAGACGTCGCCGATCATGGCGTGCACGGTGCCGTCCGGCGTGCGGACGGTGTCGTAGAAGTCGCCGCCGAGCAGCGCGCGTGAGCGACCGGGGCGGTAGCGGGCCGCGAAGCGCAGCAGGGAGCCTTCGAGGAGGGGCGTGGGCAGCAGGCCGCGCTCCAGCCGGGCGTTCTCCTGCGCGCGCAGCTTGCCCTCGGCGAGCCGCCGCTCGGCGGTGTCGGAACGTCTGCGCTCCACGGCGTAGCGGATCGCGCGGCTCAGCAGCCGACCGTCCAGCTCGTCCTTGAAGAGGTAGTCCTGGGCGCCCACGCGCACCGCCTCGGCGCCGCGCTCGGCGTCGCCGGACGCGGTGAGCGCGAGCACGGCGTGCCGGGGCGCGAGCCGCAGCACATGCCGCAGCACGGCGAGCTCGTCGTCCCCGGCGGCCGCGGAGGCGCGGCCCGGGGCGGGCAGGGCGAGGTCCAGCAGGATGCAGTGGACGTCGTCGGTGAGCAGCCGCTCGGCCTCGGTGAGGTTGCGGGCGGTGCGCACCCGGATCGGCCGGTCGTCGGAGTCGCGCAGGTCGCGGACGATCGGGGCGGCCGTGGGGTCGTCCTCGATCAGGAGCAGGGTGAGGGTGGTGTGGGCCGAGCCCACGCCGGCGGTGACGGCGTCGCCACAGCTCACGCCCGGTGCGCTCACGCCTGATGCGCTCGCTCCGGTCGTGCTTGTGGCGCTCACTCCGGACGTGCTCACTCCGGTCGCGCTCACTCCGGAAGTGCTCACTCCGGTCGTGCTCACGCCATGGTGGACGCCGTCGGCGGGCGTGGCGTCGGGCGTGACGTCGTTCTCGACCGGCGTCGCCTCGTCGCGACCGGCGTCATCGTTGCGGACGGCTTCTTCCTTGGAGGGACCGCCGACTGCGGGCGCGGCATGCGCCAGACCACTCTCCACGGCCGGGATCGCTCTCTGCCGCGGTACGGGTACGGGCATCGTCTTGGGTTCCTTCCCTCCCCCCGAGGGCTGGCGGGGGCGAGGGACCTCGACCCACCGACGGGGACCATAGCGGCAGAAGGCGTCGCAACGGAATGGTGTGAAGCACGGTGCTTGATCTCTGGCCACTGTCATATGCCGCGTTCCGTACCGCAGTTGGGCACGCCGGGAACCCGGCAGGAATGACGAACGTCACGTCTGTCCGGGGTTTGGGGCGCGGAGGGGGGTGTCGTGGGTCACGTGCCCCAGGTCACCCGCTGCCGCCGGCCATCGGCCCGGGCCGCACGGTCTGAGTCGTCGATCCGGACCGTCGACCGCTTCGGGGCCCGCTCCCGGCCGCAAGCCGACGGTCCCCGAGCCGGCAGTCCCCGAGCCGGCAGTCCCGCCCGCGCACCCCGCCTCACTCGCCCGGGCCGGTGTCTGCGGTCACGCGTCCGGTCGTACGACCCCGAGTATCGGCATCGAACCCGCCCCGGCGAGCGTGACCGTACGGCCCGGTCGCGGGGCGTGGATGATCGAGCCGTCGCCCACGTACATCGCCACATGGCTGGCGTCGCTGAAGTAGATGATCAGGTCGCCGGGACGCATGTCCTCGACGGGGACGTGCGGCAACTGCTTCCACTGCTCCTGCGAGGTGCGCGGCATCGCCCGGCCGGCGCTCTTCCAGGCCTCGGAGGTCAGTCCGGAGCAGTCGAAGCTGTCCGGGCCCTCGGCGCCCCACACGTACGGCTTGCCGACCTGCGCGGTGGCGAACTGCACGGCCTTCTTGCCCTGCGGGGACGCGGCGCTGTCGATCTCGCGGAGTATGCCGGTGTCCAGCCAGGCGGTCTGCGCCTCCTGCGCGGTCTGCCGCTCCAGCTCTTCGAGGCGCGCCTTCTCCTTCTTCTCCAGCCGGGATTCGAGCTTCTCGGCCTCCGCGATCTGCTTCTCGATCTTCTTCTGGGCGGCGGCCTTCGTCTTGCGGCCGGCCTCCAGCTTCGCCCACTGCGCGGAGGCGTCCTTGGAGTACTGCTCCAAGTCCTGCTGCGTGCGGGTCAGTTGGGTGATCAGGCCGTTGGTCGCGCGCTGGCCCTGGCGTACCCGGCCCGCGCCGTCGAGGAACTCCGACGGGTCGTTGCTCAGCATCAGCTGTGCCTCGTCCGGCAGGCCGCCCGTGCGGTACTGGGCCCGGGCCGCGGCGCCTGCGCGGTCCTTGAGCTCCGCCAGCTTCTCCTGGCCCGCGACGATCTTCTTGGCCAGTTCGACGATCTCCGCCGACTGCTGCTCGGACGCTTCCTCCGCCGCGTTGTACTCGTCGGTCGCGACAGCGGCGTCGTGGTACAGCGTCTCAAGCCGGGCGCGGACGGCCTCAAGGTTCTTGTCGGCGGTCGCGGTCGAGGGAAGCGCTGGGGCCTGGGCGCCTGCCGTGGGCGTCGAGGGCGCGGCCGGTGTGGGGCTCGGCCTCGCGAACGCGGTGCCGGGCGCCCCCAGCACGGTGATCGCGCAGACCACGGTGACAGCCGCCGCGAGCAGGCCGCGCTTGCCCGTTCCCATACCCCGTCCCCCAACCACTGATTAACCGTCAGTAACTTACGGTGCTCGGGGGATCGTGCCACGTCACAGCCGAAAACGACAGAGCGACGACGGCGACGACCGCGACGGCGGCGACTACTGCGGCGACAGCGACGACTGCGGCGGCGACGACGGAACGAGCGCCCCGATGAACGTCCGCAACGGTCCTTCCCCTCTTCGCCGCCCCGATATGACGATCTCCCCGCCTGTGTGACGAACGACGCACGGAGATCGTTCCCGGCGGTCGGGGAGGAATCCCGCTCAGCTCACGGGCGCCAACGCGTCCCACCGCGCCGTCACTTCGCCCTGCCGCCATCGCGCCGGCCCGTCCGTCACCGGCCAGTCGGTCGCCAGGTCCCGTACCGCGCGGATCCAACGCTGACGGGCGCCGTAGGAGGCGTAGGGCGCGGCCGCCGCCCAGGCGCGGTCGAAGTCGCGCAGGAACGCGTGCACCGGCTCGCCCGGGACGTTGCGGTGGATGAGCGCCTTGGGCAGCCGTTCGGCCAGGTCCGAGGGGCGTTCCAGGGAGCCGAGCCGGGTCGCGAAGGTGACCGTGCGCGGTCCTTCGGGCCCGAGTGCCACCCATACGTGCCGGCGTCCGATCTCGTCGCACGTCCCCTCGACCAGCAGACCCCCGCGGGACCCGGAGGCCGGATCGGCCGGCGCGAGCCGGGCGCACAGCCGCTCCCAGACCCCGGCGACCTCGCCCTCGTCGTACTGCCGCAGCACGTTGGCGGCGCGCACGAGGTGCGGCCGCCGGGCGACCGGTATCTCGAACCCGCCGTGCCGGAAGAGCAGCCCCTCGCGTTCGTACGGCGCGGCGGCCGCGACCCGGGCGGGCTCGATCTCGACGCCGACGACCCGCGCGCGCGGCGCGACCGAACGCAGCCGCTGCAGCAGTTCGACGGCCGTCCAGGGCGCGGCCCCGTAGCCGAGGTCGACGGCGACGGGCTCGACGGCGCGCCGCAGCTCGGCGCCGTGCGTCGCGGCGATCCAGCGGTCCATGCGGCGCAGGCGGTTGGGATTCGTCGTCCCGCGCGTGACCGTGCCCACGGGGCGGACGGAGGCGCGGGATGTCATACCCAAGAGGGTAGTGCGGCATCGCCGTCGGCCCATGCGGCATCGCCGTCGGCCCGTGCGGCGCTTGAGCACGAGCCCCGACACGCCCGCGCACCGCCCTCGAAGAGCCCCAGCCTCAGCCCTCCAAGCCTCAGCCCCCCAGCCTCAGCC
>NZ_JAHHIU010000178.1 GCF_024539815.1 Streptomyces hayashii
GGGGCGGCGTCCGCGGGGGTGGCGCTGGGGCAGTGGGCGTGGCCGTAGGAGAATCGGCCCTGCTTCCGGCCTGCTGCGGGCCTGGTAGGACTGTGCACGACACCGGACCGTCTACAACGCTGTCGACCGATTCGTCTTCTCAGAACTGGATTCCATGAGCGCCATCTCCGTCGGCCAAGCCGTCGTCCTCGGAGCCGTCGAGGGAGTGACCGAGTTCCTCCCCGTCTCCTCGACCGGACATCTGAAGATCACCGAAGGCCTGATGCACATCCCGGTCGACGACGACGCCGTCGTCGGCTTCTCCGCCGTCATCCAGGTCGGTGCGATCGCCGCGGTGCTCGTGTACTTCCGCAAGGACATCGTGCGGATCGTGTCGGCCTGGTTCCGGGGACTGCGCGACCGTGAGGAGCGCCACCACCACGACTACAAGTTCGCCTGGTGGGTGATCTACGCGACGATCCCGATCGTCGTGGTGGGCCTCGCCGCCAAGCCGCTCATCGAGGGGCCGCTGGCCTCGCTGTGGGTGGTCGCGGGCTCGCTGATCGTCGGCAGCGGGGTGATGTGGGCGGCCGACCAGATGGGCCGGCACAAGCGCGGCGAGGACGACACCTCGTTCAAGGACGCGATGCTGGTCGGCAGCTCGCAGATCCTCGCGCTGCTCTTTCCCGGCTTCTCCCGCTCGGGCGCCACGATGTCCACCGCCCTCATCCTCGACCTGGACCGGGTCGCCGCCACCCGGCTGTCGTTCTTCCTCGGCATCCCCGCGCTGACCGGCGCCGGGATCTACGAGCTGAAGGACGCCCTGGGGACCGGCGCGGGCGCCGCGCCCCTGGCCGTGGGCACGGCCGTGTCCTTCGTCGTCGCCTACGCCTCCATCGCCTGGCTGCTGAAGTTCGTCGCCAAGCATTCGTTCAACGCGTTCGTCGTCTACCGCATCGTGGTCGGTCTGGCGCTGTTCGGCCTGCTGGCCGCCGGAGTCCTCGACAGCTGACCGGTGGGACCCCCAGGGGGCGGATGTCGCCATTCAGGCGCCCCGCCCCCTGAATTTTTGTTTTCGACCGTCTTGACACGGGCCTCGGGCCACCCGGAGTATCACTCCCGTGAACCTGTCAGACAGCCAGACAGGTGGTCGGGCCCCGCGACGCGTCAGCGCCATGGAAGCGGTCCTCACCCACCTCCGCGGCGCCATCGAGCGCGGCGAGTACGCCATCGGCGACAAGCTTCCCTCGGAGGCGGAGCTCTGCCGCACCCTGGAGGTGTCCCGGCCCGTCCTGCGGGAGGCCCTGCGGGCGCTGCAGACGATGGGACTGACCGTCGCCAAGACGGGCAAGGGCACCTTCGTGATCGCGAACACCGTCGAGGACCCCACCTTCGGCGACTACGCCGCCAGCGACCTGCTCGAAGTGCGCCGTCACGTCGAGATCCCGGTCGCCGGGTACGCGGCCCTGCGCCGCACCCCGGAGAACCTGGACCACCTCGCCCATTTGCTGGAGCGCATGGAGCGCGAGACGGACACCACCGCCTGGGTCGCGATGGACACGCTCTTCCACCTGGCTGTCGCCGAAGCCGCCCAGAACCCGGTCTTCCGCCGGGTCATCGAGGAGATCCGCGACGCACTGGCGCGTCAGTCGGCCTTCCTCAACGAGCTGGGCGGCCGGCGCGAGCAGTCCAACCGGGAGCACCGGGCGATCGTCGAGGCCCTGATCGACGGTTGCGAACCCGACGCGGTGGAGGCCATGAGCCACCACCTCGACCGCGTCGAGACCACCCTCACCGACATCGTGCGCGCCCCGCGCGCGGACTCTCCCCTGGAAGGCGGACCCGAGGCGTGAGCGAACAGCACCTCAAAGACGAGACGCGCCCCTCGACCCGTCACGTCGACGCCGGAGACGCGGGCTACAGCAAGTCGCTGAAGTCCCGTCACGTCAACATGATCGCCATCGGCGGCGCCATCGGCACCGGCCTCTTCCTCGGCGCGGGCGGCCGGCTCGCCGACGCCGGCCCCTCCCTCTTCATCGCCTACGCGGTCTGCGGAATATTCGCCTTCCTCGTGGTACGCGCCCTCGGCGAACTCGTCCTGTACCGCCCGTCCTCCGGCGCCTTCGTCTCCTACGCCCGCGAGTTCATGGGCGAGAAGGGCGC
Organism: Streptomyces hayashii; assembly: GCF_024539815.1. Taxonomy (GTDB): domain Bacteria; phylum Actinomycetota; class Actinomycetes; order Streptomycetales; family Streptomycetaceae; genus Streptomyces; species Streptomyces hayashii. Next base: position 2,143 of record NZ_JAHHIU010000178.1, read on the forward strand.
CTTCACGGCCGGCTGGATGTACTTCCTGAACTGGGCCACCACCGGCGTCGCCGACATCACGGCGGTGGCCACCTACACCCACTACTGGGGCATGTTCTCCGACATCCCCCAGTGGGTGATCGCCCTGATCGCCCTGGCGGTGGTCCTCACCGTGAACCTCATCTCGGTGAAGATCTTCGGCGAACTGGAGTTCTGGTTCGCCATCGTCAAGGTCAGCGCTCTGGTGATCTTCATGTGCATCGGGATCTACCTGCTGGTCACCCAGCACCCGGTGGACGGCGCCGCGCCCGGCCCGTCGCTGATCACCGACAACGGCGGCGTCTTCCCCAACGGCCTGCTGCCCATGCTGCTGATCATCCAGGGCGTGGTCTTCGCGTACGCCTCCGTCGAGCTGGTCGGCGTCGCCGCCGGCGAGACCGAGAACCCCGAGAAGATCCTGCCGAAGGCGATCAACTCCATCATGTGGCGCGTGGGCCTGTTCTACGTCGGCTCGGTGGTCCTGCTGTCGATGCTGCTGCCGTGGAACAAGTACACGTCCGGCGAGAGCCCCTTCGTGACGGTCCTGTCCAACGTCGGCATCCCGGCGGCGGGCGGGGTCATGAACCTCGTCGTCCTCACCGCGGCCATGTCCTCGCTCAACTCCGGCCTGTACTCCACCGGCCGCATCCTTCGCTCCATGGCGATGTCCGGCTCCGCCCCGAAGTTCACCTCGGTCATGAGCCGCAGCCAGGTCCCGTACGGCGGCATCCTGCTCACCAGCGGCATCTGCGTCCTCGGCGTCGCCCTGAACTTCGTCGTCCCGGCGGACGCCTTCGAGATCGTCCTGAACTTCGCGGCGATCGGCATCCTCTCCACCTGGGGCATGATCATGATCTGTCACCTCCTCTTCTGGCAGAAGACCCAGAAGGGCGAGCTGACCCGCCCGGGCTACCGACTCCCTGGCTCCCCCTGGACCGAACTCGTGACGCTGGTCTTCCTCGCCTCGGTCCTGGTCCTCATGTACGCCGACGGCGGCGCCGGACGCACCACCGTGCTGTGCCTGCCGCTGATCGTCGCCGCGCTGGTGGCGGGCTGGTACGCCGTCCGCCGCAACCTGGCGCGCACCTCGTCCCGGGCCGACGCGTGACCCCTGCGCCGGCCCACGCCAACCCACAAGCGATCAGGCAGTGATGTTCAGCAGTTCCCTCGCCGAGGCCCCCACGATCCGCGAACCCCTCCACGCACCCGTCGCCCACCTCGTCCGAGGCGGGGTGACCGAGGGCATCCACTACGGCTCCGTCGTCGTCCTCGGCGCGGACGGCGCGGTCGAGCTCCAGCTCGGCGACATCGAGGCCGCCATGTATCCGCGCTCGGCGCTCAAGCCGGTCCAGGCGGTCGCCATGGTCCGGGCCGGGCTGCCGCTCGACGGCGAACTGCTCTCGCTCGCCGCCGCCAGCCACTCCGGCGAGGAACGCCACCTCGCCGGGGCCCGGCGGATCCTGGAGCTGGGCGGCGTCGACGAGGACCAGCTGCGCAACGTCGAGGACATGCCGTACGACCCGGCCGTCCGCGACGCGTGGATACGCGAGGGCCGCGCGCCCTCGCGCCTGGCCCAGAACTGCTCCGGCAAGCACGCGGCCATGCTGTACACCTGCGCGCTCAACGGCTGGTCCCTCGACGGCTATCTCGACCCGGCGCACCCGCTGCAGCAGGCGATCGCCGAGATCGTCGAGGACCTCACCGGGCAGCGGATCGCCCGGGTCACCGTCGACGGGTGCGGCGCCCCGCTGTTCTCGGTCTCCCTGCACGGACTCGCCCGGGCCGCCGCCCGCATCACCGCGGCGGCGCCCGGCACTCCGGAGGCACGGGTGGCCGACGCCATGCGCGACCACGCCGAGATGGCGTCCGGCGCCGGCCGGGACGTTGCCGCCCTGATGCGGGCCGTCCCGGGTCTGCTGACCAAGGACGGCTTCGAGGGCGTGCAGGTCGCCGCCCTCCCGGACGGCCGGTCCGTCGCCGTCAAGATCTCCGACGGCGCGAACCGGGCCCGTGTGCCGGTCACCGCCGCCGCCCTGACCCGGGCCGGCGTCGCCCCCGCGCTCCTCACCGAGTTCGCGGGCGAACCGCTGCTCGGCGGCGGCGTGCCCGTCGGCTGTGTCCGCCCGGTGCGCGCGCTGGACCCGGTCACCGTGCGGGCCTGCGCCTGACGACTCCGGTGGCCGCCGAGTGTGCGCGGTGGCCACCGGCGGACCCCCGGTCCCGCCGGCCGGTCCTCGGACCCGGCCGGGCCAGGTGCCCGGCCCCATGAACCGCCGTCCCGGTCACCACCGGGCCGGCGCCCGACCGGCTCGGGCGGACGCCATCCCGTACCGCCCGAGCCGGCCGCTCCTCCTCCTTTTCCTCCTTCACCGCCGCCGCCCCCGCCCCTCAGAAAGAGGCCGCGCCCTCATGACCGCCGCCGTCACCCGCAGCGAACACGACCTGCTCGGAGACCGGGACGTCCCCGCCGACGCGTACTGGGGGGTCCACACCCTGCGTGCCACGGAGAACTTCCCCATCACCGGGATGCCGATCTCCTCCTACCCGCACCTCATCGACGCGCTCGCCGCCGTCAAGGAGGCCGCCGCCCTCGCCAACGAGGAGCTCGGCCTGCTGGCCCCCGAGAAGGCCGCCGCCGTCGTCGCCGCCTGCCGGGAGATCCGCGCAGGGAAGCTGCACGACCAGTTCGTCGTGGACGTGGTCCAGGGAGGAGCCGGCACCTCGACCAACATGAACGCCAACGAGGTCGTCGCCAACCGGGCGCTGGAGCTGCTGGGACACCGCAAGGGTCAGTACGATCACCTGCACCCCAACGAGGACGTCAACCTCGGACAGTCCACCAACGACGTCTACCCGACCGCCGTCAAGATAGCGACGGTCTTCGCGGTACGTGGACTGCTCAAGGCGATGGCTGTACTCCAGGACTCCTTCGCCCGCAAGGCCGTCGAGTTCCGCGATGTGCTCAAGATGGGCCGTACACAATTGCAGGACGCGGTTCCGATGACGCTCGGTCAGGAGTTCTCGGCATACGCCGTCATGATTGACGAGGACCGCCACCGTCTCGACGAGGCCGTCCAGTTGATCTACGAGATCAACCTGGGCGCCACGGCCATCGGCACCGGCCTCAACGCCCCCGCCGGATACGCCGAGTCGGCCCGCCGCCACCTCGCCGAGATCACCGGCCTGCCGCTGGTCACCGCGGCCAACCTGGTCGAGGCCACCCAGGACTGCGGCGCGTTCGTCCAGATGTCCGGCGTGCTCAAGCGGGTCGCGGTCAAGCTGTCCAAGAGCTGCAACGACCTGCGGCTGCTGTCCTCGGGGCCGCGGGCCGGACTCGGCGAGATCAACCTGCCGCCGGTCCAGGCCGGTTCGTCCATCATGCCCGGCAAGGTCAACCCGGTGATCCCCGAGGTCGTCAACCAGGTCGCCTTCGAGGTGATCGGCAACGACGTCACCATCACCATGGCCGCCGAGGCCGGACAGCTCCAGCTCAACGCCTTCGAGCCGATCATCCTGCACTCCCTGTCGGAGTCCATCACCCATCTGCGCGCCGCCTGCCTCACCCTCGCCGAACGCTGTGTGGACGGCATCACCGCCAACACCGCCGCGCTGCGCGCGAGCGTCGAGAACTCCATCGGCCTGGTCACCGCCCTCAACCCGCACATCGGGTACACGGCGGCCACCGACATCGCCAAGGAAGCCCTCGCGACCGGCCGGGGCGTCGCCGAACTCGTGCTGGAGAAGGGCCTGTTGCCCGCCGAGCGACTGGCCGGCCTGCTGCGCCCCGAGGTCCTCGCCGGCAGCGGCTCGCCCCTGGCCTGAACCTTGCCCGAAACCCGCTGACCAGCGACGAAAGCGTCGGGACCGGCACGGAGGCACAATGGTGATCATGACAACGACGTCGTCCGCGGCCTTCCGGCCGGTCCTGGAGCGCATCGCCGAGGAGATGGAGCGCACCCCCGGGCGCGGCCGGCCCGCCGACTACATTCCGGCACTCGCCGCCCGCGACCCGCGGAGTTTCGGCATGGCCGTCGCGGAGCCCGACGGCACGGTCTACGGCGTGGGGGACTGGCGCGAGCCGTTCTCGACGCAGTCGATCACCAAGGTGTTCACCCTCGCCCTCGATCTGGCCCGCGAGGGCGACGAACTCTGGGAGCACGTGGGCCGCGAACCCTCGGGCAACCCCTTCAACTCGCTGGTGCAGCTGGAGTACGAGCAGGGCATCCCGCGCAACCCCTTCATCAACGCGGGCGCGCTGGTCGTCACCGACCGGCTCCACACCCGCACCGGGGACGCGGCCGGCGAACTCCTCGGCTTCCTGCGCGCCGAGAGCGGCAACCCCGCCCTGGACTTCGACGAGGACGTCGCCGCCTCCGAGGCGTCGCACGGCGACCGCAACGCCGCACTCGCCCATTTCATGGCGTCCTACGGCAACGTCGACAACGACGTGCCGGTCCTGCTCGACCAGTACTTCCGCCAGTGCTCCCTGACCGCCTCCTGCGCCGATCTCGCCCTGGCGACCGGGTTCCTCGCCCGCCACGGCCTGCGCGCCGACGGCAGCCGACTGCTCACCCGCAGCCAGGCCAAGCAGGTCAACGCGGTGATGCTGACCTGCGGCACCTACGACGCGGCCGGCGAATTCGCCTACCGGGTCGGCCTGCCCGGCAAGAGCGGCGTCGGCGGCGGCGTCATCGCCGTGGTTCCCGGCCGCTGCACCCTGTGCGTGTGGAGCCCGGGCCTGGACGAGCACGGCAATTCGGTGGCGGGAGTGGCCGCCCTGGACCGGTTCACGACCCTCACGGGGCTGTCGGTGTTCTGAGTCGAGCCCGCTCGGGCCGGTCCGGTCCCGCCAGGAACTCGGTCAGCAGCGGGAGCAGCAGGGTCGTGCGCCGCATCAGCGCCATGTGCGTGGTGGCCGGCAGGACGGCCAGCTCCGCCCGGGGGATCAGCCGGTGCATCTCGGCCGCGTGCTCGATCCGCACGAAGTCGGTGTCGCCGATCACCAGCAGCGTGGGCGCGCGCAGCCCGCGCAGGTCGTCGGCGGTCCAGGGAAGCGGGGCGTGGGCAGCGGCGGTGCACTTGGCGATGAGGTCCTGGAAGCGCTCCGGATGCGGTGCGACGGCCGTGTAGGCGTCGATCATCTCCTGGAAGTCGGCCTGGCCCGGGAGCCGCGCGGAGGTGTGGTCGGGGGCGACGACCTCCTCGTGGTAACCCCCCTGGGAGTACTGCGTGGCGGCGAGCACGAGCCGTCCGACGCGCCCGGGGTGTTCGAGCGCGAGATGCAGCGCGGTCAGGCCGCCCAGGCTGAACCCGAGCACGTCGGCCTGCTCGATGCCCAGCGCGTCGAGCAGCGCCACCACGTCGGAGGCCAGGTTCGCCGGCGTCATGGCACGGTCGACGTCGGCGGTGTGGCCGTGTCCCTGGAGCTCGGGGGCCACGACGCGCCGGCCCTCGGCCAGCGCGGGCAGCACGGCCCCGAAGGACAGTCCCACGGTGAGCACGCCGCCGTGGAGCAGCACCAGCGGACGCCCGGCCCCGTCGTCGCGGCCGTGGCTCTCGTAGTACATCTCCAGGCCGTTGACCTTGGCGTAGTCGGAGCGGGTCGCCACGTCCATCACGTCCGTTCGGTATCTCGTCAAAGGGCGGTCCCAGGAGAGACCGCCCGGGCCGGCGGAACTCATCGCCCGTGCCTCGCACGCACGAGCCGGTCACACGCAGGCCGCCGCACCGAGGGCGGAAGGTCGCTCCGCGGCCATCCTGCGTCGACACCATGTCGGGGTGTCGGCCAAGGCTTTCCCCCTCGATCTCCGTCGCTGTCAGGTGCTGGGCCTGGCCGGCACGGCGAGTCTCGCGCTCGGCGGCGAGACGGCCGGAGCCCTGCCCGCCCGGGAGCTCCTCGCCCCGTCCTCGGCGCACGCCGTCCTGGGACTGGTCGGCGTCTACTTCGGGCTGGTGCTGCTGACCGCCGCGTGGATCCTGCTCGGCCGACTGGTGCGCGGCCCCCGGCCTCCGACGCCGCGCGCCCTCGTGCTCGTCCTCGCCGTGTGGGCCGCGCCGCTGCTGATCGCGCCGCCGCTGTTCAGCCGCGACGTGTACAGCTATCTGGCCCAGGGCGCCATGGTCGACGCGCATCTCGACGTGTACGCACACGGTCCGGCCCGGCTCGGCGGACCGCTCGCCGAGGAGGTCGCCCCGCTGTGGCGGCAGACCGCGGCCCCCTACGGGCCGGTGTTCCTCGCGCTGGCCGCCGGCCTGTCTGCCCTGACCCGGGGCACGCTCTCCGCGGGTCTGCTCGGCATGCGGTGCGTGGCGCTGCTCGGGGTGGCGCTGATGACGGCCGCCCTGCCCCGGCTCGCCCGGCACAGCGGCGCCGACCCCGCCGCCGCGCTCTGGCTCGGCGTCCTCAACCCGCTGGTGCTGCTCCACCTGGTGGCCGGCGCCCACAACGACGCGATCATGCTGGGCCTGCTCGGCGTCGGGCTGGTCGCCGCACTAGGCCGCCGTCCGGTGCTCGGGGCCGTCCTCGTCACCCTCGCCGCGCTGGTCAAGGCCCCTGCCGCGCTGGGCCTCGTCGCCATCGTGGTCCTGCAACTGCGCGCGGGCCGCCGTCCGGCCCCGGTTCTGCTGACGACCGGGGGCGCGTCGGCCGTCACCACGGTCGCGGCGACCGCCGTCGCGGGCACCGGATACGGCTGGATAGCGGCCCTGGACACCCCGGTCTCCGCACACAACTGGGCCCTCACCAGCCTGCTCGGGCGGGCCACCCGCGCCCTCCTGGAGGGTCTCGGCAGCGACCTCGCGCCGCTGGCCGTCCCCGTCTGGCACGGTCTCGGGCTCGCGATCACCGCCGCCGCCCTCGTGGTCATCTGGTGGCGGCTGCGTCCGCGCCCGGTGTACGCCCTCGGACTGAGCCTCGCCGCGGTGGCCGCGTTCGGTCCGGCGATCCGCCCCTGGTACGCGCTGTGGGGCCTCTTCCTCATCGCCGCCGCTGCCCCGGACACCCCGACACGGCATCGGACGGCGGCCGTGGCCGGCGTCCTCGCGCTGGCCGTCCTCCCCGACGGCGGCCCGGCCGACCCGGACCGCCTGCTGCTGGCCCTCTGCGGCGGCGCGCTCGCCGCGGTCGTCCTGTGGCAGGCGCGGCTCGCGGCGCTGGGGCCGACCGCCCTGGGGCGTACGGCATGACACCGAAGGACGTCCTCGCGCTGCGGGCGCCCCGCACGGACCGCGGCCGGCTGCTGCTGGTCCTCGCCCTGGCCCTCGCCGTCACGGTCTTCACCGCGACGGTGCCGCTGCTGCGGGACTGGTTCGACCTGCGCGTCTACTACGGGACCGTCGACAGCTGGATCCACGACGGCGGCCGGGTCTACGACTACCGGGTGCCGGGCACTCCGTACGGCTTCACCTACCCTCCGTTCGCGGCCGTCGTGATGTCGCCCATGGCCCTGGTGGGCCTGCGCGCCGCGATCGGGGCCGCCCTGCTGCTCAACCTGGCGGCGCTGGCCTTCGTCGTGCGGGTGCTGTCCGGGCCCGGGTGGCGGCGGCACGGCTGGTACGGCGCCGGACTCGCGGCTTGCGCGCTGGCCCTGTTCGAACCGCTGCGCGACACCATCAGCTTCGGCCAGGTCAATCTGCTGCTGCTGGCCCTCGTCCTGGCCGACGCCCGGCTGCTGGAGTACAGCCCGTCCCCTTCGTCCGGCCCGCACCCTTCGTCCGGCGGGCCCCGCCCGTCGCCCCGGCCCCATCCGCACGGTCCGGCCCATCGGCACAGCCGGGCCCGCCGGGTCCGGCCGTTCCGGTGGTTCCGGCGGTTCTCGTGGTTCCGGTCGTCACGCCGGTCCCGCTGGTCGCGGTGGGCCGGAATCGGCATCGGGCTGGCGGCGGCGGTCAAGCTCACGCCCGCACTCTTCATCGGCCTGCTGCTCATCGTCCGCCGCGGGCGGGCGGCCGCCGTGGCCACGGCCGTGGCGGCCGGCGCGACGGCGTTCGCCGCGCTCGTAGCCCCCGACGCCTCGCGCTTCTACTGGACGCGGGCCCTGTGGGACACCAGTCGTGTGGGCCGGCTCGACTACGTCTCGAACCAGTCCCTCCAGGGCGTGCTGGCCCGGCTGGGGGTGGAGAGCCGGGCGGCCTGGGCGGCGCTGGTCGTGCTGGTGCTGTGCGGATGGGCGTGGCGGGCCCGGCGGGCGGCGGCCTCGGGCGACCGGGCGGGGGCCTTCGCCCTCACCGGTCTCACCGCGTGCCTGGTCAGTCCCGTGACCTGGGTCCACCACCTGGTCTGGTTGCTGCCGTCCTTCGCCGTGCTGATCCGCGCGGGGCGCCCGCGCGTCGCCGGCGCGCTGTACGCCGTGCTGTGCACCAGCGTGGTGTGGCTGTGGTTCGACGACGCGTCCGGCGTCGGCGGCTTCCTCGGCGCCAATGCCTACACCTGGGTCACGCTCGGCCTGCTGGTGTGGCTGCCGGTCGGTCACCTTCCCCGGGACCCGCGGGCGGCGTACCGCAGCACCAGCGCCACGGCGGCTCCGCCCAGTGCGGCGGCCCCCACGATGAGCGCCGCCTCGGACCAGCCGCCGTCGCCGACGCCGGCCCGGACCGTGGCCGCGGTCGCGGTCGCCAGGGTGGGGGCGGGCGCGGACCGCGTCGACGGTGCGAGCGCCGGCGTCGACGGCCTGGACGGTCGGGAAGGCGTGGGCGGTAGGGAAGGCGTGGCGGGCGCCGCCCCCGGGCCGGACCGGGGGCGTGCCCGCAGCGCGTCCAGCGAGCCCACCGGGTCGACCCGTCCGGCTGCCGCGAAGCCCCAGTCCAGCAGCTCCCGCGCCTCCTCGTAGACGGTGAACCCGCCGCCCGCCTGAGGGTTCATCACGGTCACGACGAGGGTGCGTCCACCTCGACGGGCCGCGGCGACCAGGGTGTTGCCGGCATTGCTGGTGTAGCCGTTCTTGATCCCGATCAGCCCCGGGTACGGCTCGACGCCGTCCGCCCCGGTGAGCAGCCGGTTGGTGTTGGCGATGCCGTAGGACCCGTCGCCGTCCCCGGGGAAGTCCGCCTCCGCGGTCGCGCAGTACCGCGCGAAGTCGGGGTTCCGCAGCCCTTCCCGTCCGAAGACCGCCAGGTCGTAGGCGGACGACACCTGGCCGGGGGTGTCGTAGCCGTCGGGCGAGCGCACATGGGTGTCCAGCGCTCCCAGGGACCGTGCCTTGGCCTGCATCCGGACGGCGGTGGTGTGCCAGCCGCCGCTGAGCGACGCCAGGACGTGCACGGCGTCGTTGCCGGAGTTGAGGAACACGCCTCGCCACAGGTCGGCGATCCGGTACGTGTGGCCCTCGGCGACCCCGACGAGGCTGCTGCCGGGCCCGATGCCCATGAGTTCCTCCGCGCTCACCCGGTGCCGGAGCTCGCCGGGCAGCACCGGCAGCACGGTCAGGGCGAAGAGGGTCTTCAGCGTGCTGGCGGGGGGCAGTCCCCGGTGGGCGTTCGAGGCGGCGAGCACCTCGCCGGTCCCGGCGTCGGACACCAGCCACGACAGGGCGGAGACGTCCGGGACCTCGGGGGCGTCCCGGTGCGGCCTGACCTGCGTGCCGGACCGGTACAGCAGCGACGGCCGAGGGACCGTCGCCCCGGAGGCGACGGCTTCGCCCGGTGCGCCGGGATGCCCGGGGTCCGTGTCGGCCGGGGCGGCGGCCGCGGCGGGCCCGAGGGCGAGGGCGCCGGCCACGCAGAACGCGCAGGCCGCCGATGCGGCCCGAGAAGAGAATCCGATCGTCATATGATCAACGTAGGAACCGATGGCGGCTTCCCCGCGCTGCCCGTGCCGGACGGGCCCGCGCGAGCACCCGGATGCCGCACGTTCGGCGGCCCGTTGCCCTCCGGCGGCGGACCTCTGCGCTCCGGCCCGGTCCGTTCGCCGTCCGACTGCTTTCCGACGGTCGTCCGACGGCCTTCCGGTGGCCGGGGCGGTGGTCGGGGCGGTCGTCGGCGGCGGGTGTCTAGGCGGCGGGCAGCGTGGGCTGGATGCGGCGCAGGAAGGACGCGTTGTCGGGGGTCTCGCGCATCCGCTCCAGCAGGGTCTCCAGGTTCGCCTGGCCGTCCCGGGTCCGCAGGGCCCGGCGCAGACCGCGTACGGCGGTCAACTCGGCCGGGGAGTACAGCAGTTCCTCCCGGCGGGTGCCGGAGCCGTCGACGTCGACGGCCGGGAAGACGCGCCGGGACGCCGGTTCGCGGTCGAGGCGGAGCTCCATGTTGCCGGTGCTCTTGAGTTCCTCGAAGTAGAAGTCGTCGGCGCGGGAGCCCGTTTCGATCAGGGCGGTGGCCAGGACGGTGAGCGAACCGCCCTCCTCGGCGGCGCGCGCGGCGCCGAAGAACCGCTTGGGACCGATCAGCGCCGTCGCGTCGACGCCGCCGCTGAGGGTGCGGCCTCCGGCGGCCGCCGCGTTGTTGTGGGCCCGGCACAGCCGGGTCAGGGAGTCGAGAAGGATCACGACGTCCTCGCCCGCCTCGACGAGCCGCTTGGCCCGTTCGACGACGAGTTCGGCCAGGGCGACGTGCTGCCCCGGCACCCGGTCGAACGTCGAGGCGTACACCTCGCCGCGCACGGAGCGCCGCATGTCGGTGACTTCCTCGGGTCGCTCGTCGAGCAGGACGACCATCAGCCGTGCCCGGGGATGGTTGCCGGCCACGGCGGCGGCGATCTGCTGGAGCAGCACGGTCTTGCCCGTCTTGGGCGGCGCGACGATCAGCCCGCGCTGGCCCTTGCCGACGGGTGCGAGGAGATCCGCGACCCGGCCGGCGAGGCCCGACGCGGGGTGTTCCAGGCGGAGCCGTTCGTGCGGGTGCAGGGGGGTGAGGTCGCGGAAGTTCCGGCGGCCGTGCAGTGCGTCGGGGGTGACGCCGTCGACGAGAGCGACCTCGGTCAGGGTGCGCTGCGCGCCGCGCACGCCTTCGACGAGGTCGCCCTTGCGCAGGCCGTGACGGCGGATCAGCGCGGCCGGGACCTGGAGGTCGTTCGGCGTGGGCAGACAGTCCGCGGGGCGCAGGCGCCCCTTGCCGCCGGCGTCGACGTCGAGGACGCCGACGGCGGTCCGGGCCGGGGGCTGCTGCACCGGGGGGTGTTCGAGAGTGGTGGTCATGGGTGGTCGGTCCTTTCACGGACGGAAGACGCGACATGCGACGAGGGGGGAGCGGCCGCGAAGGGGAGGGCGCACTGCGCGCCTCGGGCGGCGGGAACGGCACCGCGGCACGGAGAAGTCGAGCCGTGGGCGGTGGTGCGGGAAAGCCGCTGCACCGGCTGTAGACAGCGGGTGACGGGGCGGCGATTCGAGAGTGACCGGCACCGGCGCCCGACGTGGGGCGTACACAAGTGCCAATCGCACTGTAGCACAGGGATCGACCGCGACGGCGACCTCGTTCGCCCGGGGGGCGTCGACCCGCGGGGCGTCGTCGGCGGTGGGCGAACCCCGGAGAAGGGGTGAGGGGCCGGCCTGTGCCAGGTTTATCGCAGATGTCCCCAGAGAGTAACGATCCATGACGGCACCGGACTTGACCGCCATATCTGCATTATCTTCACGTCATGTCCACGCCGCCTCAGCCTCCGCAGCAGCCGGAGCAGCCGTCCGGGGCGCCGGCCCAGCCGAGCGCGTACCCGTATCCGAATCCGCAGTCGCCGGCCCCGGGCGGGCCGATGGGCTTCCCGCCGGCGGCGCAAGCGACCCAGACCGGTCCGCAGAGCGTCTACGCGCAGCCCACGCTGATCGGTCAACCCGTCCAGCCCCAGCCGGGCAACCCCTACGTGCAGCAGGCCCCGTACCCCGTCGTCGGTCCGCAGCCCACGACGGGCGGCGGGGCGGGACGGGCGGTCCTGTGGGCCGTGGTCGGCGCGGTGGCGGCGTCGGCCGCGTGGGCGGCGGGGGTGTTCCTGACCACGTCCGGCGCCGACGCGGACCTGCGCGGCTACACGGCTCCGACCAACCTGTGCACCTCCACCGACTACTCCTCGTTCAAGGCGGCGTACACGGCCGAGGACAGCGCGCCGACCCACAACGGCATCAAGGACGACGCCCTCGACGAGGGCCTGTGCAACATCAGCCTGAAGAAGTCCGGTTCGAGTTACTCGGACGCCTACCTCTACACCCAGCTCGACCTGCACAAGAAGACCGATCCGGGGCCCGAGTTCACCGCCGCCTGGAAGAACTACGGCGACAGCCACAAGGGTTACGACGTGGAGAGCGTCTCGGGCATCGGCGACGAGGCGTACCTCGTCAGCGACGACACCACCTCCGGTTCGACGAGCGGTTCGCTCTACGCCACGCTCGCCGTCCGGGACGGCTGGGTCACCTACACGATGAGCTACAGCGCCTACTACACCTCGTACGACACCGACACCGATCCGCCGACGCTCGCCGAGGTCTCGGCCTGGCTGAAGACGGACACCCGGGCGACCCTGCGCGACCTGCGGAGCTGACGTCCCGCGACCGAAGCGGTCCTGGGCCGGCCCAGGACGGGCTCAGGGCCGGCCCAGGGCGGTCGTGACGGTCGTGAGCAGTTTCGCGTTCCGCGGAGGCCGGGGTCAGGAGGCGGAGGCCGACCGGGCCTGCGCCTCCTTCGCGATCTCGTCGAAGCGCGCGCCCATCGCCGCCGCGAGCGCCTGTGCGCCCGACATGGGGCGCACCATGACGGTCAGTTCGTCGATGAGGCCGTTCTCGTCGAGGTGGATGAAGTCGCAGCCGGACAGCTGCCGCTCACCCACCCGGGCCGTGAACACCAGCGCGTGGTCGCGGCCGTCGGCCCCGTCGAGCTCCCGCTCGTACCGGAAGTCCTCGAACACCTGCGACACGGCGCGCAGGATGGACGCGGTGATCGCCTTGCCCGGGTAGGGCTTGAACACGACCGGACTGGTGAACACCACGTCGTCGGCCAGCAGCGCCTCGACGGCGTCGAGATCGCCGGCCTCGACCGCCTCACGGAATGCGCGCATCGGATCACCTCATCGCAGACTGTAAATTTGTTGAGTAGGTGCGGATGAGAATAATCATCCGCTGCTACCGTGTCCACATGTCCCTCAAGTACGCCGTGCTGGCCGCCCTGCTGGAGGGCGAGGCCTCGGGCTACGAGCTGTCGAAGGTGTTCGACGTCTCCCTCGCGAACTTCTGGCCCGCCACGCCGCAGCAGCTCTACCGCGAACTGGAGCGTCTCGCGCAGGACGGCCTGATCGAGGCGCGGACGGTGCAGCAGGAGCGCCGTCCCAACAAGCGGATGTTCACCCTCACCGCCGCGGGCCGGGAGGACCTGAGCTCCTTCGCCGCGACCCCGCCGCGCAGACCCACCGCCGTCCGGGACGAACTCCTGGTCAAGATCCAGGCGATGGACGCCGGTGACCCCGAGGCCACGCGCGCGCTGATCGAGGAGCGGATGACCTGGGCGCGCGGCAAGCTCGACCGCTACGAGCGACTCCGCGACCGCCTGCTCGACGGGCGCAGCGAGGACGAGTACCTGGTCGGGGCCGACCGGATCGGCCCCTATCTGACCCTGATGGGCGGCATCGCCTTCGAGGAGAGCAACCTGCGCTGGTGCGAGCGGGCCCTCGCGATCCTGCGACGGCGCACCGCCGTAGGCTGACACCGATGTTCAGCCCCGAAGGCCCCACCCTGCGCGAACTCGCCGTCCAGGCACTGTCGTCCGTCGAGCGCGGCTACGACCTCCTGGCGCCGAAGTTCGACCGCACTCCCTTCCGGACCCCCGACTCCGTCCTGGACGCGGTCGCCTCGGCCCTGGGGGAGTCGGGCCCGTACGAGGACGGCCTGGACCTGTGCTGCGGCACGGGCGCCGGGGCCGGCGTCCTGGCCACGGTGTGCCGCACCAGCGTGACCGGTGTCGACTTCAGCGCGGGCATGCTCGACGTGGCACGGGCCCGGACGCCCGCGCCGGGCCCGCGGGTGTCGTGGGTGCGGGCGGACGCCCGCGCCCTGCCGTTCACGGCCGCCTTCGACCTCGTCGTGAGCTTCGGGGCGTTCGGCCACTTCCTGCCCCGCGAGCTGCCGGGCCTGTTCGCCCAGGTGCACGGCGCGCTGCGACCCGGGGGGCGCTTCGCGTTCCCCGTCCTCGCGCCGCCGCGGCCGTCCTCCCCGGCCTTCTGGATGCTCCTCGGCTTCGATGCGGCGATGCGCGTGCGCAACGCCGTGTGGCGGCCTCCGTTCGTGATGTACTACCGGGCCTTCCGGCTCGGCGAGGTGCGGCGTGCCCTGGAGGACGCCGGGTTCTGCGTGGCCCTTCGCGCCCTGCCCGAGTTCGGCGCGAGGCGGGACGGGAGCCCCCGGGTGCGGATGGTCGAGGCGCTGCGGGCGCCCGACGGCGGCGGTGCGGTCGCGGCCGTCACGCCGCCGGGAGCGTGAACGCGTAGACCAGCGCCTCCCGTCGGGCGTCCACCACCAGATCGGTGATCTCCAGGGGGCGCGCGTACTGGTCGTGCACCTGCCGGGTCACCCGCATCGAGGGGGCGTCGTCGAGCGGGGTGATGAGATCGCGGTGGTGCAGGGTCAGACCGGCCCTGCGCATCCAGTCGTAGGCCCGCCGCAGCTCCGGCACGGCGTCGACGTCGGCGCGGTCGCGGTAGCGGGCCAGCTCCTCGACCTCGGTCAGCGCCACCGCCGAGAACGACGTGACGGCCGTGCGCAGCCCGCGGCCGTCGGCGCGGGCGGACTCGTAGCGGTGCACCAGCGTCGGCCGGTGCGGGGCGAGCCCCAGCGCCTCGGCGTGCCCGGGCGGGGGCGCCTCCCAGCTGACGGCGGCCCGGGCCACCGCCGACGGATCGTCCGCGGGCCGCGCGCCCACGGGGAAGGCGAGGAACGACGGGGCGCCGAGCGGCCCGTCCGGCAGGGCCGCGTGACTGCCCCGCCGGTCGGTCTCGATGAGCCCGTCGCGGCGCAGGACCTCCAGCGCCTGCCGTACGGTCTCCCGGCTGACGCCGAAGTGCCCGGCCAACTGCCGTTCGCCGGGCAGCCGTTCGCCGGGCGCGACGGCGCCGTCGCGCAGTTCGCCGAGCAGTTGCTTCGCGATCCGCCAGTACAGCGGCCGATCCTCGGAGTACGGATGGACGTGGTCGGTGGTGGGGACGGTGCTGCGGGCCATGCCGCGCGCCTCCTGTGGGTGACGTGCCGTGTTCGTGCGGACTCGGTGCGCCACCAGATCTAGCATTGGTCTAAACCACCAGGGAAGGGCGGACCGCCGGATCGGCCGAAAACCGGTCGCCCCGCGTCCCCGCCCGACCAGCCGCGGCTTCGCTCAGAGCGCGCTGTACAGGGCCTCGATCAGCGCCGTCTTGCGGGGGTCGTCGGCGATGCGCGGCCCCATCCGGTTCATCACGTACCCCAGCGACACCCCGGCCTCCGGGTCGGCGAGGCCGCAGGAGCCGCCGAACCCGTCGTGACCGAAAGCGCGCGGGTTGGGGCCGTACGAGCCGTTCGGCCCGCTGAGCCACAATCCCAGGCCGAGCTCGGTCTCGTGGTCGAACCCGGCCCCCAGGACCAGGTCCCGGCAGGCTCCCTGACCCTCGCGCACCCGCTCGGCCGCCTCGGCGGACAGGACGCGCCGGCCGCCGTACGCGCCCCGGCCGGCGAAGACGCCGTAGAGCGCGGCCACGGCCCGCGCCGTGCCGTGACCGTTGGCGGCCGGTATCTCCGCCGCCCGCCACCTGGGCGAGTTGGCCTCGGCCGCGCCTGCCAGGGGGTTGGTCAGCGCGGCGATGGCCGCCGGGGTCAACTGGCTGAACACCGCGGCCTGTTCGCTCGCCGGGACGGCCGGCGGATGCACCAGCTCCGCCGCCCGTCCGGCCTCCTTCTCCGCCAGCCCGATGGTGAAGTCGACGCCCAGCGGACCGGTCACCTCCCGCTCCAGAAACGCCCCCGGCAGCAGCCCCGACACCCGCCGCACGACCTCCCCGACGAGGAAGCCGAAGGTGAGGGCGTGGTAGCCCGACCGGGTGCCGGGCTCCCACCAGGGCTCGGTGGCCGCGAGGCGCGCGGTGGTCAGCTCCCAGTCGTAGAGCTGTTCGAGCGAATGCCGCTCACGCAGCCCGGCCAGACCCGCGCGATGGGACAGCAGGTGCCGCACCAGCACCCGCTCCTTGCCCGCGGCGGCGAACTCCGGCCAGTACGCGGCCACCGGTGCGTCGAAGTCCAGCAGTCCCCGGTCGGCGAGGATGTGCGCGCACAGCGCCGTCGGCCCCTTCGACGTGGACCACACGTTGACCAGGGTGTCCCGCTCCCACGCGCGTGTGCGCGCCGGGTCGGCCCAGCCGCCCCACAGGTCGGCCACCGTCACGCCGTCGACCGTCACGCTCACCGCGGCGCCGAGCTCGTCCCGCTCCCGGAAGTTCTCCTCGAAGGCGGTGCGCACCGCGGCGAACCGCGGGTCGCAGTGGCCGTGAACCTGTGGCACGTGCTCGGACATGGGCCCTCCGTGGTCCGCCGGGACGCCCGGACCCCGAGGTTGCGGCCGGACCTCCTGAACATACCGACTGGTCGGACTGGAGGGAAGGCGATCGGCATGGATCATCACCCGGGGATCCGGGACCGTTCGCCCGGGGATCGGGGACCGTTCGCCCGGGGATCCGGCGCGGATCACCCCGGGTGAACGGTCCCGCGAGCCGGTGACACCGTCCCGCGTCCCGGGCGGCGCCGTCCGCGTCGGGGGCGGCTCAGGCGTACGAGCGCAGCCAGCGCAGCTTGACCGCCTCCTGGTAAGGGCCGCCGCCCTCATGGTCGTTGAACTCGTACACCTCGATGGCCTTGTCCTCGTGCGGCCATGCGTTGAAGGCGGCGAACACGGTCGAGGGCGGGCAGGTCTGGTCCTCCAGCGCCGCCGAGAAGAGGGCCGGGGCCGAGCCGCGCGAGGCGAAGTGGACGCCGTCGAAGTAGGACAGGGTGCGCAGCGCGTCCCCGGCGCGGCCGCGGTGCGTCTTGAGGAACAGGCCGATCTCCCGGTAGGGGTGACGGTCCGTCAGCGTCGCCGCTCGGGGGAAGTCGCACAGGAACGGCACGTCGGGCGCGACCGCCGCCAGGTCGGGCACCAGACCGCCCACGGCGATCGTGATGCCGCCGCCCTGGCTCCCGCCGACCGCGACGGTCCGCGAGGCGTCGGTCAGCGGATGCGAACGAGCCGCCTCGACCGCGCGGACCGCGTCCGTGAACACCCGTCGGTAGTAGTAGTTCTCGGGGGCGTCGATGCCCCGGGTCATGAACCCGGGGTACGAGGGCGCGCCGCCCACCGGGTCCGCGGTGCCGCCCCCGCCGCCCCATGCGCTGCCCTGGCCGCGGGTGTCCATGATGAAGTGCGCTCGGCCCGTGGACGCCCACAGCAGGTGCTCGTGGGGCAGTCCTCGTCCGCCGCCGTATCCGACGAACTCCACGACCAGGGGCAGCGGTCGGTCGGCCTCGGCGGGCAGCGTCAGCCAGCCCTTGACCGGGTGGCCGCCGAACCCGGCGAACGTCACGTCGTACACCCGCACCGTGGTCAGGCCCGTGTCGACCGGCTCGAAGCGGGCGTCCAGGTCGTGCTCGCGGGCTTCCTGGAGGGTCTTGGACCAGAACGCGTCGAAATCCTCGGGCTCGGTGGAGGCGCTGCGGTAGGCGTGGAGCTCGTCGAGGGACAGGTCGAACAGGGCCATCAAGGACCGCCTTTTGTCAATTGCCCATACGAATGATCACACCGTACGTGGGGCGCGGGAGACCTCGCCAGACTGCGTCGCACGCTTCAGGCGGGCCTGCGCCGGGTCCACTGGGGCTCGGTGCGCGCCCACTCACGCTCCCACTCGGCCAGCCGGTGACGCATCGCCACCCGGCGGACGGCGGCGTGCCCGAGCAGCACCGAGGCCGCCGCGCCGCCGGCCACGCAGACGCCCAGGGTGAGGGTGTGCTGCCAGACCATCGTGTCGTTCGGCGGCGGCGCGACGCTGCGGCCGTGGTCGTCGAACCACACGTCCACCACGTCTCCCCGGTGCGTGCCCGCCGGCACCCGCGCGGTGGCCGTCCGCGCGTGCTCGCCCGGCGGTGTCCACCGCACGCTCACCGCGACCATCTGCTGTCTGCCGCCTTCCACGGCGGGCATGGTCTCGGGCGGGCGGCCGACGACCTGCGCGGTCACCCGATGCCGGTCGGCCCGTTGCCGGACCGCGGCCGCCTGGGCGTCGTCATGGGCCCAGCGGCCCGCGAGCGCCCCGGCCAGGGGCGCGACCACCAGCAGCAGTGTGGCGACGACCAGCGCCGTCCACGCTTCGACGACATCCGACCGGCGCCGCAGCGGATTGTCGCGCCGACGCCAGCCCCGCACCCCGCTTCGCATGTCGACCTCCTCGCCGTCACGCGTACGAGTGCCCACCGGAGGGAGGTACTCCGTTCGGAGTACATCGTTTCACGCATCGTTCACCACGGCCCCTCGAAAGCAGCGTCGGCGGCGGCCTCGACCGCGCCCCGGGCGACGCCGGCAGGGCAGGGGAGGGGCCGGGCCGGCCGACCGGCCCGGTCAGCCGAAGCGTTCGATCCTGATGCGGTCCACCGGCTGCCCGGCCTCGACCAGCAGCCGCGACGCGTGTTCGGCGAACCCGTTCGAGCCGCACACGTACGCCTCCCAGCCGCCTGCCGGCTCCTCGGCGAGCAGCGGCGCCAGGTGTTCCGCGCCCAGGCGGCCCACGGGCACGCCCCGCGGCGCGCTCCGGGTGAACACGTGTGTCGTCTCCGCGCCGAGCTCGCGCGCGTAGATCAGCTCCTCGGGACCGCGGGCGGACACCACCAGCCGCAGCGGCACGTCGAGGGCGCGCGCCCGGTGGTGGCGGACCATCGACATCAGCGGGACGACCCCGGACCCGGCGCCGATCAGCAGCGCGGGCCGGTCGCCGGGCCAGGCGAAGAACCCGCTGAGCGGGCCGCGCACCTCGACCTCGTCGCCCGGCTCGGCCGTCGTGTGGAACCAGCCCGAGACCTCGCCGCCGTCCACGTGGTCCAGCGTCAGCTCGATGTGCCCGTCGTCGTCGGGCGCGGACGCGATCGAGTAGTGGCGCTGGGCGGTGTAGCCGTCGTCGGCCGTCAGCCGGAGCATCAGATGCTGGCCGGGCAGATGCCCCGCCCAGGCCGCAGCCGCGAACCGGAAGGTGGACGCCAGCGGGGTCTCGCGGCGGATCTCGGTCAGCGTCGCCGTCTGCCACTCGGAGGCGGCCCGGCCGCTGACGGCGATCCGCCCGGGCACGGCGAACCGGGTCGCTGGCGTGAACGTCGCGGACGGGGGAGCGGCGCGCCCGGACGCGGCGGCGAAGGCCTCAGTCACCGGAGTACCTCTGCTCCTCCCACGGGTTGCCCCGCGCGTGGTAGCCGTTCTGCTCCCAGAAGCCGGGCTCGTCGTGGTCGAGGAGGCGCAGGCCCGCGATCCACTTGGCGCTCTTCCAGAAGTACAGGTGCGGCACCAGCAGCCGCGCCGGACCGCCGTGCTCGGGCGCGAGGGGCTCGCCGTCGTGGTCCCAGGCGATCCAGGCGCGCCCGCCGGTCAGGTCGGCCAGCGGCAGGTTGGTGGTGTACCCGGTGTGGGAGTACGCCACCGCGTGGGTGGCCGACGCCTCGGGGCGCACGGCCGCCAGGAACGCGTCGAGGGAGACGCCCCCGAATCGCACCCCGAACTTCGACCAGCTCGTGACGCAGTGGATGTCGCCCTCGTAGGCGGACTCCGGGAGCGCGTGCGCCTCGTCCCAGTCCCAGGTGCGGGGCGTCCGCACCAGTCCGTCGATGCGGAAGGTCCAGTCGGCGGGCGTCAGGTCGGGGGTGACCTCGGCGGACAGCACGGGCCAGTCGTCGCCGGCGTCGTACTGGCCGGGAGGCAGTCCCGGATCGGCGACGCGGGGGCGGCCGGTGAAGCCTCGGGTGACGTTCATGCGGTTCCAGCGTGAGGGCGGCGGTTGCTTGCGCAGTCCACCGTACGTGCAAGTCAGCAGCGTCCCGCACCGGGTCCGCCGGTCGATCGTCGAGGCACGGCGTGGTGCCCGGCCGCCAGGACGCCCGAGCGGCCGGGGGAGGGGCGGGCGGCGGTCCCGGCGCCCCAGCCGCGCGGTCCGGGACGGGCGCCGGGGGTCAGTCGTCCCGTCCGCGGCCGGGCCACGCGTTGTACCGCACCAGGTACTCCGCGAACCGCTCCAGGTCCTCGGCCGGCCACTCGGCCAGACGCTCGTGGAACGCGGCGCGACGGCTCTCGGTGACCTGGGCGAGGATGCGCCGTCCGGCGTCGGTGAGGTGGAGGACCTGGACGCGGTGGTCCTCGGGGTCCTGGCGCCGGCCGATCAGGTCGGCGCGCTCCAGGGCGGCGACCTGCCGGCTGACCGTGGACTTGTCCAGGGCGTAGTGCGCGGCGAGGTCGGTGGCCCGGCAACCGTCGCTCTCCTCCAGGTGGCCGAGCAGCGTGTACGACACCAGCGACAGCTCGGGATGCAGACGGCCGGCCGAGGCGCGGGCCCGCCGGGCGAAGCTCGTCATCTCCCGCTGGATCGTCTCCACGGCGTCGGCTGCTTCCACCGTTCCTCTCCTCCCGGATCGCTCAGTTGTATAGTACAACTTAAGTGGATGCAGATGTCATGAACAGCGGGCGGACGCTGGGGTAGGGTGGCCGACGGCCGCGGAGGTTCCCGGTCGTGCGAGGCCTGGGAGGTGAGACCCATTACCGCTGTGTCAGGTCGGGTGCTCTCCTCTCGTGACGGCGTGGACCGCCGCGCCTGAGCGATCGCGGGAGCGCTCTTCGGCTTCTCGAAAGGCTCCTCGGCTCCATGCCCGCCCTCATCCCTCCCGCTTCCTCCTCGTCCCCTTCGCCGCCTCCGTCCTGCCGTGACGCCCTCGTCCTCGCCCTGCGCGCGGCCGGGTGCGTCTTCGCCGAGGAAGAGGCCGAGCTGATCCTCGACGCCGCCCCCACCGCGGACGAGGCCGCCGCCATGGCACGACGCCGTGCGGCGGGCCTGCCCCTGGAACACGTCGTCGGCTGGGCCGAGTTCCACGGACTGCGCGTCAGTGTCGAGCCGGGCGTCTTCGTGCCCCGCCGCCGGACCGAGTTCCTCGTCGACGAGGCGCTCGCCGCGTCGCCGCAGGCTTCGGTGGTGGTCGACCTGTGCTGCGGCTCCGGGGCGGTCGGCGCCGCCCTGGCCGCCTCGCTCGGGCCCGTCGAGCTGCACGCCGCGGACATCGACCCGGTGGCGGTGGGCTGTGCGCAGCGCAACCTCGCCGAGTACGGCGGACACGCCTACGCGGGCGATCTCTTCGCGCCGCTGCCCGCCCGGCTGCGCGGCCGCGTCGACATCCTCGCCGCCAACGTGCCGTACGTCCCCACCGGTGAGGTGCCCCTGCTGCCG
Organism: Streptomyces hayashii; assembly: GCF_024539815.1. GTDB lineage: Bacteria > Actinomycetota > Actinomycetes > Streptomycetales > Streptomycetaceae > Streptomyces > Streptomyces hayashii. The sequence continues at coordinate 23,525 of NZ_JAHHIU010000178.1, forward strand.
GCCGAGGCCCGGGAGCACGAGCCGCTCACCGCCCTCGACGGCGGCGGCGACGGTCTGGACGTGCTGCGCCGGGTCGCCGCCGGCGCGCCGCGGTGGCTCGCCCCCGGCGGACGCCTGCTCGTCGAGACCAGCGAGCGTCAGGCCCCGGCGGCCGTGGAGGCGTTCGCCCGCAGCGGTCTGACGGTGCGCGTGGCGCGGGACGAGGAGCTGTCCGCGCACGTGATCCTCGGGACCAGGCTCAGGTAGCGGCGCCGCCGCCCATGGGGCCGGGTGAGCTGCTCCGGCCGCCGCGGTCCCACGGGCCGTGTCCGCCGAAGCCGCCGCGGTGGTCGTGGTCGTGATCGTGGTCGTCGCGGCCGCGGTCGCCGAAGGAGCCGGACAGGACCCGGTCGGCCGTGTTCGTGTCCCCGGAACGCGTTCCGACGACGAACACGGTGTCGCCCTTCGACGGCGCCGCGGAACCGGAGCCGGAGCCGGAGCCGCCGTCCCCGAGAACGCGCGTGTCCGAGCCCAGCGTCCACGTCCAGGAGACGCCGTCCTCGCTCTTGACGGTGAGGTGGGAACCGTCCGTTTTCTCGACGACGCCCCGCTGCCAGACGCGGACGACCCAGTCGCCGGTGCCGGGGTCCTTGACGGTCGCCTCGCCGTGGGCCGCGTCGCCGCCGGGGCCGAACCAGGGTCCGCCTCGGCCGTGCCGTCCGCCGGGCCCCTCGGAGGAGGACGCGGACGGCGACGCGGACGGCGAGCCGCCGCCGGAGCCGTTGGACGTGGCCGCGTACGCGACGGTCCCGCCCAACGCCAGGACGGCGACGGCCGTGGCCGCGATCAGGGCCCGCGCGCGGGCCGGACGGCGGCGCGGCGCCCCGCCCGCGGGGACGCCCCCGCGTTCCGCGGCGCCGTCGGCCGGACCGGGGAGCGCTCCGGCTCCGGGCGGCCGCTGCGGGCCTTGCGGTTCCTGCGGTTCCAGGGGCTCCTGCATGGCGGCTCTCACTCTCCTCGGCGATGAACGGCGACGCCCTTGTCACGCCTGTCTGTGATTGTCCGAGGCACCGGGTAAGGAAGCGATAACGAGAACCTGTGAACCCGACGCCCGCCCCTTCGGAGCTGCGGAGCTACGGCGATGCGGAGCTACGGCGATGCGGAGATGTGGCGTTTTGCGGCTACTCGGCGATGAGCGCCCGTGCCACCAGCAGGGCGACGTCGTCCTGGTTGTCCGGGTGGTGCAAGGCCTCCAGCAGCAGGTCGCACAGCTCCTCCAGCGGTCGGCCGGGATCGTCGAGCAGTGCCAGCAGCGCTGCCAGACGCTCGTCCAGGGAGTGGGTGCGCGTCTCGACCAGCCCGTCCGTGTACAGCACCAGCTGGTCGCCGGAGGCGAAGTCGACGTCGGTCGTGGAGAACGCCACCCCGCCCACGCCCAGCGGCACGCCGGTCGGCAGCTCCAGCAGCTCAGGCGGCCGGCCGGGGCGCACCCGGACCGGTGGCAGATGCCCCGCGTTGGCGATCCGGCATCTCCCGAGCCGTGGGTCGTGGACGGCGTACACGCAGGTGGCGATGGAGTGGTCCAGGCCCTGGGTGATGCGGTCCAGGTGCTCCAGCAGCACCGCCGGGTCGAGGTCGAGCGAGGCCAGCGTGGTCGTCGCCGTGCGCAGCCGGCCCATCGTGGCGGCGGCGTCGATGCCGCTGCCCATGACGTCGCCGACGACGAGCGCCGTCTTGCCGTCGGGCAGGGGGATGACGTCGAACCAGTCGCCGCCGACCTCCGTGGTGGCGCCCGCGGGCTGGTAGCGCGAGGCGACCTCCAGCCCGCCGGTGACGGGCGGATGGCTCGGCAGCAGGCTGCGCTGGAGGGTGAGCGCGGTGGTGCGGGCGTTCTGGTACCAGCGGGCGTTGTCGATCTGCACGGCCGCCCGGGCCGCCAGTTCGCGGGCGAGCAGCAGATCGTCGTGACTGAACGGCAACCGGTTGCGGGTCCGCTTCAGGTCGAGGGCGCCCAGCACCTCGCCCCGCGCGATGAGCGGCACCGCCAGGTAGGAGTGCACGCCCGCCCGGGCCAGCAGGGCGGCCGCCTCGGGTGAGCGGGCGATGCGGGCGAGGTCGGCCTCCTCCACCCGCGCCAGCATGACCGGCCGGCCCGAGCGCATGCACTCGGTGACGAGCCGGTCGGGTGCGTAGCGGGCGACCTCTCCGGGCTGGTCGGCCGCCCGCAGCGCGTCCGGCTCGTCGTCGGCCCGTACCGCGAGGGCGCGGATGTCGGCGGGTTCGGCGGGCCCGAGGCTGGTGCGCCGGCCCGCCACGACCGTGTCGAGCAGATCGACCGCGGCCACGTCCGCGAGTTCCGGCACGGCCACCTCGGTCAGTTCACGGGCGGTGCGTTCCAGGTCCAAGGTGGTGCCGATGCGGGCCGAGGCGTCGGCGATCAGCGCCAGCCGGCGGCGCGCCGCCTCTGCCTCGACGGCCGCCTGGTGCCGGTCGGTGACGTCCCTGACCGAGACGGCGACGCCCAGCACGGTGCCGCGCGCGTCCTCCAGGCGGTACAGGGAGACCGACCAGGCGTGGTCCTTGTGCGGGTCCGCCGGGGTGCGACCCGCCGAGAAGCGGTCGACGAGCGGTTCGCCCGTCCGCAGCACCTCGCGTGCCGCCTCCTCCAGGGCGCCGGCGTCCAGCGACGGCAGCACCTCGCGGACCGTGCGTCCCAGGTGGTCCGCGGCCGGCACGCCGTTGATGCGCTCCAGCGCCGGGTTGACCGACACGTACCGCAGGTCGGTGTCCAGCACGGCGAGGCCGGTGGGGGACTGCGCGACCATCCGGGTGGACAGGGCCAGGTCGCGTTCCAGCCGGCGCACCGTCGTCTGGTCGGCGGCCAGCCCCAGGGCGTAGACCTCGCCCCGTTCGTCGGTGAGCCGCATGTTGCGGAACTCGACCAGCACGGTGGCGCCGTCCTTGCGCCGGATGGGGAACGCCCCAGCCCAGCTCCGGCCGGTGGCCATGACGTCGGCGAACAGCTTCACCACCAGGTCGACGTGCCGCTCGTGCACCATCACCCGGGCCGCGTACCTGCCCAGCGCCTCCTGCGCCGAATAGCCGAACAGCTCCTCGGCCTGCGGGCTCCACAGCGCGATACGGCCTTCGGTGTCGAGGACCACCGAGGCCACGTTCAGCACGTCGAGCAGCCCGCTGGGCCCGGTGGGGCCACCCCCGTCGGCCGCGGACGGTCCGCCTGCACTCATGCCACGCACCGCCTCCGGGCCTCGATGCGGCACGCCGTCCCCCATGCCGACTCCCCCTGCTCTCTCGCGCTCAACTCATTTCTCCCACGCCGGGACACCCCTCTCCATGGTCCTCCAGTACGGCCCGGCGCGCCGTTCTCCTCAGGGTCCACCACCGTCCATTTGATTGGTCTGTACATGACCACGATCACGGGCCAGACTGTGCGCCGAGCGCGCCCCACCCCCCCTCACGAGGAGACCCATGCC
>NZ_JAHHIU010000179.1 GCF_024539815.1 Streptomyces hayashii
TGCCCGCGGCCCGCCCGCCGCCCGGCGACGGCCCGCGGGCAAACACAAAAAGACCCCGCCCCCTGAGAGGGCGAGGTCTTCATGTCACATGGGATGAGTGGAGATGGCGGGAATCGAACCCGCGTCCAACGGTGCAGAATCAGGGCTTCTCCGTGTGCAGTTCGCTGTGATTTTCTCGGCCCCGGCGATCACGCGAACAAGTCGCCGACGGGCCCAGTCACTGTTTGATTTCCCATCTCACCCCGTGACCGGGTGAGACGGTTTAGTCCCCTAGATTATGCCAGGATCCGGGCCGGGAACACTCCCGGGCTGACACCCTTTAGGGTCCTACCTCACTGCTTATTAGGCAGCGAGAGCGTAGGACTGGGAATCGCTCTTGGTATTGGCGATTATTTTTTGCGACATATGGTTTACGAGATCATTGCCGCTTCCTCGACACGCTTCCCCTGCTTCGACAGCCGCTGTCGAAACCGATCATCCCCATGTTGTTTTTTCAATCCCTCCGAGGAGGGCCCGTGCCCACTGCGGGGCACACAGGACATGGTACGTGACCCACGCCCGTCGATGCCACTGCATTCACGGCGGCCGCGTGCCCGGCGGCCGTGCGCGCCCGGGCTACGCGTGCCGCTGCCTGCGCTTGGCCGCCGCGATCACCCGGTCCGTCTCGCGGCGGTCCTGCTTCTCGCGCAGGGTCTGCCGCTTGTCGTACTCCTTCTTGCCCCGCGCCAGCGCGATCTCGGCCTTGGCCCGGCCGTCCTTGAAGTAGAGGGCGAGGGGCACGATCGTATGACCCGTCTCCTCGGACTTCACCGCCAGCTTGTCGATCTCCTCGCGGTGCAGCAGCAGCTTGCGCTTGCGGCGCGCCGAGTGGTTGGTCCAGCTGCCCTGGCTGTACTCGGGGATGTGGGCGGCGTGCAGCCACGCCTCGTTCCCCTCGATCTGGACGAAGCCGTCGGTCAGCGAGGCGCGGCCCTGGCGCAGCGACTTCACCTCGGTACCCGTGAGGACGAGGCCCGCCTCATAGACGTCGATGATCGCGTAGTCGTGCCGGGCCTTCTTGTTCTGCGCGACGATCTTGCGCTTGCCGTCCTTGACCTTGCCGGTGGGGGCCGCCCCGCCCTGCTTCGGCTGGGATTCCTTCGGTACGTACATTCCCTTGCTCATAGTCCCGCCATTTTCGCATCCGGAGGCGGTCCGAGGGAAAGCCGATTACGCAACCGCTCGCGGAACGCTCAGGACGCGTCGCCCAGCCCGCTCAGCACGGTCTCCGCACGCTTCAGCGCCCCGTCGTCCGCCTCCAGATCGGGCGTGATGCCCCGGCCGTCGACGGCGCGGCCGGAAGGGGTGCGGTAGTGCCCCACGGTCAGCTCGGCCACCGAGCCGTCGGGCAGCCGGCGCGGCATCTGCACCGAGCCCTTGCCGAAGGTGCGCGAGCCCACCACGACCGCGCGGCCCCGGTCCTGCAACGCGCCGGTGAGCAGCTCGGCCGCGCTCATCGTGCCGCCGTCGACGAGCGTGACCAGCGGACGGACGGTGTCGCCGCCGGCCTCGGCGTGCAGGACGCGCTGGTCGCCGTCGACGTCGTAGGTGGCGACGAGCCCGCCGTCGAGGAAGGCGGACGCGGCGGCGACGGCCTCGGTGACCAGTCCGCCGGAGTTGCCGCGCAGGTCCAGCACGATCCCGGCGCCGGGCGGGGCGTGCTCGACGGCGCTGCGGACGCTGTCGCCGACGCCCTTGGTGAACGCGGCGACGGTGATGACGGTGATGCCGCCGGAGAGCTCGTGGACGGTGACGGAGTCCGTGGACAGCAGCGCCCGGCGCAGGGTCTCGGTCCACGCGCGCGTGCCGCGCTCCAGGCCGAGACGGACGGCGGTGCCGGCGGGCGCGTCCTTCATGTCACCCCGCAGTAAGGAGACGACGTCGGTGACCGGCAGGCCGTCCACGGGCCGTCCGTCGACGCTGCGCAGCCGGTCGCCCGCGTGGACCCCCGCGTCGGCCGCGGGAGACCCGGACTGCACCTTGGTCACCTCGATCCGGCCGTCCCGCTCGCGCCGCGCCTCCAGGCCGACGCCGGTGTACCGGCCGTCCAGGGAGTCCTGGAACTCCTCGTACTCGCCCTCGGAGTAGACCGCCGCCCAGCGGTCGCCGCTGCGGCTGACGGCGCGCTCGGCGGCCTCCATCGGGGACTTGCCGTCCGCGGCGGCCTCCTCGGCGGCCCGTGCCACGTCCTCGGCATGTCCGGCGGGGGCGGTGGAACGAGCCGCGCCCGAGGGCTGCGCGTGTCCCTCGCCCCACTGCTGCGGCAGCGATCCCGTCGCGGCCCCCGCGACGAGCACGCTCGCGAACACCAATGTCAGGGCGGCCCCGCGGCCGAAACGGCGGGGCTGACAGAACAGGTCACGGCCTGACATGGCGGTGAGTCTAGGGGAACGCGAAGGGCCGTACGGTCGGTTGACCGTACGGCCCTTCGGGGCGTGCGTCACACTCCGGGGCGTGTGCGTCACACCTTCAGGTACTTGCGCAGCGCGAAGAACGCGGCCAGTGCGGGCATCAGCAGGCTGGTCGCGAGGATGAGCGGAAGTTTCGTCAACACGGCGTCCCAGCCGATGAAGTTGATCAGGTTCAGCTTCTCGGACAGGGCCAGGCCGTGATCGATGATGAAGTACCGGGCGATCACCAGGAATCCGCAGGCGACCGTCCCCCCGATGAGCCCGGCGACCGCGGCCTCGGCGATGAACGGCGCCTGGATGTAGAACCCGGAGGCGCCGACGAGCCGCATGATGCCGGTCTCGCGCCGCCGGCTGAACGCCGAGACGCGCACGGTGTTGACGATCAGCATCAGGGCCACCACGAGCATCAGCGCCATGACCGCCCGCGCGGCCCAGTTCATGCCGTTGAGGAGCCCGAAGAGGTTGTCCAGGATGCCCTTCTGGTCCTGCACCGACTGCACGCCGTCGCGCCCGTCGAAGGCCGTCGCGATGACCTGGTACTTCTCCGGGTCCTTCAGCTTGATGCGGTACGACTCCTGCATCTGGTCCGGCGTGAGGGAACTGGCCAGCGGGGAGTCGCCGAACTGCTCCTTGTAGTGCTTGTACGCGTCGTCCTGCGACTCGTACGTCACCTTCTCGACGACGCCCATCTTGTCGAGGTCGGACTTGATCTGCTTCTTCTGGTCCGCGGTGACCGCGCCCTTGGCGCAGTTGGGGTCCGACTCGGCGTCGCTCTTGTTGCAGAGGAAGATCGAGACGTTGACCTTGTCGTACCAGTAGCCCTTCATCGTGTTGACCTGATCGCTCATCAGGAGCGACCCGCCGAAGAGCGCCAGGGACAGGGCGACGGAGACGATGACGGCGAAGGTCATCGTCAGGTTGCGGCGGAGACCTACGCCGATCTCCGACAGTACGAACTGGGCGCGCATGGCGTGTTGTTCAGGCCTTTCCGGGGACGTCCGCCGGGGCGGGCGCGATGGCGGGAGCGGTCAGTGCTGGTAGCCGTAGACGCCGCGCGCCTGGTCACGGACGAGGCGGCCCTGTTCCAGCTCGATGACGCGCTTGCGCATCTGGTCCACGATGTTCTGGTCGTGCGTGGCCATCAGCACGGTCGTGCCCGTCCGGTTGATCCGGTCGAGCAGCTTCATGATGCCGACGGAGGTCTGCGGGTCGAGGTTGCCGGTGGGCTCGTCCGCGATCAGCAGCTTGGGCCGGTTCACGAAGGCGCGCGCGATGGCCACGCGCTGCTGTTCGCCGCCGGACAGCTCGCCCGGCATCCGGTCCTCCTTGCCGCCGAGTCCGACGAGGTCGAGCACCTGCGGCACGGACTTGCGGATCTCGCCCTTGGACTTGCCGATGACCTCCTGCGCGAAGGCGACGTTCTCCGCCACCGTCTTGTTCGGCAGCAGCCGGAAGTCCTGGAAGACCGTTCCCAGCTGGCGGCGCATCTGCGGCACCTTCCAGTTGGAGAGGCGGGCGAGGTCCTTGCCCAGGACGTGCACCTGGCCGTGGCTGGTCCGCTCCTCACGGAGGACCAACCGCAGGAAAGTGGACTTTCCGGAGCCGGAGGACCCGACGAGGAAGACGAACTCGCCCTTCTCCACTTCGAGGGAGACATCCCTGAGTGCGGGGCGGGTCTGCTTGGGGTAGACCTTGGAGACGTTGTCGAATCGGATCACGGATGCACCACGGGTCGCCGGGGGTAGATGAGCGTGACCATACGCGAACCGGGGAGGGCGGCGCAGGCGTCGGGAGGGGTTGGGTGGGGCTTGTGCGTTTTTGTACGGGACTTTGTACGCCCCCCGCTCTTCGGGTGAGCCGCGCGACCCCCGGAGGAACCTGGCACAGTGGAGGGGGAACGTTCCCGTACCCCGAAGCGTTGTGTCCATGGAACCGGTGCAAGGAGGGCGAGGCGCATGACGTACGACCGGCTGGTGTGCGCTAACTGCGCTGCGCCCGTGAGCGAGGGCCGGTGCCCCGTGTGCCGCGCGAACCGCGAGCGGCTGCAGCAACAGGAGAACTTCCTCGCGAATCTGAACCCCATGGCGCTGATCGCGCTGCTGGCGGTGCTGGTGGCGGCGGTGGCGCTGCTCGCCCACCAGACCGCCTGAGAGCGGCGGCCGGACCGTCCGAGAGCGGACGGCGATGTACGAAGGGCCCGGAGCTGGTCGCTCCGGGCCCTTCGCGCGTACGTCACGTACAGGTGCGACTACCTGGCGTCAGGCGGCCGCACCGCCGCGGCCGGCCGCGAGGCGCGGCAGCACACGGAAGCCGATGCCGCCGGCGATCATGGTGGCGGCGCCGATGATCAGGAACGTGGTCTGGCCGGCGCCGGTCTCGGCGAGCTCCTTGCCGCCGCCCTGAGCGGTGTTGTCGGCGGCCACGGCCGAGGTGTCGGTCAGCGCGGAGCTGCCGACCTCCTGGGTCGAGGTGCCGTCGGCGCCGGGGCCTCCGGTGGTGGAGCCGCCGGTGGAGCCCGAACCGCCCGTCGCGGAGCCGCCGGTGGAGCCCGACCCCGAACCGCCGGTGGAGTCGTCCCCGCCGGTGGAGCCCGAACCGCCCGTGGCGGAACCGCCGGTGGTCGAGCCGCCGGTGGTGGAACCGCCGGTGGTCGAGCCGCCGGTCGTGGAACCGCCCGTGGTCGAGCTGCCACCCGTCGTGCTGGAACCGCCCGTGGTGGAACCGCCGGTGGTCGAGCTGCCGCCCGTGGTGCTGGAACCGCCCGTGGTGCTGGAACCGCCCGTGTTGGAGTCGCCGCCGGTGCTGGAGTCGCCGCCCGTGCTGGACGTTCCGCCGATGGAGACCGTCCCGCCGATGGAGGCCGCGCCGCCGGTGGAGGAGTCGCCGCCGGTCGAGGAGTCGCCGCCCGTGGACGAGCTGCCGCCGGTCGAGGAGTCGCCGCCCGTGGACGAGTCGCCGCCGGTCGAGGAGTCACCGCCCGAGGAGTTCGTGCCGCCGACGGTGCAGATCCCGATCGGGCAGGGGTCCTCGCCCGTCTGCGGAGTGACCTCGTCCCCGCCGGACGTGGACACAAGGCCGCTGAGGCCGCCCTCGTCGCCGGCGGCCGAGGCGACCCCGGCGACCGTCAGCGAGGCGCCCGCGGCGATCACGGCGCCGGCGGCTATGCGCGCGACCCGGATCCGCGTCTTCTTCGTCATATGGTTGCTACCCCCAGTAGCTGAATCGTCGATGAGGCCGCGCTCGGGGGCTGTGATCGACGGGGGTGGCTGAGATGCAGCTGAAGCCCCCGGTTCACATGCGCCCCGAAGATACGCATGCCACACCGCACCCTCCCCATTTTTCAAAGCAGCGTCAAGGCCGTTGCGGGCGCAATGTCCAAGTCGGGGCGCTTTGCGCGATGTTGGTGCTGTGAATGTGACGTAAAAAGCAAACCGCCCCTGAATCAGGGGCGGTTACCGTGTCGACAAACCTACTTCTCCTGCTGCTTGCGCCAGCGAATTCCGGCTTCCAGGAACCCGTCGATCTCGCCGTTGAACACGGCCTCGGGGTTGCCGACCTCGAACTCGGTGCGCAGGTCCTTGACCATCTGGTACGGGTGCAGGACGTACGAACGCATCTGGTTGCCCCAGGAGCTGCCGCCGTCCTTGAGGGCGTCCATCTTGGCCCGCTCCTCCTGGCGCTGACGCTCCAGCAGCTTCGCCTGGAGGACGTTCATCGCGGTCGCCTTGTTCTGGATCTGCGACCGCTCGTTCTGACAGGAGACGACGATGCCGGTGGGGAGGTGGGTCAGGCGCACCGCGGAGTCGGTGGTGTTGACGCCCTGACCGCCGGGGCCGGAGGAGCGGTACACGTCCACGCGCAGCTCGGACTCGTCGATCTCGATGTGGTCGGTCTGCTCGACCACGGGGAGGACCTCGACGCCCGCGAAGGAGGTCTGACGGCGGCCCTGGTTGTCGAAGGGCGAGATCCGCACGAGGCGGTGCGTGCCCTGCTCGACGGAGAGCGTGCCGTAGGCGTACGGAATCTGCACGGCGAAGGTGGTCGACTTGATGCCGGCCTCTTCGGCGTACGACGTCTCGTAGACCTCGGTCTTGTAGCCGTGCTGCTCCGCCCACCGCAGGTACATGCGCTGGAGCTTCTCGGCGAAGTCGGCGGCGTCGACGCCGCCGGCCTCGGCGCGGATGTTGACGAGCGCCTCACGGGCGTCGTACTCCCCGCTGAGCAGCGTGCGCACTTCCATCTCGTCGAGCGCCTTCTTGACGGAAGTGAGCTCGGACTCGGCCTCGGCGAGGGTGTCCGGGTCGTCCTCCTCCTGGGCCATCTCGAACAGCACGGCGAGATCGTCGATCCGGCCGCGCAGCGTGTCCGCCTTCCTGACCTCGGCCTGCAGGTGGGACAGCTTGCTGGTGATCTTCTGCGCCTCGTCCGGGTTGTCCCACAGGGACGGCGCGGCCGCCTGCTCCTCAAGAACGGCGATATCTGCCCTCAGCTTGTCGAGGTCCAGAACGGCCTCGATCGACTCCATGGTCGAGGAGAGGGACTTGAGCTCTTCGGATACATCGACGACTGCCACGCCTCCAGCGTAACGGCTCCGCCAACCGGGGAGTGCCGGGCGCCGCCCCCGGGCCCGGGCGGGCCACGGCCACGGGCGGCCCCGCACGCGGCCCGGGGCCGGTCACGGGCGCTGTCGCGGGCGGTCACGGGCCAGCATGGGCGCGATCGCGGGCCCCGCACGCCGGGTGTCAGGGTGCCGTCGGCGCCGAGTTCCTCGTGTCCTGGGGGGGCGCGCCCGCGTCGTCGCCGGAGGTGGCCGCCCAGGTGCCGACCCCGACCGCCGCCACCAGGGCCGCCGCCGCCACGCCGAGCGTGATCCGGCGCCGTCGGGTGGCGGAACGGTTCCGTGCCGATCCCGGACGCGGCGCGCCCGCGGCCCTGGGCACACGTGCCGTGCCGTGCGCCCCGCCGGCCAGCTCGTCCGGCGCGGGCACCCGCATCGACGTGTGGGTGTCCCGGTTGGAGTCGGGCTTCGCGTGGGGCACCAGCGGGACCGAGCCCCGCCGCACCCGGCGCTCGGCCGCCTCGGCGGCCGGCACGGAGGGGGCGGCCTCGGCGGGATCGCCCTCCTCCGGCTCGGTGTCGGGCTCGTCGACGTCCAGCGGGGGCATCCCGGTCAGCATGGGCAGCTGCTCGCGCAGCCGGGCCGCCAGCTCGGAGGCCCGCAGCCGGGAGGCCGGCGCCTTGGCCAGGCACTGCACAATCAGCTGCCACAGCTCGTCCGGGATGCCGGGCAGGGGGGCGACGGACTCCGTGACATGACGGCGCAGCACCGCGCCCGGGTGGCCGCCGCCGAACGGGGTGAAGCCCGCGAGCAGCTCGTACAGGACGGTCGCGAGCGCGTAGATGTCCACCGAGGCGCGCGGCGGCAGCCCCTCCACGATCTCGGGCGCCAGGTAGTCCGGCGTGCCGATGATCTTCGTGGCGCGGGTCCGTTTGGGGGTGTCGATCAGTTTCGCGACGCCGAAGTCGGTCAGCAGCGCGCGGTGCGAGCCGCCCGGGCCGAGCGGGCCCTGCATGTCGAGCAGGATGTTCTCGGGCTTGACGTCGCGGTGCACGATCCCGGCCGCGTGCGCGGCGGCCAGTCCCTCGGCGACGTCCGCGACGATCGCCACGGCGGCCTCGGGGGCGAGGCGCCGGTCCCGTTCGAGGCGGGTGCGCAGGTCCGTGCCCCGGACCAGGTCCATCACCAGCGCCAGGTCGTTGCCGTCGACGACCAAGTCCCGCACCGAGACCACATGGGGGTGATCGAGGCCGAGCAGCGCCGTGCGCTCCTGCACGAAGCGGCCCACGAGCTCCTCGTCGGAGGCGAGGTCCTCGCGCAGCAGCTTGACGGCGACGGGCCCTTCCGGTCCCTCGCCCAGCCACACCGTGCCGGCGCTGCCCCGTCCCAGGATCTGGTGGGCGGTGTACCGGCTGCCGATCTTCCGTGCCAAGGCTGCTCCTACAGACGCGTGTTGCCCATCAAAGTACGCGTCCTGGGAGCCAACCTTCACCGCGGAGACGGAAATCACCCGCCAGATGTCGACAAGTACACAAACTCGCGGTCAGGGGCGGAGCCCGACGTCCGCGGTCAGTTGGAGCCGCCGCCGCCGAGGTCGCCGATCCAGCCGGAGACCTGGTGGTACCAGTGGGTGACCTGGCCCCAGAAGGTCCTGCCCGAGCCGATCCAGTCCTGCAGCGGGCTCAGCTCCCAGATGAGCCAACCGGCCACGAACAGGATGACGATCGTGAACAGGCAGCCCTTGAGACAGCCCAGGCCGGGGATCCGCATCGGGTTGGCGCCGCGCTGCCGGGGCTCGCGCGGCTGGCGGGGCTCCGGCGCGGGCCGCTGCCGCGGCTGCTGCTGGGGCGGCGGCGCGTACCGCTGCTGCTGCTGGGGCTGCGGCGGCTGCGGCGGCTGCGGCGGCTGCGGAGTCGCGTACTGCTGCTGGTGCTGCTGCCGGCCGGGGTACCCGTACCCGGGCTGCTGCTGCGGTTGCGGCTGCTGGCGGTACGGCTGCTGCTGCGGCTGCTGCTGCTGGGGGCGGGAGACCTGCCGCTGGGGGCGGCGGCGCAGCGGGTCGTCGCCGGGGCTCAGGTACTGCTGGACCTGGGTCGGCTCGTTGCGGTCGCGGGCGGCCCGCATCTGGTTCTGCCAGGGATGCGGCTGCTCGGGCGGCTGCGCGGGCCCGCCGTACTGGTCCGACGGCACCGGCGGCAGGACGGCGGTCGGGTCGGCCGCGCCCTGCGGACCCCCCGTGTGGGGCAGGACGGCGGTGGGGTCGGCGGCGCCCGCCGGGCCCGCCGTGTGCGGCAGGACGCTGGTCGCGGCGTTCGGGTCGTAGGCGCCGCCCGGCACGGTGGCGGGCGTCGGGTCGGGCGCGAGCAGATGGCCGACGCCGTCGGCGGCCGCGATCTGCATGGAGTTGGCGTGCACCCCGATGCCCTCGGCGACGATCCGCAGCCCGCGCGCGAGGTTCTCGGCGCTGGGCCGGTGGTCGGGGTTCTTGCTCAGACAGCGCTCGATGACCGTCCAGAGCGGGTCGGGGACCGTGGAGGGACGGCGCGGCTCGGCGCTCAGGTGCTGGTGCAGGACTTCCAGCGCGGAGCCGCCGGAGAACGGCGGACGGCCGGTGACCAGCTCGTACATCAGGATGCCCGCGCCGTAGATGTCGACGGCGGAGGTCTGCGGGCGGCCTTCGGCGGACTCCGGGGCGACGTACGCGGGCGTGCCGACGAACTCGCTGGTCCGGGTCAGGCCCGGGGAGTCGGCGAGGCGCGCGATGCCGAAGTCGGTGAGCAGCGGGTGCATCTGGCCGCCGTCCTGCTTGAGCAGGACGTTGGCCGGCTTCAGGTCGCGGTGCACGACGCCGTCGGCGTGGCTGGCGGCCAGCGCGTCGGCGATCTGGGCGGTGAGCAGGGCCGCGGCGACCGGTGTGAAGGGGCCGTTCTCGCGCAGGTAGCGGTGCAGGTCGGGGCCCTCGACGAGGTCCATGACCAGCGCCAGCAGGTCGCCCTCGACGACCAGGTCGCGGACCCGGACGATGTTGGGGTGGGTCAGGCGCAGCAGGACGGAGCGCTCGCGCAGGAAGCGCATCACGACGTCGGGGTCGTTCGCGAGCTCCTCCTTGAGGACCTTGATCGCGACGGTCTCCCCGGGCTGCCCCGCCACGGCCGCCTCGGCGCCCGCGGTCTCGCGCTGGCGGGCTCGCCAGACGGTGCCCGTGGCGCCGCGTCCGAGCGGCTCCTCGAGCAGGTACTTGCTGCCTACCGGCCGCACGTCATGCGCTCCCTGCTGCTTGCTCGCCAGACTCGCCGGCCCTTCGGTCCCGCTCGTCTGTCCCGCCAGTGTTCCGACCCACTGTAGTGCCGTGATGCGGACACGGGGCGGTCGTCGTGGTCGTCCTCGTTCGAAGGAAAGACGCTTCCCCCCGTCTTCCTGGTTGCCGGAGCCGGACGTGACCGATCTCAACTGATCGTCGGTGACGCACCCGGCAGGCACTTTTGCGGGCAGAGCCGACCAATCAAGATCACTTGTCCTCGGGAGAGGGGCGCGTTGTCAGTGACAGGTGCGAGGATGCCTTCAGTACTGGCCGCTGTGCTCGTGTGGGGTGGGGGGAAGCCCGCGCCCGTGCAGAAGGGACCGCTGACGGCGATGCAGATCCGGCTGACCGTCGTAGACCCGGCGGGCGCGCCCGCCGATTCCCGGCCCCGCGCCGCGAGCTGCGACGTGCTGGTCACGGCGCCCGCCGGCACGGCCCTGGCGGCGGTGTCGTCCGCACTGGCCGCGGCGGTCTGCGGAGAGGGCGCCGCGCCGTCCTCGTCCGCTGCGGCGGTCGTGCTCTACGCGGGCGTGGAGCGGCTCGACGCCCAGCGCTGCACCCTGGGGGAGCCCCCGCTGACGGACGGCGCGGTGCTGTCCCTGGGCGCCCCGGCCGATCCAGAGCCGCATCCCGAGGTCGACGACGCCCCGGCCCGGCTGCACGTGGTGGCCGGACCGGACGCGGGCGGGGTCCATCTCCTGCACGGCGGCCAGGTCCGCGTGGGCCGCTCGGCCGACGCGGACGTGCCCCTCGACGACCCGGACGTCTCGCGTCTGCACTGCGCCGTGACGCTCACGCCCGAGGGCCGGGTCACGGTGGCCGACCTCGGCTCCACCAACGGCACCACGCTGGACGGCGCGCCGGTGCAGAGCCGTCCCGTCCGTCTCGCGCCGGGCGCCCTGCTGCGGGTGGGCGAGTCCGCCCTGCGTCTGGCCCCGCCCGGCGGGCCGGGCCCCCGGGTGGCGACCACGCCGGACGGCGAGGGTCATGTCCGCGTGCCCTGCGGGGGCACGGCGGAGCAGAGCGCGGACACGGCACACGCGCGTGCGAACGACGCGGGCGCGCCGGACGGCGGCGGCACGGGCACGGGCGGCACGGGCGCGGACAGCCCGCTGAGCGCGCAGGGCCGTGCCGGCTCCTCGGGCCCGGCGGGACCGACCGCTCACGCCTACGGCACGGTCGACTGGAGCGGCGCGCCGACGACCCCGGGCGGGTCCCGGCGCCCGCTGCGCCGCGATGGCGGGGACGCGCCCGTCGCGTCGCCCGTGGTCCCGGGCCAGGGCGCGGCGCCGCGCATCGAGAACCGCCGCGGCGGCGCGGCGCACCCGCCCGGCCCCGCCCGCCCGGCCGCACCGGGAGCGGCCTCCGCCGGTGGGCCGTCCGCGGCGGGCGACGCCTCGCGGGCGACCCACCGGGGCCGCTCGGGGCTCGGCTCCTTCGCGCCCGGCCACGACGACGTCCGCGGACCGCACGGCGCGCTCGACGACACCGCCGTCCACCCGCTCCCCTCCCCCGCCGTCGGCTCCTACGACGGCCGCGGCGAGGACGCCGTCCACGACGGCGGCGATGCCGGGAGCGCCGGCGATCACGGCGGCGACGACGAGCTCCGCGGTTCCGGCCGCCGCAAGGGCACCCCCTTGCGCGGCACCGACGTGCCCCCGGGCGTGCGCAAACGCGGTGGCGGCCTCTCCGCGTGGGCGCGGCGGCTGGCCGGCGGTCGCGCAGCCGCGGCGGACCGGGCGGACGTCGGAGCCGACGAGGAGCCGGTCGCCGGAGCACAGGCGCAGCCGCCCGCCGCGCCGACGGCCGCCCCCGAGACCTGGCCGGACCCGGCGGCGCTGCTGCTGACGGCGCTGGGCCCGGGCCCCCGGCTGTGGGAGCGTGCGCCCGGGCACCCGGAGGCGCTCGCGGTACGGCTCGGCACGGCCGACCGGGCCGCGCCGGACGGCTCGGGTCTGCTGCCCGCCGTCCCCGTGACGGCCGGTCTGCGCGAGGTCGGCGCGCTCGGGCTGGCCGGGCCGCGGCCGCGGCTGTCCGGGCTGGCGCGTGCGGTGCTGGCCCAGCTCGCCGCGCTGCACTCCCCCGAGACGCTGGAAGTCGTCCTCATCAGCACGGACCGCGGGCGGTCCGAGGAGGAGCGCACCGCCGAGTGGTCCTGGCTCGGCTGGCTGCCCCATCTGCGCCCGGGCCACGGCCAGGACTGCCGTCTCCTCCTCGCCTACGACCGCGACCAGGCCACGGCCCGCGCCGAC
Source organism: Streptomyces hayashii (assembly GCF_024539815.1). Taxonomy (GTDB): domain Bacteria; phylum Actinomycetota; class Actinomycetes; order Streptomycetales; family Streptomycetaceae; genus Streptomyces; species Streptomyces hayashii. Next base: position 12,562 of record NZ_JAHHIU010000179.1, read on the forward strand.
GAGCTGCTGCGCCGGCTGGAGGACCACCTCTCGGACAGCACGGCGGGCAGCGTCCAGGCGCCCCCGCTGAGCGGCGCCGCCCGCCGGCCCTCCTGGGCCGCGGCGGACGACTCGGCCGACGGCGGCTTCCCCGGCCCGTACACGGTGGTCGTCGTGGACGGCGACCCGGGCGGCGCGGACCTGCGCGAGGCGGTGGCGCGGCTTGCGGTGGCCGGTCCACGCGCCGGCATCCACGTCGTCTGTCTGGCGGAGACGCCTGCCGCGTCCCCCTCCTCACCGGTGACGCAGACCTACGAGGCGGCCTGCGCGGCGGCGCCCACGTTCCGCGCCTGCGGGGCGGTCGCCCTGCTCAGCGGTGACGTGGCGACGGCGCTGCGGCTGCTTCGGGTCGCGCCGGCCGGGGCGCCCGCGGAGCGGCCCGGTCCGGTGGGCCCCGGCACGGTCGGCGCGGTGGACGCGGTCTCCGCCGCCTGGGCCGAGCGCTTCGCGCGGGCCCTCGCACCGCTGCGCCCGGACGGCGCGGGCGGCGGCGGTGAGCGGCACCCGCGGGTGTCGGCGCCACTGCCCCCGTCCGCCCGTCTGCTCGACGAACTGGGCCTCGCCCGGGCCACGCCCGCCTCCCTGATGGCCCGCTGGGCGGACGCGGCCGACGACGCCGACGCGCTCGGCGGCCGGGCATGGGCCGTGCTGGGCGCCGGCCCGCGCGGCCCGGTGGGCGTGGACCTTGCGGCCGAGGGCCCTCATCTGCTGATCGAGGGCCCGACGGGCAGCGGGCGCACGGAGCTGCTGCGGGCGGTCGTCGCCTCGCTGGCCGCCGCCGAGCGGCCCGACCGGCTGAGCGTCATCCTGCTGGACGGCCGCGACACCGTCGGCAAGGGCGGCGGCGGGCCCGGCGACGGACTGCGGGTCTGTACGGACCTGCCGCACGTCACCACCCATCTCACCGCCAACGACCCGGTCCGCATGCGGGAGTTCGCACAGTCGCTGAGCGCGGAGCTGAAACGGCGGTCCGAGTTGCTGGGGCGCTCCGACTTCGCGGAATGGCACACGCACCGCGCGGTCTCGGGCCGCATCGTCCCGCAGCGCACCCCGAAGCCGCAGCGTGCCGCGAGCACGTCGAACGCCCCGGCCCCGGGATCGGGGGGCGGCGCCGCCGACCTCGACGCCCCGCCCAGCTCCACCCTGCGGCTGCGTCCGGGGGCGGCGGCCCGTCAGGAGGCCCAGGCGTCGCCGCCGCTGCCCCGCCTGGTCGTGGTGGTCGACGATCTCGACGCGCTGGTCTCCCCCGCCCTCGGCTCCCCGGGCCGGCCCGCCGCCGGCTCGGTGATGCGCGCGCTGGAGGCGGTGGCCCGCGAGGGCGAGCGGCTCGGCGTGCACCTGGTGGCGGCGACCGGGCCGGGGGGCCGTACGGCGGAGTCGGAGCCGGCCCGTCGCTCCACCGTCCGGATCACGCTCGAAGCTCCGGTTTCCGGACCGGACGAACCGGCGCCGGGCCGCGGTCGCCTCAAGGGCGCGGACGGCCGGCTCACCCCGTTCCAGGCCGGCCGAGTCACGGGGCGTATCCCCCGTACGGCGACGCTCCGCCCCACGGTGGTCCCCCTGGAGTGGGCCCGGATGGGCGACCCGCCGACCCGCAGACCGGTACGGGAACTGGGCAACGGGCCCACGGACCTGGCGCTGCTGGCCAGCGCCCTGGAACGAGCGGCACGACACCCCAGCCCGTCCGGCGTCCACTGAGCACGGCACGCCACGGCACGCCACGGCACTGATCACGACGCGGTCACGATCCCCCGCTCGACGGGGTGGGCGCTCTTGCCGACCCCTGACACCCGGCGTAGACCAGTGCCACGGGACAGCGCTCAACGTTCGACGAGGAACGAAGAACGGGGCAGTGATGCGCAGCACGAGCAGCACCATCCGCACACGCAGGACCGTGAAGACGGCCGCCACGCTCCTGGCGGGAGCCCTCGCGCTCTCGCTGACCGCTTGCGGCGGCGACGACGACAAGAGCAACGGCACCGACGGCGGCGCCGGGACCAAGGACTCCGGCAGCACCCTCGCCCTCCCCAAGCTGAACGGGACCACGCTCGAAGTGGCCGCCGTCTGGACCGGCACGGAACAGGCGAACTTCAAGAAGGTCCTCGCCGAGTTCGAGAAACGCACCGGCGCGAAGATCACCTTCGTGCCCGCGCAGGACCCGATCATCAACTTCCTGGGCTCGAAGATCGCGGGCGGCTCTCCGCCGGACGTGGCCATGCTGCCGCAGCCCGGCGCCATCAAGCAGGCCGCCGACAAGGGCTGGGCCAAACCGCTGGGAGCCGAGGCCCAGGCGCAGCTCACCAAGAACTACTCCCAGGGCTGGCAGGACATCGGCAAGGTCGGCGGCAAGCAGTACGGCGTCTACTACAAGGCCGCCAACAAGTCGCTGATCTGGTACAACGCCAAGGTCTTCGAGAACGCGGGCGCGTCCGAGCCCAAGTCGTGGAAGGACCTGCTGGCCACCGCGCAGACGGTGTCCGACTCCGGCGTCACCCCCTTCTCGATCGGCGGCGCCGACGGCTGGACGCTCACCGACTGGTTCGAGAACGTCTATCTCTCGCAGGCGGGTCCGGAGAAGTACGACCAGCTGGCCCAGCACAAGATCAAGTGGACGGACCCCTCCGTCAAGGAGGCGCTGACCACCCTCGCCCAGGTCTGGGGCAAGAAGGACTGGATCGCGGGCGGTGCGAGCGGCGCGCTGCAGACCGAGTTCCCCGCCTCGGTGACGCAGACGTTCACCGGCGGCGACCAGCCGAAGGCGGCCATGGTCTACGAGGGCGACTTCGTGCAGGTCAACATCGCCGACACCAAGTCGAAGGTGGGCACGGACGCCAAGGTGTTCCCGTTCCCGGCGGTCGGCGCCACGGCGCCGGTGGTCTCGGGCGGTGACGCCGCGGTCGTCCTGAAGGACTCCAAGGGGGCCCAGGCGCTGGCGACCTTCCTGGCCTCTCCGGACGCGGCTCAGATCCAGGCCAAGCTCGGCGGCTACCTCTCGCCGAACAAGAACGTCGACGTCTCCGTGTACCCGAACGACGTCCAGCGGACGATCGCCAAGGCGCTGGTCGCGGCCGGCGACGACTTCCGCTTCGACATGTCCGACCAGGCCCCGCAGGCATTCGGCGGCACGCCCGGCAAGGGCGAGTGGAAGGACCTGCAGGACTTCCTGAAGAACCCGTCGGACGTGGCCGGCATCCAGGCGAAACTGGAGTCGGACGCGGCGGCGGCGTACGGGAACTGATCCGGCGATGGCGACGCCCAAGGCGGCGGGGGCCCTGGGTGCCCCCGCCCCTCCTCGCTCGCGCAAGAGCGTGACCGGCACGCGCAAGAGCGTGGCAGCGCTGTTCCTGCTGCCGGCTCTGGTGCTGCTCGGCGCGCTCGTGGTCTACCCGATCGGGTACTCGCTCGTCCGCAGTTTCTACGACCAGTCCGGCGACGGTTTCGCCGGCGTCGACAACTACAAGGCCCTCTTCACCGACGACGGCATCCGCACCGCCCTGAAGAACAACGTGATCTGGGTGGTGTTCGCGCCCACGGTCGCGACCGCGCTCGGCCTGATCTTCGCGGTGCTCACCGAACGGGTGCGCTGGGGCACCGCGTTCAAGCTGGTCGTCTTCATGCCGATGGCGATCTCCATGCTCGCCGCCGGCATCATCTTCCGGCTGGTCTACGACCAGGACCCCGACAAGGGCGTCGCCAACGCGGTCTGGGTGGGCGTGCACGACACGTTCGCCCAGGCGTCCGCGTTCCCCAGGGCGCACCCGGGCCGGGATTCGCCGCTCAAAGCCGACGGCGGCGGCTTCCTCACCAAGGAGCCCGTCCGGGCCGGCGTCCCGGTCTCGCTGCCGCTGGTCGGCGTCGCCCCCGACCAGATGCCCGACAGCGCGGGGAAGGCCGTGAAGGCGCGGCCCGAACAGGGCGCCGTCACCGGCACGGCCTGGCAGGACTTCACCCGCGGCAAGGGCGTCGGCGTCCTCGGCGAGCCCGACCCGACCGAACTGGGCTACGCCGGGATGCGGATCGAGGCGGTGAAGGACGGCAAGGTCGTGGCGTCGACGAAGGCGGCCGACGACGGCACCTTCACGCTCCCCGCCACGGCGGACGGCGCGCAACTGCGGCTGCCCGCCGCCAACTTCAAGGAGGCGTACAACGGTCTGGACTGGCTCGGCCCGTCGCTGGTCACCCCGGCGATCATCGGCTCCTACATCTGGATGTGGGCGGGCTTCGCGATGGTGCTGATCGCGGCCGGTCTGGCCGGCGTCCCCCGGGAACTGCTGGAGGCCGCTCGCGTCGACGGCGCCACCGAGTGGCAGGTGTTCCGCAGGGTCACCGTCCCGCTCCTCGCGCCGGTCCTCGCGGTGGTCGCCGTCACTCTGATGATCAACGTGCTGAAGGTGTTCGACCTGGTGTTCATCATCGCCCCGGGTTCCTCGCAGGACGACGCCAACGTGCTCGCCCTGGAGCTGTACCGCAAGGGCTTCTCCGAGGACCAGCCCGGCATCGCCAGCGCCATCGCGGTGTTCCTGCTGCTCCTGGTGATCCCGGTGATGTGGTTCAACGTACGCAGGCTGCGGCGGGAGGTGCGGCGGTGACCGGGCGACTCGAATGGGTCATGGACAAGCTCAACGGCGGGCTGGTCCGCGTCTTCCTGATCGTCGTCGGCCTGTTCTGGCTGGTGCCGACCGTCGGGCTGCTGATCTCCTCGCTCCGCGCTCCCGAGGACATGAGCGCGAGCGGCTGGTGGGAGGTGTTCTCCAAGCCCTCCCAACTCACGTTCGACAGCTACCAGAAGCTCCTGGAGAACGGCGACATCACCGGCTCCCTGGTCAACACCGTGCTGATCACGGTGCCGGCGACGGTGCTGGTCGTCGTCATCGGCTCGCTCGCGGGGTACGCGTTCGCGTGGATGGAGTTCCCCGGCCGGGACTGGTGGTTCCTGGGCGTCGTCGGGCTCCTGGTCGTGCCCGTGCAGGTGGCGCTCATCCCGATCGCCGAACTCTTCGGCAAGATAGGCCTCTTCGGGAACATCCTTGGCGTGGTCCTGTTCCACGTCGGGTTCGGACTGCCTTTCGCGGTGTTCCTGCTGCGCAACTTCTTCGCGGAGATCCCCCGCGAGCTGCTGGAGGCGGCGCGCCTGGACGGGGCCGGTGAACTGCGGCTGTTCACACGGGTCGTGATGCCGCTGGGCGGGCCGGCCATCGCGTCCCTGGGCATCTTCCAGTTCCTGTGGGTGTGGAACGACATGCTGGTCGCGCTGGTGTTCACCAACGCCGACAGCCAGCCGATCACCGTCGCCCTGCAGACGCAGGTGAGGCAGTTCGGCAACAACGTCGACGTGCTCGCGCCCGGCGCGTTCATCTCGATGGTGATCCCGCTGGCCGTGTTCTTCGCGTTCCAGCGGCAGTTCGTGACCGGCGTGATGGCGGGCGCGGTCAAGTAGGGCGCGACGACCGGGAAAACGGGGGCGGGCCGGGTCATCGGCCCGCCCCCGTCCGTTCACCCGCGATCCCCCGTATGCCGCAGAAACCGTAACCAAGTCACTCCATCGGCCGTTTTCGGGCAAGGCCCTGTCTACCGCCCGCGCCGACCCATGGATGTCCCTTGCCCAGGTTCAGTGTCATCGTCCCCGCGTACAAGGTTCAGGCGTACCTGCACGAGTGCCTCGAATCGGTGCTGTCCCAGTCGTACACCGATCTCGAACTGATCGCCGTCGACGACAGGTCGCCGGACGCCTGCGGCGAGATCATCGACGAGTTCGCGGCCCGGGACGCGCGGGTGCGGGCGGTGCACCTGCCGGAGAACGTCGGTCTGGGACGGGCCCGCAACGCCGGCCTGGAGCGGGCCACCGGCGACTACCTGCTGTTCCTCGACTCCGACGACACCCTCACCCCGAACGCGCTGCGTGCGATCGCCGACCGGCTGAAGGAGACGGGCGAGCCGGACGTCCTGGTCTACGACTACGCGAGCACGTACTGGACGGGTGAGGCCGTCCGCAACAGGTTCGCGGAGCAGCTCAGCGAGGAGGGTCCGGCGCCCTTCCGGCTCCAGGACCGGCCGGGGCTGCTCCGGGTGCTGATGGTGGCCTGGAACAAGGCCTACCGCCGGGAGTTCGTGGAGAGCACGGGCCTGCGGTTCCCGCCCGGCTACTACGAGGACGCGCCGTGGACGTACCCGGCGCTGATGGCGGCGCGCACGCTGGCGACGCTGGACCGGGTCTGTGTGCACTACCGCCAGCGCCGCCGGGGCAACATCCTGTCCACCACGACCCGGGAACACTTCGACGTCTTCGAGCAGTACGACCGGGTCTTCGCGTTCGTGGAGCAGCGGCCCGAACTGGCGCGGTGGCGGCCGGTGCTGTTCCGCCGCATGGTCGACCACCTGTCGACGGTGTTCACCAAACGGGACCGCCTGCCGCGCGGCTCCCGCGCGGAGTTCCTGCGCAAGGCCCGTGCGCACTACCGCCGTTACCGCACTCCGGGCGCCTCGGTCTCGCTGCGCTGCCGGCTGCGTCACACCCTGGTCCACTTCGGCGTGCACCGCACCTACCGGGCGCTGGAGGCGTCCATGACCCTGCGCAGACGCACCCACAAGGCGGCCGCGAAACTCGCCCGAGCCCTGCGGGCGGCCCTGTTGCAGGCCCATTACCGCATCCAGTTGCGGCTTCCGCTGCGCGCCGACCGTGCCGTGTTCGCCGCGTACTGGGGCCGTGGTCACGGCTGCAACCCGGGTGCGCTGGAGGCCGCGTTCCGCGCCCTCGCGCCGCAGGTGCGCACGGCGTGGATCGCCCGCCCCGAGCACCAGGACGCCGTCCCGCCGGGCCCGCGCCGGGTGCGTCCGGGCACGGCCGCGTACTGGACGGCGCTGGCCCGCTCCAAGTACCTGGTCAACAACGTCAACTTCGACCGGCGGCTGGTCAAGCGCCCCGGCCAGGTCTTCGTGCAGACCCAGCACGGCACCCCCCTCAAGCACATGGGCCTCGACCTCCAGGACCGTCCGGCGGCCGCCCGCGGCATGGACTTCGACGAGCTGCTGAGGGGCGTCGACAAGTGGGACTACGTCCTGTCCGCGAACCGCCACACCACCCTCACCTGGGAGCGCGTCTACCCGGGCCGCTACGAGACCCTCGAATACGGCTATCCCCGCAACGACGTCTTCCAGCGGGCGACGGCGCTGGACGTGGCCCGGCTGCGTGAATCCCTCGGCGTCCCCCGCGACGCGATCGCCGTCCTGTACGCGCCCACCCACCGCGACTACAGCCGCGCCCAGCGCTGCCCTCTCGACCTGGAGCGCGTCCGGCGCCGGCTGGGGCCGCGCTTCGTGATCCTGGCCCGCGCCCACTACTGGCAGGACCCGCTCGTCGACCGCCCGGCGGCCGGAGTCGTCGACGTCAGCGCCCACCCGAGCGTGGAGGACCTCTGTCTGGCCTCGGACGCCCTGGTCACCGACTACTCGTCCCTGATGTTCGACTACGCCAACCTGGACCGCCCGATCGTGGTGCACGCCGACGACTGGGAGGCCTACGAGGCGGCCCGCGGCACCTACTTCGACCTGCGTTCCTTCCCCCCGGGCGCGGTCGCGCGCAGCGAGGACGAGCTGATCGACATCTTCGCCTCCGGCCACTGGCGCGGCTCCCGCTCGGCCCAGCTGCGCACCGCGTTCCGCGAGCGGTTCTGCCCGCACGACGACGGCCGCGCCGCCGAGCGCGTCGTCCGCAGGGTGGTGCTGGGCGAGCCGCAGCCGCCCCCGGCGACGCCGCTCGCCGCGCGCCGGCCCGCGCCCTCGGCAGCGGCGACGACAGCGACAGCGGCGGCCGTGCCGGCGTCGGTTCCGGGGGCTCCGCCCGTCGAGCCGGCTGCCGCCGGGTCCGCCGTCGAGCCGGGGGCTTCGTCAAGTCGCCCGCCGCTCGCCGTCGTGCCGCAGCCGGCCGGCCCGCGTTCCGTCGTCGACCGTCGCTGATCCGCCGTCCGCCCCACGGGAGTCCGTATGCCCACCGGCTCGTCGCGGCCCACCCCGACCCGGCCGTCCACCTGGCGCCCGACCGGACGTCCCGGCCGCGGTCGTCCGGCCTGAGCACCAGGCACCGCACCGAGAAGACACAGAAAGAGCAGCATGCCCCGCTTCAGCATCATCGTCCCGTCCTACGGGGACGGGGGTCCCCCCGGCCGTGTGGACACGAGAGTGGGGGAGGGCCGGCTGTCCCTGGCGCTGGACTCCGTCCTCGCCCAGTCCTACGGCGACTTCGAGGTCGTCCCGGTCGCCGACGCGCCCGACTCGGTGGCCGCCGCCGTCGCCGCCCGCCATGCGCTGCGGGACTCCCGGGTGACGCCCGTGCGGTCACGGCCCTCGGAGGGCGGCGCCGGGGCGCGCAACGCCGGATTGCGGGCGGCGACCGGGACGTACCTGCTCTTCCTGGACGGCGACGACACCCTCGCCCCGGGCGCGCTGGCCGCGCTGGACGCCCGCCTCGCCGAGACCGGCGACGTGGACGTCCTGTACGCCGAGCACGAGCGCGTCCCCTGGTGGGAGGGCGAGCCGGCCAACCCGGCGGCGCCGCTGCTGGCGAAGACGCCGACGGACGCCTTCTCACCCGTCGAGGCCCCGCAGGTGACGGGGGTGCGGCTGCCGGTGTGGGGCACGCTCTACCGCAGGTCGTTCCTCACCGAGCACGGACTCGTCTTTCCCGAGGGGCACTTCACCGACCTCGGCTTCGGCGGTCTGGTCAGCGTGCACGCCGGACGGGTCGCGGTGCTGCGGGCGGTCGTCGTACGGCATCTGCTGCGGCGGCAGGGCGACCCGCTGAACCAGCCGGGCGCGCACCACATGGAGCTGCTGGAGCGGGTCGAGCAGGTGCTGTCTCGGGCGGCCGAGGCCGGGCTGTCCGAGGACCGGTCGGGCCCGCTGTTCGAGCAGCTCTTCGCGGCCGTCCTGAAGACCGCGGCGCACCCCACCCGGCTGGCCGGGCGCCGCCGGGCCTTCTTCCGGCGCGCGGGCAGGCTGTACCGGCGGCACCGCCCGGCCGGCTTCAGCCGCCCCGCGGGCAGCCTCGGCGTGCAGCACCGGCTGCTGGCGCTCGGCGCGTACACCGCGTTCCGGGCGCTGCGCGGAGCCAACCGCAAGGCGGCCGCCGCCGCCCGGCGCGTGCCCCGCGCCCGGACGCTGCGCACCCGTCTGTACTACCGGAGCCAACTGCTGCGCCCCCTCGACCCCGACCTGGCCGTGTACTGCGCCTACTGGGGCCGCGGTTACGTCTGCAACCCGGCCGCGATCCACGCCGAGGCCGCCCGACTCGCCCCGCACCTCCGCTCGGTGTTCCTCGTCGAGGCCGACCAGGCGCACACCCTGCCGGAGGGCGTCGACCACGCCGTCATCGGCAGCCGCCGCTACTGGCAGCTGCTCGCCCGCGCCAAGTACCTCGTCAACAACGCCAACTTCGAGGGGGCCGTCGTCAAACGCCGCGGCAGCGTGCATCTGTCCACGCAGCACGGCACCCCGCTGAAGAAGATGGGCATCGAGCAGGCCGACCACCCGGTGGTCGCCGCGGCCACCGGGAGCTTCGACCGGCTGCTCGGCCGGATCGACCGCTGGGACTACAACCTCAGCTCGAACCGGCTGTCCACCGAGGTGTGGGAGCGGTCCTTCCCGTCGTCGTACGAGATGATCGAGTACGGCTATCCGCGCAACGACGTCTACTACACCGCGACGGCGGACGACGTGCGCCGTGTGCGCCGGAGTCTCGGCGTGCCCGAGGGCCGTACCGCGCTCCTGTACGCCCCCACCCACCGCGACCACGACGCGGGATCCGACACCCGGCTCGACCTCGGGGCGCTGTGCGACGCCCTCGGCGACGACTTCGTCGTCCTGCTGCGCGCCCACTACTTCTACGACGACGACCGTGCCCGTCCGCGCGACGAGCGGATCATCGACGTCACCGGGCATCTCTCGTCGGAGGACGTCTGCCTGGCGGCGGACGCCCTCGTCACCGACTACTCGTCGATCGTGTTCGACTACGCCAACCTCGACCGGCCCGTCGTCGTGTACGCCGACGACTGGGACGTGTACCGCGAGACGCGCGGGGTGACCTTCGACTTCCTCGGCTCCCCGCCCGGACCGGTCGCGCGTACCCCCGAGGAGCTGGCCGAGGTCTTCCGTTCCGGCCGCTGGGCGAGCCCCGAGGCGGACGAGCTGCGCGCCGAGTTCCGCGCCCGGTTCTGCGAGTTCGACGACGGCCGCGCCGCCGAGCGCGTGGTGCGCCGGGTGCTGCTCGGGGAGCCGGCCGAGCGCATCGAGCCCGCCGTTCCGCTCCCCCGGCGCACGCCCGCGCCCGCCGCCGTGCCGACCTCTTCGAGGAGCTGACCTTCGTGCCCCGCTTCAGTGTCATCGTCCCCGTCTTCAAGGTGCAGGGATTCCTGCGACCCTGCCTCGACTCCGTACTCGGCCAGTCGTTCGACGACATCGAGGTGATCGCCGTCGACGACTGCTCGCCCGACGGCTGCGGAGCGATCCTCGACGAGTACGCGGCGCGCGACCCGCGGCTGAAGGCCGTCCACCTGCCGGAGAACGTCGGTCTGGGCCGCGCCCGCAACGCCGGACTGCCGCACGCCACCGGCGACTACGTCCTGTTCCTCGACAGCGACGACCGCTACACGCCCGGGCTGCTGCGGGCGGTCGCCGACCGGCTGGACGCGACCCGCGACCCCGACATCCTGGTCTTCGACCATGTGCGCACCCACTGGTGGGGCCGGGCGGGCCGCAGCGACGCGGCGGGCCTCCTCGAACAGGCCGGCGACGACACCTTCGCCATCCGTGAGCACCCCGAGTACCTGCGGCTGTTCCTGGTCGCCTGGAACAAGGCCTACCGGCGGGACTTCTTCGTCGGGCAGGGCTTCGCGTACCGGCCGGGACTGTACGAGGACGCGCCCGTCACCTACCAGACGATGGTCACGGCCGAGCGGATCGCCTGTCTGGACCGGGTCGGCGTCGAGTACCGGCAGCGACGGCAGGGCGCGATCACCCGCACCCCCGGACGCAGGCACTTCGACATCTTCGAGCAGTACGAGGGGCTGTTCGCGTACCTCGCCGAACGGCCCGGCCTCGACTGGGCGCGGCCGCTGCTGTTCGAACGGGCGCTGGACCACATGCTGTTCACGGTGGCCCGCCCCGAACGGGTGCTGCGGGGCGACCGCAAGGAGTTCCACCGCCGTATCCGGGCCTTCTACCGCAGGCACGTGCCGCCGCGCTTCGTGCCGCCGCCGGACAGCCGGCGCGCGGAGATCCGGCTGCTGGCGCTCGTCCCCCACCACCGGGCGCATCTCGGTCTGGGCCTGTGGCGGCGCGGCGCCAACGCGGCGGGACGCAAGGCGGTCCGGCTGCGCGAGCTGCTCGCCCGGCAGGTCAAGCGGTGCTGGTACCGGCTCCAGCTGCGGCGGCGCCTCGACCCGGCGCTCACCGTGTACTCCGCCGGGCACAGCCGCGCCGTGAACGGCGACCCGCTGGCGATCCACGCCCGTGCCGCCGAACTCGCGCCGCGGATGCGGGGCGTGTGGGTCGTCCAGCCCGACGCGGTGGACCAGGTGCCGCCGGGAACCGACTTCGTGACGACGGGCTCCTGGCGCTACTACCGGGTGATGGCCCGTGCCAAGTACTGGGTCAACGACTGCAACTGGGCCGGCGACCTGGTGAAACGCCCCGGTTCGGTGCACGTCCAGACGCACCGGGGCACGCCGTTGAAGTACATGGCGCTGGACCTCCTCGACCGGCCGGGCGCCCGGCACGGCACGAACGTCCGCGGCATGCTCCGGCGCAGCGACCGCTGGGACGTCAGCCTGGTCGCCAACCGGCACTCCGAGGAGGTCTGGCAGCGGGCCTACCCCTGTCACTTCGCGTCGCTGCGCAGCGGGAGCCCCCGCAACGACGTCCTGGTGCGGGGCGGGGCCGAGCGCGGGGCGCGGCTGCGGGCGCGGCTGGGCATCGGGGCGTCCGAGACGGTCGTGCTCTACGCGCCGACGACGCGCGACTACCGCAGGGGCCGGCATGTCTGGCGGGTCGACCTGGAGCACCTGGCCGCCTCGCTCGCTCCCGGGCACCGGCTCCTGGTGCGTCTGCACCCCAGCCTGGCCCGCCATCACGAAAGGGCGCTGGTCCTGCGCGACCTGCACCGGCGCGGCGCGCTGACCGACGTCACCGACGAGCCGCACGTGGAGGACGTGCTGCTCGCCGCCGACGCCCTGATCACCGACTATTCGGCGCTGATGTTCGACTACGCCCTCCTGGACCGGCCGATCGTGGTGCACGCCGACGACTGGGCCGCCTACCGTGCGGCGCGGGGCGCCTACTTCGACGTCACCGCCGAGCCGCCCGGGCATGTGACGCGCTCGGACGAGGAGCTGGTGAAGACGTTCGCCTCCGGCGCCTGGCGGGACGCCGAGTCGGCCCGGCTGCGGGCCGCGTTCCGGGAGCGGTACTGCGAGTTCGACGACGGGCGGGCCGCGGAACGCGTCGTCCGGCGCATCCTGCTGGGCGAGGCGTCGGGCGGTGACGACGGCGAGGCGGTCGTCCGGATCCCGGGGGCCGCCGACCGTTCGGCGCGGCTGCCGGAGTACAGCTGACCGCCGGTCAGCGGGAGGCCGGCGCCGGGACGCGCCGGCCCGAGCGGGAGGGCGGGGCCAGGTCCCGCCCCGGCGCGGCGCTCCGGCGCACATGGCTCTCGATCAGGAGCGGGATCCCGCACACGGGCAGCAGCATCGCCATCACCATCAGCCGCGGCCCGACGGACATCTCCGGGTGTCCGGCCTGGTTCGCCAGACCCGCGAGGGCGACGCCGACGAGCAGACAGGCGAACGGCCGGTGGTGGCGGAAGGCGCCCCACGCCCCGCAGCCGAGCAGCAGCAGCACCAGGGGCTGTGCGAGCGCGTCGCGCAGCCATTCCCGCCAGAACGCGAGGCTGAGGCGCCAGAACTCCGGCCCGGGGTCGTCGACCGGGCTCCTGGTGTAGTGGACGGAGAGCAGTTCCTGGAGGCTGGCCTTCGTGCTGGGCAGCCCGTAGACGAGGACGACGAGCTGGATCGCGGCCGCGAGCGCCGCCGTCGTCAGGAGGAGCACCCGCTCCGGGCGCGGCGGGCGCTCCCCCCGCAGCCGGCGCGCGCCCAGCAGCACCGCGGTCATGACGGCGATCCCGGCGACGGCGAGCAGGGTCTGCGCGTACTTGACGACCGCGGCCCCGGCGAACGCGAGGACGGCGATCGTCGTCCCCGACACGACACGCCCCCGCAGTACACGGGCGCATCCGAGGAGCGCGGCGAGCAGCAGGCACAACAACAGCCCCTCGCACAGGGGCAGCATGGACTCCTTCCCCGTCGGCAGCGCGAAGTAGAGCACCTGTCCGGTCAGCGCGAGCGGCACGGAGACCCCCAGCGTCCGCAGGACGAGCACGACGAGTCCGCCGCCCGCGACGGTCGCCACGAGCGAGGCCAGCCACAGGCCGACGACCGGCCCGAAGCCGCGGACGAAGGGCACGGTGTACAGGGGATAGCCCGGCCTGGTGGCGAAGATCTCGGACATCCGCGGGTCGCTGAACAGCGCCATGTACCCGCTGACGTCGGTGCGCCCGGCGTTGCGCGTGACGCGCTCCCCCATCGTCCGTCTGCACTCGTGCTCGGCGGTCCGCCCGTCGTCGTGCTCGCGGTAGTGGGCGAGGTCCGCGCTGTTCCGTTGCGCCGACCCGACCCGCACGCTGTCGCAGAAGTAGTCCAGCGCCCGCCGGGAGGCCTCCTCCCGGCCGAGCCCCTGAAGCATGTAGCTGTGCGCCAGGTACTGACGGGTGTCCATGGCCGCGCGGCCCTGCGTCTGGGCCGACTGCGCGACGGCGAACAGCAGGGCGAACACGAAGAACCAGAAGAGGAGCACGCGTCGGTCGTTCGGCGGGGACGGCGGTCGACGGAGCCGGTCAGTTCTCCACATGGTCACCTGGCCTATCATGCGTTTCAGCACGATATCGACCGGTATGAACCGCGTCGTGGTCACGACCGTCGGGATCCACCGTGCGGCCTAGCGGCCGAGAACACGGCCCCGGGAGAGGGGATGCGCGAGGAATGCGCCCCACCGTCCGCGCCCTCTGGCATCCGACGCCGTACCGGGTTCTCGGCGCCCTGCTCTGGCTCGCGCTGTCGCTCGCGTACTGGCGTGAGCCGCTGAGCCGTGCGGCCGTGGCCGGGCCGGTCGGGCTGCTGGTGCTGATGACCGGGACGGATCGTTTCACCCGCATGCTGACGGACCGCCCGTGGGCGCCGCTCCTCGGACTGTTCGCCGTGGCGTGGCTGTGGGGCGGACGCCTCACGGGGGC
>NZ_JAHHIU010000180.1 GCF_024539815.1 Streptomyces hayashii
GACCTCAAGCGGGCCTTCGACGAGAAGTTCGGTCACGACCGGCCGCTGCACTACGGCCAGGTCTACTCGACGATGTCGCGTCTGCTGAAGAACGGACTCGTCGAGGTCGACGGCATCGAGGCCGGCGGCGGCCCCGAGCGCAAGCGGTACGCCATCACCGACGCCGGGATCACCGACGTCGAGAAGTGGCTCGCCACGCCCGAGAAGCCCGAGCCGTATCTGCAGTCCACGCTCTACACGAAGATCGTCCTCGCGCTGCTCACCGAACGTGACGCCGCCGACATCCTCGACACCCAGCGCTCGGAGCACCTGCGCAGCATGCGCATCCTCACCGACCGCAAGCGCAAGGGCGATCTGGCCGACCAGCTGATCTGCGACCACGCGCTGTTCCATCTCGAAGCCGACCTGCGCTGGCTGGAGCTGGCCGCCGCACGTCTCGACAAGCTGAAGGCGGCGGTGCACGCGTGAACGCTCCCGGGGGATCCCTGCTCGTCGCCGAGAACCTGCGCAAGGCGTACGGCCCGACGTTGGCGCTGGACGGCGCCGAGTTCTCCATTCACCCCGGCGAGGTCGTCGCGGTGATGGGCCCGTCCGGGTCCGGCAAGTCGACGCTGCTGCACTGCCTGGCCGGCATCGTGACGCCCGACTCCGGCTCGATCATGTACGACGGCCGGGACCTCGCCACCATGAGCGACGCCCAGCGCAGTCAGCTGCGGCGCTCGGAGTTCGGCTTCGTGTTCCAGTTCGGCCAGCTCGTGCCCGAGCTGACCTGCGTGGAGAACGTGGCGCTGCCGCTGCGGCTGAACGGCGCCCCGCGCAAGCAGGCCGAGCGCACCGCGCTGGACTGGATGCAGCGCCTGGAGGTCGACGACCTCGGCAGGAAGCGGCCCGGCGAGGTCTCCGGCGGGCAGGGACAGCGGGTCGCCGTGGCGCGCTCGCTCGTCACCAACCCCCGGGTGCTGTTCGCCGACGAGCCGACCGGCGCGCTGGACTCCCTCAACGGCGAACGCGTGATGGAGCTGCTCACCGAGGCCGCCCGGACGGCCAACGCCGCCGTCGTCCTCGTCACGCACGAGGCGCGGGTGGCCGCGTACTCCGACCGCGAGATCGTCGTACGGGACGGCAAGTCGCGCGACATGGAGCGCGTCATATGAGTCTGCGCCAATGGTCCAGAGACCTGGGCCTGGGGGTCCGGTTCGCGTTCGCGGGCGGCCGGGAGGGCTGGGTCCGGGCCGTGCTCACGGCGGTCGGCGTGGGGCTCGGCGTCGCCGTCCTGCTGCTGACGACTGCGGTGCCGAACGCGCTCGCGGTGCGCCACGACCGTGAAGAGGCCCGGCTCGACTGGGCGTTCGGAGAACCGCCGCGCAAGGGCGACGACACCCTCCTGATCGCCGACTCCGACACCACGTTCCACGGCAAGGACATCCGCGGCCGGATGGTGGAGCCGGAAGGGGCGCACGCCCCGGTGCCGCCCGGCGTGAACCGGTTCCCGGCCGCGGGCGACATGGTGGTCTCGCCCGCGCTGCGCAAGCTGCTCGACGCCGACGGTTCGGCGCTGCTGCGCGAGCGCCTGCCCTACCGCGTGGTCGGGACCATCGGGGAAAGCGGCCTGGTCGGCTCCAAGGAACTCGCCTACTACGCGGGCGCCTCCGGGCTCGCCGCGCATGTCGGCACCGGCGCGGTGGTGACCCGGCTGAAGCAGTTCGGGAACCCCGAGCCGACGAAGGAGACGACCGACCCGGTACTGGTCCTGCTGATCCTCGTCGTCATCGTGGTGCTGCTGATGCCGGTGGCCGTGTTCATCGCCGCGGCCGTCCGGTTCGGCGGCGAGCGGCGCGACCGCCGGCTCGCGGCCCTGCGGCTGATCGGTTCCGACGGCCGGATGACCCGGCGCATCGCGGCGGGCGAGGCCATGGCCGGCTCGCTGCTGGGCCTGGTGCTGGGCACGGCCTTCTTCCTGGCCGGCCGCCAGGCGGCGGGCTCGGTCGAGGTGATGGGCATCAGCGTGTGGCCCAGTTACCTCAATCCCTCCCCCGCGCTGGCCGTGCTGGTCACGCTGGCGGTGCCGGCGGCCGCGGTCCTGGTCACCCTCTTCGCGCTGCGCGGAGTGGTGATCGAACCGCTGGGCGTGGTGCGCGCGGCGAAGCCTGCGCGACGACGGCTGTGGTGGCGGCTGCTGATGCCGGTGGCCGGCCTCGCGATGCTCTACCCGATGATCGGCCAGGGCCGCGAGAACGGGAACTTCAACAAGTACCTGGTGACCGGCGGCGTCCTGCTGCTCCTCGTCGGGATCACCGCCCTGTTGCCCTGGCTCGTGGAGACGGTCGTCGCCCGGCTCGGATCGGGCGGAATCGCCTGGCAACTGGCGGTACGGCGACTTCAGTTGAGCAGCGGCACGGCGGCACGGATGGTCAACGGCATCGCGGTGGCGGTCGCCGGGGCGATCGCGCTGCAGATGCTGTTCGCGGGCGTGGACGGCGACTACACCAAGTCCACCGGCAAGGACGTCGCCCGGGCCCAGTTGCAGGTGCAGGTGCCGGACGGCGTCCCGATGGCGCAGACCGCCCGGAAGTTCGCCGACACCAAGGGCGTCCGCAAGGTCACGGCCCTGTGGCAGGGGTATCTGGGCGACGCCTCCTGGAACAGCGACGACGCTCCCGGCCTGAGCGGCGATCTGACCGTGGGCGACTGCCCGGCCCTGCGCGAGCTGGCGAAGCTGCCCGCCTGCAAGGACGGCGACGTGTTCGTCCTCGTCGGCGGCGAGTACACGGGCGACGGGCCGCAGCTGAACAAGCCAGGCAAGAAGATCTACCTTCAGCCGGGCTCCTTCGACGACCACAGGGACATCGTCTGGACGGTCCCCGCGGGGGTTCCCCAGGTGGCCGCGGTCAAGGGCCTCACCGGGTGGGAGCGCGGCGGCTTCCTGATGACGCCGAGCGCGCTGCCCGAGTCGGCCGAGAAGGCGGTCAGCGGCCAGCTGTACCTCTCGATCGACGACTCCGTGCCCGACGCGTCCGAGTACGCGCGCAACACGGCGTTCCAGGTGGACCCGCTGTCGCGCCCGATGGACTGGGCGTCCAGCGAGCGGAACGAGACGTTCGCCTCCATCCGCACCGGTCTGCTCGTGGGTTCGGCCTGTGTGCTGCTGCTGATCGGCGCGAGCCTGCTGGTCTCCCAGCTGGAGCAGTTGCGTGAGCGGCGCAAGCTGCTGTCCGCCCTGGTCGCCTTCGGCACCCGGCGGCGCACGCTGGGGCTGTCGGTGCTGTGGCAGACGGCGATCCCGATCGGGCTGGGCCTGCTGCTGGCCTCGGCGGTGGGGCTCGCGCTCGGCGCGGTGCTGCTGCGGATGACGGGCACGTCGGTGAGCGTGGACTGGTCGAGCGTGCTGATGATGACCGGCTGCGGTGCGGCCGTCGTCCTGCTGGTGACGCTGCTGAGCCTGCCGCCGCTGATGCGGCTGATGCGGCCGGACGGGCTGCGCACGGAGTAGCCGCCGCCCGCCCCGGGCGCCCGGCGACGGTCCCTCCCCCGCTCGGGGGAGGGACCGTCCGCGTTCAGAGCTGGTACTCGCGCACCACCCTTCGCACCTGGGCGAACAGCATGCCCACGTTGACCGACTTGCGGCAGACGACCACCGCGACGACGTCCTGCTGCTCGGTCATCCGCACGAACAGGTGAGTGAGGTTGTCGCTGTTGACGAGGATCTCCTGGAAGAAGTGGTTGTCGCTCTGGACGCCGCGACGCTCCTTGAAGACGTCCTCGATCATCACCACCGTGCGGCCCTGGAACAGGTCGAGCGTCGCGCCCGCCAGCAGGTCCAGGACCTCGGGCGGATGGTTGTCGACGGTCTCGTAGGACAGCAGCATGCCGGTGGACATGTCGACGACGCCGGAGGCGACGCAGTCGGGGGCATCCGTACGCAGTGACTTGACCAGGCCCATCACCTGATCGGAGAAACCGGGGGTCATACGCTTCGTCGCCATCCCTTCAGACTCCTTCGGCGGCTTTCCGGGTGAGGATCAGATCGATGCGGCGCAGGGCGGGCTGGGTCGCCGTGTGCAGGCGCTCCACGTCCATGCCCTCGTCGCCGAGCACGACCATCAGCGCGGTGTCGCCCACCGCGTAGAACGCGGCGCAGCCGTGGCTGCCGTAGGCCACCGTGCGGTGCAGGGCGCCGCGGGCGGTCGCCTCGGAGGTGCGGCGGGCGAGGCCCAGGCCGGCCGCGGCGAGGGCGGCGAGGCCCTCCGGGTCGATGGAGTCGGCGGTGTCGGCGGCGATGAGCAGTCCGTCGGCCGCCGCCACCGCGGTGTCGGTGATGCCGGTCACCTGCTCGCGCAGGCCGCGCATCTCCCGCGCGAGGGCTTGGTGGTCCATGTAGGCAACTCCCCTGTCTGTGATCGCATTTGACCGTTCTCTGTCTGTGGGGGTCGGTGCGTGGGGCGCGTGCGTGGGGGCGGGTCATCTCGCCGTGGGGTTCCGCAAGCGGAAGAACTCCTTCCAGCCGGTGCCGCCGTTGGGTTCCGGTGTGAGGGCTTCGTTGATGCCGCTGGCGCCGGGCCGTCGCCGGGGCAGCGCCGACGCGTCCGGGCCCGGCGGCGGCCCCTGCGGCGGCACGGCGGGCGCCGCGGGCTCCCGGGGGCCCAGTCCGCCGCCGTCCGCCGGCAGCAGGACCGGGATCGGGTGGGGCGCCTCCACGCACTCCAGAAGCCCTTCGCCCAGCATCCGGGCCACCTCCACGGTGACGGTGTACACCCCGCGTCCGGTGCGGAAGGCCAGGTCGCGGGCGGTGCGCCGGCCGTCGGCGTGCGCGAGCAGCTCACACCGCAGGTCGCCGAGACGGGTCGCCGCGCAGGAGACGGGGCCGGGGGCGGGCCGCTCCCGGTCCGGGCGCACGGGGTACGGCAGCGCCAGCAGCGCTCGCAGCTTGCGGGACGCTTCCTGGAGCAGCCGGGTGGGCGGCTCGCCCACGGCGACCGCGGCGGGCGGGGGGCCGACCGCAGGATCGCGTTCGCAGCCGTCGACGCTGCCCGCGACGATCGCGAACGCGGCGTCCTGGAGGGACATCGCGCAGACCACCCGGAGCTGGGCCGCCCCCGCGTAGCCGTGGGCGATCAGTCCGGCGGCCGGCCAGCGCGCGCCGCCGGACTCGCGCACCAGAGCGGCCCACTCCTCGCCGCCGATCCGGCCGGAGCGCAGCAGCAGCGCCTCGGGGGCGGGCGCGCCGGGCGACTCGACGGCGACGACCAGCCCGCCGTGGAGGTGGAAGGCGCCGCCGGGCGAGCCGGACACGCGCAGCTCCCCGGTGAAGCCGTCCCGGCCGCACGCGGCGAGGTCGCGTGCCAGCAGCTCGTAGCCCGACATCACTCCCCTTGGGCCTCTCGCACATACGCCTGACGCGTAGCGCTGAGGAGGGAATGTGTATCAGCCGGGGCGCAGGGCCCAGCGCGGGATTTCCGACCTGCCCTCAGCTGACGGAAGTTGCTCCGCCGAAGAACCCAAATCGCTTTGCGGCGACGCTATTTGACCGAGTGGCGCGCCTTGGCGGACTTCACTGCCCGCCCGGGATCATCCGCACCGGAAGCGGCCGCAGCGCGTCCCGGAGGGCGTCCGCCAGCTCCCGGTGCTCCGCCCCTCTCGCCGCCCCCGCGCGCATGGCCAGGGCGATGCGGCGGGTCGGCGCCGGGTCGGCGAAGGCGCCGGTGAGCAGGTGCGTGCTGCGGCTGGTCTCGACGGTGACGGCGGTGCGAGGGAGCAGCGTGCAGCCCAGGCCGCCGGCGACGAGCTGGACGAGGGTGGACAGTCCGGCGGCGGTGGTCGTCACCGGCGCGTCCTCGCGGCCCGCCTCCCGGCAGATGTCCAGCGCCTGGTCGCGCAGACAGTGCCCCTCGTCGAGAAGCAGCAGCTTGAGCTCCCTGAGCGCCTCGCGCGGGATGCCCTCGCGTCCGCCGAGCGGATGGCCGAGGGGCGTGACCAGCACGAAGTCCTCGTCGAACAGCGGGAGTTCGAGGACGCCGGGGACGCCGAGGGGGACGGCGAGCAGCAGCAGGTCGAGCCGGCCCGTGTGCAGTCCGTCCACGAGCCCGGCCGTCTGCTCCTCGTGGACCTGGAGGTCCAGGTGCGGGTAGCGCTCGTGGACGAGCCGCAGGACGGTCGGCAGGAGGTAGGGCGCGACGGTGGGGATGACGCCGAGGCGCAGCGCTCCGGTGAAGGGGGCCCGGACCGCCTCGGCCTCCTCCATCAGCGCCTCCACCTCGCCGAGCACCGCCCTGGCCCGCACGACGAGCCGCTCGCCGGCCGGCGAGAGCAGCACCGTGCGGGTCGTCCGTTCGAGAAGGGTGACTCCGAGGGTCTCCTCCAGGGCCGACACGGCGCCGGACAGGGCGGGCTGGCTCATGCCGATGGCCGCGGCCGCGTCCCGGAAGTGCAGATGCTCGGCGACGGCCGTGAAGGCCCGGAGCTGGGCCAGACTGGGCGGCCGCCTCCTGGCCCTGGCATTACCTACAGTCACTGATAGCCGCCTCCGATCAAATCAATCGAGTGTATCCATTTCCTGAATCAATGCACCCTGTGCCACGATCGCCTTCGTCCAACCCAAGGGAGGCGTCCGCGATCCGGACGCTCCCTCGCTGCAAGGAGAGCCAGTGCTCACTGTCGGTGACAAGTTCCCCGAGTTCGAACTGACCGCCTGCGTCTCGCTGGACAAGGGCGCCGAGTTCGAGCAGATCCACCACAAGTCCTACGAGGGCAAGTGGCTCGTGGTCTTCGCGTGGCCCAAGGACTTCACCTTCGTCTGCCCGACCGAGATCGCCGCGTTCGGCAAGCTGAACGAGGAGTTCGCCGACCGCGACGCGCAGATCCTCGGCTTCTCCGGCGACTCCGAGTTCGTCCACCACGCCTGGCGCAAGGACCACCCGGACCTGACCGACCTGCCGTTCCCGATGCTGGCCGACTCCAAGCACGAGCTGATGCGCGACCTCGGCATCGAGGGCGAGGACGGCTTCGCGCAGCGCGCCGTGTTCATCGTGGACCCGAACCGCGAGATCCAGTTCACGATGGTCACCGCGGGCTCCGTCGGCCGCAACCCCAAGGAGGTCCTGCGGGTCCTGGACGCCCTGCAGACCGACGAGCTGTGCCCCTGCAACTGGACCAAGGGCGAGAACACGCTCGACCCGGTCGAGCTGCTGGCCGGGAAGTGAGCTGAGATGTCCCTCGACTCCCTGAAGTCCGCGATACCGGACTACGCCAAGGACCTGCGGCTCAACCTCGGCTCGGTCATCGGCAACTCCGAGCTGCCCGCGCAGCAGCTGTGGGGCACGGTGCTGGCCACCGCGATCGCCTCCCGCTCCCCGATCGTGCTGCGCGAGCTCGCGCCGGAGGCGAAGGCCAACCTCTCGCCGGAGGCCTACACCGCCGCCAGGTCGGCCGCCGCCGTGATGGCGATGAACAACGTCTTCTACCGCACCCGCCACCTGCTCTCCGACCACGAGTACGGCAGCCTGCGGGCCGGCCTGCGGATGAACGTGATCGGCAACCCCGGCGTCGACAAGGTCGACTTCGAGCTGTGGTCGTTCGCGGTCTCCGCGATCAACGGCTGCGGCCTGTGTCTCGACTCCCACGAGCAGGTGCTGCGCAAGGCGGGCGTCGGACGCGAGACCGTCCAGGAGGCCTTCAAGATCGCCTCGGTGATCCAGGCCGTCGGCGTGACCCTGGACGCGGAGGCGATCCTCGGCGACTGACGCCCGTCGGCCGACACCCCGCGCCGCCGCGCCCACGAGGCCCGGCCCGCCCTCGAAGGCGGGCCGGGCCTCGTCGTCGTCAGGCGTCCGTGGCGGGGGGCTCCGCGGCCGGACCGGGCTCCTGCGCGGCACCGCTCGCGGGAGCCGCCGTCACCGGGGCCACGTTCGACGCCGTGGCCCCTCTCGGACGGGGCGCGTGCCTCAGGGCCTGCTCCCGGGAATAGGTGTGCAGATAGCCCACCACCGTGTTGGTGACGGCCACCAGGGGCACCGCCACGATCGCGCCGCCGATGCCCGCGACCATGCCGCCCGCCGCGACCGACAGGACCACCGCGAGTGGGTGGACGCGCACCGCGCGGCCGAGGATGAACGGCTGCAGGATGTGGCCCTCGATCTGCTGCACCGCCAGCACGACCAGCAGCGTCATCACCGCCGCGAAGACGCCCTGGGTGACCAGCGCGACCACGACGGCCAGCGCGCCGGAGGCGACCGCGCCCACGAGCGGGATGAAGGAGAACAGGAAGATGAAGACGGCGAGCGGGACGGCCATCGGCACGTTGAGGAAGTAGATGCCGAGACCGATGAAGATCGCGTCGATGAGCGCGACGATCACCGTGCCGCGCACATACGCCGTCAGCGTCGCCCAGGCCCGCGGACCGGCCCCCGCCACCCCGGGCCGGGCCGCGGCCGGGACCAGCTTGAGCGTCCACTCCCAGATGCGCCGGCCGTCGTAGAGCAGGAACAGGGTGGAGAAGAAGGCCAGCAGGATGCCGGTCAGCGCCTCGACGACGACGGTGACGCCCTCCAGGCCCGCCGACGTGATCGAGTCGGTGTTGTTGCCGATCGCGTCCCGCAGGTTCTGGGCGATGCCGTTGATCTGCTTGTCGGTGACGTGGAACGGGCTGTTGAGCAGCCAGCGCCGCAGGTCGTCGATGCCGCCCTGGACCTGGTCGGAGAGGTTGTCGATGTTCGCCATGACCTGCCAGGTCACGAACCAGCCCATCAGCCCGATGACGACGAACCCGAGGATCGCCGTCAGCGCGGTGGCGGCCCCGCCGGGCACGCCGGCCCGCTTCAGCCGGGCCACCGTGGGCTGAAGGAGCGCGGTCAGCAGCAGGGCGACCACGAAGGCCATGACGACCAGCTGGACCGCGCTGATGACTCTTATCAGCACCCAGAGGGTCCCGGCGAGGACCAGCAGCCGCCAGCCCGCCTCGGCCGCGACCCGGACCCCCCACGGCACGGCGTGCGCGGGGTCGGGGCGCGGGATCGGAGGCACGGAATCCTGCGGGAACGCCTCGGGGGAGGGCGCGGACGCCTCGGGCGGCGCCGGTTGCGACTCGGCGCCCTCCCGCTCGACCTCGACACGCCGCTCGTCGAGCCGCTCACTCATCTCGCTCAGACCGGCGCCGAGCCGGCCGAGCCACCCTGGCACTCGCGACATGATGCGTCCTCTTCCCCCGTCTCTCCCCACCACTCCCCCTGGAGTCGTCGGTCACGGCCCGTCCGACCGTACAGGGCGAAAGCCCCTCCCCCTATGACGGGGAGGGGCTGCGCGATGCCGACCGGGGCCGCGGCGCCTCCGGCTCGAAAACGACGGGCCGTCAGTAGGAACTGTTGGCCTGCCAGTAGTCCCAGGCGTCGCAGGGACTGCCGTAGCGCACGTTCATGTAGTTCAGGCCCCACTTGATCTGGGTGGCCGGGTTGGTCCGCCAGTCCGCGCCGGCGGACGACATCTTGGAGCCTGGGTAGGCCTGCACGAGGCCGTAGGCGCCGGAGGAGGGGTTGACCGCCTTGTAGTTCCAGCCGGACTCGTGCTCCACGATGTTGCTGAAGCACTGGAACTGCCCGCCGGGAACGATCTGCCGGGCGATGGCCTGGACCTCGGAAGCGGAGTACGACCCCTGCTGGACGAAGGTGGCGTCGCCCGAGGCGGACTGCGTCTCGGTGTCGGCCTTCGTCTCGGCGCGCTCCTTGGCCTCCTTGGCCTCCTTCTCGGCCTTGGCCTTGTCCACGGCGGCCTGCTGCTTGGCCACCGCGTCCTTGGCGGCCTGCTTGCGGGCCGTCTCCTCCGCCGTCTTCTTGGCGGTGACGTCGGCGGCGATGGCCTGGGCGTCGGCCTGCTGGGTCAGAGAGGCGGTCTGGACCTCGACCTGCTCGCCTACGGGTAAGTCGGCGAGCAGCGTCGAGCCGCCCGTCGCCTGGGCGTCGTCGGCGGGGTGCAGGGCATTGCCCTGGGCGACTCCCACGACGGCGCCGACGGTGGTGACCGCGGTGGCCGAGGCCACGGCGAATCCCCTGGCGGATATCGGGCTCACTCGGATTCCTTCTGCTGTGTCATCAGATGCATCAGATGAAGGGGGACGGCGGCCGGGAGCCGCCCGCGCTCAGTACCAGTGGTTCGCCTGCCAGAACGACCACGCCTCGCAGGGGCTGCCGTACCGGCTGTCCATGTAGTTCAGGCCCCACTTGATCTGGGTGGCCGGGTTGGTCTGCCAGTCGGAGCCGGCGGACGCGTACTTGCCGGCCGGCAGCGCCTGGAAGAGGCCGTAGGCGCCGGAGGAGGCGTTGACCGCGTGGTAGTTCCAGCTGGACTCGTGGTCCACGATGTTGCTGAAGCACTGGAACTGCCCGCCGGGCACCATCTGCGCCGCCATCGCCTGGATCTGCGAGGTGGAGTAGGAGCTCAGGATCGGGAAGTCGCCGGCGCTGCGGCTGGCCTTGGTCTTGGCCTCGGCGCGCTCCTTGGCCGCCTTCTCGGCGGCCTCCTTCTTCGCGACCGCCGTCTCGGCCGCGGCCTTGCGGGCCGCTTCCTCGGCGTCCTTCTTCGCGCCCTCGTCCGCGGCGATGGCCTGGTAGCTGGCCTGCTGCGTGAGGGACGCCGTCTGCACCTGGGCCTGCTGGCCCACGGGCAGGTCGGCGAGGAGCGTCGCGTCGCTCGCCGTCGCCTCTGCGTCGTTGGGCTGCGCGACGCTGCCCGAGGCAACGCCGACGACGCTTCCGACAGCGGTGACCGCCGTGGCCGAGGCCACTGCGAATCCCCGGACCGAGATCCGGCTCACACGGTTTTCCTTCCAGCATCGTCCGCTTCGTTGACCCTGGCGGACGCGATCGTGCCCTTGACGCTGGTCTCCGAACTGCGGGGTCACGGGAGACACGGGCCCGGTGGGCAACTCCCGGAAGGGGAGCGCCGCGTGGTGCTCGGGCGGCATACGACGGCGCTATGGAGTTGAACAGTGGTGCAAGTGGGTTTCCGTACCCCTGGGGGTACAGGTGTGCCGTATGCGGGGCCTGACAGAACCGAGACTCTGCCGTAACACGACACCGCAAGGCAATTCCGAGTTGCGTGTGAAAGCTCACACCTGTGGAGGCCCCAGGGATTTCGCGAAACCCCCACACATGCCGGCGCCGCCCGACTAGGCTCACAGCCTTTGTCGAGCGGCGCCAACTACCGCCGGGCCCCGATGTATTGGGGCGGGTCGATCAGATCTGCCCATCCTCCAGCATTTCGGTCACAAGCGCCGCGATCTGGGACCTCTCGGACCGGTTCAGCGTGACATGCGCGAAGAGCGGATGC
Source organism: Streptomyces hayashii (assembly GCF_024539815.1). Lineage (GTDB taxonomy): Bacteria > Actinomycetota > Actinomycetes > Streptomycetales > Streptomycetaceae > Streptomyces > Streptomyces hayashii. Next base: position 11,314 of record NZ_JAHHIU010000180.1, read on the forward strand.
CCCTTCAGTTTCTCCACCACGGCCACCACGCCGTCATAACGGCCGACCCGCAGATTGTCCCTTTGTGCGACATCGTGGGTCAGAACCACCCGGGAATTCGATCCGATCCGGGACAGAACGGTGAGCAGCACGTTCCGTTCGAGGGACTGCGCCTCGTCGACGATCACGAAGGCGTCGTGGAGGGAGCGGCCGCGGATGTGGGTCAGCGGCAGGACCTCCAGCATCCCGCGTGCGGTGATCTCCTCGATGACCTCGCGGCTGGTGACCGCGGACAGCGTGTCGAAGACCGCCTGGGCCCAGGGGCCCATCTTGTCGGCCTCGGAGCCGGGCAGATACCCCAGCTCCTGCCCGCCCACCGCGTACAGCGGCCGGAAGACCATCACCTTCTGGTGCTGGCGGCGCTCCAGGACCGCCTCCAGACCCGCGCACAGGGCGAGCGCCGACTTGCCGGTGCCGGCCCGGCCGCCCATGGACAGGATTCCGACGTCCGGGTCGAGCAGGAGGTCGAGCGCGATGCGCTGCTCGGCGCTGCGGCCCTTGATGCCGAAGGCCTCCCGGTCGCCGCGCACCAGGCGGACGCTGCCGTCGGCGGTGACCCGGCCCAGGGCCTTGCCCCGCTCCGACTGGATGGTCAGTCCGGTGTGCACGGGAAGGTCGGCGACCTCGGCCACGTGCAGGCGGCCTTCCTCGAAGAGGATGTCCACCTGTTCGCCGGACAGCGTCAGTTCGGACATCCCGGTCCAGCCGGAGGAGCCCGTGATGGCGAGCTCGGCGCGGTACTCCTCGGCGAGGAGCCCGACCGAGGACGCCTTGATCCGGAGCGGGAGGTCCTTCGACACGACCGTGACGTCGAATCCCTCGGCCTGCAGGTTGCGGGCCACCGCGAGGATGCGGGAGTCGTTGTCCCCCAGGCGGTAGCCGGTCGGCAGCACGCTGGGGTCCGAGTGATTGAGCTCGACACGGACGGTGCCGCCGAGTTCCCCGATCGGGATGGGGGCGTCGAGGCGACCGAACTTCACCCGGTAGTCGTCCAGCAGGCGCAGGGCCTGCCGGGCGAAGTAGCCGAGCTCCGGATGGTGCCGCTTGGCCTCCAGTTCCGTGACCACGACGATGGGGAGCACGACCTCGTGCTCCTCGAAGCGGGTCATGGCGTTCGGGTCGGCCAGCAGGACGCTGGTGTCGAGAACATAGGTGCGCCGGTCTGGCATACGGCGCTTTGTGCTGGTCACCACGGAAGGACGTACCCCCTCGGATGAGGTCGGGGAGCGACGGAGTGGAGCTGGGCCGGTACTCGGCCGCCCTGCACGGGCCGAGAACCGGCCCCCCGCTGCTTGTTCCGTGCCGTGACCGCACGGTCGGGCTGGTGCAAAGGGCCTCCCGGGCGGACGGCCCCGTGCCGTCCGCTGAGATCCGACACCCGTGGTTCGGGCGTCGACCTGCTTGGCTTATGCCCTCGAACACGCGCCGCCATGCCACGGCATATGACGGCGCGCCGGTGAACTCCACGTTACTTCCGCCCCGAAGGGGGTATGCGGAAGCCCCTCGCGGGGCCCTTCGCCGGTGTGCGCCTCAGCCGCCGTAACGCCGATGGCGGGCCGCGTAGTCGCGCAGCGCCCGCAGGAAGTCGACCTTGCGGAAGGCCGGCCAGAAGACCTCACAGAAGTAGTACTCCGCGTGCGCCGTCTGCCACAGCATGAATCCGGACAGTCGCTGCTCGCCGCTGGTGCGGATCACCAGGTCGGGGTCGGGCTGGGCGCCGGTGTAGAGGTGGCGGCCGATGAGGTCGACGCTGACGGAGTCGGCGAGGTCCTCCATCGAGGTGCCCTTGTCCGCCGCGTCCACGATCATCGAGCGCACCGCGTCGGCGATCTCCTGGCGACCGCCGTACCCGATGGCGACGTTGACCAGTATTCCGTCGACGTGGGCGGTGGACTCCTCGGCCTCCTTGAGCGCGGTCTGCACGTGGGAGGGGAGGATGTCGGGGGTGCCGACGTGGTGGACGCGCCAGCGGCCGTCGGCGGCGAGGGTGCGCACGACGTCCTCGATGATGCCGAGGAGGGGGACGAGTTCTTCCTGGGGGCGGTCGAGGTTGTCCGTCGACAGGAGCCAGAGGGTGACCACCTCGACGTCCGTCTCGGTGCACCAGCCGAGGAACTCCTCGATCTTGTCGGCGCCGGCCCGGTGACCGTGCTCGGTGGTGGAACCCGCGGCCTTCGCCCAGCGTCGGTTGCCGTCCATGATGACGCCGATGTGCTTGGGCACCTGAGCGTGGTCCAGGTGGCCTTCCACCCGGCGTGCGTACAGCCTGACCAGAAGGCCGCGCAGCTTGTCGCGCAGGTTCACGTGATTGTCAGCCCCTCCGTACGGTGCGGTCCCCGCGGGGCGCAGCCTACCCCTGTGGGGACTTGGGCAAAAAAACGGGCCGGTCCGTGGGGGGGAGACGGACCGGCCCGAGGGGGGGTTTCCACCATAACCCTTCGTAAGTGATGCTGCGTGCATCGGCGCGCCACAACTACTCTCCGGAGTCGCACGGCAACGCGCCGGTGACCTTTTCAGGCATGGTTCCTGGGTGGTTCATGGCCGAAACACAGCGGATTCGCAGGGATGCAGGCCTCGATGCCGAGGAAAGTTCAGGTTTCGCGGCGACGCGGGCCCCGTCGGCCACTCGTCCGCCCGTCCCCCTGACGGGCTAACCCGGCCGCGAACGCCCACTTGACGCGGGCGTCACCGCGCAGCCCCCTCCACTGCGCGGTGACGTCCACGCAGCTTTGCTCACGCGAATTGCCTCGGCTCGAACTTACGTGAGGCGGGACGCGGAAGTGAACCACTTGCGATAACGATGTGGAAACTCCGTGGAGACGGAGGGCGCCCGGATCCGGACAGCAGTGGGGCGGCCCGGCCGATCCCGGCCGCTTCACCTACGACGTGCCTCGACGAGATGACGTGCGCTGTGGGCCACGAAGGGGCCGTCGGCCACGATCCGTTCGTGCAGGGCGCGCAGCCGGGGCCGGTAGGCCTCCACCGTGAAGCCGGGGACCATCCACACCACCTTGCGCAGGAAGTGGACGACGGCGCCGACGTCGTGGAACTCGACGCGCAGCCGTTCCGCCCGCAGATCGACGATCTCCAGCCCCGCCGCCTCCGCCTCGGCGCGCTCGCGGTCGGGGTGGCGGTCCGCGCTCACCGTCTCCGGCAGCGGCCCGAGGAAGTACTCGACGAGCTCGAACACACTGCGCGGGCCCACGTGTTGGGCGAAGTAGGTGCCGCCGGGCTCCAGCACGCGGGCGATCTCGTGCCAGAGGGGTCGCACCGGGTGCCTGCTGCTCACCAGGTCGAAGGCGGCGTCCGCGAAGGGCAGCGGGGCGTCCTCCGCGACCGCGACGACCGCGATGCCGCGCGGCCGCAGCAGCGCGGTGGCCTTGGCGACGTTCGCCGGCCAGCCCTCGGTCGCGACGGTGAGGGCGGGGGCCTTGGGATCGGCCCGGCCGAGGGCGAAGTCCAGGACCTCCCCTCCCCCGGTCTGCACGTCGAGCGCGGCGCTCGCCCCCGCCAGCCGCGCAGCCAGCGACATCGCGTACCCCCAGGAGGGCCGCGCCTCGGTCGCGCGTCCTTCGAACCAGGAGAAGTCCCACCCGTCGGTGGGGACGGCCGCCCCTTCGGCGAGCAGGTCCTCGAACGAGCCGTTCACACCACCGCCCACGCCGTCGCTCGTGCCGCGGTCCTTCTCGCCGTCCTCGGCGCAGCCCTTGTCGTCCATCCGACGATCGTGGCAGAGAGGCCGCCGGGACGCCGTCGATTATCGGGAACGTTCGTACCGCAGCAGCGCGACTCCGTTGCCGAAGGCGTGGGACCCGGTGAGGCGGAGCGCGGTCTCGATGGCGGTGTCCGTGTGCGGGAAGAGGGGCTTGCCCCGGCCGATGAGCACCGGGTGGACGTAGACGCGCAGTTCGTCGACGAGATCGTGCCGGAGGAAGGCGGCGGCGAGGTCCGCTCCGCCGAGCCCCAGGTCGCCGCCCGCCTGCTCCTTGAGCGCGACGACCTCCTCGGGCACGACGTCCCGGACGATCGTCGTGTTCCAGTCGGCGCGTTCCAGGGTCCGCGAGTAGACGATCTTCGGCATCTCGCGCCAGATCCCGGCGAACTCGGCCTCGGTGGCGGAGGCGTCGGGGTCGGCGTCGGCGGTCGGCCAGTAGCCGGCCATCAGCTCGTACGTGGTCCGGCCGCTGAGGAGGCCGCCCAGCCCCCGGATGAACGTGTTGAAGTGCTGGTGCAGCTCCTCGTCGACGCGATGCCAGGAGATGTCGTGGTCCGGACCCTCGATGTAGCCGTCCAGGGACGTCGACATCATCAGGACGATCTTCCGCATGCGAGGGCCCCTTTTCGTCTCCCGGCTCGCTACCGTGCAGAGGGTAGCGACGCGGCCGAGGGGAGACGGGTATGGCGCGCTGGCGCGACGGACGGGGCGAGCTCCTCGTGGAGGAGGTGCGGGTGCCGTTGGAGATCGCCGCCTCCTACCGGGCCCGGACGAGAGGGCTGCTGGGACGGGACGCCGTGGACGGGGCGATGCTGCTGTCGCCGGCCGGCGGGGTGCACACCTTCGGGATGCGCATGCCGATCGACGTGGCGTATCTCGACCGCCGGCTCACCGTCATCGCGGTGCGCACGATGGCGCCGGGGCGGCTGGGACTGCCCCGGCTGCGGTCCCGGCACGTCCTGGAGGCGGCGGCCGGCGCGATGGCCGGGTGGGGGCTGACGGCCGGGGTGCGGGTACGGGTCCGTGTGTGAGGTTCAGCCCGCCGTGCGCGGGAACGTGACCTCCACCCGTCGGTTCTTCTTGCGGCCGGCCTCGGTCGAGTTGTCGGAGATGGGGTACTGCTCGCCGTAGCCGCGCACCTCGAAGGTGATGTCCGGGTCGTTCAACTGGCCCGCGAGCTGCGCCTGGACGGCGTCGGCCCGCTGCTTGGACAGGACGTCGCCGTGGGCTGAGGAACCCAGGTCGTCCGTGAATCCGAAGACGCGGACGACGGTGGTGTGCTGCTTCTTGATCTCCTCGGCGATGGTGGCGATGCGGGACTTCGCCGCCGGGCCGAGTCGGGCGCTGTCCTTGCTGAAGAGGACCTCGGCCTGAAGGGCGAACGTCACGTCCGCGTTGGTGTCCTCACGGCGCTCGTCCCCCGACTCGTCCTCGACGACCTGCTTGATGTCGAGCACCTTGGGCGCGGCGAGGGTGCCGCCCTCGGGAAGCTTGAGATCGGGATCGTTGGGGTCCACCTGCACGGGCGCGGTGGCGGTGGGCTCGGTTCCGGGGGGAACGCTGGGCGACGTGTCGGCCCGCACGACGGGAACGGGGGCGGCGAACACGACGACGAGGGTGAGGAGGGCGAGGGTGGGGCGTGGATTCATGAGCTGCCTCACCCGGAGATCGCGATGTCGGCAGGCGCGAACATCGGCATCTGGAACGACACCTCGGAGGTTCCGGCGGGCGGTGCCGGGAACTGCATGAACACCGGCACGGAGTCACCGGACTTGACGCTGGATACGCCCGTGGTGGTGAGGGGCCTGCCGTCCGTGTCGCGGAGGACGTAGTAGCGCTTCTTCCCCTTGGAGTCCACCAGGGTCGCTCCGCCGAACGAACGGCCGTTGCGGATGATCTCGGTCTCGTTGCCGCTCAGTTGAGCGGGGATGGTCAGCAATTTCGCACTGTCGTTCTTCAGATCCGCGGTCACCGTGACGAAGCCACCGGAGTCCCGCAGAGCGGAGGTGATCTGCAGCAACAGCCCGCTGGGTCCCTTCAATTCGGCCAGGGGCTCGCCGGACTGCCCCTCCTGCGCCGTGGGCGCGGAGCCGTCCTTCTTCGACGCCGAAGCCGACGCCGAAGCCGGAGGCTTGTCGTCGTCGCCGCCTCCGGCGCACCCGGCCACGCCGAGGGCCAACCCGACCACAGCAGTCAGTGCGGTCGTCCTCCTGACGGCCTTCGCCGTGAACCGCATGCTCATCACGCTGTTTCCTTCGCTCGTCGTTCGCTTCTCAGTCGGCCAGGTGGACGTCGAAGAGGTCTTCGGGGCCCGGGAGGTCGGCGGGGTGGTCGGGGTCGGGATGCCATTCGCCGTCATCGCAGGTGAGCGTCGGCAGCGGTGCGTCGGCGGGGCCGGCCCCGGGCAGCTCGAACGTGCAGGCCGGTTCGATCACCGCGGTGGCGGTCGCCTTCGCGTGCAGGTTCTCGGTGCCCGGGACGATGGAATCGCCGACGGCCTTGGTGGTCTCCACACGCACGGTGTATCCGGGAAGCGGGCCGTCCGCCCGCCCGCACCCCAGGCGGCGGGCGTTGTTCTGCGCGGCCAGCTGGTCGGCTCGCCCACAGCCGCTGAACACCGCGTCTGTGGCATGGAAGACGGCCTGCCACTTGGTGGGGTCCCGCACGATCCTCGTCCACTCGTCGGTGAGCTGGTCCCTGGTGTCCAGGGCCGCAGCGAGCGCGGCCGCGTCCGCCGCCGTCTGGGCTCCGTTGCGGTTGGCCCCGGCCTGGCCCACAGCGAGGTAGGCGAGCGCCAGAAAGAGCAGACCCGCCACCACCATGATGTAGATGGGGAAGGCCTGCCCTGCGTCCGCGGACCGCGAGGACCTCGTCAGCCCGAGATGACCTCGTTGATCTTGTCGGTGATCGCGTTGTAGATCGTCTGTCCGATGTCCGTTCCCGTGATCGCCAGGACGATGGCCACGACCACCGCGATGATGCCGAGGTACTCCACCGCCGTCTGGCCCTTGTCGCCGCGGGCGGTGCGGGCCTGGACGTACGCGACGGTGGTGTGGATCCAGTTCCAGTTGGTCATGCTGTTCCCCTCCGGGTGTCGCGCGACCGGCCCGCTCGGCGCCGGTGCCGCTGTCGGCATCCTGAGCGTAGGCCTGAACGCCCGTTCCGGCTAAGGGCCTCAGGGCCCAATGCCGGGCCCAATCCCGATTCGCCATCGCCGCTTCACCCCACCCCTCGCCGGGACGCCGCCCCCGCGGCCGTCCCCAGCCACTTCGCCGCGGCCTCGGAGCGGCTGCTGCTGTGCAGCTTGGCGAAGATGCGGTTGATGTGGTTCTTGACCGTCTTCTCGCTGATGAAGCAGGTGGCGGCGATCTGCCGGTTGTTCATGCCCGACGCGATGAGATCCATGATCTCCGCCTCTCTCCCGCTGAGCGCGTCCCTCGCTCCACCCTCCATCCCCGATGCTCTCACGGGTGATTGCAACTGCGAAAGCGATTCCTTGGAAGTCAGTGAAAACAGGGGGACAGGGTCCGCTTCATCGTGTGCAGTCGCACTTTTCTGGATATGCTCCAGGATCGCCGTCGCCGCCGCCGGGGTGAAGTGCGCCCGGCCCACCGTGACGTCCCGCACCGCCGACACCAGCTCCTCCACGGTGAACTCCCCGTGCACGAGGTAGCCCCCCGCCCCGCCGCGCAGGGCCTGCCGGACGACTCCGGGCTCGTGGCTGTACGTCAGCATCAGCACATGGGCGGTCCGGGCCAGATGGGGCAGGGCCGAGAGGCCGTCGACGCCGGGCATGCGGACGTCCAGCAGGACGACGTCGGGCCGGTGCCGGGCGGCGGCCTCGCAGGCCTCGCGGCCGTCCGCCGCCTCCGCGACCACGACGATGTCGTCCCGGTCGCGGAGCAGGGCCGCCAGACCCGCACGGACGACCGGGTTGTCGTCGGCCACCATCACCCGCACGGGGGCGGGCCGGGGCGGCGGGGGGAACAGGGGGTGTACGGCGCCCGGGGGCGGCGGTCGGTCCGGCATGACGTGGCTTCCGTTCGGGTGGGGGTGTCGTTCACGGGCGGGACCCGGTGAGGGGGAGCTCCAGACGGACTTCGGTGCCCCCGGGGTGCGCGCCGCGGCCGATGTGGATGCGGGCGCCGATGGCGGCGGCCCGTTCCACCATGCCGACGAGGCCGAAGTGGCCGTCGCGGCGCAGCTGTTCGAGCGTGGTGCCGTGGGGCAGGCCCCGCCCGTCGTCGTACACGCTGATGCACAGCGAGTCGCCGTGGACGCCCGCGTGGACGTCGACGCGCGTGGGATCCGCGTGGCGCTGGACGTTGTCCATGGCTTCCGAGGCGATCGTCAGCAGATGGCGGGCCACCGTGGGCGGGACCGGGAGCGTCGCGCGGTCGCCCGTGGCGTGGTAGCTCGCGGCCAGGCCGGTGCGGTCGGCGAACGCCCTGGTGCGGGCCGCGAGTTCGGGCAGGACGTCGATCTCCCGCACCGGGCTCGGCGGGTCCCGGCGCAGTTCGGTGAGGAGTTCGCGGGACTCGGCGGCGGCCCGGCGGGCGGCGCGGGCCACCAGGTCGGCGTGCTGCCGCACCCGGGCCGGGTCCATGTCCGGCGACCCCGCCGACCGGGCCAGGGCGTCCGCCGCGAGGGCCACCCCGTGCAGCGTCTTGGCCACGGAGTCGTGCATCTCGCGGGCCAGCCGGGCGCGTTCCGCGGCGACCGCCTCGGTGACGGCGAGACGCGCTCGGACGGTGGTCAGCGCCTGGGTCGCCGAACCGAACCGCAGCATGAGCCGGCGCAGGGTGGAGCCCATCGCGCCGGTGATGATGCAGAGCCCGGGGAGCAGCAGCCGCTCCGCGGCGCCGGTGTCCTGGCCCGCGTGCAGCGCCGCGTAGACCAGCAGCAGTATCAGCGACTGCAGGGAGGCGAAGCAGGCGGCGCCCCGCCAGCCGTACACGATGCCGGCGAGCAGCGGGGTGCAGACGCTGACGTAGGCGAGGGTCGTGTCCGGGCCCGCGGAGATCAGCAGCAGCGCGCCGAACAGGGTGTCGACGGCCAGGAGCGAGGGGTGGCGCAGCAGCAGCGGGCCGAAGCGTTCCCAGTCGCGGAAGAGGACGTACGAGCCCATGAAGGTGACGACCACGGCCGCGCCCACCAGCCGGACGCCCGTGCCGGGCGCGGCGTTGAGGAGCGCCGGGGGCGCGGCGACGGCGATCATCGCGAGCCGGAATCCGAAGACCTGCCGGCACATCGCCTGGAGGGCGTTGACCTGGAGGGAGACGTCCTCAAGTGCCGACGTCCCGGCTCCTCCCGCTCGTGTGCTCGCCGCCATCGCGGTCCCCGCTCGCCTAGTCGCCCGTGAGGGGGCTGAAGTCGGTGCCCGAGCCGAGCAGGAGGCCCGCGCCGAGCAGGAGCATGGTGGCCGGGACCATGAACGTGGTGATCATCAGGGTGGCCCGGGGCACCGCGCGGGCCGCCTTGCGACGGGCGTTCTGGGCGTCCGTGCGGCGCATGTCCCTGGCGATCGACACCAGGGTGTCCACGATCGGCGCGCCGAGTTCCTCGCCCTGCTGAAGCGCCGTGACGAACATGGCGACCTGCTCGGAGTCGTTGCGGCGGCGCAGCTCGGCGAAGGCGTCGCGGCGGCTCACGCCGAGGTCCATCTGACGCAGGGTGATGCGGATCTCGTCCGCCCACGGCCCCTCGTACTTCGACGCGACCCGGCCGAGCGCCTGCCGGAAGCCCAGCCCCGCGCTCACCACGACGGCGAGGACGTCGAGGAAGTCGGGCAGCGTCCGCTCGATGACGTCCTTGCGGATGCGGATCGCCGCCCAGATGCCGACCTCGGTCCAGAACGCGGCGAACGCGAACAGCACGAGAGCCAGGACGATCCTGCCCTGAAGGAGGAAGACGAGCCCGCCGAACCCGCCCAGCGCGCCGTACACCGCGCGCCGGGCCCCGTACCGGTCGATCGTCAGGCCGCCCGGGTTGCCCGCCAGGTCTATCTTCCGCCGGTACTTGGCCACCTGCTTGGGCCCCATGAGGCGCAGCACGGCGGGGGCGTACCGCATGCCCATCCGGTCGACGAGGGAGTCGACCGCGCCGGTGCGGGTGGCGCCGACCTCCAGGGCCAGCGCCAGGTCCGGGGGGAGCTTGGCGTCCGCCCGGTACATGCGCACACCGGCGAAGACGCCCCAGACGCTCAGGGCCATGACGGTCGCGAGCAGCAGCTCCATGGTTCGTGCTCCGTTCCCTGCGGCTCAGACGTCGATCCGGGACATGCGGCGGATGAGGACGAATCCGACCGCGTACAGCGCGAAGGCGATGATGACGGCGCCCTGGCCGAGCGGTGAGCCGGTCATGCGTTCCAGGGCGCCGTCCTTGACCCCGTTCATCAGGAAGAGGGATCCCACCCCGAGGACGGGCACGGCGTAGGCGGTCGTGTTGACCTGCGACAGCTGTGTGCGCACCTCACGCCGGGTCTCCTTGCGTTCCTCCAGCGTCTCCGTCAGGTTGCGCAGGGCGCCGACGACCTGGCCGCCCGCGCGGTTGGAGAGGACCAGCGTGGTGACGAGGACGACGAGTTCCCGGGAGGGGAGACGTTCGGCGAGTTCGCCCAGGGCGTCGTCCATGGAGTGACCGACCGCCAACTGGTTCGCGACCTTGGCCAGTTCCTCGCCGGCGGGCGCCTCCAGCTCCTCGGCCGCCATGCCGACCGCGGTGCGCAGCGCGAGTCCGGCGTGGGTGGCGTTGGCCAGGATGCGGGCGAGTTCGGGGAGTTGGTTGATGAACTTCTCGATGCGTTTCTGACGCTGCCAGTTGAGGAACTGCCAGGCGGCCCAGACGCCGAGGAGCCCGGCCAGCGGTCCGAAGAAGGGGGCCAGGGTGGCCTGTCCGATCAGCCACAGGCCGGCCACCGTCGCCAGCATGCAGGCGAAGAACTCGCCGGGCGTCACGTCGAGGCCGGTCGCCGCGAGCCTCAGCTCCAGTCTGCGGCCCGCCTTCGTGCGGCGCAGTCGTCGGTCCAGTCCGCGGAACCGGCGCCGGCGGCCGGCGTCGGAGACCTGGCCGGTGTGGGAGAGACGTTCGACCAGTTCCGCCCGCTGCGCCCGGCCGCGCCCGTAGGCGTGCAGGCCGGCGACGGCCAGGACGCAGGTCAGGAGGGCCACGCCGGTGGTGAGGCCGGTCAGGGTGTCGAGGTCCATCGGCGTCACCGGGTTTCCCTTGTCGTCAGTTCGTGTGCCGCTCGCGCCACTCCGAACGCCTGCGGGATCGGCTGGCTCGCCATGTAGAGGCGGTCCGCGGTGCGGCGCGGGAGCGGGAAGTACTCGAAGGCGCCGTGGACGCGGCCGTCCGCGGCCATCGGCTGGGCGTTGAAGCGGGCGATCGTGGCCAGCCGGTACGGTTCCCCGCCGTGGCTGTCGAGCAGGGCGATCTCGGTGACGCGGCGAGCGCCGTCGGCGAACCGGGTGAGCTGGACGACGACGTCCACGGCGCTGTTGATCTGGTCGTGGAGGGCGACGAAGGGGATCTCGACCTCGGACATCGAGGCGAGGGTCTGGAGCCGCATCAGGGCGTCCTCCGCGCTGTTGGCGTGGACGGTGGCGAGGGAGCCGTCGTGGCCCGTCGACATCGCCTGGAGCATGTCGAGCGACTCGCCGCCGCGGACCTCGCCGACCACGATCCGGTCCGGGCGCATCCGCAGGGAGTTGCGGACCAGGTCGCGGATGGTGATGCGGCCGTTGCCCTCCACGTTCGGCGGTCGGGACTCCAGGCGGATCACATGGGACTGCTGGAGCTGGAGCTCCGCCGAGTCCTCGATGGTGATGATGCGTTCGCCGTCCGGGATCAGCCCGGAGAGCGCGTTCAGCAGGGTCGTCTTGCCGGTGCCGGTCGCGCCCGAGACGATCACGTTGAACTTCGCCTGCACCAGCCCGGCGAGCAGGAACAGCATCTGCTCGTCGAGCGAGCCGAAGCCGACCAGTTCGTGCAGGGTGAAGGAGCGGGGGAAGCGGCGGATGGTGAGAATGGGGCCGGTGAGCGACAGCGGCGGGATGATCACGTTGACGCGCTCGCCCGAGGGGAGGCGGGCGTCGACCATCGGGTTCGTCTCGTCCACCCGCCGGTTGACCGTCGAGACGATGCGTTCGATGGTCTGCATCAGCTGGTCGTTCGACGCGAAGCGCAGGGGGAGCTGTTCCACCCGGCCGCCGCGCTCGACGAAGATCGCGTCCGGTCCGTTCACCATGATCTCGGTGATCGACGCGTCCTCCAGCAGGGGCTCCAGGATGCCGAGGCCGAGCGCCTCGTCGACGACCCGGCGGATCAGCTGGGCCCGTTCCGCCGTCGACAGCACCGGTCCCTCGCGGCTGATGATGTGTCCCAGCACCCGTTCCAGGCGCGCCCGGCGCTCGGCCGCCGCCAGCGAACTCATCTCGGCGAGGTCGATCTCCTCCAGCAGCTTGGTCCGGTAGGAGGCGACCAGGTGGCCGTCCTCGCCCCGCCCGTTCTCCTCGGGGGAGGTGATGCGCGCCCGCAGGCTCATGTCGGATGCCCTTCCCTCAGTGGTCGACCGGCATCGTGGCCGTCCGGTGCGCCTCGAAGTCCCCGACTCCGGGGATGACGGACGGGATGGTGACGGTGGAGGTGACCCGGACCTCGTCGCCGGAGTACGCGGGCGCGCAGGCGGCGTCCAGCCAGCTGCTGACCGCCCGCGCGCAGTCCCCCGCGTAGTCCCCGTGCAGGGACGCGCTGCGCGCTCCGGTACGGGCCGCCGTCCCCGCCTGCTGGGCGCCGTAGGCGACCAGGCCGAGCTGTACGGCGGCCAGCGCCACGGCGAGCAGCACGGGCAGGAACCCCAGGTACTCGATGGCCGCCTGCCCCCGGTCGCGCCCGTGCCCGTGCCCGCGCCCGTCCCCGCGTCCGAGCCGTCGCCCGAGCCGTCGCCCGAGTCGTCGGCGGAGTCCTGGGCGTCGCCCTCTCCCGCTGCCGAGCCCGCTGTCGAGCCCGTTCCCGCGGCCGCGGCCGGCCATCTCAGTCGCCGTCCTCTTCCTCGACCGCGCCGGCGTGACCGTGCACGGTGAACGGCAGGTTGAAGGCGCCGGGGAAGAGGACGGGGACGTGCAGGGTGACGTCGGCCGTCACGAATCCGCTGCCGCCGCAGGACACGTCGGCGTCCGACTGCCACGCGTCGGACAGCTTGTCGGTCCCCGCCTCCTGACACACCGCTTCCCGCTCCCCCGGCTCGGCTGCCGTCCCCGCCCGCACCGCCTCGTCGGCAGCATTCCCCGCGAGCGTGTACGTGTATCCCAGGAGGACGAACTGCCACACCACCACCAGGGTCACGATGATCAGCGGGGTCATGCCGAGGAACTCGACGGTGACCTGGCCCCGGTCACGCGCGCGGGAAGCCCTCGCCAAGGCCCTTGCACGGGCCGCTGCGCGCGCCCTCGCCTGCCGTGCGGTCATCTCACTCCCTCCGCCGCCGGAACCCCGCCGGGCCCCGGTCCGGGCCGCGTCCGCGCCCGCCGCTCCTGCGTACGAGGGCGGTCTCCGGCGCCTTGACCAGCCCCAGTTCGCCGGCGAGCGCCCACAGCGCCTGGCGGACGGCGCCCCTGCCGTCGAGGGCGTGGACGCGTCCGGCGTCGACCGCGGCCTGGAGTTCCTTGAAGTTGGCGGGGACCGTGGTCGCGGCGACGGCCGTGCCGGTGATCTTCTGGATGAGCGAGGGCTGGATCTCGGTGCCGCGGCTGTGGCGGTTGACGACCACGGTCGTCTCCTCGGCCTTGCGGATCTGCAGCCGGTCCCACATGCGGACGGTGCGTTTGGCCCCGCGGACGGCGACCACGTCGGGGGTGGTCACCAGCAGGGCCCGGTCGGCCAGTTCGACGGCGACCGCGCCCGCCCCGCTGAGCTGGGCGCCGCAGTCGACGACCACGACCTCGTAGCGCGAGCGCAGGGCGGTGAGGATCTGGCGGGCGGCGCGGTCGGTGACCTCCTCGCCGCGCTCGCCCTCGCCGGGGGCCAGCAGCAGGGCGACGCCGGTGTCGTGGCGGAAGACGGCCTCGGAGAGGATGCGGGGCGAGATGTCGGCGATGGCGGCGAGGTCGACGACCGAGCGGCGGAACTGGACATCCAGGTAGGAGGCGATGTCGCCGGCCTGGAGGTCGAGGTCGACCAGGGCGGTGGGGCGGCCGGAGGCCTGTGCGGCCAGGGCGAGCTGGACGGCCGTGAGGGTCGCGCCGACGCCTCCCTTGGCGCCGCTGACGGTGACGACGGTGCCGCCGACGCCGGTGAACACGTCGCCGCCGTGGCCGAGGTGGCGTCGTACGCCGACCGACCACTGGGCGACGGCCTGGACGCGGCTGGCGAGGTCCTCGTAGCTCAGCGGCAGGGTGACCAGGCCGCGGGCGCCGGAGTCCATGGCCGCGGCGAACAGGCCCGGGCCCGCGTCGGTGGTGACGAGGATGACGCCGACCGCCGGGAAGCGCAGCGCGACCTCGCGGACCAGCTCCAGCGCCGGTACGGGGCCGATGCGTTCGTGGACGACGACGACCTCGGGCAGTTCGTCGACGGACTCGGCGGCGAGGCGGGCGAGGGTGTCCACGAGCTGGGTGGAGTCGCCTGCCGGGGCGACCGGTTCGGCGTCCGGGAGCTGGCTGAGCAGGGTGGTGAGGGAACGGACCGCGTCCGCGTCGCCGACGGCCGGGAGGATCCTCGTGGGCATGGGCGGCGGCCTCTCACTTGTCCGTGGCGAGTTCGTACGTGCGGTCCTTGTCGGGGACCGTGGCGCTGCCGCCGGGTGCGACGAGGGCGAGGCGGACCCGCTTGGCGAACGACTCCGCGTACGTGATGCGCTGGGCGTCGAGGGTGGACAGCGCGAAGGTGATGGGGACGGCGTCGGTGGCCGAGCGGCTGCGGTCGTTCTCGTCCGGTTCCAGGGCCTTGATCTCGCCGACGTCGAGGACGCGGGCGCCGGTGACGATGATCTTCGACTGGTCGGGGGCGCCCTCCTTGGCCCCCTCGAAGGTGGCGTAGACGTTGACCGACGAACCGGGGGTGATCTTGCCGGCCACGCCGGTGGCCGCGTCGACCATGATGGCGACCTCCTGCTGCCCCGGTTGCAGGGCGGGCTGGTCGACGATCATGTCGCTCTGCAGCAGCGAGCCCTTCCTGAGCGTCGTCACGGCGATCTTGCCGCGGATGGCGGCCAGGTCGGTGACGGCGTTCCCGGACAGCCAGCGCTGCGGCATCTCGATCTTCTTGAACTGGTCCGCGCTCAAGGTGGTGTACGGCGCGACGTCGGCGCGCAGTTCGTACGCGGTGACCTCGGGGCCGACCTTGGACTTCACGTCGTCCATGACGGACAGGACGCCGGCGAACGCGCCGAGGGCGCACACCACCGACAGGAGCAGGAGAATCACGCCGCGGCGCTGACGGGAGTTCATGAGCCGGACAACCTCGTCGGGGGTCGGGTC
>NZ_JAHHIU010000181.1 GCF_024539815.1 Streptomyces hayashii
GCTTGGGACTTGGGGGCTTGGGGCCTGGGTGTTTTCGGCAGGTGCCGTGGGATTCTGAGGCCGGGATCAGTGGCCCTCGGCCAGAGCGGAGATGGCCGCGTTGTCGCTCCAGGTCTGAAGGCGCGAGGCGTAGACCTGCTCGGAGATCGCGAGGGGCGCACTGCCGAAGAAGACCCGCAGCGGCGGCTCGGCGGCGTCCGTGACCGCGAGGATCGCGGCGCCCACGTGGGCGGGGTCGTACTGCGGCATGTCCGCGGCGGCCGCGACCATGGCCTCCCGCACCGGCTGGTACACCGGCTTGCCCTCGGCCCGGACGGCGCTCGCGCCGCCCCAGTCCGTGCCGTAGGCGCCGGGCTCGACGAGGGTCACCTTGACGCCGAAGCCGGCGACCTCCTGGGCGAGTGACTCGCTGAACGCTTCCAGTCCCCACTTGGAGGCGTGGTAGGCGCCCAGCAGCGGGAAGGCGGCCACACCACCGATCGAGGAGATCTGGATGATGTGCCCGCGGCCCTGCTCGCGCAGGATGGGCAGCACCGCCTGGGTCACGTGGAACGGCCCGAGGACGTTGACCTCCAGCTGCTCGCGGAACTGCTCCGCGCCGACCTCCTCGATCGCGCCGAACAGGCCGTAACCGGCGTTGTTGACGACGACGTCGAGTCCACCGAACTGCTCCTCCGCCGAGGCTAAGGCGGCGAACACCGCCTCGCGGTCGGTCACGTCCAACGCCAGCGGAAGTACGGCATCCCCGTACGCGTCGACCAGGTCGGCCAGCGACTCCGTCTTCCGCGCCGTCGCCGCGACCCGGTCGCCGCGGCCGAGAGCCGCCTTCGCGAACTCCTTGCCGAAGCCCCGCCCGGCGCCCGTGATGAACCACGTCTTGCTCATGTCGATCGAGTCCTTTCGCCGTGGCCGGGGCGACCCCGGCGCGCCATCACAAGATGACAAACATGTCATCGAGTGTCAACTCTGGCTACGAGTGATAGGCTGAGGCGATGATGGAGAAGACGAGGTCCGGACTGAGGGAGCGCACGCGACAGGCGGTACGGCGCGAGATCACGGAGGCCGCCAACGCGCTGTTCATCGAGCGCGGCTACGAGGCGACGACGATCGACGACATCGCCGAGGCGGTGGGAATGTCGAAACGGAGCGTGTTCCGGTACTTCCCCACCAAGGAGGACCTGGTGGTCGGCAAGGTCGACTACCTGGCCGAGGAAATGCTCCAGGGGCTGCGCGCCCGCCCGGCCGGTGAGCCCGTCTGGCAGTCGCTCCGCGCGATCTTCGATCTGCTGGTGCCGCACGTCGACGACCTCGACAAGGACTCCGTCGCCGCGCCGATCCAGCGGGTCATCTTCAATACGCCGAACCTGCTCGGCAGCTATCTGGAGAAGCAGCAGCAGATGCAGGAGGTGGTGGTCGCCGCGCTGAGCGAACGCGCCGAAGCGGCCGGAACCCCTTGCCCGCCCGAGGACCCGACCCTGCGGGCGATCACCGCGGCCGCGTTCGGCTGCCTCGTCGCCGCGCAGCAAGCGTGGCTCGAAAGCGGCTCCAGCGGCACCTTCGCCGACGCCGTCGACCAGGCCATGGCGGCCGTGGCCCCCCAGGCCCGACCGCAATCCGGCTGACCCGTGGGCCTGCGCCAGTCATCGACCGTTGTTTGAGATCCGTCATCACAGCTTGGTGCGCCGGAAGGTGCCCAGGCCCTCGGCTCCGAGCCGGCGGCCCAGACCTGACATTTCGCGGCCACCGAACGGACCGACGTCGTTGTCCAGGATCGGCGCGTTGATCCACACCACGCCCGAGACGATGCGGTTGGTCGCCTCGCGCATCTCCGCAGCATCGGTCGTGCAGACGGTGGCACCCAGCCCGTCGTCGGAATCGTTGGCCGCTCGATGACCTCGTCGAGGGAGGAGACCTTCATGACGGGAGCGAGCGGACCGAAGGTCTCGGAACTCACCACATCCAGTCGGGCGCAACGCCGGTCATGATGGTCGACGACACGAAGAAGCTGAAGCGGTCGCAGACGTCCTCGTGCACGTGCAGGCGCTCGGCCGACGTACAGACCTGGCCGCAGCTGAGGAAGGCCGCGGACGTGGCGGCCTTGGCGGCGACGTCCAGGGACGCGGACAGCATGACGATGAAGGCGTCGCTGCCGGACGCCTCGATCAGCGACGGCTTGAACAGGTCGGCACACGCCTGCGCGATGCTCGGGGACCACCTCCGACGCCGTGCAGCCCCGCCCCTCGCTGCGTCCCCGGGGAAGAATGCGCCGACATTCCGGGGCGTGCGGCGGACAGGTTCAGGCGCGACGCCACATGCGCTCGACCGCTCCTGGCATGTGGTGAACCGGCCCGGATCAGGCGTCGTCAGCGGTGGCGGGTGTGTCGGCGTCGTAGGCGGACACAGCGGCGGCGACGCGGGGCCGAGGCTCGACCGCAGGGGCCAGGAAGGCAGCGCAGCCGACGCCGACGAGGACAACGAGCATGGCCGGGCGCAGACCGATGCGATCGCCGAGGAAGCCGAGGCCGGGGGGCCCGACAAGGAAGGCGACGTAGCCGATGACGGCGACCAGACTGACCCGGGCCGTCTGGTCGGGGCCGGATTCCCCGGCTGCCGAGAGCGCGAGGGGGAAGCCGAGAGAGGCTCCCAGCCCCCACAACAGCACGGCGGCGGCGGCAAGGGCAGGGCTGTCGGAGACGATCATGAGGAGCAGGCCGAGTGCCCCGGACGCGGCGCTTGCCCGGACGACGAGGGTGCGGCCGAAACGGTTCAGGATGAACGTGCCGGAAAAGCGGCCCAGCGTCATCGCGGCGGCGAATCCGGCGTAAACGAGGGAGCCCGATGTGGCGTCCATGCCGTGCCCGTCGACCATGAGCAGCGGCAACCAGTCATTGGCCGAGCCCTCGGCCAACGCCATCGCCATCACGATCGCACCGATGAGGAGGAGCTTCCCGTCCTTCCACACCGCCGGCCGGTGCAGCCCTCCACGGTCTGCTCCGTGCGGCTTCTCGGTGAGGGCGCGGCCGGTGCCGGCCGGAATGGCACGCACCGACCACAGGAAGAGTCCCGCGGCCAGTGGAACGACCGCCGCCAGGTGCCACTGCACCGGCACCCCGGCCGCCGTCGCCGCCATGCCTGCACCGGCTCCGACCACCGTGCCCAGGCTGAAGAAGCCGTGCAGGGCGGGCAGGGTGGTCCTGCCGCTGATCCGTTCGACGTCCGTGCCGTCGACGTTGACGGCCACATCACCGACGCCCATGCCTGCGCCGAAGGCGCACAGACCTGCGGCCACCACCGCTGCTGACGCGGCGAGACTGCCTGCGCAGATCACGGTCATCCCGACCATGAGCAGGCATGTACTCCAGACGATCACGTGCCGCGTCCCGAACCTGGACACCAGTCGCCCGGACAGGGAGATCCCCACCATGGAACCGAGTGACAGCCCGAACAGCACCAGCCCCATCTGTGCGGTGGACGCGTCCAGTCGGTCCCGGATCGCGGGCGTGCGCGTCACCCACGACGACATCGCGATTCCGGCCAGCAGGAAGAGCGCGAACAGCGCGTGACGGCGCGCCCGCACGGCCTGGTCCATGAGACTGCTTCTCCGTGGGTCGGGACAGTTTCGTCAGCCCGGGCATCGGCACCCAACCTGGTTTGCTGAATGTACATGCCCACCGACATCCCCATGAAAGCCCTTTACCGGAACGCCGCAGCCACCCCCACCACTCCCCTCCGCCCTACCTGCGACGACGCGGCATCCCGCACACGATCCCCGAACGCGTCGACCAGATCGTGGACCGGCTGAACCGCGGCACACACGGCGGACGGCCGCCCGGCTTCGACCTGTGCATCTACCGCCATCGGCCAAGGACGTGATCACCCGCCTCGTCCCCGTCCGACCGCCCCCTTCTACCTCTCGCGGCATGCCGGTAGGCCCGAACGATGGTGAAGTCGGCCGACACCAGCCAGTCGATGTCCCCGGCCGCGTCCTTATACGCCTGGACGGCCCGCAGCATGCGCGAGAACGTCCCGTCCAGAGCCCACCTGCGAAACGCGTGTACAAGGCCTGCCAGGAGCCGTAACGATCCGGCACGTCACGCCAGGCTGATCCGGTCCCGAGCTTCCACACGATGCCGTTCGGTACCAGCCGACCGTCCGAACGGGGCTGCCCCGCAGTCCCTACACGCGGTGTCTGCGCCACAGGTTCCAGTTGCCGTTGGCGCCGGGCGAGCAGTAGAAGTACTGGTCGCTTGTACCGTTCGGTGAGCCGAAGAAGGCGTCGTTGTAGAGCAACTGGCCCTGGCGGCACAAGTTCTGGGCCTCATAGGGCTGAGAGGGCTTGTACTTGTACTCGGCCCACAAGTCGTTGGCGTACTGCGTGGCGGCTGCTGCCGTGGCCGTGGTGGCGCCTGTGGTGACCATCGCAGCGGACGCCGCACCCACCATCGCTATGACAACCGATGCTCGCTTCAAACGCTGGTGCATGTGCATGCCCTCACTGTGCGCGTCCGATGACTCCACCTCGCGGTGAGCTCTTGATCAACTTCAGCACCTCGACTCCCTCGCCAGCTAGAGGCATATCAGGCCACGTTGGCGTGCCGGGCCGTGACCCACCGCCCGCCCTGCCGGACGCGCCGCTACGGTCGCATGTCCAGGCCGCGCCACGCTTGAGGCGGTCGACGGCACCAAACGGCTGGGCCGGCACCGCTGAGTGGTCGAGAGAACCGTGTCCTGGCTGGCGAGCTGGCGCCGACTGCACCGCCGCTACGAACACAAGGCCGAACAGTTCCTCGCTTTCGTTGGCATAGCCGCAACCCTCATCGGGCACCACCGATTGACGATCCTGCTCAAGGCCTGAGGCGGTCCTGCTGCACGTCGAAGCAGACCAGCCCCATGGACTCCGCCACAGCTGCCGCGTAGACCGACGCTTCCTCCGCACTACCCCAGGCCAACCCGAAGTAGACCAGCGGACCACTTGCACTGTCCATCAACGGACCGACCGACCACGGCGACGTCTCATCCTCGTCCTCAGTGATGTCACACCACCGGTCAGTAAGCGCCGCAATGTAGGCCGTGATGCGTTCGCACGGAGGCTCCTTGACCTCACCGTCGAGATAGCGGTCGTACAGGTCACTGAAGGATCGGCGGGCGCTCTTGTCGTCCGCCGGACGCACACCTTCCCAAACGGCCAGGTCGTAGCTCATGCCGGGAGGCTCTCATCAGTCATGTGCGGAGGCTACGAGGCGAGCCTCCGGGTCGCATAGTCGGGGCTCGCGACCACACCTGCCATCGAACAACATCGTCACGACCCGTGATCACTCCCCGGGATATGTGCCGGAACCCGGTCTCAACACGCAGCAACGCGAACGCCATAGCCGCGGCCGGTCCAGCCGATCGCTCCAGGCTAGCGACGCCTGCGCGCACGCTCGTTGCGTCGACGGGGAAACGCCCAGTACATCCAGTACGAAGGCTCTCTGCCGCCGATTCCTGCAAGTGGCCGGTGCCGGGGTGATCCGGCCTGACCTGCCGGGCAGACACCGTCGTCAGTCAGCGGTGATGCTGTCCAGCACGGCGAGACGGGCGGCCCGGCGAGCCGGCCAGTGCGCGGCGGCCAGGCCGACCAGGACGGTGACGAGCAGCATCAACAGCAGCTCGGGGTAGGGCAGGACGGTGCGGAGCTCCGGCAGGGTCACGGTCATGGTGGAGGCGGCCGCCCAGGCCAGGAAGACGCCGAAGGCCATGCCGATCGCCGCGCCGAAGACGGAGATCAGCACCGATTCCAGGCGTACCATCCGCTTGACGCCGCCGAGGTCCAGGCCGATCGCCAGGAGCAGGCCGAGCTCCCGTCTGCGCTCGAACACGGCCATGGCCAGCGTGTTGACCACTCCGAGGGCCGCGACCAGCAACGAGATCCCGAGCAGCGCGTAGAGCAGGTTGAGAGCGAACGTGATGGTGCGGTCGAACCCGTCCCTCAGGTCCTGCTTGTTCTCTACGTCGATCACAGGGCTTTTGCCGGTGGCGTCCTTGAGAGCCTGTTTCAGTGCGGGGGTTGCCCCGTTCGCGCCCTTGACCAGGATCTGCCGAGCGGGTGCGTGCGGCTGGTGGGCGGTGACCACGGCGCCCGGCAGGAGCACGGGGGCGAGCATCCGGCTGGGTGCGAACACCCCGCCGACGGTGAGGCGGGCGCCGCTTTCGTGCGGGGCGGCCACCGTCACGGCGGAGCCGACGGACAGTCCGTGCAGGCCCGCGAACTCGGAGTCCACCAGGATCTGACCCCGTTTCAGCGCCGTGGCCGCACCCTGACTCATGCTCGGCCGCACGAGCTGGTCGGCGCTGTCGGCGTCCAGACCCTTCGCCTCGGTCGGCACGCCGGCGATCCGCCACTCCACGTCGATGACCGGGCTGGAGGCGACTACCCCCGGGGCCCTGGCGACCGATGCCGCGATGCTGGGGTCCAGGGTGCCGCTGAGCGGGGTGACGGCGTAGTCCGCCGCCATCTCCTGGGTCACGGCACGGTCGATCGCATCCGAGACCGAGGCGCCGAGCACGGTCATCGCGGTGACCAGGGTGAGCCCGATGGTCAGCGCGGCGGCGGTACTCGCGGTGCGGCGCGGGTTGCGGAGCGCGTTGAGCACTGCGAGGGAGCCGGGGGCGCCGAAGAGGCGGGCGATCACCGGGCGGGTGGGGGCGATCAGCGGGCGGGACAGCAGCGGCAGCAGCTGCACGATGCCGAGGATCGCGAGGAGCGCCCCCGCCATGAGCGGAAAGCGCGCCTCGGCGCCCTTCTCGGTGCTGCCCAGCACGACCAGGCCGAGGCCCCCCGCGGTGGTCAGGGAGCCGAGGACGTTGCGGACGAGCAGGCTTCGGTGGGTGGCGGGTTGCTCGCCGCTGCCCAGCGCGGCGACCGGGGGGATCCGGCAGGCGCGCAGCGCGGGTAGGGCGGCGGACAGGACGGTGACCGCGGTGCCGACGACCAGGGTGACCAGGACGGTCGTGGGCGTGATGACCACGTCGGCTCTGGGGAGGTCCGCGTCCAGCGCCTTCACCCCCGCCGCGAGACCGGCACCGATGCCGATGCCGAGGAGCAGTCCGGCGGCGGAGCCGGTGAGTCCGACGAGGAACGCCTCGATCAGCACGGAGCGGGTGACCTGGGCGCGTCCGGCGCCGATGGCGCGCAGCAGCGCCAGCTGCCGGGTGCGCTGGGCCACCAGCATGGTGAAGGTGTTGGCGATGAGGAAGATGCCGACGAACAGTGAGATCCCGGCAGCGGTGGTCAGCATGGTGGCCAGGCTCCTGCCGCTCTGGGCCAGCATGTCGGCCTGCCGCGCGGCCAGTTGCGCGCCGGTAGCGGCCCGGAATTGGTTGCCGTCGGGGACCAGCGGGGTGACGGTGTGCAGCAGCGCGGCCTCGGAGGTTCCGGAGGCGGCGGTGATGTCGATGCTGCTGTACTGGTCCGGTGCCAGCGAGAGCACCCGCCGGGCGCCCTGGGTATTCAGCAGGGCCAGCGGGTTGCCGGACCGGACCGCGGGGGCGTCGGAGGTGAAGACGCCGGTCAGGGTGGCGCTCAGAGCAGGGCCGCCCGCGGCGACGCGTACGGCGTCACCGAGCCGGTAGTCCGCCTTCTCGACGGTGTCCCGGTCCAGGGCGATCTCGGTCGCGGTCTTCGGTCCTCGGCCCTGGAGCATCGGGTAGCGTGCATCGCGCCCGGTGGAGTCCGGTACGAAGTTGGCGCTCGTGCTTCTCATGATGTCGCCGATCGTGTTGCCGTCCTTGTCCGCGATGGCAGCGGTGCCGCTGACCACGGCGCGGATCCGGGCAACTCCTGGCAGCGCGGCGATCCGACGGACGGTCGCGTCGGTGAGCCGGGCGGAGCTCTTGGTGCTGTTCTGCCTGGCGCTGGTGGGGATTCCGGCGGTGTCGTCGGCGACCTGGACGGAGACGCCGGTGAAGTCCTTGCTGCGGCTGTTCTTCGCGGCTTCGTGGACGCTGTCGGAGAAGATCATGGTGCCGGTCATGAATCCGGTGCCGAGCAGCACGGCGAGGGCGGTCATCAGGAGCCGGCCTCGATGGGCCAGGACATTGCGCAGTGCGGTACGGAACATGGGTGGATCCCCTGTCAGCCGACGCGGTCGGCGGTGTCGCGTCGGCCCATGCGGGCCGTGTCGGCGGTGTCGAGCGGCCCCATGCGGGCCAGCACGCTGTCGGCGTCGGGTGCCCGCAGTTCGTCGACGATGCGGCCGTCGGCCAGGAAGACGACCCGGTCCGCATGGGAGGCGGCCACCGGGTCGTGGGTGACCATGACGACGCATCGGCCGAAGTCGCGCACACAGGAGCGAAGGAGCGCCAGGACTTCCGCGCCTGCACGCGAGTCGAGGTTCCCGGTGGGCTCGTCGGCGAAGATGATCTCGGGCTTTCCCGCCAAGGCGCGGGCGCAGGCCACGCGTTGCTGCTGTCCGCCGGAGAGTTGGCCGGGCCGGTGCTTCAGCCGGTCGGCGAGGCCGACCGCGTCGACGACCCGTGCCAGCCAGTCCCTGTCGGGCCTGCGCCCGGCGATGTCTCCGGGCAGCGTGATGTTCTCCAGGGCGGTGAGCGTGGGCAGCAGATTGAAGGCCTGAAAGATGAACCCGATCTTGTCCCGTCGCAACCGGGTCAACTGTTTGTCCTTCAGCCCGGCCAGCTCCACGTCTCCGATCGTCGCGGAGCCGGAGGTCACGCTGTCGAGCCCGGCCATGCAGTGCATCAGCGTGGACTTACCCGATCCGGAGGGACCCATGATCGCGGCGAACTCGCCGCGCGGAAACTCCACGCTGACATCGTCAAGGGCCTGAACCCTGGGATCCCCCTCTCCGTAGACCTTGTGCAGCCCACGGGCTCGGGCGGCCGACGTGTACGCGGTCGGGGTCTTCGTGTCCATCACCATGGAAGTCCTCTCGGTGGCACTCGGAACGCCGTCCACGCTCGCCCGAACCGCGCCCCAGGGGCGTCCGGCCTTCAGCGGACGGGTCGGGTGCTCCGTCATGCCGCAGGCGTACGCCTGTAGGGCGACGCGGAGAGCCGGGTGCCTGCCTACGCTCGGCGTGTGGAAGAGGTCAAAGCCCGCCCGCCCCTGCTCGGACGCATCCCGCCAGGCGCCTGGCCGGCGCTCACCTGGTGCGCGGCCTTGCTGTTCGCACTGGCGCTGTGGCTGCTGGAGCAACAGGGCGGGCCCCAGGCCGCCCCCTGCCTGCGGGGCCCCTGGGCCGGCTCGGTCCTGGCCGTCGGCTTGGCGCTGCCGCTCGTAGCGGCCCGACGCCGACCACTGCCGGTCCTGGGCCTGGTCCTCACCGAATCCCTGGCGGCTGCGGCTCTCGTTCCCTGGGCGTGGGCCCTGCTGCTCCCGACGGCGGACGTCCTGCTGCTCTACCTCGCCGCCACGGCCGACCGCAGCCGTCGCACCTCTGCCCTGGCGGCCGTCGCGGTCCTGACGGCGCAGATCGGTGGCTGGCGGATCATGAACGGAGGCTGGACGCACGGCGTGACCGACGCCGCGGTGCCGATCGTCTCGGTCGCCCTGGTCTCCTGGATGCTGGGCAACTCGATCCGCCAGCGGCGCGAGTACGCCGAACGGCTGCGTGAACAGGCCGCTGCACAGGCGGTGCAGGCGGAGCGCCTGCGGATCGCCCGGGATCTGCACGACATGGTCGCCCACAGCATCGGAGTGGTCGCGATCCAGGCCGGCGCGGCCAAGCGGGTCATCGAGACCCAGCCCGAGGGAGCCCGCAGAGCGCTCGACGCGATCGAACTGACCAGCCGGGAGACCCTCGTGGGGCTCCGCCGCATGCTCGGCACGCTGCACCGGACCGAGCCCGAACCGGTGACGGGCATGGCCGGCCTGGACCGGCTGACGCAGAGCACCGCCACCGCCGGACTCCACGTGGAGATGCGCTGGCAGGGCACGAAACGTCCGCTGCCACCCGACACGGACCAATCGGCATTCCGGATCATCCAGGAGTCGTTGACCAATGTGGTGCGCCACGCGAACGCCCGCCACTGCCAGGTGAACGTCGACTACCGCACCGGCGAGCTGGCCATCGAGGTCGTCGATGACGGCACCGGCGCGGCGCCCGACGCCGCGGCCCACGGCACCGGCTACGGAATCACCGGAATGCGCGACCGAGCAGACCTGCTGGGCGGCGAGTTCAGCGCCGGGCCACGACCCGAGGGCGGCTTCCGGGTGACGGCTAGGCTGCCGGGATGACCGTACGCATCGTCCTCGCCGACGACCAGCCCCTCGTACGAGCCGGCCTTCGCATGGTCATCGCCGACGCCCCCGATCTGGAGATCGTGGGCGAGGCGGGTACCGGCACGGAGGCGGTCCGGATGGTCCGCGAACTCCAACCCGACGTGGTCGTGATGGACATCCGGATGCCCGGCATGGACGGCATCGAGGCCTCCCGGATGATCACCGCCAACGCCCCGGCGCCGCGCGTGCTCATGCTCACCACCTTCGACGAAGACCACAACGTCTACGCCGCGCTCCGGGCGGGGGCCAGTGGATTCCTGGTCAAGGACATGGCGCTGGAGGACATCCTCACCGCGACCCGCGTCGTGGCCGCCGGCGACGCGCTCATCGCGCCGAGCGTCACGCGCCGCCTGATCGAGGAGTTCGCGAACCGCCCCGCGGCCACTGCTCCACCGCAGCGACTCGACGGCATCACCGATCGGGAACGTGAGGTGCTGACACTCGTCGGACGCGGCCTGTCCAACAGCGAGATCGCGGCCGAGCTGTTCATCGGTCACGCCACCGCCAAGACCCATGTGGCTCGGCTGCTGACCAAGCTCGACGCCCGCGACCGCGTCCAGCTCGTGATCGCCGCATACCGGGCGGGCCTGGTGTCGTCCTCACCATGACCGGGCAGCGAGCAGGCCGGCCCGGGACTGCGATCCGGCCCACGGCCGATCCCGACAACGAGGACATCCACGGGGCCCCGTCGTTCTCGATCGCCACGGCCACGAGGGCCTCGACCGCCGCACTGACGACCGCCGAAGCGTCGCCGCTCTGCTGTGGCGTACAGAGACCGACCGATCGACGCGCAAGATCAGCAAGTGGCGGCGCGCGCCCGGAGCAACGCTGGATCATGCCCATGAAAGAATGTCAGAAAGCCGCTGCGCGCAAGGACTTGAGCAGCACCGGTTTCTGTACGATCCGACGGGTACCGCCACCCCAGGACGATGACACCGCCGATCTCCTCGCCCCCGTTCCGGCCGTACGAACCGGCGATCTCGTGGGATACGCACACGCGTGTCCTAGGCCGGCGGCCTCGTGGACTGGGCTCGCGACCGCCTCTCGCTGAGCCTGCACATCGTCTCCTGGCCCAAAAGCACGATGAGCTTCGTCGTGGTGCCCAGCCGTTGGAAGGCCGAGCGCACGATCGACCGGTGCATGAACGCCCGCCGCGACGCACGCGACTGCGAGCCCCGCCACTGCCGTACGCACTGGCGGTCGTCATGCCCGCTGGGCACAGCGGGCGCGGACGGCGCCGGCGCGGGGGCCGGGCCGGCGAGGAGGTCATCAGTGATCCCCCCGATCATTGCCGACCGAGGGCACCTGGCCGGTCCGTTGCCGTCGGCGCCGGTCGTACGGCGAGGTCGAGCCGGGCGCTGCGGACATCGGCGCCGCACGGGACGTGACGTGGGTCACGGGAACCGGCCTCGCCGTACGGACAGGTACAAGGACGTGGATACGCATCTGAGCATCTTGAGGAAACGCATCCGCGCGGGGGACCACGACGCCTTCGGTGAGCTCTTCGACGCCTACGCGCGCTCCGTCTACAACCACGCCTATCGGCTCACGGGAGAGTGGACGACCGCCGAGGAGATCGTCTCGCTGACCTTCCTGGACGCCTGGCGGCTGCGCGAGCGACTGGACGAGGACGGCGGCTCCCCACGTCCCTGGCTGCTCGGCATCGCCACCAACGTCACCCGCAACGTCCGCCGTGCGGCCCGAAGGCACGCCGCCGCGGTGGCGCGGCTGCCGCGCGAGGAGAGGGTGCGGGACTTCGCCGACGAGGTGGCGGGCCGGGTGGACGACGCCGTGCAACTGGCCGTTGTGCGTACCGCGCTGGCGAGGCTGCGGCGCGCTGAGCGCGAGGTGCTGGCGCTGTGCGTGTGGTCGGGCCTCGGGTACGAGGCGGCGGCCGAAGCGCTGGGAGTGCCCGTGGGCACCGTGCGGTCACGGCTCTCTCGGGCGCGGGCAAAGCTTGCGAAACATGTGGAACCGCCCGCCGCGCGCGGACAGATGAGAGGTGAGGACCGCACCTCGGCGGTCAGGCCCATCAAGGAGGGGAACCGATGAATCAGCTGCCTGAACAGGACCTTCCGCCGGGCCGTCACCGACTCCTCAAGGAGCATCTGATGACCGGGATCAGGCATGCCGACGAAGCCGTGACGGAACCGCGGAAGCGATGGCTGCGCCCCGCGCTCACGGCGGCCGCCGTGGCGACCGTCGCAGCCGTCGCGTTCACCGTGCTGCCGTCGTCCGGAGGAGCCGACGCGGGACCGCGCGTCACATCGGCGGCGGCCCTGCTGGAGGACGTCGCGCTGGCGGCCGAGCACCGGCAGGGGTACGGCAGGATCCGCGACGACCAGTTCGTCTATGTCGACACGGAGAGGACCTTCTTCGATACCGGGCCGGATGGGAAGCCGGTCTCCGTGCCCCTTTACCGCAAAGAGAGCTGGGTCTCCGTGGACGGCACCCGTAAGACCCTGGTGCGCGACGGGAGGGACGGCAGCGAGTTGAGCAATCCGCCCGCGCCGCGGGGACAGGAGATCTACGGCGACTTCATCAGCTACGACTTCCTGAAGTCCCTGCCCACCGAACCGGACTCGATGTACGACTATTTGCTCGAAACGCCCCCTCGACTCCTCAATTTCGCCCATATCGACATCCCGGTGCTGGGGGTCGACGACGAGTACGACGAGCACCAGACCGTGCTGCAACTGGCGGGAAGACTGCTGAAGGGCTCGATCGTGCCGCCGGGGCAGAGCGCCGCGCTCTACCGGGCCGTCGCCCGCATCCCCGGCGTTACGGTGGTCGAGGATTCGGTCGACGCCCGAGGCCGGCACGGCGTCGGGATCGCGCGGACGGACACCCGCCTGCCCGTCCGCCTTGAGTGGACCTTCGACAAGACGACGTACGAACTTCTCGGGCAGCGGTCGATCCTCACCCGGGACTACAGAGGACTGAAGAAGGGGACAGTGATCAGCGACACTGCCGTCGAGCGCCGCGCCGTCGTGGACAAGGCGGGCCGGCGACCGTAGGACAGGCCGTCATGGGCGCAGAGAGCTCAGGGCGTGCCGCGGCCGCGGTGCAGGGCTGTGGGCGCACCGGCGGACTGGCTGCCCTCGTCACCGAGGCTGATGGTGCCGGCAGCGGTCAGCTGGACCACGTACAGGTGGCCGCTCTCGCACTGCAGCGAAGTGTCCGAGCGGTTGGTCGCGTGGCCGGTGGCCGCGACGAACGTGGCTGTCGTGCCGCGCACCGACCGTAGTTCCAGGGCTTCCGTACAGCCGACCTCGCGGCCGGTGCCGACCTCCTTGATGTTGCTGACCTGTTTGCCGGCCAGTTCGCCCACCGCGGCCGTGTGCAGGGTGAGGGTGACGGTGAACGACTCGGTGCGCGGGTGCTGCCGGCCGTCCGCGTCGGGGTTGCCCGGCCCCGTACCGGTCCAGACACCCGCCCATGCGGCGGAGAGAGCGGGCGCGGAGGACGACGGGGCCGGGGAGGCCGTGGAGCCGTCGCCGGTCGACTCCTTCCCGAACGGGTTCCCCAGCAGGACGCCGGTCACCAAGGCGGCCACCGCGAGAACGGAACCGGCGACGGTCCAGCGGGCGCGGCGGCGCGCGCCCCCCTCCCGGGGGAGGACACGGACGTCGGGCGGCCCGAACCCGGCCGGCCCGGCGGCACCGGGAGCACCGGGAGCACCGGGGGCGAAAGGGCCCTGGGGCTGGGCCGCTTCAGGGGTGAACCGGCCGTACGACGTGGGGGTGTACGGGGCTGGGCGGCCGTACAGGGCCGGGGCGTCGAGGGGCGGCGCGTCCGGCGCGGCGGGGGTCGCGTGGTCGAGGGGCGGGGTCAGGGACACCGCCCCGGCGGTCGCCGGCACGGGCGGTCCCCCGCCGGCGGACCTCACCGCGTCCGACGGCGCCTGGCCGTGGCCCTGGCCCTGGCCGTGCTGCGGTACCGCGCATCGGCGGGCGACGTCCTCCTCGCGGGCCGCGACGTCGGCGCCGAGTCCGGGCGGGAGCGAGCTCTTCCACGTGCCGGCCGCCGAAGCGGGGCCGCCCTCGTGAACGGCCGTCCGCGGGTCTTGCGCGGCCCGCCCACGACGCAGCCGGGCCGCCAACTCGGCGCTGCCCGGCCGGTCTTCGGGCCGCTTCGCCAGGCAGTCGCGGATCAACGAGGTCAGTTCGGCCGGCACGCCGTCCAGGCGGGGCGGCTCGTGGACGATGCGGTAGAGCAGGGAGGCGGCCGAGGGCTGCTCACCGGGGGACTCGAAAGGACCAGTGCCGGTCGCGGCGAACACCAGGACCGCGCCCAGGGAGAAGACGTCCCCCGCCTCGGTGACGGCTCCCCCGGCGGCTTGTTCGGGAGCGAGGTAGCCGGGCGAGCCGATGACACCGCCGGTGCTGGTGTGGCGGGAGTCGTCGGCGGCCCGGGCGATGCCGAAGTCGATGAGCATCGGCCGGTCGAGGCCGAGCAGGACGTTGGACGGTTTGACGTCCCGGTGGGTGAGCCCGCAGTCGTGCACGGCGGCCAGCGCCGCGGCGAGTTCGGCGGCCAGGGTGCGCAGGGCGGC
Organism: Streptomyces hayashii; assembly: GCF_024539815.1. Lineage (GTDB taxonomy): Bacteria > Actinomycetota > Actinomycetes > Streptomycetales > Streptomycetaceae > Streptomyces > Streptomyces hayashii. The sequence goes on from NZ_JAHHIU010000181.1 coordinate 14,835, forward strand.
GGGCGGCAGCGGCCCGTGACCGACGACCCAGTCGGAGAGGGCAGGTGCGGCGACGTACTCGGTGGCCAGCCACAGCGGGCGGTGGCCGGGCGGGCTGAAATCCACCACCGAAACGGTCCACGGGGAGCGGACGCGGTCGCTGGTGCGGATCTCCCGGGCGAAGCGCCGCTCGAAGTCCGGAGCCGCGGTGAGGTCGGGCCGGACCGTCTTCAACGCCAGGGGGCGGCCGGTCGGCGTGCGCGACAGGTAGACCTGCCCCATACCGCCCGCTCCGAGCCGCGCCAGCAGCGGATAGCCGCCGATCGCGGCCGGATCCGCGCTCTCCAACGACTCCACGTCCGCCTCCCCCTGGTCACCTCATCCCGTGACGGAAGCAGGATAGTGGGGGCCCAGGCCGGGGTCTCCGCGCGGACCACGCCATCGCCGACGGCAACTGGGCGGCCGGCCCCGCCGTCGACGAACGCGACCAGCGCGCCCACGAACGAGCCACCGCCGACGGACGCGGCGAGACCATTCCCCTCCCCGCCGCCATGACACCGCGCCCGGCAGGCTCGGCATGCTGCTCGGCGAAGGTCTCGTTCCGTTCACGAGACCACCGTCAGCACGACCTTGCCTGGGATATGGCCCGAGTCCCGGCCCGTCCAGGAGCCGTTCCGCCGTGCTCACCCGGTCGTCGACCGGGTGAGCACGGCGGAACGGTGCGTCAGACCGTCGTGACCACCTGGTCATAGGCGAGGCGGGGGGATCGGTCGAACCATGCGTTCTCACCCGGCTTGCCCATGTTGACCACGGCGAGAACCGAGTGCTCGCCATCGGCGAAGAACTCCTTGTTGATGCCGTCGGCATCGAATCCGGTCATCGGGCCGGCAGCCAGGCCCGCGGCCCGAACCCCGAGAATGAAATAGCCGACCTGCAGGGCCGCATTGAATTTCGCGGACTGCTCCCGCACGCTCCGGTCGGAGAACATCATGTCCTTGGCCTGCGGAAAATGCGGGAGCTGCTCCGGAAGCTCCTCGTGGAACTCGTTGTCCGCGGCGAGAATCGCGACAAGCGGCGCCTTCTCGGCCTTCGTGTTGTTCCCTTCGGCGAGGTGCTGGACCAGACGCCGACGGGCCTCGCCCGAGCGAACCAGGACGATGCGCAGCGGCTGCTGGTTCAGCGACGTAGGAGCGTACTTGACCAGGTCGTAGATGGCCTGAACCTGCTCGTCGGTCACCGGCTCCTCGGTGAACGTGTTGGCGGTACGGGCCTGCCGGAAGAGCAGGTCCTGCGCTGCGGGGTCGAGACTGAGAGACATATATGCATTCCTTGCGAACGAGGGGAACGGTCGACTCACGGGTGAATTTCGCGTCCATTTCTACACGATCGGCAGAATACTCGACCTGAGTCGTACCTGCCTACCGCGCAGCGGAAACGACGATATCGCCCGACCTTTTCAAGCCATTACGAAATGACGGTCGGTGGCACGCGCCACGCATTGTTTTCCCGCGTGAACTCCTGGTCGCGGGGGTGGCTCGACAACATTATGAGGAGGTGGCTCGGGCTCGTCGGCCGTCGGTTCGGGGGACGCCCAGCCCGAAGAACGTGCGGTACGCATCCACCTGGCCGGTGAGCATGTGCATCCCGTGGTGCACGTGGTGGCCCAGCGCGGCCGCCTCCCGCAGGAGGGGCGTCTCTCTCGGTTTCATGATGATGTCTGCCACCACGCTGCCGGGAGGCAGGGCCCCGGGCGGGAACGGCAACGGGTCATCGGGACGCAGCCCGAGCGGCGTGGCGTTGACGGCGATGTCACTGTCGTGCAGCGTCGGTTCGGGCACGGCGCGGACGCGGCCCGGCCAGTGTTCGGCAAGCCGGGCGACGAGCGCGGTCAGGCGCGGCCCGTCCGGGTCGGTGACGGACAGACTGTCCACACCCGCGGTGAGCAGGGCCGCCGCGATGGCGCTGCCCGCTCCGCCCGCACCGACCAGTGTCACCTTCCTTCCCCGAGGGGAATGGCCGGCCCCGGCAAGACCCGCCACGAAACCCGAGCCGTCGAAGTTCGCGGCGAGCCAGGCGCCGTCGGGCTCGCGCCGCAGGGCGTTCGCGCTGCCGGTCATCTCCACCGTGCGGCTGCGGCGGTCGGCCAGCTGGGCGACGGCTGTCTTGTGCGGCACGGTGACGAACAGGCCGTCCAGGTTGCCGACACGTTGCAGACCACGGACGACCTCGACGAGGTCCCCGGGCCGCACCTGCACGGGCACCAGCACCGCGTCGATGCCCAGCCCGGCGAAGACCGGGTTGAGCAGCCCGGGCGACTGGACCTGGGCGACCGGGTCGCCCAGGACGGCGTACAGACGCGTGGTTCCGCTGATGGCCCCTGTGTACGGGCTGTCGGTCATCGTGGCCCTTCCTCGTGCTGGAGGTGCTGTGTGAACGGCTGTCGCCCGGCGGGGTCGGCGGCGCCCCGATCCCGGGTGCGAGAGCTCCGCCGACGAGGGTCAGATCTTCTTGGCCACGTAGAGGCGGTAGCTGTCCACCGGCGGCATGAACTGCGACGGCAGCACGCCCATCTTCTTCAGCAACCGGGTGGAGCCGCTGTCGGTGTAGCCGGCGAAGGAACCGCCCACCGCTTCCGGGCCGACCCGCTTGGCCATGTGCCGCTGGACGGCGCCGACCCGCTGCTCCCTCAGCGCCTTGTGGAAGGAGCCCTCGGGGGACAGCCGCCCGTGGATCGCGGCCCGCACGTGGGTCGAGATGTCACGGTCGAGCATCCACTCCAGGCCGAGGTCCTTGTCCTGGAGCTCCTTAAGGAAGGCGTGGCGCTGCGTGGTGTAGAGGTCGACGTGGGTGAAGTAGCCACCCGGCTTGAGCACGCGCGCCACCTCCTTCAGGAACTTCTCCAGGCTCGGGTAGTTGTGCGCGCTCTCGATGTTGACCAGGACGTCGACCTCGCCGTCCTCGAACGGCAGGTTCTCCGCGTCGCCCTGGACGAAGCGCAGGCCCTTGCGCGACAGCGAGGCATTGGCCCGCTTGACGGCCTGGTCCGACAGGTCGAGGCCGATCATGCTCTTCGCGTCGACGACGCGGGAGAGGAAGTTCAGTCCCTCACCCAGTCCGCAGCCGACTTCAAGAACGCACTTGTCCGCGTAGTCGTCCAAGTCGATCGGCACCTCCCGGAGGGCGGCGAAGTACAGCTCCTCGGAGAAGCCGTCGGTGTCGTAGTCGAGGAAGCCGGGAATGCGGGCGTTGATCTCCTTGGCCACCTGGTCGTCGTGGTAGCCCCAGTTCCACAGGATGCCCTTTTTCGACATCCGGGCCTGCAGGTCGTAACTGGTGGAGATGTTCTTCTTGTGCGTGCCCTCCTTGGCGCTCTGAGCGCCCTGATCATTCGTCAGGTTGATCTCGTTGACGCTCGTGAACAGGCCGTACATGTCTTCGCGCGCACCCATGTGCGTGTCCTTTCTCTGGTCTTCCCGCGGAGCGGGAAATTCTTCGGAGTCCGGTCTTCTCAGTCGGCGGCCGGGACCGGCGTCCCCAGCCGGCGGGCGAGTTCGTCCACCAGGGCGCCCAGCTCCCCGGGCCCGTCCGCCGTGCCGAAGACGGTGAAGTCGGGGCGCACCAGCACGGCCGTCGCGCCGTACTCGGCCAGGTAGGGCAGATAGCGGCCCTCGATGTCGACCACGGCGCCGGGACCGGGCGTCTCCGGTTCGGCGCCCCCGGGCAGAACGTGGGCGACGCGCGTGCCCAGCCCGTCGAGGAAGGTGCGCCGCCGGTCGTCGAGCAGCGCCGCCGGATCGTCGGCGGTCAGCAGGACGAAGCCCAGGCCGACGATCTCGTCGAACAGCCCCTCCCCTTCGGCGTCCGCCACCCGGACCTGCGGAAACAGGGTGCCGGCGGGCCGCGCCGGTGTGCCGTCGCCGGTCTGCCGGAACAGGCCCTCGTCGAGGGGGACCGCGGTCGACATGGGCAGTGCGGCGGCGCCGTCGCGCTCGCGGGCGGCCAGCATGATCGCGTCCCGGTCGGCGGCTGCCGCGGCATCGGTCACACAGATGACCTTGCCGAGTCTGACCGAGGTGGTGATGGCGTTCCGCACGTGCGCCCGGCGCTCGGAGGTGTAGGTGTCGAGCACCGACTCGTCGGCGAGACCGCGCAGGGCCAGGTCGAGTTTCCATGACAGGTTGGCCACGTCCCGGAAGCCCGAGCACATGCCCTGCCCGGCGAAGGGCGGCATAAGGTGTGCGGCGTCCCCCGCGATCAGCAGCCGGCCCTTGCGCCACTCCCCCGCCCACCGGGCCTGGAAGGTGTACACGGCGTGCCGTTCGAGCGTCGCGTTGTCCGGGCGCACGGAGAACATCTCCAGCATGCGCCACAGGGTGTCCTCGCGCTTCAGCTCCTCGATGTTCTCGCCGGGCAGCCGCATGAACTCGAAGCGGCGGTGCCCCGGTCCGGCCGACACGGCGGTCCGCGGTCGCAGCGGGTCGCAGATCTGCAGGTTGTTGGGGCGGAAGTCGCGCGGCTCGTCCAGGACGACGTCGCAGATCAGCCAGTCGTAGAAGAATCCGAGGTCGGTGAGGGGACTGTCCATGGACTCCCGGACGAAGCTGTTGGCCCCGTCGCATCCCACGACGTACCGCGCGGTGAAGGCGTGCTCCCGCTCGTCGGCGTCCTCGGAGATCACCTCGACCAGATCGCCACGGTCGTCGAGTTCGACGACCTCCTGCCCGCGGACGACCCTCAGGTTCGGGAATTCGGCCCCCCGCTCGATGAGCGTCGCCTCAAGTCCCGGCTGGTACATGGCCGTCGCCTGCGGCCAGCCGCAGTGGCCGTCGGCGACGCTCTCCATGTGCAGCAAGGTGTCGCCCGCGGCATTGCGCCAGGCGTAGTCCCGTGAGTTCTCCCCGAACTTGTCGAGGAAGGGCCCGATGCCGACGGCCGCCAGGATGCGGGCGGCCTCGTCGTCGAAGCCGACGGCACGCGGCATCGGGTAGGGCTGCGCCCACCGCTCCACGACCGTGACCCGCCAGCCGCACCGGGCCAGCAGGATCGCCAGCAACTGTCCCACCGGGCCGTAGCCGACGACGGCCACGTCCGTGTCGGTGACGGCGCCCGTCCCGGTCAGGACGGCGCCCGTCCCGGTCAGGACGGCGCCCGTCCCGGTCAGGACGTCGGCCGTCCGTGTCTGCACTGTCATCTCCGTCCGGTCCCGTCTCAGCCGTTGCCCGTGCCGGCGAGGATGTCCTTCACCACGCGCTCGAATTCGGCCTTGTCGATCAGGGTGCGGATCGTTTCGTGACCGTTCTCCACCGTCAGCAGCCGCCTGCCGGTGAGGACGAGCTGCCCGTTGCCGGTGGCGCGGCCGCGCAGCACGGTCCCGGCGAACAGCGAGTCCTTCACGATCTGTTCGGCGGCGGAGTCCCGCGGACTGTCCCAGTCGGAGACGGCGCGGGCGGTCAGCTCGAACCGGTACACCGACCGCCAGTCGCCGGTGGCGGCCCTGCGTTCCAGCACGTGGTGGGCGCCGTCCGCCGTGAGCCGGTACGAGCAGCCGAACTGGTGCTGTACCTCGTCGGTCACCCGCAGCGGCTCCAGGTACGACGGTCCGGCGAAACCCACGTCGACGAGCCAGGTCTCCCCGTCCAGTCGCACACAGGCGAAGGTGTGCTCGAAGTCCGGCCCGAACTGCCCGTTCGGCCAGCGCTGGGACGCGGCCAGGATCGAGACGTCGTAACCGAGTTCGGTCAGGAGTCTGCGGAACAGGCCGCTCAGATCGTGGCACACACCGCCCGCGCCCTCGACGACGATGGCCCGGAACGTGTCGTCGACGTCGATGTCGACGACGTTGCGGAAGCCCGTGAAGCTCTTGATGAAGTGGCTGCTGTCGTAGGCCAGCGACATCAGGTGCCGCTTGTGCAGCAGGCGGAGCGTCTCGGCAGTCGGCGCGGGCGCCTCCGCGAACCCCAGACGGCGTAAGTAGGTCTCGACCTCGAACATCCGGTCACTTCTCCTTCTCGATGTGGTCCCACTCGGCCAGCAGCTCACGCAGCAGCGAGACGGCCCGCGTACGCGACGCGTCGTCGTGCAGTGCCGGAGCCAGCGCCGACTCCAACTTGCCGATCTCCTCGGCGACCGCCTCCGGTGTGACGACGAGTCCGGGTTCGAGGACCTCCAGCACCAGTTCGGCGATCATGCCCGCGGTGGGGAAGTCGAAGATCAGGCCCTGCGGCAGGTCGAGCCCCGACAACCGGTTGAGGCGGTTGCGCAGTTCGAGACCCGTCAGTGAATCGAAGCCGATGTCGAGGAAGGCGACCCCGTCCTCGACCGCCGTCGAGCCGGTGGCGTGACCCAGCACCTGTCCGGCCTCCACCAGCACCAGTTCGGTCAGCGCCGTCAGCCGCTCCGGCGCGGACAGGGGCAGCAGCCGCGCCCGCAGCGCCTCCCCGCCGTCCTCCGACCGGGGGCCACCGGCATCGGTACCACTGTCCGTGCCCGTAGCCGTGAGAGCGGCGACCTCGGGCAGGTCCCGCAGCAGCGGACGCTCCCTGGCCGCCGTGTAGGCAGGCACGAACCGCGACCAGTCGACGCCCGCGACCACGAGGTGCCCTACGCCACGCGCCATCGCCTGGCCCAGGCCCTCGACCGCCAGGTCGGGCCGCATCAGCTCGACGCCGACCCCCGCGAACTCCTCGGCCACCCTCTCGTCGACCATGCCGCCACCGGCCCAGGCGCCCCAGGCCACGGCGGTCGCCGCCAGGCCCCGGGCGCGCCTTCGGTGCGCGAGGCCTTCGACGAAGGCGTTCGCCGCGGCGTAACCGCTCTGCCCCGCACCGCCCCAGACAGCGGCGCCGGAGGAGAACACCACGAAGGCGTCCAGCGGACGATCGGCGAGCAGAGCGTCCAGGTGGACGGCACCGGCGATCTTCGCCCGGCCCACCTCGGCGAACTCCGCGACGCTGCTGTCCGGCAGTCGCGTCGGTTCCTGTGCGGCGCCTGCCGTGTGGAAGACGGCGGAGACGGGCACGTCGGACGGGACCGCCGCGATGACCTCGGCGAGCGCGGCCCGGTCGGTGACGTCGCAGCCCACGACAGTGACACGGGCGCCGAGCGCGGTCAGCTCCGCCTCCAGCGCGTCCGCCCCCTCGGCGGCCGGGCCGCGGCGGCTGAGCAGCAGCAGGTGTTCGGCGCCCCGGCCGGCGGCCCACCGCGCCACGTGCGCACCGATGCCACCGGTACCACCGGTGACCAGGACCGTCCCACGTGGCGTCCAGGATTCCCCGGCCCCCGTGCCACCGGCAGCGGCGGACTCGGCGCGGATCATACGGCGCGCGTACGCGCCCGTGGCACGGATGGCCACCTGGTCCTCGCCGTGCCCTCCGTGGAGCACAGCGACCAGTCGGCCCAGCGCCGCCTCGTCCGGCCTGGCGGCCATGTCGACGAGTCCTCCCCAGGACCTCGGGTGGTCGAGGGCCAGTACGGTGCCGAGTCCCCAGACCATGGGCTGCGTCGCGCTGTACGCCTCGTCGTCCTCCCGGACCGCGACGGCCCCGGAGGTCAGGCACCACAGCGGGGCGGTGACGTCCAGATCGCTGAGCGACTGGACGAGGGTGACGGTGGCGGCCGTACCCCGCGACAGTGTGGGGTGATCCGCTTCCGGCCGCTCGTCCAGGGGCAGCAGGGAGACCACTCCGACGGGTGTGGTCCCCACCGTGTCGAGGCCGGCCCGGACGAGTTCCGCCAGGCCCTTCCGGTCCTCACCGTCCACGTCCACCCGTACGACACGACCGCCATGGGCGGTCAGCGCGCCGCCCGTGGCCGCCGCCATCACCTCGGCCTGCCCCGCGGGCACGAGCATCAGCCAGACGCCGTCGGCGACGACCGAACCAGCCGCCGACGCGCCGGATATCGGCCGCCAGTCGATCCGGTACCGCCAGCCGTCCAGCACGGCCTGGTCCCTATGACGGCTGCGCCATGAGGACAGGGCGGGCAGGACACCGTCCAGGACGGACGCGTCGAGCCGCAGGGAGCGGGCCATCGACTCCGCGTCGCCACGGTCCACGATGTCCCAGAAAGCCGCGTCGACCGGATCGGCCACCGTCTCGGGAACGGCCGGTCCGTCACCCTCGATCCAGTAGCGCTGGTGTTGGAACGCGTAGGTGGGCAGGTCCACACGGCGGGCACCGGTCCCGGTGAACACCGTCTCCCAGTCCACCTCCACGCCCCGGGCGTGCAGTTGACCGAGAGTGTTCATCAGGGCCCGGACCTCGGGCACCTCGCGTCGCAGGGAGGGCACGCAGTCCTGGGCCACCATCCCCGACAACACACCATCGGGCCCCAGCTCCACGAACGTGGAGACCTTGAGTTCCCGCAGCGCCTGGACTCCGTCATGGAAACGGACGGTGCCGCGTACGTGCTCGACCCAGTACTCCGGCGAACACAACCGGCTCGCGTCAGCCACCTCACCGGTCAGGTTCGACACCACCGGCAGAACAGGCTCGTGAAACGTCAGCCCCGCCACGACCTGACGGAACTCCTCCAGCATCGGATCCATCAACGACGAATGGAACGCATGCGAGACCCGCAACCGCTTCGACCGCCGACCCTCAAGACGGGCCACCACCTGCGCGACCGCCTCTTCGACACCCGACAGCACCAGCGAGGAGGAGCCGTTGACCGCGGCGATGCTCACGCCGTCCGTCAGCAGGGGTGCGACCTCGTCCTCCGCGGCCTCAACCGCGAACATCACCCCACCCGACGGCAGGGCTTGCATCAGCCGGCCACGTGCGACCACCAAGGCCGCAGCGTCCTCCAACGACCACACACCCGCCACAAACGCAGCCGTCACCTCACCGATCGAATGACCAGCCAGACAGTGAGGGCGCACACCCCAGGACTCCACCAGCCGGAACAACGCCACCTCGACCGCGAACAACGCCGGCTGCGCATACCGCGTCTCGTCCAGCAGGTCCCCGCCATCGAAGACCAGCTCCTTGAGCGAGCGACCCAGCTCCCTGTCCACGGCCGCACACACCTCGTCGAAGGCCTCCGCGAACACCGCGAAAGCGGCGTGCAGTTCACGCCCCATCCCGGCCCGCTGCGACCCCTGACCCGTGAACAACACACCCACACGACCCGGGACCACCGCCTGCGACTCCACCGACGCAAGCTGCTCCCGCGCCTCGTCCACCGAACCCGCCACCACCACCGCACGGTGATCGAAGTGGGCACGGGTCGTCGCCAGCGAGTACGCCACATCCGTGAGATTCAGTTCGGGACGCTCCTCCAGGAACGCGGCCAGCCGCACCGCCTGCGCACGCACCCCCTCCGGCGACTTACCCGACACCACCAACGGCACCACACCACCCGACGCCACACCATCCGGCGCAACCGCACGCTCCGCCGGAGACTCCGTCTGCACGGCCTCCAGAATCACGTGTGCATTCGTCCCACTGATACCGAACGCGGACACCCCAGCGCGTCGAGGACGGTCCTGGGTCTCAGGCCACTCCCGCACCTCGGTCAGCAGTTCCACCGCACCCGCCGACCAGTCCACCTTCGGCGACGGCTCGTCCACATGCAGCGTCTTCGGCAGCACACCGTGCCGCATCGCCTGCACCATCTTGATCACACCCGCCACACCCGCCGTGGCCTGGGTGTGACCGAGGTTCGACTTCACCGAGCCGAGCCAGAGCGGTCGGTCCGCCGGGCGGCCTTGCCCGTACGTCGCGATCAACGCCTGCGCCTCGATCGGATCACCCAACGAGGTGCCCGTACCGTGCGCCTCCACCGCGTCGACGTCCGTGGCGAGCAGTCCGGAGTTGGTCAGCGCCTGGCGGATGACACGTCGCTGCGAGGGGCCGTTGGGCGCGGTGAGACCGTTGGACGCGCCGTCCTGGTTCACCGCGCTGCCGCGCACGACCGCCAGGACGTCGTGACCGTTGCGCCGCGCGTCCGACAGGCGCTCCAGCAGGACCAGACCCACGCCCTCGGCCCACGACGTCCCGTCCGCGCCTGCCGCGAACGCCTTGCAGCGAGCATCCGTCGCCAGGCCCCGCTGTCGCGAGAAGGCCACGAACGCACCCGGCGTGGCCATCACGGACACACCGCCGGCCAGCGCGAGCGAGCACTCGCCACTGCGCAGCGCCTGGGCTGCCAGGTGGATGGCGACCAGCGCGGAGGAGCAGGCGGTGTCGATGGAGACCGCGGGGCCCTCGAAGCCGAACGTGTACGAGACACGGCCGGAGGTGACCGCGCCGGCGCTGCCGGTCAGGGCGTACCCCTCGGTGCTGGACTCGCCGCTCTCAAGGCTCGGGATGTAGTCCTGGGGCTTTGTCCCGGCGAAGACACCGACGTTGCGGCCCCGCAGCGAGGTCGGGTCGATGCCCGCCCGCTCGAAGACCTCCCAGGAGGTCTCCAGCAGCAGCCGCTGCTGCGGGTCCATCGCCAACGCCTCACGAGGGCTGATCCCGAAGAAGGCTGCGTCGAACTCAGCGGCGTCGGTGACGAAGCCGCCCTCCCTGACGTAGGACTTCCCGGGGCGCTCCGGGTCGGGGTCGAACAACCCGTTGACGTCCCAGCCACGGTCGGTCGGGAAGGCCGAGATGCCGTCCGTTCCCGTCGCGACCAGCTCCCACAGATCCTCGGGCGAGGACACGCCTCCAGGAAGGCGGCAGCCCATGGCGACGATCGCGATCGGGTCCGTCTTCTCGGACTCGACCTCGCGCAACCGCTTGCGCGCCTGGCTGAGATCGGCGAGGGCTCGCTTGAGGTAGTCGCGCAGCTTGTCGTCGTTCGTGCTCATCGAAAAGTCCTTCTGCTCAACAGGTGTGGGGGCCGGCTCCGCTGTCAGGAAGTCCCGAGCTCGTTCTCCGCGAACCGCAGGAGTTCGTCGTCGGAGGCGGAATCGAGGTCGAAAGCCCCCTCGTCCTCCGCCACGGCACCGGGCGCCGCACACCGGGTCGCCAGGGTTTGGAGGCGCTTGGCCATCTGGGTCATGACGTCGCCCTCCAAGGACGCACTGCTCAATGCCGCCTCAAGTCGGTCCAGTTCGGCGAGCACGGACATCGGCGACACACCCAGTTGCTCCAGCAGGACGTCGGCGAGAGCGGCCGGCGTCGGATAGTCGAACACCGCAGAGGCGGGCAGCTGGAGTCCCGTGGCCGCCGTGAGCCGGTTGCGCAGCTCCACACCTGTGAGCGAGTCGAAGCCGAGGTCCTTGAAGGCACGGTCCGGCGCGATGGCGTCCCGCCCGCGGCGGCCCAGTACGGTTGCGACGTCGGCGCTCACCAGGTCGAGAAGGGCGCGCTGCCGCTCGGACTGCGGCATCTTCGCCAGCCGGACGGCCAAGGACTCCCCTTCCATGTTCCCGGTGCCGCCGACGGCACTGACACGGACGGTTCGGCGTGGTTTGCGGACCAGGCCGCGCAGCATGGACGGCACCGGGTCGGCGGCCGCCTGCTGAGCAAGCGCGGCGAAATCGAACTTGACCGGTATCAACGCCGGTTCGCCGGTACCGAGGCATGCGTCGAAGAGCGCCATACCCTCCTCGACCGACAACGCACGAATACCCCCACGGCTCATACGAGCCTGATCCGACTCCCCCAGCGACCCCGTCATCGCACTCGACTCACCCCACAGACCCCACGCCAGCGACACAGC
>NZ_JAHHIU010000182.1 GCF_024539815.1 Streptomyces hayashii
GGGTGTTGAATGGTCGGGCCGAAACGGATGTACACGAGAGGCCTGACATCGTGCCCAGTGCTCACCCCACGCCCCGCACTCCGCGCTTCGACGCGCTCACCGTCCCCAAGGCCTCGGACGTGCTGGCTGCCGAGGTGCGGGAGCGCATCCTGTCCGGGGAGCTGGCGGAGGGCACCCCGCTGCCGCCGGAACGGCAACTGGTGGAGCAGACGGGGCTGAGCCGTGCGACCGTGCGGGAGGCGCTGCGCATCCTGGAGGTCGAGCGGCTGGTGGAGATCCGGCCGGGCCGCGGCGGCGGGGCCTTCGTGCGCCGGCCGGGCCGGGAATCCCTGGCGAACACCGTGCAGTTGGTCATCCGGGGCCAGCAGATCCGGCTGGAGGCCCTGCACGAGACGCGCGAGGCGATCGAGCCGGCGTGCGCCGCGCTCGCGGCCGGCCGGCGCACCGAGCGGGACCTGGCCGACCTGGACGCCGCCCATGCGGAGCTGGTCGAGGCCGGTGACGACATCCGGCGCTTCCTGCGGGCCAACGTCCGCTGGCACAACGCGGTGGCGAGGGCGGGCGGCAACGAGCTGCTCATCGGGTTCCTCGGCGCGCTCTCGGAGTCGATCTACGCCGCCACGAACCTGGAGCGGTTCATGGACGCCCGTATCCGCGAGGTCACCGCGCAGGCACACGCGAAGATCACCGAGGCCGTCCGGTCGGGCGACGCGGCGGCGGCCCGGCGGCGGATGAGCCGTCATGTGTGCGGGTTCGCAACTGCCGCCGCCGAGGTGGACGGCCGGGAACGCGTGGAGCTGACCGAGCCCGAGGACTGACGGGCCCCGACAGTGCGAGAATGAGATTCTCCATTTTACGCAACACCATTGACATCTTCGGCCTGACCTTTAATAACATCGGCGGCATGACCGACGTGAGCCCCGTCCTGACCGTGGCCGCCGACGGAGACGTCCGCATCGTCACTGTGAACCGCCCCGAGAGCCTCAACGGCGTCTCGGCGGAGCTCCACCTCCGGCTGTCCCAGGTGTGGCGCGAGCTGGCGGAGGACACCGGGGCGCGGGCGGTCGTCCTCACCGGTGCGGGCCGGGCGTTCAGCGCGGGCGGCGACTTCGCCCATCTGCTGCGCCATCACGACGACCCGGAGCTGCGCGACCGCTCCATCCGGCTCGACCGGACCATCCAGACCGACATGATCCGCTTCCCGCTGCCGGTCGTCGCAGCCGTCAACGGCCCGGCGGTGGGCCTCGGTTGCTCCCTCGCGCTGGGGTGCGACCTCGTCCTCATGGCCGAGGACGCCTACCTCGCGGACCCGCACATCTCCGTCGGCCTGGTGGCGGGCGACGGCGGGGTGACCCTCTGGCCGCTGCTGACAAGCCTGCTGCGCGTGAAGGAGTACCTGTTCACCGGGGACCGCATCCCGGCCGCCACCGCCGTCGAACTCGGCCTGGCCAACCGGACCGTCCCGGGCCCCGACCTCATGGGCGAGGCCCTGGCACTGGCCCACCGGCTCGCCGCGCAGCCCCCGGAAGCGCTGCGGGCCACGAAGGCGGCGCTCGCGGCGGTGGTCGAGCAGGTCTCGCGCGGCGGCATGGAGGCGGCGCTGCTGGCCGAACGCTCCACCATGACCAGCCCCGACCACATCCGCATCGTCAACGACCTCGCCGCCCGGGCGAGCCGCCGTCCCGGCGCCGCAGAGGAGGGCTGAGCGTGGAACGCGAGGAGTTCACGCTGGTCCGCGACATGCTGCGGGCGTTCGCCACCCGCTTCCGCACCGGCTCCGCCGACGACGTCAAGGCGCAGACCCGCGCGGACGCACAACGGGCACTCGACGAACTCGGTCTGACCGGCCTCCGCCGTACGTCCCCCACGGCAGCCACCGTCCAGGAGTGCGCCCTGCTCGCCGAGGAGCACGGCAGGCAGCCCCTGACCGCGTCCCTGCTCGGCACGGCCCTGCTCGCCCCCGAACTGCTGCGCCTCCTCGACGACGGCGAGCGGACCGGACCCGTGCACGGCGACCGGCCCACCGTCGCCCTCGGCGGCGACCTGCGCTTCCCGGACCCCGGTGCGGCCGGCCTCGTCGCCTGGGACTCCGACGGCGCGGACACGGCGCTCTTCGTGGACGCCGAAGGCCGGGTGACCGAGCACGAGCTGGGGGCCCCGGCACCGATCGCGGACCTCCTGCGCGGTGTGCGGCGGGCCTCGGCCGAGGGGCGGCCCGTGGGACGGCTCACTCCCGACGCGCTCCGGAGCTGGCAGGCGTACGCCTTGGTCATCGTGGCGAGCGAACTCGTCGGGGCGGCCCGTTCGTTCGTCGGGCAGAGCGTGGACTACGCCCGCGAACGCCATCAGTACGGGCAGCCGATCGGCTCCTTCCAGGCCGTGCAGCACCAGCTCGCCGACGCCACCGTCCTCGTGGAGGCCTGCACCAGCGCCACCCGCTACGCCGCCTGGTGCCTGGACAGCGAACCACCGGGCCGTGCGCTGACCGCGGCCCGGGTGGCCAAGGCGGAGGTCAACTCCTCGGCGGTGGAGGCGGTGTACGCCGGGATGCAGGTGTTCGGCGGAATCGCCCAGACCTGGGAGCACACGGCCCACCTGTACCTGCGGCGAGTCCTCGTCGGAGCCACGCTGCTCGCGACCACGGCCGACCTGCTGCCCGCACTGGCCGCACCGGAGGCGACGCGATGACGGACACTCCCCTGGACTTCGGCGACCCGGCGGACCTGGAACGCCTGCGCGTGGAATTCCGCGCCTGGCTGTCCGGCCACCCGCTGCCCGAACGGCCCGCGGACGAGCCGCTCCCCGTCTTCCTGCACCGCTGGCACCGCCTGCTGCACGCGGGCGGCTGGGTCGGCCTGGACGTCCCGGAGCAGTACGGCGGCCGGGGCCTGACCGCGCTGCACCAGGTCACGGTCAGCGATGAACTGGGGGCTCAGGGCGCGCCCGGCGTTCCCCGCATCGGCTATCTCGCCCACGCCCTGCTGCGGTTCGGCTCCGAGGAACAGCGTCGTCGGCTGCTGCCGCGCATGCTCGCCGGCGAGGACGTGTGGTGCCAGGGCTTCAGCGAGCCCGGCGCGGGCTCGGACCTGGCCGGCATGAGCACCTGTGCCGAGCGCCGGCCGGAAGGCCACTACATCGTCAACGGCCAGAAACTGTGGACGAGTTACGCCCAGTACTCCGGCCTCTGCCTGCTCCTGGCCCGCACCGGCCGCACCGCTCCCCCGCACACCTCCCTCTCGGCCTTCGTACTGCCGCTGGACCGCCCCGGCGTGACCGTACGGCCGCTGCGCGCGGCGAACGGCGACGACGAGTTCTGCGAGCTGTTCCTCGACGACGTGCGTCTGGAGGAGTCCGAGCGGATCGGCGCGGAGGGCGACGGCTGGCCACTGGCGATGACGACGGTGGCGTACGAGCGCAACGCCCTGGACACTGGTCACCTGTCGAAGTACGGGTTGCTGGTCGAACGTCTGCGCCGCGCCGCGCACGAGCGCCGTGGCCCGCTCCCGGACGGGCTGCTGTCGGACATCGGCCGCTGTGTCGTCGACTACCGGGTCCTCGTCGCCCACGCGCGGCGCCGCACCGCCGAGCGGCTCGCCGGGCAGGGCGCGGGTCCGGAGTCGTCCGTCGACAAGCTGCTGATGACGCGCGCCGAACAGCGCCTGTACGAGACGGCCCTGAAGGTGTTCCCCGAGGAACTGTCCGGGGCGGGGGGCGAGGTCCTGGGCGACTACTTCTACTCGCGGGCCGCGTCCGTGTACGGCGGCACGTCCCAGATCCAGCGCAACATCATCGCCAAGCGGCTGCTGCGACTGCCCGCCGGCCCCCGTGCCTGAACGGAGCCCGTCATGCGACACGACCTGGAATTCCTCAGCATCCCCCACGTGGTGAGGGTCGCCGCGCGGCGGTTCGGCGACGCCCCTGCCCTTGTCGACGGCGATCTGCGCCTCACCTTCCGGGAACTGGAGGACCGGATGATCGAGGCGGTCCGCTCGGCGCTCGCGCTGGGCATCGGGCCCGGTGACCGGGTGGGCCTGTGCGCGCCGAACTCGGCGGAGTGGATCGTGGCCGCCCTCGGCATCCAGGGCGCGGGCGGTGTCGTCGTCCCGCTCAACACCCGCTTCAAGGCGGCCGAGATCTCCTACATCCTGCGCAAGTCCGGCGCGAAGGCCCTCTACGCCGCCGCGTCCTTCCTCGGTACCGACTACATCGCCGATCTCAGGACGGCCGACCCCGAACTGCCCGCGCTGCACACCACGTTGGCGTTGCCCGGCGGACCGGAACTCCGCCGGAGCCCGGTCCTCGCACAGGGTGCAGAGGTCACGGAGGCCGCCGCCCACGCCTCCATCGACCGGCTCACGCCCGATCACATCTCCGACGTGATGTTCACCTCCGGCACCACCGGCCATCCCAAGGGCGTGATCCTCACCCACGGGCAGACCCTGCGGGCGTACGGCTGGATGTCCACGGAGTACACCTTCGCCGAAGCCGACAGGTTCCTGGTCGTCCCGCCGTTCTTCCACTGCTTCGGCTACAAGGCGGGCTGGCTCGCCTCCCTGATGCACGGGGTGACCGTGATCCCCATGGCCGTCTTCGACGCGGGGCAAGCCCTCGAAATCATCCAACGGGAACGGGTCAGCGTCATCCTCGGCCCGCCGACCGTCTTCCACGACCTGCTGAATCATCCGCGGCGCTCCGCGTACGACCTGTCGTCGCTGCGGGTGTCCATGACGGGCGGGACGACCGTCCCGGAGTCACTGATCCGGGCGATGAAGAAGGACCTGTCGTTCGACATCGTGCTGAGTGCCTACGGCCTCACCGAGGCGACGGCTCTCGTCACGACGACCCGGGTCGGGGACACCGAGGAGACGGTGGCCCACACCACCGGCCGCCCGATCCCGGACGTCGAGCTCCGTGTCGCGGACGACTCCGGACGGCGAGTTCCCGTCGGCGAGGAGGGCGAGGTCCTGGTCCGCGGCTACAACGTCATGCGCGGCTACTGGGACGACCCCGCGGCCACCGCGGCGACGATCGACTGCGACAACTGGCTGCACACCGGGGACGTCGGCCGCCTCGACGCCGACGGCAACCTGACGATCGTCGATCGCAAGAAGGAGATGTTCATCGTCGGCGGCTTCAACGCCTACCCGGCCGAGATCGAGAGACTGCTCCTCGGCTACGAGCCGCTGGCGCAGGTCGCGGTGGTCGGGGTCCCCGACGAGCGGCTGGGCGAGGTCGGCTGCGCCTTCGTCGTGCCGAGAGCCGGTGCGGACGTCACGGCACAGGACGTGATCGGCTGGGCCAGGGAGCACATGGCCAACTACAAGGTGCCCCGCCAGGTGCGCTTCGTGGACCGACTGCCGCGCAACGCGAGCCAGAAGGTCCTCAAGCACGAGCTGCGCGCGAAGTTCGGGGGCTGAGCCGGTGACGAACGGCGGCCCCCTCGCGGGGATCACGGTGGTGGCGCTGGAGCAGGCCGTCTCGGCCCCCATGTGCACCCGCACGCTCGGCGACTTCGGCGCCCGGGTGATCAAGGTGGAGAACCCGGCCGGTGGCGACTTCGCCCGCCACTACGACGACGTCGTGGGCGGTCTCGGGGCCCACTTCGTGTGGGCCAACCGGGGAAAGGAGTCGGTGGCCCTGGACCTGAAGTCGGAGGGCGGGCAGGCGATCCTGCACCGGTTGCTGGGGCGTGCCGACGTCCTGGTCTCCAACCTCACCCCCGGCGCCACCGCCAAGCTGGGTCTGTCCCCCGCCGATCTGGAGGTGCGCCACCCGGGCCTGATCGCCGTGGAGATCGACGGATACGGCCCCGGCGGACCCCTGTCCCACAAGCGCGCCTACGACCTGCTCGTCCAGGCGGAGTCGGGCGCCTGCTCGGTGACGGGCCGGCCCGGCGCCCCGGCCAAACCGGGACCGCCGGTGGCGGATGTGTGCAGCGGACTGTACGCGGCGCTGTCGGTGCTGGCGCTGCTGTACGCCAGACGGCCGGGGCAGGTGGCGGTGAGCCTGCTCGACACCATGACGGAGCTGATGGGCTACCCGCTGACCTACACCCGGCACTCCGGGGTGGAACAGCAGCCGCTGGGCATGAGTTCGCCCGCCGTGTCCCCCTACGGCTCCTACCGCACGGCCGACGGGCGGACCGTGGTGCTCGGCACCACGAACGACCGCGAATGGCGACGCCTCGCCGTGGAGTTGATCGACCGTCCGGACCTGGCGGACGACGAACGGTTCCACACCAACGCCGGCCGTGTGGAACACCGCGAGGTCCTCGACGCCGCGATCGGCGCCTGGTGTGCGCGGTACGAGCTGACGTACGTCCAGGACCGGGCCGACGCGGCCGGGATCGGCAACGCCCGCTACAACACGGTCACCGACGTCCTCGGCCATCCGCAACTCGCCGCCCGCGACCGCTGGCGCGAGATCGGCACACCGTCGGGGCCGGTGCCCGCGCTGCTGCCGCCGCCCGTGATCGCCGGATTCGACCCGCCGATGGGCGCGATCCCCGCACTCGGCGAACACACGGACGCCGTGCTGGCCGAACTCGGTTACGCCCAGCCGGAGATCGCGGACCTGCGGGCGCGGGGGACGGTCCGGTGAACGTGCTGCTGACGAGCGACGCGGACGGCGTGCGGACGCTGACCCTGAACCGGCCGCACCGCAGGAACGCCATCGACGCCGAGCTGTGGGAGGCATTGCGCGAAGCCCTCTCGCAGGCGGGCGGCGACCGGTCCGTCCGGGCGCTCGTGCTGACCGGGGCGGGCGGCGCGTTCTGCTCCGGCGCGGACATTCCCCGCCGGGTCAGCAGCGCCCACCCCCTGTACCGGATGCGGCCCCTGACCGAGGTGACGCTGCTGCTGCACGAACTGCCCGTGCCCACGGTCGCCAAGGTGACCGGGGCTGCGATGGGAGCGGGCTGGAACCTGGCGCTCGGCTGCGATCTCGTGGTCGCCACGCCCGAGGCCCGCTTCTCGCAGATCTTCGCCCGGCGCGGACTGTCCCCGGACTGCGGAGGCTCCTGGCTGCTGCCCAGACTCGTCGGGTTGCAGCAGGCCAAACGGCTCGCACTGCTCGCGGAGACGATCGACGCCGAGGAGGCGAAGGCACTGGGCCTGGTGACCTGGGTGACGGGCGCCGACGAGGTGGACGCCTTCGTCGACGACCTGACCGCCCGGCTGACGGCCGGTCCCCCGGTGGCCCTCGCCCAGACCAAAGCACTGTTGAACGAGGGCGCCGACCGCACCTTGCGGGACGCCCTGGCGAGCGAGGCGCGGGCACAGGCGGTGAACTTCGCGGGCGCGGACGTCCGCGAGGCCTACGACGCGTTCGCCGCACGACGCGAACCACTCTTCACGGGCCGCTGGGCCGTGCCGAGCCGACCGGAGGACGACACGTGACACGGGAAGCGGTGATCGCGGCAGCGGTCCGCACCGCGGTGGGAAAGCGCAACGGCGGGCTGGCCGGTGTACATCCCGCCGACCTGTCCGGCGCGGTGCTGAACGCGCTCGTCGATCGGGCCGGGGTCGACCCCGAGACCGTCGACGACGTGATCTGGGGGTGCGTCTCCCAGATCGGCGACCAGTCGAGCAACATCGGCCGGTACGCGGTACTGGCCGCGGGCTGGCCCGAGAGCATCCCCGGGACGACGGTCAACCGGGCCTGCGGATCGAGCCAGCAGGCACTGGAGTTCGCCGTGCAGGCGGTGCTGTCCGGGCAGCAGGACGTCGTCGTGGCGGGCGGGGCCGAGGTCATGAGCCGGGTGCCGCTCGGCTCGGCCAGGGCGAGCGGCATGCCCTACGGCCCCCAGGTCCTCGCGCGATACCAGGACTTCTCCTTCAACCAGGGCATCTCGGCGGAGAGGATCGCCCGTAAGTGGGGCCTCACCCGGCCCCGGCTCGACGCCTACGCGGCGCTGTCGCACGAGCGGGCGGCCGCAGCCCAGGACAGCGGGGCCTTCGAGGAGCAGATCGTGCCGGTGGCGGGGGTGACGGCCGACGAGGGCATCCGGCGGGGCACCAGCGTGGAGACGCTCGCGACGCTCAAGCCGTCCTTCCTGGAGGACGACGGCGTGATCCACGCGGGCAACGCCTCCCAGATCTCCGACGGCGCGGCGGCGCTCCTGGTCACCACCCCGCAGCGGGCACGCGCGCTGGGGCTGAGGCCGATCGTGCGCTACCGGGCGGGCGCGGTGGTCGGCTCGGATCCGGTGCTGATGCTGACCGGGCCGATCCCCGCCACCGAGAGGGTGCTGGCGAAGGCCGGTGTGGCGCTGTCGGCGATGGGCGTCTTCGAGGTCAACGAGGCCTTCGCGTCCGTTCCGCTCGCCTGGCTCGCCGAGACGGGCGCCGACCCGGCGCTGGTCAACCCGCTGGGCGGCGCCATCGCGCTCGGCCATCCGCTCGGCGCCTCGGGGGCCGTCCTGATGACCCGCATGATCCACCACATGCGCGACCAGGGCATCCGTTACGGCCTGCAGACCATGTGCGAGGGCGGCGGCACCGCGAACGCCACACTCGTCGAACTCATCGGCTGACGGGAGACGTTGCTGTGCGACGTGATGTGTTCACCGCCGACCACGAGGCGTTCCGGGAGCTGGTCCGGGACGTCGTGGTCAAGGAGGTGGTCCCGCACTACGCCGAGTGGGAGAAGGCCGGACGCCTGCCCCGCTCGTTCTTCGAACGGCTCGGCTCGCTCGGGCTGCTGGGCGTGGCAGTGCCGGAGGAGTACGGCGGGGGCGGGCAGCCCGACTACCGCTACAACGTCGTCCTCCAGGAGGAGGCGGCGCGCGCCCTGGTCACGCTCGGCACGGTCCGCACCCAACTCGACGTCGTCCTGCCGTACTTCCTCACCTACGCCGACGAGGAGCAGCGCCGGCGCTGGTTCCCCGGGCTGGCCACCGGTCGGCTCCTGACCGCGATCGCCATGACGGAGCCCGGTACCGGCTCCGACCTCGCGGGGATCCGCACGACCGCCGTGCGCGACGGCGACCACTACGTGCTGAGCGGCGCCAAGACCTTCATCACCGGCGGGCTCCTCGCGGACCTGGTGATCGTGGTGGCACGCACGGGGACCGACCCGGACGACCGCCGGGCGGGACTCACGCTGCTCGTGGTCGAGGACGGCATGCCGGGCTTCACGCGAGGCCGGGTGCTGGACAAGATGGGCATCAGGGTCCAGGACACCGTGGAACTCGCCTTCGACGCGGTCCGGGTGCCCGCCGCCAACCGGCTCGGCGAGGAGGGCCGCGCCTTCGCCTACCTCGGGCACAACCTCTCCCAGGAGCGGATGACCGTCGCGGTGGGTTCGGTCGCCCAGGCACGGGCCGCGCTCGACACGACGCTCGCGTACGTCAGGGAACGGAACGTCTTCGGGACGCCGGTCGCGTCCTTCCAGAACACCAAGTTCGAACTCGCCGCCGTCGAGGCCGAGATCGAGGCCGCTCAGGCCGTGCTCGACCGGGCCGTGCTGGAGCTGGTCGACGGGCGGCTGTCCGGCGCGGACGCCGCGAAGGTCAAACTGTTCTGCACCGAGGTGCAGGCCCGCGCCGTCGACCGGTGTCTTCAACTCTTCGGCGGTTACGGCTACATGCTGGAGTACCCGATCGCCCGGCTGTACGCGGACGCCCGCATCACCCGTATCTACGCCGGGACGAGCGAGGTCATGAAGGTCATCATCGCCAAGTCCCTGGGGTTGTGACACATGTGCATGGAGGACTTCTCCGCCAGGCCGGGCGCGGCCTTCGTGGCGGGCGGCACCGGCGGCATCGGCGCCGCGATCGTGAGGACGCTCGCCGAACGCGGCAGCGACGTCGTGTTCACCTACCGTGCCAACCGGGAAGCGGCCGAGGATCTCGTCCGGGAGGTGCGGAGCCACGGCCGCCGGGTCGTCGCCGTGCGGCTGGACCTGACCGACGAGGCGGAGACGGCCCGGGCGGTGGGCGGGTGCGGCGGTGTGCACACGCTGGTCTACGCGGCCGGGCCGCACGTGCCCATGACCCACCTGAGCCGGGTCACGCCCGGCCGGTACCGCGCCCAGCTGGAGGCCGACGCGGGGGCGTTCTTCAACCTCGTGCATCCCGCGCTGCCGCTGCTGCGGGAGAGCCGGGGCAGCGTCGTCGCCGTCACCACCGTGGCCACGCGCCGCTACCCCGTCCGTGACGGGCTGTCCTCGGGCGTCAAAGGAGCGGTCGAGGCTGTCGCCCGCGCCCTGGCCGCCGAGGAGGGCCGCTACGGCGTCCGCGTCAACTGCGTCGCCCCGGGCATGCTCACGGACGGCATAGCGGGCCGGCTGATCGAAACGGGCGAACTCGACGAGGACGCCCTCGCCGTCACCCGCCGCAACATCCCCCTGCGCCGGTTCGGACAGGCGCAGGACATCGCGGAGGCGGTCGCGTTCCTCGCCTCGGACCGGGCCGGGTTCGTCACGGGACAGGCGCTGGGGGTCGACGGCGGGTACAGCGTCTGAAGCGGCGGGGCGAGGGCGCCGCCCCGCGGGCACCGCCGTGGAGGAGCCGATCCCTCCACGGCGGTGCCGTCAGCGAGTGCGACCCTCGTCGGGGCCGGCCGTGCCCCCTACGACCACCCGGACCCGGGCGATGTCGTCCACCCGCGTGAACAGGGCCGCGGCATCGCCGTCGCGCTCGGAGCGGACACGTACGGTCACGAAGTGGGTGCCGGCTGCGGAGAAGGCGTGGCGCCGCTCGACGCGGACCCGTTCGGTCGGCTCGACGTCCTCGGTCGCCGGGAACGTGCCGTCGCCGTCGAGATCCCACTGCACCGCGACCACCTTCCCGGCGTCGGGCGGGACCTCGCCCACGGCACACAGGGTGACCTCCTCCCCGGGCCGCACGTCGGCGCGGTCCGCGCCGTCCACGGTCAGCCGGACGACGGGCTGGACTCCCCGCCGCTCGGTGGCGGAGGACGGCACCACGACCTGCCCGTCGGTGATCGTGCAGCCCGTGGAGGCGGCGGGCGGGGTCCCTCGCTCCACCCAGGAGCTCAGGTCGCGCAGCGCTTGGTGCAGAACTCCCAGGTAGCTCACGGACCGTGTGGGATCCTCCTGGATCTCGTCGTCGCCATGGAGGGCGTGGTCCACGTACCAGAGGCGGAAGTGCTCGTCGGTGGCGTCGCCGAGGTGCTGCCGGACGGCCGATCGGTACCAGTCCGCCTGCCAGGGGAACGCCTCCCGGTCCAGGAGGCAGGCGACCACGATCATCTTGCCGGGGAACTTCCCCGTCTGCACCGATCCGCCCGCGCCGAGGGAGAACAGCGGCCCCAGGAGTCGGGGCCGCTGCGGCGGGATCGGCTTCCCGGCCGCGTCACGGAACCGGTCCCATGCGGGGAACCCCTCGGGCGGCACCTGGTGGCGGTGGTAGGTCTGGGCCGCGAGGAAGTCGCTGTTGTCGACGTCCACGAGATCCCCGGGGCGCAGGGCCGCGACCGTGGACGGGTCGTTCCGCTCGTCCAGCAGTGCCAGGTCGCCCCGTACTTCGCGCAGGACGAGGGACTGCCCGTCGGCCCGCCCGGACCGGACGGTCAGCTCCGCGCCCTGCGCGTCACAGGGGGCGGGCACCGCGAGCCGGAGGGCGACGACGGAGTCCCCCTCGGCCCTCGGCTCCCGGAAGGCGTCGTCCACCCCGCCCCGGGCGTCCGCCGTCCGCGGCATGCCGAGGCCGAGTCGCGCCGCCTCCCGCGCCGTGATCACCGCGGAGATCCCGGAGGCGTGCCGCAGGCGGTCGCGGTGGACCGAGGATCCGGGATCGGCCCCGAGATACCCGGGCAGCGTCCAGAAGTCGTCGAAGTAGCCGGGGTCCAGCAGGCGCATGCCGCCGTAGAGGGCGGTGAAGGCGTGCAGGCCCATCGTGCGGTGGCCGAACCAGGCGCGCGGCGGGAAGCCCATGGCCGTGACCTCGGCGAGCGCCTCGCGCTCCTCGGCGTCGAGGCCCGCGTACGGGTCGCCGCTGCCGCCGGGTTCCAGTGCGTCGACGATGCTGTCGAGCCGGCGCCGGAGCACCCGCTGGGCGTGCATGCGCACACTGAAGACGTTGGGCATGGCCATGGGGCTGCCGATGACGTACGGCACGACGCCGTCCCAGACTCCCTCGGTGTTCTCGGCGCCGGCGATGGTCCGGTACCCGCCGCCGCTGCCGCCGTACGCGTAACCGTGGACCCGGTGAGGGCCGTAAAACCGCTGGGCGACGACGCGTGAGTGGCGGGCGGCCGCCGCGTTGGCGCGGAAGCCCGCGACGGTCAGGTCGCCCGGGTCCGCGCCGCCGCCGTTGGTCTCCAGGAAGTAGGCGCCGCTCGACACGGCGAAGGAGATCCTGTCCTCCTGCCCCCGGGCCGTCTGTGCCCGGTGCTCGCTGCCGGGGACGGGAGTCACGTGCTGGAAGAAGCGGCCCTGGTAGGCGTCGTCGGGAGGGAAGTAGATCGAGAACCGCGTGCCGTTGTCGGCGAAGCCGCCGTGGACGTAGCGGTGGCGCACCGGGGTGTCACGCCATTCGTCCACGTCCAGGTACGGCTCCCGGAAATCCTCGTCGTGCGTCTCGTTCACTGCGCTCCTTCGTCGTCCGGCGGCGCGGGCTCGGTGATCGGCTGGCCCTGTACATAGGCGGCCCGTACGGCGTCGGCGGTGAGCGCGTCCAGCGCCTCCCGCAGGGGAACACGGAGCAGGCACAGGTCGGCCGGCGCGCCGACCGTCACCCGTCGGGGGCTTCCCGGCCGGTGCGGGTCGCCCAGGAACAGCCCCAGTGCCGCGCGGGGGGTGAGTCGCTCTCGCGTGTCGCGCGCGACGGCGGCCCGCATCACGGCCCAGGGGTCGTGGGCGCCGTACGGCGCGTCGGTTCCGGCGGCGACGGGGACGCCCGCTTCGGTGAGGCTTCGGCAGCGGTAGAGGTGCGGACGGTCGTCCGGGTGCACCTCGGTGGCGTAGGCGCG
Organism: Streptomyces hayashii; assembly: GCF_024539815.1. GTDB lineage: Bacteria > Actinomycetota > Actinomycetes > Streptomycetales > Streptomycetaceae > Streptomyces > Streptomyces hayashii. The sequence goes on from NZ_JAHHIU010000182.1 coordinate 12,936, forward strand.
GGCCCGCTCGACCGGGAAGTGAGGCTGTGTCACCACGGTCACGCCGAGCCGCCGAAGGCGCGGGAGAGCCTCCGCGGGGATCACGGACCCGTGCTCGATCCGGTCGCCCTCGACCGGGCCCGCCTCCTCCAGGGCGAGGAGCGCGACGAGCAACTGCACGCGGGTGACGCAGTGCACGGCGACCGGCCTGGGCCGGATCGCACTCACCGTGGCGGTCAGGTCGGCCGGGGAGGGCAGGGTCAGATCGTCGAGCACGAGTTTCACCGGCGGGTCGACGCCCATGACGACGAGCCGCTGGGGCAGGACGGACAGCGTCGCCGCGAGACCGTCGGCGGGGTGCGGGTCGGCGTTGGTGAACCCGGTGACGCCGAGGGCCGCGGCGCGGCGCCCGACGCCGGCCAGGTCGAGCGGCACGGGCGGGAGGAGGGTGCGCAGGCGGCCGTCCTCCCGCCACAGGCGCCCGTCGGTGCTCTCCAGCCCGGCCGTCCGCAGCGCGGCGCCGTTCAGGAACCACATGGCGCCGCTGCGGTGCTGCACGCGGACCGGCCGGTCCGGGACGAGGGCGTCCAGCGTCCACCGGTCCAGCTCCCCCGCGACGCTCTCGTGGTAGCCGACGGCCCGGACCCACTCCCCCGGCGCCCCGGCCCGCAGGGAGTCGGCGAGTTGGTCGCGTCCGCGTACCTCGGCGGGCCCCACCCGCACCGAGGCCGCCTCGGCCGCCAGCGCCGTGAGGTGGACGTGATGGTCGTGGAGTCCGGGCAGCAGCGCCGCACCCCGCCCCTCGACCTGGGCGTCCCCGGCCAGCCGACGTCCGATCGCGGCGATCCGGCCGCCCTCGGCACGGACGTCCACCCGGCCCCGTCCCTCGACCTCCACGTCCCTGATCAGCATGCCGTCGTCCGCGTCCCGGCCTGCGCCGCGGCGCAGGCCGCCATGGACACACAGAGCAGTTCCCCGCCGCCCCGCTCCAGCGACCGGGCGACAGCTCGGGCGGCGTACAGGCCGGTGACGGGGTCGGCGAGCGCGTCGCCGAGGAACACCGGGTCGCCGTGCCGGTCGCGGCCCGTCAGACCGCCGGCGACGGCCGCGTCGTCGCCGAAGGCGATCCGGTCGTCGTCGCGGCCGTACCCCGTGATGCTCACCCACACCCGGCCGGGGCGGGCGGCGAGGAACTGTTCCGCGTGCACCCCGAGCCGCCGCAGCGCCCGCGGCCGGGACGCCTCCACGACCACGTCGGCGTCCGCGAGTGCCTCGGCGAGCCCGCCGGAGGCGAAGTCCAGTACCGAGTTCTCGTGCCCTTCGTGCAGGCGGCGGTAGAAGTCCGGGTGGCCGAACCGTGCCCCGTCCGGCCGGGTGGTGCTCTCCACCTTCACGACCCGAGCGCCGGCCAGCCCCAGCAGACGTGCGCACAGGGGGCCCGCCCAGAGCGCGGACAGGTCTACGACCCTCGATCCGGTGAGGTCGCGTGGGCAGGGCCGGCCGTGCCGTTCCGCGCGCACCGGCGCGCGGCCGCCGCGCTCCGACCCGAGCGCCGCGGCGGCCACGCCCAGCATCTGGGCGGATCGCACCAGTTCGGCGGCGCCGGTCCGGCGCGCGGCGGCCCGCAGCCCGGCACCGGGCGCGCCCAGGAGGGCGAGGAGGGCCGGGAGAGAGGCGTGGTCGTCGGGGCGGGCCAGATTGACCGCGGCCCAGCCGTCCGCGGTGGCGAGGAGCCGGCAGGAGCCGCCTGCGGAAACCCTGGCGGGGAGGCGGAACCCGGCGAGCTCGGCCCGCTCGAAGAGCGCACCGGCGAGGTCGACGGTCACGCCGGTCAGGGTGGTGAAGTCGTCCGCGACGGCGGTCAGGGGGACGAGTCTGCCCTCGACGGTGGCCGTCCAGCGAGCGAGAGCGGCATTCTTCCTCACGTGAACACCCTTCTCATCAGGGGTGAGCCAAGGTTACACTGCGGGCGTCATGGAGCCACCCTTCCTGCTGATCGACCTCGACGGCCCGCCCTCACGGCCTTCACGGGAAACCTCCTGTGTGCGAGTCGCCGTGGCGGCGCAACCCGTGGACGCGGCCGGGGAGTTCGACCTGCTGCTCACCTCGTCGCCGGACCCGCCCCGGCCCTGGGTCGGGTGCCTCGATCCGTACGCCACCGCGCAGCGGCTCCGGGAGATCGTCGCCGCCCGGAGCGATGCCTGCCTCGCCCTCGTGCAGGTGCTCCGCATGGGCCCCGGCCTGACTCCGGCCGACCGGCTGGTCGTGGAGTCCCTCGCGTACTCCGCTCTTCAGGCGGGAGCCGCCTTCCGGTCCTGGCTCGCCGGGAGGCGACCGCATGCCGCCCGCCCGTCCACCGAACCGGTCCTGCTCGACCGGGACGGCGACCGCCTGACCGTCGCGCTGAACCGCCCCCGGGTGCACAACGCCTTCGACGCCGCCATGAGGGACGCCCTGTGCGAGGCCCTTCAGGTGGCCGTGTCGGACCCGACGGTCACCCGCGTGGACCTGCGCGGGAACGGCCCCTCGTTCTGCAGCGGCGGCGACCTCGCCGAGTTCGGCTCCTCGTCCGACCCGGCGCGGGCCCACCGCATACGCGTACACCGCAGCCCCGCGGCGCTGCTCCAACGGTGCGCCGCCGAGGTGACCACGCATCTGCACGGCGCCTGCGTCGGCGCGGGCATCGAACTGGCCGCGTTCGCGGGCCGGGTCACCGCGGCCCCGGGCACCGTGATCCGGCTGCCCGAGATCAGCATGGGGCTGATCCCGGGGGCCGGCGGCACGGCGAGTCTGCCGACGCGGATCGGCCGCGAACGAACCGCCTACCTGGCACTGACCGGCGCCGCGCTCGGCGCCGCCGAGGCACGACGCTGGGGCCTGATCGACGAGATCGCCGCCGCCGACCCGAATCCGGGGGCCACCAGCCGCACACGGACCGATAATTGAATTCTCGTGCACGAGAAGGATACTCACATCACCCCCCAAAGGAGACCGGCCAGTGGCCCACGAAGAGCCGCCCGAGGACATCCGGGCGATCGACTTCTTCCGGGACGACTCCGCCGTGGCGGACCCCTACCCCTATTTCGACGCCCTGCGCGCACGCTGCCCCGTCACCCCGGAACCCCACCACGGCGTGGTGATGGTGACCGGGTACGACGAAGCGGTCCAGGTCGCCCAGGATCCGCAGACCTTCTCGTCCTGCCTGTCCGTGACCGGCCCCTTCCCGGGTTTCCCGGTCACGCCGGAGGGTGACGACGTCAGCGAGCTCATCGAGCGGCACCGCGACGAGCTGCCGATGAGCGATCAGCTGCCGACCCTCGATCCGCCCGTGCACACCGCGCACCGCGGGCTGCTGATGCGGCTGATCACCCCCAAGCGGCTCAAGGAGAACGAAGCGGCCGTCCGGGAGATCGCCGACCGCATGCTCGACGCCCTCCTGACCCGCCCGGAGGGCGAGTTCGTCAGCGAGTTCGCCGGCCCCTTCACGCTGCTCGTCATCGCGGACCTGCTCGGCGTGCCCGAGGAGGACCGGGAGGAGTTCCTCGACGAGCTCCAGCGGCGGCCGCGGGCCGGGGCCGGCATCGGCGGCACCGGCGAGGACTCCCTCGCCCATTCACCCCTGGAGTTCCTGTACGGGCGGTTCGCCCACTACATCGAGGACCGGCGCCGGGAGCCGCGCGAGGACGTCCTGACCGGCCTCGCCACCGCCACCTTCCCCGACGGCTCCCTGCCCGAGGTCGCCGACGCCGTCCGAGTGGCCGCCAACCTGTTCTCCGCCGGGCAGGAGACCACCGTCCGGCTGCTCAGCTCCGCGCTCCAGGTGCTCGCCGAACGCCCCGACATCCAGGCGCTGTTGCGCTCGGAGCCGGACCGCATCGGGAACTTCGTCGAGGAGACGCTGCGGATGGAAAGCCCGGTCAAGGGCGACTTCCGGCTCTCCCGCGTCCCGGCCACGGTGGGCGGCGTCGACATCCCGGCCGGAACCATACTCATGGTGGTGAACGGCGCGGCCAACCGCGACCCGCGCCGCTTCGAGGACCCGGCGACCTTCGATCCCGCCCGTGCGAACGCCCGGCACCACATCGCGTTCGGGCGCGGCATCCACACCTGCCCCGGCGCACCGCTCGCCCGGGCCGAGGCGCGGATCGGCATCGAGCGCCTCCTGGCGCGCACCGGCGACATCCGGATCTCCGAGCGTGTGCACGGACCGGCGTCCGCCCGCCGCTACCAGTACCTGCCGACGTACATCCTGCGCGGCCTGACCCACCTCACCCTGGAGTTCACGCCCGCCGAGGAGAGCGCCTCATGAAAATCACCATCGACGAGGACCGCTGCCGCGGTCACGGCGTCTGCTGCACCATCGGCCCGGAGGTGTTCGACCTCAACGACGACGGCTACGCCGTGACCGAACAGAGCGAGGTGCCGCAGGAGTTCGAGAGTGCGGCGCGCTCGGCCGCGAGGAGCTGTCCCGAGCGCGCCATCACCTGCGAGTGACGCGGCCGGCACGTCCGCGCCGTGCGGGGGCGCCTGGCGGGTGACACCGTCCTGCCGGACGAGACGCGGCGCGCATCCCGCACACGCCGGGCCCGGCCCTCACCTGCGAGGGACATGTCGCCGACCTGCCGGACGGCGACCGCGTGCTGCTGGAGCACATCGCCGCCACGACCGCCGTGGGCGACGCAGCCCGCGTCGGCCGCAAGCTTTCAGGGCCCGGCGGACCGGATTGCCGGGAGGTCGTCCGCATTCCGACGGGACCCGAGGTCCGCCAGGACCGCGGGCGCCTTCGCCGGGAGCCCGTGACGCCGCGCCACGACCGACCGGGTAGCCGCTCCTTCGGCATGCTCGGTAGCCTCATGCGCACGACCGGTCCGGCCGCACGACCCATACCGGGATCGTCCGCAGAGCCCCGAGAAACCGGAGGACCAGCACAGTGGTTCAACCAGATGGGGCGTTCCAGGCCGTCGGACGGCCCAAGTTGTACGCCTCGGTCGTCGAGGAGATCCTGGCCGGCATTCGGTCCGGGCTCTTCCCGCCGGGCAGCGCGCTGCCGGCGGAACGGACTCTGGCCGGCCAGTTGCAGGTCAGCCGCGGCTCCCTCCGGGAAGCGCTCCGCGTACTGGAACACGCCGGGGTCCTGGACATCCGGACCGGCAGTGGCACGTACGTCGCCACGGAGGGCGGTTCGAGCGCCACGTTCCTGCGTGCCCAGGCCGCAGCCCTCGGCGAGCACAGCCCGCTCGACGTGATCGTCGCGCGTGCGGCGATCGAGCCGGTCTGTGCGGAGCAGGCGGCGCTGTCGCACCACCCCACCGATCTCGCGGCCCTGCAAGAGGCCTACGACGAACAGGCACGGGCGACCCGGGCGGACGAGGACGTGGCGGAGTCCGACCTCGCCTTCCATCTGGCCGTCGCCGCCGCGTCCCGCAACAGTGTGCTGCTGGCACTGGAGAGGACGCTCATCGACCTCATGCACGAGCAGACGTGGAGCGAGCTGAAGTACCGCTCCCGCCGCCGTGAGCACGCCGCTGCGGAGTACCTGGAACACCACCGGCTGGTGTTGCAGGCCGTCGGACAGCGCGACGCGCGGCGCGCCCACCAGCTGATGGCGATGCACATGAGCGCCGTCGAGACGGCGCTGGTCGCGGAGCTGGAACACCGTGACGGCAGTGGCCTGATCCTCGGGACCGAGGACGCGGGGTGAAGGCACCCGGCGCCGGTCGTCGACGCCCGCCCCGCTGATGGGCGACGGCTGCGGATGCCGTGCCGCCCCGTGACCCTCGGCACGGGGCGGCACACTCCAGGGCCGGCGCCCGGCGGCGCCGCGCCCGGACTCAGGCGCGTTCCAGGACGATCAGGTAGAGCGCGTTGGGCGCGAGATCGACGGTGACCGTGTGGGTCCTGCCGGGCCTGACGATCCTCTTGTCGACCAGCTGGAGGCGGGCCCTGGCCGGGTCGGAGAAGTAGTTGCTGGTGTTCTGGTCGATCCGGTACATGAGCCGGCGGACGGGACGGTCTCTGAGCTCGGACGGCATCCGGGACATGTCGACGGTCGTCCGATAGCTGCGGTCGCCCACGTGCTGCCAGTTCCAGACCATCAGCGACGCGCCGGTCCGGTCCTTCGACGCCATCGCGTAGACGCCGTTGTCCCCTTCGAGCGGGCCCGACGCGGTGGCGGACACCCTGGTGTCCTTCATCCGGGACTGCATCAGCATCATGTTGCCGTAGGGAGTGAAGGCGCCCTCGACCGGCCCGTCCGGGGTGCGGGTCACGAGCTGGTCCTTGCGCTCCTCGCCCCGGTGCCGGACACACCAGTTGAACATGTACGTGTCCGGCTGGTTCGCGAAGTAGTAGGCGTAGGTGGCCATTCCGGCCGCCTGACGGATGTAGTCCGACCCGGGGTCGGTGTCGTCGTAGGACGGACCCGGGTAGACACCCGTCTCGGTGACGTAGCTCGGGATGCGCTGGTGGATGCGGCGTTCCTTCAGCCAGCCGGCCAGAGTCTCCCGCTGCGACGCCACCACCCGAAGGTCGCCCTTGTACATCGTCGGCGTCCGGTAGTCGTCGTCCCACGAGAGGTACGCGTGGTAGGCGATGAAGTCCAGACGCTTGCGCGGATCGTGGTCGGCGGCGTAATGGTCGAGGAAGGGCTTCATCCACTTCGGGTCCAGCCACGACAGCGCCGGCCCTCCGAGCTCGATGCGATCCGCGTGCCTGCGGCCCTTGTTGACCTTGTCCACGGCCTTGAAGAAGGGCTGGTAGAAGCGGTACAGATCACCCGGTTGCAGGATCGTCTTGTCCGCCGGGACTCCCTGCTTGCGCTGAAGGCCGTAGAACTGCCAGTCCGGCTCGTTGAACGCCTCGACGTACTTGACGCGGGGGTACCTCGCCTTGACGGTCCGCAGGATCAGTTCGAGGGTCGGCTGAAGGTCCTCGATGGGCCGCTTGCCCTCGACGAAGTCCGTCGGGTTGAGGTTGATCAGCAAAGCGTCGGACACCGTGCTCGCCTCGGTGAGGTAGGCGTCCAGCTGGGACAGGTCGCACCGCTGGGTCTTCAGGTCGCAGGTGTCGAACACGTTCATGCTGTCCGGGGCGTTCGGGCTGCTGAGCCAGATGCGGTAGACGTCACCGTGCAGGCCTTGTTCGTTCAGGAACTTCACGTCACCGGCGCGCTGGTCCGGCCACGCCGTCACGTTGCCGAAGTTGTTCAGCCGCTCCGGACGCGGGAGTCGGCCCTCGCGCGAGCCGAAGTCGACCGAGACCGCGGCCCGCAAGAGCGGCGCAGTGGGTTCGGCCTCCTGGGCCGCGAAGGACTGGGCCGCGAAGGACTGGATCGACGTCACGGCCAGCAGCGAGGCGGCCGCTGCGGCCAGCACCCCTCGCCGGCTGGGAAGTCTCGTAGTGCTGTGCATGGGGAAGAACCTCGCTTCCATGAAGCAATGGCGGCCGCTCGTCGCGGGTGTGTGGGGGGATGACCGACGGCGGGTTCAGCATAGGGATCCTCACTCTGGATGAGAACCCTGATAGCAATTTGCGAGAAGGTTATTCTTTCCCAGCGGGGAAGTGGCAGGCGGTCGGGTGCGCGCCCGCCCCCAGCTCGGGCCTCTCGGTGGCGCAGACGTCACGCGCCCTGGGGCAACGGGTGCGGTAGGGACAGCCCACCGCCGTCCCGAGAGGGCCGGGGGCCTCGCCCGCGACGGCTCCGGGGAGGACGTCGTCGTCGGGATCCAAGGCCGTGTCACGGCCGGGCGAGGCACTGAGCAGCGCCCGGGTGTAGGGGTGTGCCGGGTGTTCGTACAGCTCCTCGGTCGTCCCGGACTCGACCAGGCGGCCCATGTACATCACGGCCACCCGGTCGGCGACGAGCCGGACGAGGTTCAGGTCGTGCGAGATGAAGATGTAGGCCAGCCCGAGTTCCGCGTGCAGCTTCATCAGGACGTGGACGACCTGCGCCTGGATGGACACGTCGAGGGCGGACACCGGCTCGTCCAGCACCAGCAGCTCCGGCCGCAGCGCGAGCGCCCTCGCGATGGCGACGCGCTGCCGCTCACCACCGGAGAGGCGGCTGGGGTAGAGGGACGCGTACGCCTCGGGCAGCCCCACCTGGCGCAGCAACGCGGCGACCTGGTCGGCCTGTCGGGCTCTCGGTACGACGTCCTTGTGCACCCGCCAGGCCTCGCGTACGACGTCACCGACGGTTCGCCGCGGGTGGAGGGAGGCGTACGGGTCCTGGAAGACCATCTGGATGTTGCGGCGCTCCTGGCGCATCTCGCGGTCGGAGAGCGCCAGCAGGTCGCGGCCCTTGTAGTACACCTTGCCGCCGGTCGGCTCGACGAGGCGCATCAGCGCCCGGGCCAGGGTGGACTTGCCCGAGCCGGACTCGCCGACCACGGCGAGACACTCCCCCGCGCGGACCTCGAAGGTGACGCCGTCCACCGCGCGCAGCACCTTCCGGTTCCGCGGCGGCCCGGTGACGAAGTGTCTGTGCAGGTTCTCGACGCGCAGCAGGGGTGCGGCGGACCCGTCCGCCGCCCCCGTGGGGCGCGTGTCCGGCTCAGTGCGCGGCATCGAGGACCTCCTCGGCGTGGTGACAACGGCTCAGCCGGTCCGCGGCGACGGCGCGCAGGTCCGGCTCCTCGGTGGTGCACCGGTCGGTCGCGATCGGGCACCGCGGGTGGAAGGCGCAGCCCGGCACGGTGTCGGCCTTGTCCGGCGGGCTGCCGGCGACCGGGCGCAGATCCGTCCAGCTGCGGGCGGTGTCGGGTTGCGAGGCGAGCAGCGCCCGGGTGTAGGGGTGCGACGGACTCCGGTAGATGTCGTCGATGCCGCCCCGCTCGACGATCCTGCCCGCGTACATCACGGCCACCTCCGAGGCCACCGACCGCGCGACGGCGAGGTCGTGCGTCACGAAGATCAGGGCCATCCCCGTGTCCCGCTGCAACTGCCGGATCAGCCGCAGGATCCCGGACTGGACGGTGACGTCGAGTGCGGTGGTGGGTTCGTCCGCGATGAGCAGCCGGGGGCGCAGGGCGATGGCGAGCGCGATGCACATGCGCTGCCGCATACCGCCGGAGAACTGGTGGGGGTAGTCCTTCAGGCGTTCCGCGGCGGCCGGGATGCCGACCTGCTCCATGAGTTCCACCGCGCGCTCACGGGCCTCCCGCCGGGTCATGCCGAGGCGTACGCGCAGCAGTTCCATGACCTGTGATCCGACGGAGAAGACGGGGTTGAGACTGTCCAGCGAGTCCTGGAACACCATCGAGACGCCCGGACCGCGCACGGTGTTCAGCCGGTCCTCGTCCCATCCGACGAGGTTCTCGCCGTCGAACTCGATGGCGCCCCTGACCCGGCCCGGCGGGTCGACGAGTCCGAGGAGCGCTTTGCCGGTGACGCTCTTTCCCGAGCCGCTCTCACCGAGGATCGCGAGGCTGTCACCCGCGCGGAGGCTGAAGCTGACTCCGCGTACCGCGGGCACCCGGCCTCGGGCGGTCGCGAAGTCGACCGTGAGATCACGGACGGCGAGCAGGGGGGTCGCGTCCGATGCCTCGGGTCCGGCGGAGGGCCGTACTGCCTGGGCGTGGGTCGCGGCGGTTCGCGGGTGACGGTCTTTCAGGGGACTCACTTCGGCGCCTCTTCCTCGCGCAAGGCCTTGCGGGAGAGGAAGACGGCGTTCTGCGCCGGATCGTCCACCGCTCGTAGCCAGTTCGACAGGATGTTGGCCGCCAGGGCGATGGCCACGACCAGCAGACCCGGGAAGAGCGTCACCCACCAGGCCTGGCTCAGGAACTCCCGTCCGGCGGCGACCATGACGCCCAGGTCGACGTCCGGGCGCTGCAGCCCGACCCCGAGGAAGCTCAGCCCGGCGGCCTGGAGCATCACGTGCGCCACTTCGAGCATGGCGACGGTCAGGACGGTGGGCGCGACCATCGGACGGATGTCGGACAGCATGATCCGCCCCGGGCGGGCGCCGAGCGCCTTCGACGCCTCGACGAACACCCGTTCACGGATCTCAAGGGTCTGCGCCCGGGCCACCCGCATGTAGATCGGCAGCCGGGTGAGCGCGAGCACGACCACGAGGTTCGTGATGCTCGGGGACAGTACGTAGAGGATGACCAGCGCGAGCAGCAGCGAGGGCAGCGTGTGGATGACGTCGCTGACGCGCATGACCAGTGCGTCGAGCCAGCCGCCGACGTACCCGCTGATCACCCCGATGGCCGATCCCACCAGCGCGGACATGCCCACCGCGAGCAGGGCGATGAGCAGCGACGTCCGCGCGGCGATCAGCAGTTGCAGCAGGATCGAGCGGCCCAGCGGATCGCCGCCGAGCAGGAAGGAGAAGCCGCTCGCCGTCTCGAAGGGCGGTGCGAGCCGCATGCCGAGGTCCTGACGCTGTGCTGTCTCGGAGAAGAACAGCGGTCCGAGGAATGACGCCAGCACGATGAGGGCGAGCACGATCGCCGCGGTGAAGGGCATCGGGGACCGCAGGAGCACCCGGGCGCGGCGCCCGCGCCCCGGGGCGAGTCCGGTGGGATTCACCGCCGGCGCAGTCGGTGCACCGGCTGAGATTTCTTGGGCCATGTCTTCCTCCCCGCTTCCTACGAGACCCGGACGCGGGGGTCGGCCAGCGCATAGGTCAGGTCGACCAGGACATTGAGCAGAACGATCCCCAGCCCGATCACGAACACCCCGGCCTGGACGACGGCGAAGTCCCGGTTGAGAACCCCGTCCACCATCACCGTGCCGACACCGGGCCAGGCGAAGACGGTGCCGACGATCACCGCACCGTTGACGAGGCCGGCCGCGCGGTCGCCGGCGACGGTGATGATCGGGAGGGCCGCGTTGCGCAGCGCGTGCCGGTAGACCAGGCGCCGATGCGACAGGCCGCTGGCGCGTGCGCGCTGCACGTAGCCGGAGTGCAGCGCCTCGATCATCGCGCCACGGACGACCTGCGTCAGGGCTCCGACCGGTCCGATCAGCAGCGTCGCGACGGGCAGGATCCACGAGGACAGGTCGGACTGTCCGGACGTGGGCACGAGATCGAGGTGGACTGCGAAGACCAGCACACCCACCAGCGCGAACCAGAAGTCGGGAATGCTGGAGCCGGTCAGCGATCCGAGGGTGATGAGCTTGTCGAGGAACCTGAAGCGCCGTGCCGCGGCGATGCAGCCGAGCACACAGGAAATCGTGATCACCAGTGACATGGCGACGACCGCGAGCAGCAGTGTCTGCGGGAACACCGACGTGACGGCGGTGATCGCCGGGCGCTGCTGCCAGATCGACTGCCCGAAGTCGAGTCGCGCCACGTCGCCGATGAAGCGGCAGAACTGCTGCCACAGCGGGTCGTTGAAGCCGTGTTCCTGGTTGAAGGCGTCGACCATGTCCTGACTGGCGCCCTGCGGCAGGTACAGGTGCGCCGGGCTGCCGGTGAGCCGGCTCAGGAAGAACGTCACCACGACGACACCGACCACGGCGATGACGCCCGTGACCAAGCGTCGTGCGAGGAAGGTCAGCACGGGTTGCCTTTCTTCTCGGCGTGGAGGGGGTCGCCCGGGGACGGCCCGGCGGGCTTCAGCGTGAGAGCTTGACCTGGGCGGCCGGCAACTCGATGCCGGTGAGCCCGTTCGGCTGGTACTCCACGCCCCGATTCAGCAGGAGGAGGCCGAACTGCTCGGCGATCGGCACGATCGCCGCTTCGTCCTCGTACGCCCGGCGCGCGGCCTGCTGGTAGAGCGAGGCCCGCTCCTGCCCCGACGCGACGGAGGCCCGCTGCAGCAGCGAGTCCATGCGGGGGTCGTCGATCGTCGACACCGGACCACTGCTCGACATGTACTTCGGGAACGAGAAGGCGGCGTCCCCGAGTGCGTTGTCGTGCGTGACCGCCAGGATCGCCGGCGGCTGCCCGCTGTCGCTCGTCACGCGCAGCCGCTCCTTGTACGCGTTGTCGTCGATCTCGACCGCCTTGACGTTGAGGCCCGCGTCCTCCAGGTCCTGGACGATGGCCTCCATCACGTCTCCGGAGCCGGGGAACAAGGTGTTGCGGGCGATCAGCTCGATCTGCTTTCCGGTGTCGACACCGGCGTCCCGCGCCTTCTTGATCAGCGCCTTGGCCTTGTCCGGATCGTAGGCCGGGCCTTTGTAGCCGGTGATGTGGCCGTTCACCGTGGACGTCACCATCTGATCCGTCGGCTTGCCGATTCTGTTCATCAGCGAGCCGACGATCTTCTTCTTGTCGACCGCGTACCCGATCGCCCGACGGACGTCGACGTCGTCGAGCGGCGCCTGATCGGTGTCCAACCGCAGCATGAACACCCTGGACTCGGTGAAGGTGCGGGTGCGATCACCGCTGGTGGCGTCCTGCGGGGCGATCGGCACCGCGATGTCGGCTTCACCGGTCTTCGCCGTCGCGGCCCGGACCGAGGCCTCGCTGCGGAAGACGTACTTCACCGCACGCGCCTGGGGCTTGGAGCCCCAGTAGCCGTCGAACTTCTTGAACTCCAGACTCGTGCCCGGGGTGTAACGGACGAAGGAGTACGGGCCGGTGCCGACCGGCTGGGACGTCTTCGACGCCATCGGAGACCTGGTCGACACCATGTCGATCCAGGCGATCCGCAGCGGGAGGATCGGATCGGGCGCCTTCGTGACGACCTGGAGGGTGGTGTCGTCCACGGCCCTGGCGGTGAAGGGCTCCGGGATGTTGGAGAGGTTGAGGCAGCCGAGCCGGGGCTGCATGGTGCGCTTGATGTTGAACACCGCCGCCGCCGCGTCGAAGGGCGTGCCGTCCTGGAACTTCACACCCGATCGCAGCTTGAACGTCCATGTCGTCGGGTTGTCCTGCCGCCAGGAACGGGCCAGGAGGGCTTGGACCTTGCCGGTCCGGGGGTCGACGTCGGTGAGCGACTCGGTCACGTTCCCGCGCAGCGTGCCGATGCCGTTGGCGGCCTGACTGTCGCACGGTTCGACCGACGTGGGGTCGGCCGCCATCGCGATGGTGAGCGTGTCCGGGTTCTTGCCGCCGCCGGCCTGGGAACCGCCGGGAGAGCACGCGGCGGCCAGCATGCCCGCCGTCGCCGCGCCGACCGCGAGGACGATCGACTGTCGCCTTCTGGGAAGCATCCTCATTCACTCCTCGTCCTAGAGCGATGACGCTGACGCGCCCTTCCGCACGCTCGAAAAGGGCGGTGCGGGAGCGAAGTCGAAGTGCGTCGGCACGGGAGAGGGTGCTCACCGTGCATCGGGCGGCGTCCATCGGTACAGGGAAATTGGTCCGACCGCATGGCCAATGCCGGAAGCGTATGAGAAGCTAATTTCCGCGTCAAGAGAACGTGCATGCCGCTCCGTTTCTCGTGCTGCGCGGCTTGCGGCAGCGCACCCGCGAGACCGGCGAGCGTGTTGACAAGGCGAAAGGCACGCACTTACCGTCCCAACCAATTGGGCAGGTGGTTGTACCAGTTGACGAGGCCACCCCCGGATCACCCATGGCATGACGGCCTCCGGCCGCGCCACCTCCCTCCCCTCC
>NZ_JAHHIU010000183.1 GCF_024539815.1 Streptomyces hayashii
GCCTCACCCACCCTGCACCACCACCCGCCGCGTCGCCGCCCGCTGCACCGACCGCCCCAGCGCCAGCAGCACCACCGCCCACGCCGCCTGGAACACGAACGCCGACCACGGATCGACCACACCCATCAGCACATCCGCCGGCATCTGCAACAACGCCGCCCACGGCAACGCCGCCATGACGTCCCCCAACGGCTGCGGAAACGCGTTCAACGGCAACGCCATCCCCGAACAGAACATCCCCGTCACCACCAGCGCCTGCAACGCACCCGTGCCGTCCAGCGTCCAGAACCCGGTCATCGCCACCAGGAACCGGATCCCGTAACTCACCACCATCGCCAGCACGACCGCCACCAGGAACGCCGACCAGACCGCGGGATCGCGCGGCAACGCCGTCGGGAAGCACATCGCCCCGAACACGAACGGGATCACCCCGCGCCCCACCAACTGGAACACCGCCCGCCCCACGTCCACCGCCAGCCACCACGCCTGGAGATCGGCCGGCCGGTACAGATCGACCGCCACGTCCCCCGAGCGGATGCGCTCGATCAGATCCGTCTCGAAACCGCCGCCCTGGATCGCCAACGTCGCGAACAGCGCCTGCCCCAGCCACACATAGGTCACCGCCTGTGACTGGTCGTAACCCCCCAGGTGCGGCCGCTCGTCCCACAACGCCAGGTATGTGTAGACGAGGATCAGGCCGAAAACCGTGTTGGTGAACACCCCCGCGGCCGTGGCCACCCGGTAGGTCGCGTACCTTCTGAAACTCCCCACGGCGACGGCCGCGTACAACCGCGCCGATCCCAAGGCAACCCTCCCCCTCGCCCACGAGTCACCCCTGGTGACCCCCTTCGACACCGAAGCGCAGAAGCCTAGTGCGCCCGTGCCGTCGCCGACCACGCGATTTCCGGCACAACACGCGCCGATTGTCGGGAACGGAACGCTTGGTGCGAGAGTCTCTAACAGGGGGCGCAGAAGGCGTACGAGGCTTACGAGGCGTACGGGAACGTACCCACGCGAAATCAGGAGTCCTGCAACACATGAGTGACGATCCGCAGCCGCAGCAGCCGACCGAAGGCTGGGCACCAGGAACGCCCGAGGCGGGTGAGGGAGGAAGCGAGAACAAGGTGAAGCGACCCAAGCGCACCGGATGGCGCCGGCTCCTGCCCACCTGGCGAATGGTGCTGGGCACGTTCGTCCTCGGGGTCCTGCTCGTCGTCGGCCTCTTCTTCCTCGGCTACTCGATCGTCGACATCCCGCCGGCCAACGCCCTCGCGATGAAGCAGTCCAACGTCTACCTCTACGCCGACGGCACCGAGATCGCCCGCGACGGCACCGTCAACCGCGAGAACGTCGACCTCTCCAAGATCTCCAAGGACGCCCAGCACGCCGTCCTCGCCGCCGAGGACCGCGACTTCTACACCGAGTCCGCCATCGACCCCAAGGCGATGCTCCGCGCCGGCTGGAACACCGCCACCGGCAAGGGCAAGCAGTCCGGCTCCACCATCACCCAGCAGTACGTGAAGAACTACTACCTCGCGCAGGAACAGACCGTCACGCGCAAGTTCAAGGAATTCTTCATCTCGATCAAGCTCGACCGGGAGAAGTCCAAGGACGACATCCTGGAGGGCTACCTCAACACCAGCTACTTCGGCCGCAACGCCTACGGCATGCAGGCCGCCGCCAAGGCCTACTACGGCATCGACGCCGCCCGACTCACCCCCGCCCAGGGCGCCTACCTCGCCGCACTGGTCAACGCGCCCAGCGAGTACGACGTCATCGCCCACCCCGAGAACAAGGCAGCCGCCCAGGCCCGCTGGAACTACGTCCTCGACGGCATGGTCACCAAGGGCTGGCTCAGCCAGACCGCACGCAGCGGCATGAAGTTCCCCGCGCCCAAGGAGACCTCCGGCGCCGACAACGGCATGTCCGGACAGCGCGGCTACCTCGTCAACGCGATCAAGGACTACCTGAAGAACAACAAGATCGTCACCTCGGACGAGCTGGAGAGCGGCGGCTACCGCATCACCACCACCCTCGACAAGAGCAAGCAGAAGGCCTTCGTCGACGCCGTCAACGACAAGCTCATGTCCAAGCTCGACCCGAAGAAGCGCAAGGTCGACTCCTACGTCCGCGCGGGCGGCGCCGCCGTCGACCCCAAGACCGGCAAGATCCTCGCCATGTACGGCGGCGTCGACTACGTCAAGCAGTACACCAACAACGCCACCCGCCAGGACTTCCAGGTCGGCTCCACCTTCAAGCCGTTCGTCTTCACCTCCGCCGTCCAGCACGACTCCACCACCCAGGACGGCCGCCCGATCACCCCCAACACGATCTACAGCGGAACCAACAAACGCCCCGTCCAGGGCTGGTCCGGCCCTGCCTACGCACCCGAGAACGAGGACTACGTCAACTACGGCGACATCAACGTGCGCACCGCCACCGACAAGTCCGTCAACTCGGTGTACGCGCAGATGGCCGTCGACGTCGGCCCCTCCAAGGTCAAGCAGACCGCGATCGACCTCGGCCTGCCCACCGCGACCCCGGACCTGCAGCCCTACCCCTCCATCGCCCTCGGCACCGCCAACGCCAGCGTCCTGAACATGGCCGAGGCCTACGCCACCCTCGCCAACCACGGCAAGCACGGCACCTACACCCTGATCAGCAAGGTCACCAAGAACGGCTCGGACGTGATGGAACTCCCCGCGTTCAAGCCCTCCCAGGCCGTCAGCCGCGAAGCCGCCGACACCACCACCTCCGTCCTGCGCAGCGTCGTCGAGAACGGCACCGCCACCGAAGCCCTCGCCGCCGGCCGCACCGCCGCCGGCAAGACCGGCACCGCGGAAGAGGACCAGGCCGCCTGGTTCGCCGGCTACACCCCCGACCTCGCCACCGTCGTCGCCGTCATGGGCCAGGACCCCGAGACCGCCCACCACAAGTCCCTCAGGGGCGCCATGGGCCTCGCCCGCATCAACGGCGGCGGCGCGCCCACCCAGATCTGGGCCCAGTTCACCAGGAACGCCCTCAAGGGCACCCCGGCCTCGGACTTCAACCTCCAGATCCAGGACGGCGGCGAAGAGTCCGCCTACCCGTCCGCCCCGCCCTCCTCGGAGGAGCCCAGCGACGACGAGTCCGCCGGCAGCACCCCGTCCGGCAACACCACCAAGGGCCAGACGCAGGGACAGACCCAGGGCCAGACGGGCGGCACCACCACCGGCGGCACCACCGGGAACACCGCCGCCGGCGCCACCACCGACGGCGGCGCCACCAGCGGAAACACCTCGACCGGCGGGACCGGCGGCAGCCCCACCACCGGAGGCGCCACCTCGGGCGCCGACGGCGGCGGCACCGACGGCGGCGCCACGGCCGGAACCAACGACGGCGGAGCCACCGGCGACCCCGGCAACTCAGGCGGCACCACCGTCGGCCCCCAGCTCACGGCCACCCGCCGCGAATGACGCCCGTCACAGCCGACGCCCCCGCCGGCTGACGCCCGCGCCACGGCGCGCGGGCGTCACGGCGGGCGGGCCTCACGGCGGGCGGAAGTCATCGCACGCGGGCGGCACGGCGGGCGGCGTCCGCCGGTCACCGCCGTCGACGCCCCGACGCCACCCCGCACGCGACGATCCCGCCGCCCGTGCACACAGGGCACACAGGGCACACAGGCCGCGAAAAAGGGCTGGTGACCATGGTCACCAGCCCTTCGGGCCATCGTTGCGCAAAGACCCGGGACGTCTCAGAGGTACAGGCCCGTGGAATCCTCCGACCCCTCGAACCGGTCCGCGGCCACGGCGTGCAGATCGCGCTCCCGCATCAGCACATACGCCACGCCCCGCACCTCGACCTCGGCCCGGTCCTCCGGGTCGTACAGCACACGGTCACCCGGCTCCACGGTCCGCACGTTCTGCCCCACCGCGACGACCGCCGCCCACGCCAGACGGCGACCGACGGCCGCGGTGGCGGGAATCAGGATGCCGCCACCGGAACGCCGCTCGCCCTCGCCGGTCTCCTGCCGCACGAGCACACGGTCGTGCAGCATCCGGATGGGCAGCTTGTCGTGCCGGGGATCGAGGTCGTCTCTCTTGGCGCTCACAGCACTGAACCTACCTGTCCGAAGCCGATCCATGAGCGGGCGGGCCCGGGACGGCCCCGGACCGGATCACCCCCGGCGACGACGGGTCCCCAGGGCCAGCAGCCCCACGACCCCGACGACGACCAGCGCCACCGGCACCACCCGCTCCAGCCGGGGCGCGCCCTCCTCGTCCACGAACTGCCCCCGCACCTCGCTCACCACCCGGTTGACCTGCACATAAGCCCGGCCCAAGGTGTGATCGACGTTGGCGACGACCTTGGCCTTGGCGTCCCCGACGATGGTCTTCGGGTGCACCCGCACCCCGATCTCGTCCAGCGTGTCCGCCAGCACCTCGCGGCGGGCCCTGATGTCCGCCTCGATCTGCGCCGGGGTTCTGGTGTCCGACGTCTCCGCCACGGTAAGGCCTCCGAAGTCAGCCGATTCTTGTTCTGGCGATGCTTGTTCCGGACAGTCTGTCAGCTCTGTCCGCCGCCGCACTGTCAGGACCCCCGGTTAGGCTGGCCAGATGAGCGAGCGACTCCAGCCCGGGGACGTGGCCCCCGACTTCACCCTCTCCGACGCCGACGGCAACCAGGTCTCCCTGTCGGACCACAAGGGCCGCAAGGTCATCGTCTACTTCTACCCGGCCGCGCTGACCCCCGGCTGCACGAAGCAGGCCTGCGACTTCACCGACAACCTCGAACTGCTGACCGGCGCCGGCTACGACGTCCTCGGCATCTCCCCGGACAGCCCCGAGAAGCTGGGCAAGTTCCGCGACAAGGAGTCCCTGAAGGTCACCCTCCTGGCCGACCCGGACAAGACCGCGCTCGACGCGTACGGCGCGTTCGGCGAGAAGAAGAACTACGGCAAGACGTACATGGGCGTCATCCGCTCCACGATCGTGGTGGACGAGGAGGGCAAGGTCGAACGGGCCCTGTACAACGTCCGCGCCACGGGCCACGTCGCCAAGATCATCAAGGACCTGGGCATCTGAGCCCCCTTCCACTCCCGGCGGCCCGCGTCGAACACCGACGCGGGCCGCTTCACGTTCCGTTTCACGCTCGCCCAAGGAGCGGCTGGAGGAGGCTGTTCAAGGGGCTCGAACGCTGTCGGAGGCACTGAGCCGGCTGGGGGTGGAGCCGGGAAGCCCGACTCGGGGTATCTCCGTGAGCAAATGCGGAAGCTGGGCGTGGGCACGTCGCACTTTGAACGCGAAGGGGTCAAGTGGACGCGGGAGATCCTGGAAGCGGCGGCGACAACGTCGGAGCTGGGACGGCCGCCGCGCGACGGTCGTGGGCCCGCTACCATGGCTGGGCCGGCGGCCGTTGCTGAATGGTATAAGCAGAGGTTTTAGGTGCCTCGGGGCTTTTGCCCATGTGGGTTCGACTCCCATCGGCCGCACACGTCAGGGGCCGCCCGTCCAGGCGGCCCCTTTGTCCTGTCCGCTCAGCCCAGCAGCTCGCGTACCGCCGGGATCAGGGCTCGGAAGGCCTGGCCTCGATGGCTGATGGCGTTCTTCTCCTGGGGCGACAGCTGCGCGCAGGTGCGGGTCTCGCCGTCCGGCTGGAGGATCGGGTCGTAGCCGAAGCCGTTGGTGCCCTCGGGCGTGAAACGCAGGGCGCCCCGCAGCCGGCCCTCGACGACGCGCTCGGTGCCGTCCGGCAGGGCGAGGGCCGCCGCGCAGGCGAAGTGGGCGGCGCGGTGTTCCTCGGCGATGTCGGAGAGCTGGGCCAGGAGCAGGTCCAGGTTGGCCCGGTCGTCGCCGTGACGGCCGGACCAGCGGGCCGAGAAGATGCCGGGGGCGCCGTTCAGCACGTCCACGCAGAGGCCGGAGTCGTCGGCGACGGCCGGGTGGCCGGTGGCCTGGGCGAGGGCGTGTGCCTTGAGCAGGGCGTTCTCGGCGAAGGTGACGCCGGTTTCCTTGACGTCGGGGATGTCGGGGTAGGCGTCCGCGCCGACGAGGTCGTGGGGCAGGCCTGCGTCGGCGAGGATCGACCTGAGTTCGGTGATCTTTCCGGCGTTGCGGGTGGCGAGGATCAGGCGGGTCATGGGCCCAGTATCCCCAGTGCCGGCGATCGTCCCTTACGGCGTGCAGACCTTCGTGAGCTCGCCCGCCGCGTCGGTGACCGGGCTGAGGTCGGGGGTCCGGTCGCCGTTCTTGACGGCCGTGCGGACGTTGGTCACCGCTGCCCGGAGGTGGTCGACGGCCTTGTTGACGTCGGCGTTGTCGGACTTGTCGCCGATCTTGTCGAGGTCGTTCTCGATGGAGGTCAGCGATGCCTGGGTCTGCGTCGGGTCGTTCGCGGCGTTCTGCACGGCCTGCTGGAGGTCGGTGACGCTGTCGGCGATGGAGTCGGCGGTCTGGACGCAGTCCAGGGCCTTGTCGACCGCGTCGCAGCCGGTCGCCGTGAGTGCCAGGGTGAGGGCGACGGCCGCGGTGGCGGCGGCGATGAGGGTACGGCGACGCCGGTGCGGGCGTCGGCTCGCGGCCGTGGACATAGCGGGTTCCTCCCCTTGTCAGGCCCAGGAGGCCCCTGTCGGTGCACTGGCCAAGACGCGCCGGAGGGCGGGCCGGTTGCCCGGGCCCGCCTCGTCCTTGGCGTCGTCTTTACTTTTCCAGGACGGCGTCGAGCGCCGTGCGTTGCAGGGCGGTGAGGTCGGCGCAGCCGGAAACGGCGAGGTCGAGAAGGGCGTTGAGTTCGTCGCGGGCGAACGGCTCGGCTTCGGCGGTGCCTTGGACCTCGACGAAGCGGCCGTCGCCGGTGCAGACGACGTTCATGTCGGTCTCGGCGCGGACGTCTTCCTGGTAGCAGAGGTCCAGGAGGGGGGTGCCGTCGACGATGCCGACGGAGACGGCGCTGACGGTGCCGGTGAGGGGGCGTCGTCCGGCCTTGACGAGTTTGCGGCCCTGGGCCCAGGAGACGGCGTCCGCGAGTGCGACGTATGCGCCGGTGATGGCCGCGGTGCGGGTGCCGCCGTCGGCCTGGAGGACGTCGCAGTCGAGGACGATGGTGTTCTCGCCGAGGGCCTTGTAGTCGATGACGGCGCGCAGGGAGCGGCCGATGAGGCGGGAGATCTCGTGGGTGCGGCCGCCGATCTTGCCGCGGACGGATTCGCGGTCGCCGCGGGTGTTGGTGGCGCGGGGGAGCATGGAGTACTCCGCGGTGACCCAGCCTTCGCCGCTGCCTTTGCGCCAGCGGGGGACGCCTTCGGTGACGGAGGCGGTGCAGAAGACCTTGGTGTCGCCGAAGGAGACGAGGACGGAGCCTTCGGCGTGCTTGCTCCAGCCGCGTTCGATGGTGACGGGGCGGAGCTGTTGGGGGGTGCGGCCGTCGATTCGAGACATGGCGGTGAGCCTAGTCGTACGTGGGGAGGGGGCTCCTCCCGCGGTGGAGAGGAGCCCCCTGGGGGTGAGCGGGTGGCTCACTCACATCATGTCTTCGATCTCCGCGGCGATGGGGTCGGCGTCGGTGCCGATGACGACCTGGATGGCGGTGCCCATCTTGACGACGCCGTGGGCGCCGGCGGCTTTGAGAGCGGCTTCGTCGACCAGCGCCGGGTCGTTGACCTCGGTGCGCAGGCGGGTGATGCAGCCTTCGATCTCTTCGATGTTGTCGAGGCCGCCGAGTCCGGCGACGATCTTCTCAGCCTTGGTGGCCATGTTCGGTCTCCCTGAATTCCCTGATGCGCGCCGCAATTCTTTGCTGAACCGCTTTGTCGCAGTAACCCACAGTTGGCCCAACTTCGCGAGCGATTGTGCGGTGTGTGTCCGAGGATGACGTCACAGCAGCCCAATCGTCCGTAGCTGGTCTACACCACCTGACAGGCGGTCGCCAAACGATGAGTGCAGAGAGCGCCGAGACCGAGGTGAGCCCTGCGCGTCGGCGGTGGCAGGGTGCGTTCCAGGGGTTGCAGAAGATGGGCCGCAGTCTGCAGCTTCCGATCGCCGTTCTGCCGGCGGCCGGTATCCTCAACCGCCTTGGTCAGCCTGATGTGTTCGGGGACGACGGGCTGGGCTGGACGAACGTCTCGAAGGTGATGGCGGGTGCGGGCGGGGCGCTGCTGGACGGTTCGCTGGGGTTGCCGATGCTGTTCTGTGTCGGTGTGGCGATCGGGATGGCGAAGAAGGCGGACGGTTCGACGGCGCTGGCGGCGGTGGCCGGGTTCCTCGTCTACTACAACGTGCTGCGGCAGTTCCCGGAGGACTGCGGGCCGGGTTCGAAGGTGATCCCGAACATCGGGTGTCAGGCGACGGACAGCACGGTGGGAGCTTTCACGTACCAGAATCCGGGGGTGTTCGGCGGGATCGTGATGGGTCTGCTGACGGCCTTTCTCTGGCAGCGGTATCACCGGACGAAGCTGGTGGACTGGCTGGGTTTCTTCAACGGGCGGCGGCTGGTGCCGATCATCATGGCGTTCGCGGCGATCGCGTTCGCCTCGCTGTGTCTGTGGGTGTGGCCGCCGATCGGCGACGGGTTGGAGAACTTCAGCGACTGGTTGAGCGGGCTGGGTTCGTACGGTGCGGGGATCTTCGGTCTGGCGAACCGGGCGCTGCTGGTGATCGGGCTGCATCAGTTCCTGAACGTGCCCATCTGGTTCCAGTTCGGCAGTTACACGAAGCCGGACGGGACGGAGGTGCACGGTGACATCAACATGTTCCTGGCGGGCGACCCGGATGCGGGTCAGTTCACGTCGGGGTTCTTCCCGATCATGATGTTCGCGCTTCCGGCGGCGGCGCTGGCGATCACGCACTGCGCGAGGCCGGGGCGGCGCAAGGAGGTCGGCGGGCTGATGCTGTCGGTGGCGCTGACGTCGTTCGTCACGGGCATCACGGAGCCGATCGAGTATTCGTTCCTGTTCGTCGCGCCGTTGCTGTACGCGGTGCACGCGCTGTTGACGGGTGTGTCGATGGCGGTGACGTGGGGGTTGGGGGTGCATGACGGCTTCAGCTTCTCGGCCGGGTTGATCGACTACGTGATCAACTGGAACCTGGCGACGCGGCCGTGGGCGATGATCCCGATCGGTCTGGGTTTCGCCGTCGTCTACTACGCGGTGTTCCGGTTCGCGATCACGCGGTTCGATCTGAAGACGCCGGGCCGGGAGCCGGAGGAGGAGCGGGAGGACGTCACGAAGGCGTAGCTCAGCGTAGCGGCAGGAACACGGGAATCGCGGGTTCCTTATGCCACCTTCATCGTGCTACAACGTGGTCTACACCACTGAGTGGTGTAGACCATCACCGATGGAGGAAGTCTATGAGCACCGCCACCGCGCCCACGGCGGCCCCCTCTAAGAAGCGGGGATCAGGCCTGTTGCAGGGCCTGCAGAAGGTCGGCCGAAGCCTTCAGCTCCCGATCGCCGTGCTGCCGGCGGCAGGCCTGCTGCTGCGCTTCGGCCAGCAGGACGTGCACGACAAGCTGCACCTGCCCGACAAGGTGACGGCGGTGTTCGCGACGGCCGGCGGCGCCATTTTCGACAACCTCCCGATGCTCTTCTGCATCGGCGTCGCCATCGGCTTCGCCAAGAAGGCCGACGGCTCCACGGCCCTGGCCGCGCTGGTCGGCTTCCTGGTCTACAGCAACGTCCTGAAGGCGTTCCCGGTCACCGAGGCCAAGGTCCAGGCGGGCGCGGACATAGCCGCCACCTACAACAACCCGGGCGTTCTCGGCGGCATCCTGATGGGCCTGCTGAGCGCCGTGGTCTGGCAGCGGTACCACCGCAAGCGGCTGGTGGACTGGCTCGGCTTCTTCAACGGCCGCCGTCTGGTGCCGATCATCATGGCCTTCCTCGGCACGGCGATGGGCGTCTTCTTCGGTCTGGTCTGGGAGCCGATCGGCGAGGGCATATCGAACTTCGGCGAGTGGATCACCGGTCTCGGCGCCTTCGGCGCGGGTCTGTTCGGCTTGATCAACCGCGCGCTGATCCCGGTCGGCATGCACCAGTTCGTCAACTCCGTGGCGTGGTTCCAGATCGGCGACTTCAAGGACTCCGCCGGCGCCGTCGTGCACGGTGACCTGACCCGCTTCTTCGCCGGTGACGCGAGCGCCGGTCAGTTCATGTCGGGCTTCTTCCCGATCATGATGTTCGGTCTCCCGGCGGCCGCGCTCGCCATCGCCCACACCGCGCGTCCGGAGCGCCGCAAGGCCGTCCTCGGCATGATGATCTCGCTCGCGCTGACGTCCTTCGTGACCGGTGTGACCGAGCCGATCGAGTTCTCGTTCATGTTCATCGCCCCGCTGCTGTACGCGATCCACGCGGTGCTCACCGCCCTGTCCATGGCGATCACGTGGGCGCTCGGCGTGCACGCGGGCTTCACCTTCTCCGCGGGCTTCATCGACTACGCGCTGAACTGGAACCTGGCCACCAAGCCCTGGCTGATCATCCCGATCGGTCTGGTCTTCGCGGCGATCTACTACGTGGTGTTCCGCTTCGCGATCACCAAGTGGAACCTCCCCACCCCGGGCCGCGAGCCCGAGGAGGAGGTCGACGACCTCACCAAGGCGTAGACGCGGGCGCTCGCGCCCTCGTACGTGAAAGGCCCCGGGGAGTCGGTGAACTCCCTGGGGCCTTTCGCGTGCCGTGCGCCTGAACCTCGTACGGCCTGTGGATCGGGTGCGCCTGACGCGGCGGGACGGCCCGGACTCGGCCGGATACGACCGGATGCGGCTGGATAAGGCTGGATACGACCGGTCGCGGTCAGATCTCGTACGTGACCCTCGGTCTCGCCAGTTCCACCGGGCCGGCGAAGGCCGTCCGGGCGTCCGTCAGGTTGACCTCGGGGTCCGTCCACGGGGGGATGTGGGTCAGCACGAGCTTGCGTGCGCCCGCCCGGCTCGCCGCCTCGCCGGCCTCGCGGCCGTTGAGGTGCAGGTCGGGGATGTTCTCCTTGCCGTGGGTGAAGGCGGCCTCGCACAGGAACAGGTCGCTGTCGCGGGCGAGTTCCTCCAGAGCGGGGCTGGCGCCGGTGTCGCCGGAGTAGGTCAGCGACCGGCCGCCGTGTTCGACACGGATGCCGTAGGCCTCCACCGGGTGGGCCACGCGTTCGGTGTGCACGGTGAAGGGGCCGATGTCGAAGGTGGAGGGCTTGACCGTGTGGAAGTCGAAGACCTCGCTCATCGAGGAGGCGGAGGGCGTGTCGGCGTAGGCCGTGGTGAGGCGGTGCTCCGTGCCCTCGGGGCCGTAGACGGGGATCGGGTCGCAGCGCCCGCCGTCGTGCCGGTAGTAGCGCGCGACGAAGTACGCGCACATGTCGATGCAGTGATCGGCGTGCAGATGGCTCAGGAAGATCGCGTCGAGGTCGTAGAGACCGCAGTGACGCTGCAGCTCGCCCAGGGCGCCGTTGCCCATGTCGAGAAGCAGCCGGAAGCCGTCGGCCTCGACGAGGTAGCTCGAACAGGCCGATTCCGCGGACGGAAACGACCCCGAGCAGCCGACGACGGTGAGCTTCATAAAGCAGAATCCTCCGCTGGCGGGTGACCGAGATGTACCGGAAGGGATCCGTGGGGCGGACCGTGGAACGAATGATCGTCAAATGGGGCGACAGGGGTCGTGCGGTCCGTCGAGCGTAAGGCGCAAAACCTCGGGTCGCTCCTCCACCAGGGGCTGTTGTGGGCGAACTCACCTGTGGTGTCACCGGTTCGGCTGGACCCGGGGCGCGAGAGGCATGAAGAGGGCGCGCGGCGGCAAGCGCGCGCCGGTAACGTCGTCGTATGCACATGTCCTGGTGGCTCGCGCTCGCGGCCGTGGTACTGCTCGCGCTGGTGGCGACGCTCGTGGACGGCTGGGGCCGGGGGCAGCGGCCGCGGCGCCCCGGGACCCGGCCGCCCGGTCGGCGCACGGGTCGCCCGACAGGCCGTTCGACGGGCCGTGCGAAGGAGCGTCCGGCAGGCCGGCCGGCTCGCGGCCGTGACGCGTCGGGGCGGCCCCGGCCCGCCGAGATCTGGTGGGCGGACGTGCCGTTCGAGGACGGGCCGGGCGCGAAGGACCGGCCGTGTCTGGTGCTGGTGGTGCGCGGCGACCGGGTCACCGTCGCGAAGATCACCAGCAAGCACCACGACGAGCGGCCCGGGGTGATCCCGCTTCCGCCGGGCGCCGTCGGCGACGCGCGCGGCCGGCGGAGCTATCTGGAGACGGACGAGCTGCGCCAGGTGCGGCTGAGCGACTTCCGGCGCCGGGTGGGAGTGGTGGACCCGGCCCTCTGGGACCAGGTCCGCCACTTGGCCACCTGAGAACCCGACCGGGCGGACTCCGTCCGGTGGGTACCCGGCCGGATGGAATCCGTCCGGTGGAGAACCGGCCGGGCGGACTCCGTCCGGTGGAGGGCGGGATCCAGGGATCCAGGTCCGCCCCCGTGCGCGTACGCGCCCTCGCGCCTCGCGTCTACGCCCAGAGCTGGCCCTGCAGGGTCTCGATGGCCTCCTCGGTCGTGGTCGCGGTGTAGACGCCCGTCGACAGGTACTTCCAGCCGCCGTCCGCCACGACGAACACGATGTCGGCGCTCTCCCCCGCCTTTACGGCCTTGTTGCCGACGCCGATCGCGGCGTGCAGGGCCGCGCCCGTGGAGACGCCCGCGAAGATGCCCTCCTGCTGGAGGAGTTCACGGGTGCGGGTGACGGCGTCCGCCGAGCCGACCGAGAAGCGGGTGGTGAGGACGGAGGCGTCGTACAGCTCGGGCACGAACCCCTCGTCGAGGTTGCGCAGGCCGTAGACCAGGTCGTCGTAGCGCGGCTCGGCGGCGACGATCTTCACGTCCGGTTTGTTCTCGCGCAGGTAGCGGCCGACGCCCATCAGGGTGCCGGTGGTGCCGAGGCCGGCGACGAAGTGGGTGATCGACGGCAGGTCGGCGAGGATCTCCGGGCCGGTGCCGGTGTAGTGGGCGCCGGCGTTGTCGGGGTTGCCGTACTGGTAGAGCATCACCCAGTCGGGGTGCTCGGCGGCGAGTTCCTTGGCGACGCGCACGGCGGTGTTGGAGCCGCCCGCGGCCGGGGAGGAGATGATCTCGGCGCCCCACATGGCGAGCAGGTCCCGGCGTTCCTGGGAGGTGTTCTCCGGCATCACGCAGACCATGCGGTAGCCCTTGAGCTTGGCCGCCATGGCGAGGGAGATGCCGGTGTTGCCGCTCGTCGGCTCCAGGATGGTGCAGCCGGGGGTGAGGCGGCCGTCCTTCTCCGCCTGCTCGACCATGTGCAGTGCGGGACGGTCCTTGATCGAGCCGGTGGGGTTGCGGTCCTCCAGCTTCGCCCAGATGCGGACGTCGGAGGACGGCGAGAGCCGCGGCAGGCGCACCAGAGGGGTGTTGCCCACCGCGGCCAGCGGGGAGTCGTAGCGCATCGGGGTCCGCGGCCGATCAGGCCATGCCGCCGGCCACGGCCGGCAGGATCGTCACGGTGTCGCCGTCGGTGAGCTTGGTGTCGATGCCGTCGACGAAGCGGACGTCCTCGTCGTTGAGGTACACGTTCACGAAGCGGCGCAGCTTGCCGTCGTCCACGATGCGGGCGTGGATGCCCGCATGCCGGGTCTCCAGGTCGGTGAACAGGTCGGCGACGGTCTCACCGCTGCCCTCCACCGCCTTCTGACCGTCGGTGTACTGGCGGAGGATGGTCGGGATGCGGACCTCGATGGCCATGGCTGTGGGCTCCTGTCGGATGGTGTGGGCAGCGCGGATACGTGCGTGTGAGGCGCCGCGGCTCACGGCCGTGCGGCGGCAGGGCCTGCGTCAACAGATGGCGCTGGCGAGCCTGCACAGGTCGACGTGCAGCCGCGCCACGAGCAGTGCGCCCGGCGTCTTCGTGCTCACGTCGTTCAGAACCATGGGCTCATCGTATCGATTCCCGGTCCGCCTTCCGGAATGTGATCCCACATGATGGACGTATTCCGGCCGGGGAGTGAGATGCCCTCGGCTGTCGCCCCGGCTCGGCACGGCTCGCCCCGGTTCGGCACGGATGCCGGCCCCGTTCCGCGGGGCGGAGCTCGCGGGCCCGGTGGACCCGGGGACTCCCGGCCGCCGGGCCGCGTCGCGGGGAGTGGCGCGCCGGGTGTGCGGGCGTGAGGTCAACGCCGTTCCCGCGGGGGCGAGTTGTGGGGGTGCCTTCGGAGTCGGCGGCCACCCGCGGGGCGGGTCAGACGACTGGTTTCCCCGTCAGCTCGACGCCCGCGGCGCGCATGTCCTCCAGCGCCCGGTCGGTGGTTCCCTCGGCGACGCCTGCGGTCAGGTCCAGCAGGACCTGGGTGCGGAAGCCCTCACGGGCCGCGTCCAGGGCGGTGGCGCGTACGCAGTGGTCGGTGGCGATGCCGACGACGTCCACCTCGTCGATCTGGCGGGCCCGCAGCCAGTCGCCGAGCGAGACCCCGTTCTCGTCGGCGCCCTCGAAGCCGCTGTAGGCGGCCGCGTAGTCGCCCTTGCTGAAGACGGCGTCGACGGCGCCGGAGGCGACGGCCGGGGCGAAGTTGGGGTGGAAGCCGACGCCTTCCGTGCCGGCGACGCAGTGCGCGGGCCAGGAGTGGACGTAGTCGGGGTTGTCGGCGAAGTGGCCGCCGGGCGCGATGTGGTGGTCGCGGGTGGCCACGACGTGCCGGTAGCCGGCGGGGGCCTGCCCGATCAGCTCGGTGATCGCGGCGGCCACGTCGGCGCCGCCGGTCACCGCGAGGCTGCCTCCCTCGCAGAAGTCGTTCTGCACGTCAACGACGATCAAGGCGCGGCGCATGGGCGGTGTCCTTCGATGGCGGTCCCCCGGCTCTGTCGATCGCGGGGGAGGTGAAGTAATCGAGCCTAGAGACTTTGCCGGTCCGGCGGGAGGGGGCGGCGCCCGGCGGTCGCCGGGCACACGGCCTAGTTACCCGACCGGTCGTGGACATACTCCGTGGGAATGACGGGTTCGCCGCGCGAGAGCTGGGTCGCGGACAGGGGCAGGCCGGCCCGGGCGGCGGTGTGCCGGTCGCGGGCGGCGTCCAGGGGTTCGCGGGCGACGACGGCCCCGGCCTTGACGAGCTCGACGAGCAGCCCCCGGTCGGTCAGCTCGGCGGGCACGGCCCCGGTGCCGACGACCTCGGCCTCCGCGACGCCGTGGGCGTCCAGCCGGCGTGCCGCCCACTTGCGGCCGCCGACGGAGGTCTTGCCGCCGGAGGACTTCTTCGCCACCGGCACGAGGGGCGCCTCGGGGTCGTCGGACTCGGCGCGGGCGACCAGTTTGTAGACCATGGAGGCCGTCGGGTGTCCGGAGCCGGTGACCAGCTGGGTGCCGACGCCGTAGGCGTCCACGGGCGCGGCGGCCATGGAGGCGATGGCGTATTCGTCGAGGTCGGAGGTGACGATGATGCGGGTGTCGGTCGCGCCGAGCTCGTCGAGCTGCCGGCGGACCCGGTGGGCGACGAGGAGGAGGTCGCCGGAGTCGATGCGGACGGCGCCGAGCTCGGGGCCTGCCACCTCCACGGCGAGCCGGACGGCCTCGGTGACGTCGTAGGTGTCGACCAGGAGGGTGGTGCCCCGGCCGAGGGATTCGACCTGGGCGCGGAAGGCGTCGCGCTCGTTGTCGTGCAGGAGGGTGAAGGCGTGGGCGCTGGTGCCCACGGTGGGGATGCCGTAGCGGAAGCCGGCGGCCAGGTCGGAGGTGGTGGTGAAGCCTCCGACGTAGGCGGCGCGGGCGGCGGCGACCGCGGCGAGTTCGTGGGTGCGGCGGGCGCCCATCTCGATCAGGGGGCGGCCGCCCGCGGCGGAGGACATGCGGGAGGCGGCGGCGGCGATGGCGGAGTCGTGGTTGAGGATGGAGAGGATCACGGTCTCCAGCAGGACGCACTCGGCGAAGGAGCCCTCGACGCGCATGATCGGCGAGCCGGGGAAGTAGACCTCGCCCTCGGGGTAGCCCCATACGTCACCCGAGAAGCGGTATCGGGCGAGCCAGTCGAGGGTGTCCTCGTCGATGACGTCGCGCTCGCGCAGGAAGCGCAGGACGTCGGCGTCGAAGCGGAAGTTCTCCACCGCGTCCAGGACCCGGCCGGTGCCCGCGACGACCCCGTAGCGCCGGCCGTCGGGGAGGCGGCGGGTGAAGACCTCGAACACGCTGCGCCGTTCGGCGGTGCCCGCTTTCAGCGCGGCCTGCAGCATCGTCAGCTCGTACTGGTCCGTGAAGAGCGCCGTGGACGGAACTTCCACCGGCAGCCCAAGGTCCCTCACGTCCACTCGCCTCACCCTGTCCATGGCTCTCCGCCTGCCCCCGGGTACGGCCGGGGTCCGGGGGCCGTCCCCCGGTGTGTGCGGCACGGCAAGGGATGTTACTCCCTTTTCGTCGGTGTGACGATTTCCATGGCGCGTGGCAGCATGGACGGTGTGACGTCACCCGCTCCCCTTGAGATCGAACGCACCGAGTCGGCGGAGGAGGTCTTCGCCGTACCCGAGCCGGACGTCCCCTGGGTCACGATCGTCCACAACGACCCGGTCAACCTCATGAGCTACGTGACGTACGTCTTCCAGTCGTACTTCGGGTACTCCAAGGACAAGGCCACCAAGCTCATGATGGACGTCCACCACAAGGGCCGGGCCGTCGTCTCCAGCGGTTCACGCGAGGAGATGGAGCGCGACGTGCAGGCGATGCACGGTTACGGCCTGTGGGCCACCCTCCAGCAGGACCGGAAGTAGCCTGCCCTCCTATGCCTGGACACTTCGAACCGCTCCCCGGCGGCGGCGCGGCCGTCGCACTCGACGACGTCGAGATCTCCATCATCCGGTCGCTGGCCGTGCAGCTCCTGGAGCTGATCGGCCCCGGCCCCGCCGAGGACGCCTCCGCCGATCCGCTCGCCGAGCTGTTCGCCGAGGGTCCGAGCGAGCCGCCCGCCGACCCGGTGCTCAGAAGGCTCTTCCCGGACGCCTACACCGACCCGGAGGGCGCCGCGGGCGCCAAGGGCGCGGACGAGCAGAAGGCGCACTCCGCCGAGTTCCGCCGCTACACCGAGAACGACCTGCGGGCCGGCAAGCGCGACACCGCCCTCACGGTGGTCCGCTCGCTGGACGCGCTGGCGTCCGAGGCGGCCCGCGAGGGCGGTGCGGTGCTCAAGCTGTCGCCGCAGGAGTCGCAGGCCTGGCTGCGGGCGCTGAACGACCTGCGGCTCGCGATCGGCTCCCGGCTGGAGATCACCGACGAGGACGACACCGACCTTCTGTACCGGTTGCCGGACGACGACCCGCGCAAGCCGATGGTGATGGCGTACCTGTGGCTGGGCGGGCTCCAGGAGACGCTTGTGACGACCCTTATGCCGTAGTTCGTCCGCACTTTTGTTCGCTCAGGGGACGCTCAAATCCGGATAACGATCGCATTACCGCGGCGGCCGGGAGTGTCCTCTTTGTGTCTCGTTCATCCACTTCTTCTTGTGTCGTGCGCCACACGGCCGCCGGTTGATCAGTATGGCGGGCGTGATAAATCTTCACGACCGCCCGGCGAACACCATCCGTATGTTCGGCCGGGTGCGCCACCGAGCCGGTTGATCGCCGGCCAGGCATCGCTCCATCAATCCGGGGGGATCGAAACCCGATCCGCGGCCGACGAGAGGCCCGGTTCGGCATGGAGAAAGGCGCACCACACATGACCTCCGAGAAGGTCACTGACACCGCTGTCACTGACACTCCCGAAGAGGGATACGAACGCGGGCTCGGCAGCCGCCAGGTCCAGATGATCGCGATCGGCGGCGCCGTCGGCGTCGGCCTCTTCCTGGGCGCCGGGGCGAACATCGCCAAGGCCGGCCCCAGCCTCATCCTGATGTACGCCCTCGCGGGCGGGATCATCTTCTTCATCATGCGGGCGCTGGGCGAGCTGCTGCTCTACCGCCCGGTCTCGGGCTCCTTCGCGGAGTACTCGCGGGAGTTCCTCGGCCCGTTCTTCGGCTACTTCACCGGCTGGACGTACTGGCTGATGTGGGTCGTCACCGGGATGGCCGAGCTGACGGCCGCCGCGATCTACGTCAACTACTGGTTCCCGGCCGTCCCCCAGTGGGTGACCGCGCTGGTCTTCCTGGTGATCCTGTTCGGGGTCAACCTGATCTCCGTGAAGCTCTTCGGCGAGCTGGAGTTCTGGTTCTCGATGGTCAAGGTCACCGCCCTGATCGGCATGATCGTCATCGGCCTGGGCGTGCTCACCTTCGGCTTCAGCAGCGCAGGCGACACGGCCGCGGTCTCCAACCTCTGGGCCTTCGACGGCTTCTTCCCCAAGGGCGTCGGCTCGTCCCTGATGACCCTCCAGGGCGTCATGTTCGCCTACCTCGCGGTCGAGCTGGTCGGCGTCACGGCGGGCGAGTCGCAGAACCCGGAGAAGACGCTCCCGAAGGCGATCAACACGCTGCCCTGGCGCATCGCGCTGTTCTACGTCGGCGCGCTCACCGTCATCCTGTGCGTGGTGAAGTGGACCGAGTTCGCACCGGGCGTCTCGCCCTTCGTCGAGGCGTTCGCGAAGATCGGCATCCCGGCCGGCGCCGGCATCGTGAACTTCGTCGTGCTGACCGCGGCCCTGTCGTCCTGCAACTCGGGCATGTACTCCACCGGCCGCATGCTGCGCAATCTGGCCGACAGCGGCGAGGCCCCCGCGGCCTTCCGGAAGCTGTCGTCGACGAAGACGCCGGCCCTCGGCATCACGGTCTCGGTGCTGTTCATGGGCATCGGCGTGATCCTGAACTACATCGTCCCGGAGAAGGCCTTCGGCTACGTCACCTCGGTGGCCACCGCGGCCGGCATCTGGACCTGGCTGATGATCCTGATCAGCCACGTCCTGTACCGCCGCGCGGTCGTCGCGGGCCGGCTGCCCGCGTCCGGCTTCCCCGCGCCGGGCGGCTCCGCGTTCAGCTGGGTGGCCATCGTGTTCCTGCTCTTCGTCACCGGCCTGATCGCCTACGACGCCGACTCGCGCGTGTGTCTGTACGTGATGGCGGGCTGGGCCGCCGCCCTCGGCGTCGGCTGGGCGGTCCTGAAGAGCCGCAACCCGCGGATCGCCGACCGGCGCGAGCCGGAGTTCGAGAAGGTCGGCTGACCGACCGCCCCCACCCCCGGAGCGTCCGGCCGCAGGGAGCTCTCGTGGCGCCCCCTCCGGCAGCCGCTCAGGACGTCCGCGACACGGGCCGTTCCGCACCGTCACCGGTGCGGGACGGCCCGCCGTCGCTCACCGGCCCGCCGCTGGAACGCCGCCGCACGGCACCACGCCCGTTGCTTATCCTGACGACCATGCTGACCATCACCCGGGCCCTGCACGACCAGATCGTCGCCCACGCCCGCAAGGACCACCCCGACGAGGCCTGCGGAGTCGTCGCGGGCCCGGCGGGCACGGACCGCCCCGAGCGCTTCGTCCCGATGCTGAACGCGGCCATGTCCCCCACGTTCTACGAGTTCGACTCGGGCGACCTGCTCAAGCTCTACCGCGAGATGGACGACCGCGACGAGGAGCCGGTGGTCGTCTACCACTCCCACACGGCGACGGAGGCGTACCCGTCCCGCACGGACATCTCGTACGCGAACGAGCCCGGCGCGCACTACGTCCTGGTCTCCACCGCCGACACCGACGGCCTCGGCGAGTTCCAGTTCCGCTCGTTCCGCATCCTGGACGGCGAGGTCACCGAGGAGGACGTGCGCGTCGTCGAGGCGTACTGAGCCATCGGCAGCCGGGCCCGGTCTTCGGATCGCCCCGCAGACGCGGGGGCCGGCACGCACGTCCGCGGCGGTGTCGTCGGTTGCCGACGCGCTAGGCGGCCGCGCTCCTCAGCAGGGACCGGATGGGCCGCCACAGCTCCGGGCCGGCCGTGACGCCCGGCGGGACACCGTTGTCGGGCGGGGTGCGCCATATCAGGCCGTCGGGGTGGTGCAGGACCGCCGTGATCTCGTCCGGGGTCGGCGGGGCGGCGTTGCCGCGCAGGTAGACGGCGCGCAGGCCCAGGTTGCGCAGCCTGGTCAGGGCGCGCGCCCGGTTCTGGGCGTGGACGAGGACGCGGACGTCCGCGGCGGGGCCCGGGAGGCCCTCCCGGGCGGCGGGGCGGGGCAGGTTCAGCGCCACCACCACCTTGCCGTCGGGCAGCTTGCAGAAGCCTCCTGCGGCCATGCGGTCACACCCCCGTGAGCGTCGGTGTCGAGGTCGATGTCAATAAGAAGAACACAGGAGGCACCTAAACACGATCGGCGGCAACCCGCCAGGGGTTGCCGCCGATACGCGTCTGACCTGCTAAAACGTCGGCTACTTCGCCGAGGGGCCGACCTTCACCTTGATCGTGGAGCCGTTGGACGGCTCGCTGACGATCTTGATCGAGGTGTTGGTGTCAGTGATCTTCACGCCCGCGAGCGGGGTCGAGGCGTCGTAGTACGTCGACTTGCCGTCGTCGAAGACCGAGACGCCCGGGCGGGACTTGATCTTGACCGCGACGTCCGCCTTGTGCAGCGTGATCGCGTCCGTCCGGTACGTGCTGAAGGTCGAGTCGAAACTCTGCAGACGGGCGTTCATCGCGGTGCCGTCGGCCCACTTCAGCGGGGTCGGGTGCGAGTCGACCGGAAGGATCTTGCCCTCACCGGGGTGGGCGGTGGTGTTGTTGTCCGCCTGGGAGGTGTCCCACTTCCAGATCAACAGGCCGTTCTGGTACGCGTAGTGCTCCACCCAGTCGGGACGGGTCGTCGAGAAGCCGAAGTTGTACGGGCCGACCTTGAGGGTCTTGTCGTACGACACGTACTGGCGGTTCTCGGCGATGTAGTACTGCGCGTAGTCGTCGCTGACGGACGCGCCGATGCGCGAGAACCCGGTCGACTTCCAGGCCGGGTCGGCGCTCTCCGCGTTGTCCGAGAACAGCGTCGCGCCGTCGGCGGTCACCTTGATCTCGTCGACCGTGAGGCCCTTCTGGGCCACGCCGCCGTCGGTGGCGTAGCGGAAGCGCAGGCTGATCTTCTTGCCGGCGTAGGCGTCCAGCGGGAACGTCAGCTTCTGGTACGAGGCGACCGTGCCGGTCAGCGCGGGCTTGCCGCTGCCGTCACGCGGGATCGCGGTGCCGTCGGCCAGAGTGCCGTCGATGGGCGTGTAGTTGGCGCCGCCGTCCGTGGAGACCTCGACGTACGCGTAGTCGTAGTCCTTCTCGGTGTCCCACCAGGCGTCCGTCGTGAGCACGGCGGAGGTCTTGCCGGTCAGGTCGACGTCGCGGGAGAGCGTGTTGCGCAGGTCGTTGCCGCTGCCGCTCCACCACTGCGTGGCGCCCTCGGCCGGAGCGACCACCTCGGTGGTGACCTTCTTCTCCGGCAACTGGACCACGAGCGCCTGGGCGTTCTTGGTGTTGTACTCCGCGACGCCCAGCGTGTGGCTGGACTTGCGGCCCGCCGCGGCGACGTCGTAGTCGAGCCAGCCCAGCTGGAGCTTGTCCCAGGCGTTCATGTCGCCGGGCAGGTCGCCGATGGCCTTGCGGCCGGTGCCCAGCCAGGAACCGGACGACATCAGCGTCCAGAAGCCGGTGGAGTTCTCACCGGTGTTGGAGGTGTCGTACTCGTCCGGCAGACCGAGGTCGTGGCCGTACTCGTGCGCGTAGACGCCGAGTCCGCCGTTCTCCGGCTGGATGGTGTAGTCGCCGACCCAGATGCCGGTGTCGCCGATCTGGGCGCCGCCGAGCTTGTTGGTGTCCGGGCCGGTGGAACCGGAGTCGGTGCCGAAGGCGTACCAGCGGTGGGCCCAGATGGCGTCCTCGCCCTGCGCGCCGCCGCCCGCGGACTCGTCCTCGCCGGCGTGCACGATCTGGAAGTGGTCGATGTAGCCGTCGGGCTCGTTGAAGTTGCCGTCGCCGTCGTAGTCGTAGCGGTCCCACTGGTCGAACTGGGCCAGCTCCGTCTTGATCTGGGCCGACGTGGCGCCCGCGGCCTTGCGCTGGGCGACCCAGGCGTTGACGCCGTCCTGGACCGCGTACCAGGCGCCGGTGGTGGCCTTGTTGGAGCCGTAACGGGCCTCGTTGTAGGGGACCTTGACCCAGTCGGTGACCTCGCCGTCGACCGAGTAGCGGCCCGAGGACTGCTTCTCGTAGTACTTCTTCAGCGACTCGGTGTTCTTGCCGGCGCCGAAGTACAGGTCCTGGAAGTGCTTCTGGTTGTAGTCCGCCTGCCAGGCCGTGGAGTTGTCCTTGGTCCGGTCCGGCGCGGCTATGCGGTTGTGCAGCGGGCCGGCCGTGCCGCCGTAGCGGGAGTCGACCTGGTCGCCGAACTCGACCAGGATCGTGAAGATCTTGTCGGTCTTCTCGCGGCCCAGCTCGACGTACTTGCTGTCGCCCTTACGGCTCTTGAGCTGGACCACCTTGGACCCGTTACGGTCCTTGACGGACGCCTTGCCGGATATGACCTGCTTGAGCGCCTCCTCGCGCTGGGCGTCCTGCGTCTTGCTCATCGGTCCGTCGAAGTCGTGCGCCTTGGCCTTCGCCGGCTGCGGGTCGCGCCGGTCCACCGCCGGGGTCTTCGCCGAGCCGTTCTCGGCGGCCTGCGCCACGGCGAACGTGGTGTACGTCGCCGAGGCCGCGGCCAGGGCGACGACGGTCGCGACCGTCCGATACGTCCAGGATCTACTGCTCACTTGATGTCCTCCCACGCACGCGCCCGTGCGCGCGGAAAGGGGGGATCCCTGTCAAGGAAGGTCCGCGCGCTGTTATACGCGTGTAGTCAAGTGACGCCATTTGACTACTGGTTTGCGAGAAAAGACAGACCTTGACTTGGACAAGTCAAATGCATTATCGGGAGCCGGTGTTCGCATTGCGGACATATGACGGCAACATGACGGACCATGAAGGGCCATGAACGGCCAGGGAGGACGACGGCGGGCGCGCGGGGCCGTCCACCTGATGGACGTCATGACTCCGTGCGCCCCCTGTGCACCGGCACCGTGGGTTAGGTCACGCTTACCGCTCGTTCCACTCGGGCATGCAGGCCAATAGAGTCGAGACCGCCCCCGCTTCCGAGGACACGATTGCCATGCCTCGTCCGACTGTCGCACAGCTCACATACGGTTCCTGCACCGTCATCTTCTCGACGCTCGCCATGCTGCTGCTGTCACAGACGAGTTCGGGCCCCGGGATCGCCGTCATCGTCGTCGCCGCGGTCGCGCTCGGCGTGCTCGTCGCCATGACGGTGCCGGCGCCGAAGCCGTCGAGGACCGTTGTGGCCCGTTCCGCCGCGAGCACGAGCACGGCAACGAACGCCGCCGTGCACCGGGTCCAGCCCGTCACCGTCTCTGTCACCGTTCCCGTGCACGCGCCCGTGCCGGCCTCGGTCGCCTCGGCGCCCGAGCCCGTCCGGGAGCCCACCGCTCCCTGACCGGCGACGACACCGAAAGCCTGCGGGCCGTCGGCGTGTCCACCCGTCACGGCATGCGCCGGAGCGGACGGTCCGGGGGCCTCGGGTACGGGCGTCCCGGACCGTGGCCCCGGCTCAGGCGCGCTTGAGGTGGACCGCCACCGTCTCGGCCGCGGTGACCGGCTGTGCGTAGTCCGGGTCCGTCGCCGTGGCCCGCGCCTCCACCTCGACGTCTCCGCGCTGGAAGGGGGTGTCCCCGGTGGGCACGGCCGTCGCGTTCCAGGCCATGGGCGCGCCCGGCTTGCAGGCCACCGACGCGGTGAAGGAGCCGCGGATGAGCTTCTGCTTCTTCACCTGGGTGACGTTGCCGGACACGTCCACCCTCACCGGCTTGGTGCAGCTCACCGTCCCGTGCAGCGCGGCCTTGCCGTTCAGGGCGGACGCGGTGCCGTCCAGTGCCACCGCGAGGCCGAGGTCGAGCTGGGCCGGCGGGGCGGGATTGTCGATGTGGACCTCACCGCGCGCCGCGGCCGCGCCTCCCTCGCAGTGCTGCTCGAAGGTGGCGTCGAGCTTCTTCACATAGCCCTGCGGGCCGAACTCCACGTCGAGAATGGTGAATCGGCCGGTGAGCGTGTTGCATCCACGCCCGTTGCCGCTGAGGTCAAGCCCCGGTTCGGTCGGCGCGTTGAACGGGTGGCGGGTGGCGCCGGTGTAGGTGCCCGGCGCGAGGACCTCGCCGGAGGGCGCCGCGAGGTCCAGCGACCACCAGTCTCCGTTCGCCCCGTCCGCCTGGAGGTGGACCGCGTTGTCGGCGCTGTCGGCGGAGATGCTCATACGGTCCTGGGCCGCGGTCGTGTAGGCGTAGGACCTTCCGCCGCTGATGTAGTCCCCCTCGTCGCCCCCGAAGCTGAAGGATCCTTGAGCGACGGGCACGGCGTGCGCCTCGGCGCCGGACAGCAGGCCGGTCGTGCCGGTGGCCATGCCCAGGGCCAGTACGAGGACGGCCGCGGTTCGGGCCACGACGCGTTCGGGCGTGCTGAGTGACATTGACGTCCCCCTGAGAGATGGAAGTGCCCCGTTGCCGACGCCATGGACCCGGCACGCCGGCGGGGCGAGTCTGCCAACCAGAGGGATGCGCATCAACTGTGTTTCGAGCGACGGTAGTTGAGGTTTCGGCCAACCCGGCGGGGCAGGGGGACGGGTGCCGCCGTCGGGCGGTACGTCAGCCGGTGCTGACCACCACCGTCTTGGCCGCCTTGTCGTGCAGGCCCTGCTTGTACGGCTTGTCGAAGTAGCTCCAGCCGCCGCAGATCGCCGTCCACAGACAGGCGCAGCAGAACGCGAACGGCACCCACAGCACCAGCGCGCGGACCAGCGACGTCTGCACGGAGGGCGTGGCGCCGTCGTCGAGGTCGGCCACGCGCATGCCGAGCC
The DNA here is from genome assembly GCF_024539815.1 of Streptomyces hayashii. GTDB lineage: Bacteria > Actinomycetota > Actinomycetes > Streptomycetales > Streptomycetaceae > Streptomyces > Streptomyces hayashii. Next base: position 24,765 of record NZ_JAHHIU010000183.1, read on the forward strand.
ACTTCTTGCCCAGCGTCCGGCCCGATCTGGCGGTCAGGACCGTGTCGTACGCGACGTACAGGATCACGGCGACGAGTTCGCGGCCGAAGGTCTTGCCGAACTCGATCTTGTCCGCGTTCATGGTGTACTGCGCGACCCCGAAGGCCCACGCCAGCAGCGTCACGGCGATGAAGACGATGACCATGTCGATGATCCGGGCGAGCGTGCGCCTGCCGCTCTCGGCGAGCGGGGGCATTCCGGCGAGCGGGTCGGTGGGACGGCCCCCGTACGGGTCACCGCCGTAGGGATCGCCGCCGTACGGGCCGCCTCCGTACGGACCGCCGCCGGGGGGCGGGGGCTGCCCGGCGCCTCCGCCGTACGGACCCTGCGGGCCTTGTGGGCCTTGTGGGCCTTGTGGGCCTTGTGGGCCCTGCGGGCCCTGCGGGGCGTCGTACGGCGAGCCCTGCGGGGGCTGCTGGGGCCGTTTCCTGAACGGGTCGTCCTCCGGCGGCTCGCCGCCGCCGGAGCCGGGGGGCGGTTCGGTGGTCATGCCCCCGAGTCGACCCCGAACCCCCGCGCTCCGCATCCGGCGAGCGGCCGTACGGAGTACCCGGTCCGGGCGGTGACGCGTGGTCCCTCGGGCGGGGCCCCGGCTGAGCGCGTCGGGCGGGGCGGCGGTCAGCCCGCGACGAACGTGTGCGCCGCCTTGTCGTGCCAGCACTGGCGCCACGGCTTGTCGAACAGGCCCCAGACGACGCCCACGACGCCCACCACGAGCAGACCGGGAACGCTGTAGACGAGCCAGCGGCGCAAGGCCGCCCCGAAGGCCGGGGGCTCGCCGCCCTCGATGTCCCGCACGTCCAGGCCGAGCAGCTTCTTGCCCAGCGTGCGGCCCCACTTGGCGGTCGGCAGGGCCTCGTACACGATCCCGAACACCAGCAGGACGGCGAGGACGATCCCCAGGTACACCGACGTCGTGCCGTCGAGCAGCCAGACGGTCACGGTCTCCCCGGTCAGCTTGGCCGCGTCGATCTTCTCGTTGACGTGGTCGAGTGCCTTCACGCCGAGCGGCACCGCGGCCGCGCCGGTGACGGCCGCGAGGACCAGGGTGTCGACGAGACGGGCGGCCAGCCGCTTGCCGATTCCCGCCGGACGGGCCGCGGCCTGACGCCGGGCCGCCGCCTGGAAGATGTCGTCCACCGGCGGCTTCCAGGGGGCGACGGGGCCGTCCTCGGCCCCCGCGAGGCGGTGCACCTGCTGCGCCCAGGAGGGCTGCCCGCCACCGGGACCGGCCGGGGCGACGGGGGTGGCCGGGGCGACGGGAGCGA
>NZ_JAHHIU010000184.1 GCF_024539815.1 Streptomyces hayashii
GCCGGGGGGATGGGCGGGGCCGGGTCAGGAGCCGGGACGGTTACCAGCTCGACGGCGGTGGTCGGAGCCGGTTCCGGGTCGATGAACGGCACCGCGAGTGCGTCACGGTGGGGTTCCTCGGCGGTGGCCGGAGCCGTGGGCGTCTCCGTTTCCGTAGGTGCAGCCGGGGTGCGAGGGGTGTGGGCGAGGAGGGTTCCGCCGAAGAAGGCAACGGCGGGCCAGCCGGCCACCACGACGCGGAGCGACGCGGGGACGTGGTCCAGGTCGAGGAGCCCAGCGGTGGCGACGTTCGCGCCGAGGGATGCGGCGAGGGCGATCAGGAACCACAGCCGCGGTCCCCCGGCCGGATGCCCGGCGCGTTGCTGTTCTCGCATCCGACGCCAGGCGGCGACCAGCAGCAGGTCGACGCTGACGGGGTAGGCCCATGCCTTCCAGCCGCCCTGTCCGGCCGCGTCGGCGAGGTCGTGCAGGTGGGAGAAGGACAGGGCGCCCGCGATGACGGCTTGAACGATTACCGCGTCTACGCGGGAGAGCTGGGCACGCATCGGCTCGCGATCCCTTCCGTGCGGTCAGTTGGCGGAATCGAGCGAATCGGCACGCTCACGGGCCATGCGGGCCACCTCGGCGGCGTCGGCGTCGCCCGGCGTGTGGGCCGCGATGCGCTCCAAGACGTCCGCCTTGCGGTTCATGAGTGCCGCGTACTCGGCGGAAGTGCGGTTCGGGTTCTGACGGAGCGCGGCCAGGTCGGCGATGAGGGTGCTGACCTCGGCGATGGAGGGGCGTGCCATGGGCTTCCTTCCGGTTCGAGGCATGGGAGGGGTAGGGACGTGGCGCGAGGCGGTCACACCGCCCGTGGGGAGGGTGCGGTTACTCGGTCACCGGGCGAGCGGTGGGCACGGCCGAAGCGGCGGCGGGAGAGACCGTCCCGGCGGACTCGACGGCGACGGCGGGCCGGAAGGCGTCGAGGCGGGGCAGTTCCGGCACCAGGGCGGCGGTGTCGCGGCAGACGGCCGCCGCTTCGTCGAGGGTGAGGTGGGGCGAGCGGGCGCGGGACCAGCCGCCGGAGGAGTCGCCGACGATCGCGACGCCGGGCCGTTCGGCCGGGATGGACGTTGCCGCAAGCGCCGCTTCCGGGGAGATGTCGGCCAGCGCCATGTTCGCCGAGGACTCGTCATTGACCCGGTGGCAGATACGGCCGGTGAGCTGGGCGCGGAGCATGGTCGCTCCCTTGCCGAGTTCGGAGCCGAAGCGCTGCCCGCACACTTCGAGATAGATGCCGGCCGCACGGCCGAGCTGGGCAATCCGGATCAGCTTGGTGACCATGGCGTCCCGTCGCTTCTCGTCGTCCCGGCTCGCGGCGAGGAAGAGTTCCGCGACCTCGTCGACGACGACCACGACCGGCAACGGCCGCACCGCGTCCGGCAGCCCCCACACGTCCGAGGTGAGCACGGCATCCGGACCCGCAGCGGAAGAGAGCCCGATGAGGCGGAACCGTGCCTCCATCTCTTCCAGCAGGACGTCAAGGAGTTCGTTCGCCCGGTCCGGGGTGTCGGCGAGAGCGGACAGCCGGGGTGCGAACGGGGCCAGTTCGACACCCCATTTGCAGTCGACCCCGACGAGGACGACCCGTTGCCGGGCCAGGCCGCACACCAGATTCCGCAGGTACACGGACTTCCCGGACTGCGTCGCACCGAGGATGAGTTCATGCGGCACGGCGCGGAAGTCCCGTACATGCCACCGTCCGTCATCCCGAAGCGCCAGCGGAAGGGTGAGCGGCCCGCGCTGCTTCCACCGCCGTGCGGGCTGCACGTCGGAGAGCACATCCCAGCCGATCAGCCGCAGTTCGAGCCAGCCCGGCTTGGTCGGACGGATGTGCACGGCGTGCGCGGCCCAGGCGTGGCGCAGCCGGTCGGCCGAGGCCATGAAGTCCTCCGGAGCCTGCCCGGTCGCCATGCGCAGCCGCATCACGAGCCCGGACCCGGTCGGCCACGGCAGCGACCGCCGAGGCGGAACAGGGGCCGCCTCACGCCCGATCATCCGGGCCGTGGCCCGACGGACGGCCGAGGCCGGAACCGTCAGGCCGCACGCGTCCATCGTGGCCCGGTAAGTGGTGAGCACGCGCAGCGCGACGAACGGATAGCCGACCAGCCACCAGAACGCGACCGGCATGCGACGGCGTAGGACCAGCAGGGCGACGAGTGCCAGCAAGCACAGCGCCAGCGCCCAGACGGTGTTGTTCATGGCGTTCAGCCCTGCGCCGGAGCGGGGGCGTTGACTATGACGGCGTCGGCCCGGTAGGCGATGCCGTGGCGCATGCGGCCACCGAACTCGCTCTCCCACGGCCGGGCGATGAGGCCGGGCAGGATGACCGGAGCTCCCATCACCAGGCCCTCACCGATGCCCTTCTCGGGAACGGTGACCTTGATCATGTCCGAACCGCCCGCCGCAATGAACACCAGCTCCAGCACCATGAGCCGGTCGTTGGTCACCGGGTCGACGGCGATCTCGCCGGTCTGACGGTCCTTCACCTTGACCTCGGGCAGCTTGGTGACGAGGAGCGTCGCGGCCGAGACGTCTACGGGGATGACACGCATTTCGTGAACCTCACTTGGTTGGCGGTGCGGTCAGTCGGCACCGCTTGATTCTGGATACCCCCCTAGACGGTAGAGGGGCAACCCGCCCGGACTGTCTAGGGGGGTTGACGACTACGTTAGACCGACGAGTCGTCAACTGTCTAGGGGGATATACGAGAAGGTCGCACGACCGGTGTCAGACCCCTGAACGATGATGCAGTCCGGGATCGGTCGACTTCCTGGAGGAACGTGGTGGACACCGACTTGGTCAGGGACCTCGGGGTACCGGATCGACGCGAAGCAGCAGCAGAGGCCCTGGTCGCGCTCAGGAGCGGCGCAGTAGAGCAGCTGATACGGGCGCTGGCAGCCGCGGACTCCCCCGTGCCCTGGCGGCTGATCACCGACGTCCTCCAGCGGATCGGGGGCTCGGGCTTCGATGGATTGGTCCGGGCTCTCGTCTCCGCGTCCGATGAGCGCTCCCGCAAGCACGTAGCCCTGGCGTTCTCTCACGTCGGTCCAGCCTTCCTGGAGCGCTACACCGCGGCCCTCTCCCATCCCGTGCCGCTGATACGCCGGGAAGCGGTCCGCGGAATCCAGTACTGCGGCGAGGCCGGCCGGTCAGCCGTGGCCGCCCTGCTGCCGCTGCTCGGAGATCCGGACCAGGAAGTCGCGCGCCAGGCACAAGACACCCTGGTCTTCCAGGGACCGCACGTGATTCCGCTGCTCCAGCGCATTCGGGAAGTGGGGCCGGGAGAACAGCGGGCGCGAGCGCTGACGGTGCTCGCCGCCCTGGGCGGGGAGCCCGCACTGTCCGCCGCCGACGTGGCCGCGATCGAACGGCTCATACGCGTCAAGCTCCCGGACGACCGGCCCGAAGGAATGTGGGGCTGTTGGAATCACTGGATCGCCGTCCCCAGCGGTGACCAGATCGGCATCATGCGCGCTCTGGGCGTGGTCGATCCACGACCTGTGACCTTCGCCCTCGGTAACGACATCGTCGACGCCGACGGCCACGGCTGCGGAGACGATGAGGACCCGTACACCGGCTACGAACGGGTTTTCGTGACGCCCGAGCTGGACGGATGGACTCTCGTCCTCGGCGCCTGGTGCGACCCGTGCGGCGAGGAACGTCGCGATGACGTCCTACGCCTGTGCACCGAACTCAGCGCCCGCTACGGGCAGGCGCAGGCGTACTACTACGGCGGCCAGGGCGACGGCTCCGCCTGGCTCATCGCCGAACACGGCGTAGTGGTCCGGCGGTACTGCGAAACAGGCGAGGGAGAGGACGAGTTGCTCACCCTCGGAGAGCCCGTGCCGTACGAGCGAGCACGTCGTACGGAACTGGGCCTGCAACCCGACTGGGACGCAGCGAAGGAAAGCCAGGAGGACGAGGACGTATGGCGGTGGGCTGCGCACGACCTCGCCGCCGACCTCGCCGACTCCTACGGCGTCAGCCCCCTCCACATCGGCCCCGACACACCGTCACGGGGAACCGGCGTCATCGCCTTGACCCCGTACGGCGTCACCCACGGTGTACCAGCAGGGGCCTATCGCATCTGAGCGAGGGCGAGCAGGGGCAGCGCGGGTTACTCCAACAGCACCCAGTGAAGAACAGTGGCATCGTCCTGCGCTTTGCCGCGCGGCCAGCGCCGACCGTCAGGGTCGCCGGCCTCTGCTTCCCTCACGCTGCGGATCAGTTCATCCGGCCCGGAGGAGCTGAGGACTGACAACGTCCCTTCCCAAGTGGCGATGTCAAAGGAGTCGACAAGGCGCGTAGCACCGTCGCTCAGCAGCGTTACGGACGCCAGCGACTCCAGCGGAACCGCCCCGGTCAGGGCGTGTTCGGCCGCTTGTGCATCCGGCCCGGCAATCCAGAAGCCGCCCGACCGGTTGCGTAGCCCCGTAAGGGCATCCCGGTACCGGGCCAGGGCGGCAGCATGTTCGGGTGAGCCCGTGAGCAGTTCGTCGACTGGACCGCGGAGCCGCTTGCCGACCTCGTCCAGGCGCTGGTCGGTGATGGCAGTCGCCTTCCCTTCCTCGTCGGCGAGGAGGAGCGTTGAATCGCCGAGGACGAGGTATTCGAGAGCTTCCGCGCCGGCCCGGACGGCGACCACCGTACTGGTCGGACTCGCCCGATAGGACAGATCGCAGCTGTCCTCATGCAAGGACCGAACAGCTCGGATCGAGTCGGCCAGGCAGTCGGCGAGCGGCCGGGTGGGGTGTGCGGTGATGGTGCTCAGCAGCAGGCCGCCCAGCGTCGAGGAGAACCAGGCGATGCCATGCGTGCACCCGGTATCTGCCCCGGCGACGCCGGCCCCGTCCAGCAGTACGGCCGCCCCGAAGGCAGCGGCGGCGAAGTCCTCGTTCGCCTGTCCAGGTTCCGCGGACAGCGAGGCGAGAGCGACGTTCACGCCGTCGCCTCCTCGTCGTGCCGGTAGATCGGGGTGAGCAGTTCCACGGACTGAGGTTCGTCCGTCTCAGGGTCGTACTCGACGCTTACGAGCGTCGAGAAGTGATGCTCGCCCACCTGGCCCCAGAGCGTGTTCAGGTCCGAGGCGAGCAGCTGGACGACGCCGAGGGAGCCCGCGGTGTGGATACCGGCGATCGCGAGTACGGAGCCGTTGCCGTCCGGGCGGGGCAGCCTGCCGAGGTATCCGACGTCGTGCGGGCACCGCTGCTCGGTGTCCGCTCCTGCTCGGTATGCCGCGCCAGTACGTCGGTCCAGTAGGGCCCACGGCTCGCCTTCGGGGTGTTCCCAACTGACTACGGGATCCTGCGCGTAGAGGTCACTCATGGTCTGGGACATGCCCGGTCCGCAGACGACGACCAGGCCGTCACGGTTGAGGTCGACCTCACCGCTCACCAGGACGTGGCCGGAGCTGACGTCGAGCCCGTACGACTTGGCCAGCTCTTCCAGCCGCCTGCCAGAGTTAACGTCCGCCATGGCGACGACCGGGCGCTTCTTCTCGTCGTCCCACCGCAGCGGAGTCACGACCGTGACAGCGCCCGCGCCGAGGAACGCACCCTCGGGCGCCGGGCCCGTGTGACGGATCTGGTGAATCCGCCCGCGGCTCAGGCCGGCCTTCTCGGCGATCTGCGCGTACGACAACCCCTGCGAATGGAGGTCCTGAACCACACGACGGCGGAGCCGGGCGAGTTCGGTCACCTCCTGCTGCGCGTCGGCCAACCGTGTCGTGACCTCACGCAGGAGCAGGTACGGATCATCGATCGCCATGATCCGCTGCAACTCGTCCGACATGACCACACCTCCTAGAAGTAACCAGGAGTCTAGGGCCCTAGACGGAATGGGCGGGAGTCGCCTGCCCGAATGAACACCGATCACGTAGAAGCCGGCCCGACGCCCAGGCACTCCCCGAGGGCTCACCCCCCACTGCCCGCGAGGCCGCCACCGATCACCGCGGGAAAGCCGCCCATCACGAGCCGGTCCGCACCAGCTCAGCCCAGACACAGCGGGCACCTGAGGGCCGGTCCTTCACACCCCAGTTCTTGGCACAGGCAGCAATCAGCATCAGCCCGCGGCCGTCCTCTTCCACATGCCTGGTGACGCTGCGAACCATGGGTTCCTCGTCGCCGCCCTGGTCGACGACCTCGATACGCACCAGGTCATCCGCGAAGTGGACGAGCACGAGGAACCATCCTCGGTACCAGCCGCTCCGTGTGTGCTTGACGGCGTTGGCCGCCAGCTCGCCGACGACCAGGACCGCGTCGTCGACCAGGTCTGCAGGCTCGTCCTCCAGCAACGCGGCGACGAAGTGACGGGCCTGGGCAACCTGCCAGGTCAGGCCGGGGAACATCCGGCACCAGCTTTTGGGCATGGAAAACACTCCTCGTTGTCTAGGGGGCTAGACGGCTCAGCGAGCAGAGTATTCCCACGCACGACCAACAGGCCAGGCATCTTGAGGAATTATTCCTCTAACGAGTGGCGGAGTCCTCCAACTCCTGAAACTCCCGCATCACACGAACCAGGAGCTCGCGCGCCTCGCGGCCGAAGACTGCCGCCTCCTCAAAGCGCCGGAATGTCTCCTCATACGCGGCAACCTCGTCGGAGGCGTCGACGACCCGCTCACCGCGGAAGGCTTCGACAACGACCGCCCGCCGGTCGCACAAGGTGAACCCATGCCGGGGCATGACCGGCACCGCACGACGCCACGGGATCACCCCAAGGCGCACGGTGCTCAGACTCTCGACAGCCAGCAGCCGGTCAAACTGGGCGAGCATGAGCGAAGGATCCCCCGGCCAGGTACGCAACACCGCTTCGGTCAGCACGAACACCGACTCCCGACCCGGCTCGTACAAGAGGCTCTGCCGCTCGACACGAGCAGCGACAGCGCGACCGACGGCTTCGGGCGTCGAGTTCGGCGCACTCGCGAAGACGTGCCGGGCGTACTCAGCGCTCTGAAGCATGGCCGGCAGAACGACGCACTGGAACGACCGGACCAGCCGAGCAGACCTCACCGCCTCATCGAGGACTGTCCCAGCGGGAACCTCCTCGCCGGACAACGGCACTGTGCCTGGCGCGGCTTCCACTGCGGCCAGGAGGTTACGCACCTCGCGAGAGGTCGGCTCGTCCAGGTCGAGAGCGACCGACAGACGGCCCAGAACATCGAGGCTGGGAACCATGCGCCCGTTCTCGACCTTCGACACGGTCGGTTGCCCCACCCCAGCCCGCTGCGCCAGGACGGCGCCCGTCAGGCCAGCCTCTGTACGAAGTCGTCGCAGACGCACCCCCAGCGCCTTCATCAGCTCTCGCCGCTCGCTCCCCATACCCAGGGTTCTACACCACCGAGCCGAGGGAGCTCCTGCTTAGCAGTTGAGGGCCGAGTCAGCGGCAGAGCTCCATGATCGTGTCATCGAAGTCTGGGAATTCACGGGTGGCCTGCTCTATGACGACAGCTGCCGGCTGCCGCCGGTCGGCCGCAAATCGTTCCGCGACGGCCACGAAGTCGCGGTTATGGGACGGCATCCAGTCAGGTTCGTCCGTGGTGGCTGCTTCACAGGGGCCGAGGCCGCCGGCCAGCAGCCACAAGAAGGCGCCCAGATCACGTGCCACGACGCCGGTCTCGCCTTCAGAACCGAGGAAGACCACAGGCTGATCGGCGAGTGGGCAGCTGGGCCGGATCATCCAGAACGCCGCGTATCCGCCCGACCCGTCTTGCCCGAACACGCGGAACCGGTCGCCACTCAGCTCCGCATTCCCCGTCCAGGCCTGGAACCAGTCGGTGGTCTCCTCAGCAGACAGGAACGCCTGGAAGGGTTCAAAGTCGACCCCCGCGCCATCGTTGTAGTCGAACGGGAGCGCCAGCGCGGCGGCAAGGGCAGCTGGGAACTGCCGATCATCGGTAGGGATCACGCAGACAGGCTAGCGGCCAGCGTGTCCCTCATGCCTGGTGTGCAGGGTCGCCCTCGCCTTGCCACACGCACCGCAACGACGTGCACAGCAAAGCCGATCACGGCCACCGTCAACCATCAGCTGGGACCGAACTGTCAAGCATCAACCGGGACCGGACAAGCACAGCCCCACGAGCATGATTCAAAGTTTCTCTACTGGTTCAAGGCGGCTCGCTACGCTCCCCGCGCGCGGCACGGCCCCCGGCCGGGCCTGCGCTCCTGTCTGCGCCCCGCTCCAGCCCGGCCCGCGCCCGTGCCGCGTACTCAGCAAATGAGCAGAGGGACCCGTCCGCCACTATGGATCCAGCCTGTACTCCGCCGTAGATTCTGTAGATTGATCGCGAATAGTGGAAGCAATCCTTTGTTCGTAAGTATCGCTCCGCTCATCACCTTCCACCGTTCCGTCAGATTGATAATCTGCCGACAGGTAATGGGCCTCAAGGTACGGAGCGGATTTTTCAGGGGCAACGATGATACTACGCGCACGCGGTCGATCACCAAGCACCTCACTTACCAAGCTTTCCCCCGGAAGTCGCGCCTGTTTACATACAACGACTCGCGAAACTTTCACCTCTTTACAGTCCTGCAAATCAATATTTCCCGCATGTGGCAGAGCAAAGACATAAACGGTTAGACGAACGAAATCTTGATCATTGTCTGCAGCATCGAGAACGAATGTCTCCGACCTCATCTGCCCTGGAGCTACATCATTCCCAGCAACCGACAACTGGCCGGCTCTCAGAACCGCCACGTGCACTCCGTAACGCTGCCGGCGCGCTCCCTCTGCTTGCAACTGGGCAGCTTCATCCTTAGCGCGCATCCTGCTAGCAGATTTGAAGCGATTTCCCGTGACAGCGTACATCGCCCCAACCACATCCGCGGAAACCTGCCCATTATTCTTTAGACTGACCGTGACCTGAAGTCGAGTATCACCGCGGTAGTCATTAATTTTCTTGACGTCAGCTACCACATCCAAGCTCGGCTGATCGTGGAGCGGCTTATAGAAGTTGAGGAACCAAAATTGGAACACTCCAGCCAAAGGGAGTAGTGAACCGAAAGCGACCCAGCCAAATTTAATATGCCCTCGCGTCAGACCCACAAGTACGCCAATTACTGAATAGAGCAATAGAAATGACGAGATCGCAAGGGCGGCAATATCTACACTTTCATTGTGAATGGGGCTGTGAAGTTCGATCCAGACGGGGATGAATAGCAAGGGTGCAGCAGCGGCTTGTGCCATGGGCACGATAGGCAGCGTCCACGGGTCGCTACCGACCAGACCTCCCCGGAATCCAGGAATAGTTCGCTGAGGCCCTTTTGTGACAATCAGCCAAGCGGCTGCAAGGTTCAGAAAACCAACGACAAACCGAAGCAGCGAGGAAAGCGCTTGGGCTGCCGGGTATCGAGCCATGTCATCACCCGCACTAAACACAAATGCCATACCGTCGAGGGCTAGGACACCCAGGAGGATGCGCCTCCATGGCAAAACCTTGTCATGCCATTGCCGCAGGTCCCATCCGATAAGGCCAAAAATTGCCGCGACAGTGAGACCAAGCTCGGCCCAATAGGTGCCAGACATGTCCACGATATTAGTGGATTCATCCGTTGGGACACAGACGCAACACGGTGCACACCCGCGGCCATTGTGACGAAATTGAAGATACCTTGGGCAACGAAATCTGGCTTAGGGGGCAAGCCACCCATTTGCCAGACATGACTGAAACAGCTGGACGGGCATGCAGCGCGGCTTCCCCCGCTTGGGTAGCAGACCCGCCATGTTGTCGCTATTCACATGCTAAATCCTGCGGTGAGCCACGAGGGGAACTCTAGAGCGAAATTCCCAAGCTAGGGCTCAGGCACCATCAAGACGCACCGGCCGTCGCTACTTGCTCTGGTCGACGTCATCGGCAGCGTGGCTGAGGCCGGAGGGGGTGCAACGAGGCATACGCGCGCCTGATCGGCCAGCGCACCGGCCCTCGTGGCTGACTGTCGTCGTCTGAGGTTCGTGCCACTACCCAGCCAGATGCTTAGGCAGGCACCACGCTCAACGGCGCGTCTCCGGTCGATTTCAAGCCGCGACACGGACCGCTCACGAAGCAACGGCTCCGACCAGATAATGCTACGAGCTATCAGCCTCCGGACGTCGAAGCCTGGCTCAACGTGCTTGGGCACGCCCACGAGCACGAATGCGAGCCGCGCTGACCTTAGTTCGCACTTCCTCATAGATAGGCGGCAACCCTTCGTCTACCCATAGTCGAACTGTCAGAGCATAAGATTGCAGGAACGTCGGCGGAGCCCAGCGGTTTAGACTCTGAACTACCACGAAGAAGTCATTAGGAAAATCGTTGAAGCGCGGCAAGGAAGTCTGCCATGACTTTCGGGCTAGTTGGTTTGCACCGAGACTCCGAACACTCTGCGCAGGATCCAATAGGATCCGTTTTTGCGATGAGATTTCGGAAAGCGTCAGCCCGTCCCGTTTCGGAACCTTTACCCGCTTACCCGCAACATGGTCTTCCGCCTCAGACAGGAACATTTCAATTACTTGCTCAGCAGGCAGCCCTCGCACAACTTCAAACTTTAGTCGAGTTGCGAGGTAGTCCATTCTTCGAGCCCGAACTAGAGGATCAAAACTGAGGGTCACAGTCATTCCGCGCGACGCCCGCTTACGCGTGAAAAATGCTTCCGGAACCGGAACCGCGTAAAGGTGAACGCCGTCAACCGGAATCTCCGACTCGGCGATCAAAACAGTATCCCGAAGGGCGCTTTCAGCGCCCCGCAAAGAAGACGCCCGCCCATAGCCCACAAAACGCCTGCTCTCCGAAGCGGCGGCACCTTGCGAGAATTCAGTGGACGCCGCCAGAAAGTCAGAGGAAACGGGTTCAGCCGACTGCAACGTCAAGGCGCGGATCAGGTTCCCCGACGCCTCAGGATATCTTTGTGCAACTAGTGCAGCAATACGCGAGACGTGAGGGGCTGCCAGACTCGATCCGAGGTCATAGGTAACTACGCCTGTGCTGTTAAGACGCCCGTCAGCTACAGCTATCTGCAATTCCCCAGGCTCGACAAGATCGTGTGTTTCCTGATCCTGTCCCATCGTCCCCGCCGGCGCGCTGAGCTCCGGCTTAATCGCTTCGCCGATACCCAGGCCAATGCGCGAGAACGGTGATGGCCAGGTGGCTTTCCCCAGGGGCGTAGTGCCCAGTGGCAGCGGCGGCAATTGAGGCACGAGGCCACCCACCGTCAGCGCCGTCGCCGCTGGTGCCGGATCAAGAAGCCGCACGTTTGGGCTCTCTAGCATCCGAAGAGGGTAGTCGACAGCAAGATTTTCATCGAATTGCCCGGCATACTCACGCGGAGCAACATTTCCCGTCGGAACGACGAACACGACATTGAGGCTACGTGACAACGCGTCGAGCAGGGCCGCAACGGACGGGGCCCGATTTCCAGCGATCATACTATTTAGATCACCGAGGCTTAGGTTGATAACCTTCACGCCCTGCTGAGCCAGGTAAATGGCAGCGTCTGTCAGCTCACGTTCCGCCAGACGGTATGGCGGAATCTGAGCGTTTTCATCCAAAACCCGAACCGACATGATCCGGAAGGGAGGACTCTCCCACTCGCCGGTCGAGATCTGACCATCCAACGAGCCGCGTGCGAGGATGCTAGCTACGGCCGTTCCATGGCCATGCCGGTCAGCACCATCTTCAATCCAGGCACTTGTGGAGACCGCTTCCACTACACAGCCGCGAAGCAGTGGATGGTTATCCAGCACTCCGCTATCGATGATGCCGACCAGAGGCGCGCTCGCCTCCGGAAGGGGAAGGCCGACAATGCTATCAGCGTCAATCTCACTGGGGCTGGCATTGATGCTCAACGAATCAGGTAGTGCTTCAACCTTGGCTACCAGGTCCACATCGAGCAACTGCCTAATAACACCAGCCCCCGCCGACACTCTCATCAGAGCCAGCCCCGAAGCTTCACTGGAGAAAGTGTCGTGAACCACACCTCCAGCGCCTTCGAGTGCGTCACTAATTAATGTCAGCCACGCTTCGGCAGTAACGATATCTCCTGGATACCAAACCTCGACATCAACGGTGAGCTCATCATTCGGATCTACCTGCCGAAGCACGGTATCCAATTCGACACCGAGGCGATCTTGCAGACCGTACGGGCGCACATCATTGATGTTATCGAAAAACGCCTCATACGTGGCTGAAGCCTGGCTACCTTTGGGCCCTTCCGAATACTCTTCCAGGCGAGACAAGAACAATGTCATGGCCGGATCGTCGCTGAAGGCGATAACCCTCTTGGTACTGCTCGTGTCAACAATCCGGAGACCAGAACGCTGCCAGTTCACTTCTTCTGCAACAGACTGTGAAGAAGCGAGCGTCTCGACTACGAGAATGAGTCGCGGATCGATGCCCAGCGCTGGAGCACGCGCGGCTACTTCGCCGAGTACATAATCGACATCGTCGCTCAGGTCATCTGCATGCTTCTTGTGATCACCAAAATTACGACCCCCACCGAAGCCGCGCTGCACCTTGCGCCGAGATCCATCGAGCTGGACCCGCTCCACAACAACATGCGGTTTCCCCCCCTCGTCGAACCCCGGGAGCGGAATCACCCCAGAGATTGTCCCGCCTCCTTGTATCGCCGCTTACGCAATGAGGTACTTTTCAGCAAGTCGTCCGTCGAGACGAACTTCCCATCGCTTAGCACGACAGCTCTCATGGCATCTAGGCAAACTGCTTCAACCTGTGCGTGACTCAAGCCCGCTAGCGACTTAGCCACCTGCTCTTGATTAATCTGATAATTAATTCTTCTGAGCTTCAGTTTTAGGAGATGCGCGATCTGCTTTTGAGTAGGGTTCCGGTAAACAAGCACCTCGTCAAATCGCCGCCAAATTGCGCTGTCTAGCAAGTCGGCATGGTTCGTCGTGGCGACAATCAGGTTATCTGATGCGTACGTTTCGAGCTGCTGCAGTAGGACCGTTGCTACACGACGCATTTCACCGTGATCGGAGTCTTCTCGCCCCGACGCCAACATATCGAATTCATCAAAACTAACGACCCATGAGCCTCGTGAAGCGAATTCTAGAATGCGTTCGATATGTCGAGCAGTTTGGCCGAGATAGGAAGAAACCACCGCAGACAGTTTCACCTTAAGGATCGGCACACCGAGGGCATCGGCAAGTGCCTCAGCTGTGCGAGTCTTACCTGTCCCACTCGGGCCAGCCATCAAAAGTCGACGGCGGGGACGTAGCCCATAACTGGCCAAGCGGCTCTTGTTTCGATGCTCACGCACGATCTCTTCGCAAAGAGTCAACGTCTCTGCGGTAAGCACGAGATCATCGAAAGTTGTGGTTGGCTCGCGCACGTCAAGAAGCGGGGCTTCCTCGTCGCTAACTGGTACAGGTCCAACCATTTTCGCCGAAAGCGGGCGCTGTGATCGCCCCCCAGTGGCGGCACGTTCCAAGGCCGCGGCGAGGCTGTCCCTGGGATCGTCGATCTTGGGCGCCACTCTGTCACGAGTGCGCCTGGCGTCGTGCATCGCGCGAGTCGCCTCGTCCAGCTCGTGCCGAGAGCGGTCCACCCTCCGCGCCAAGTTAGACGTCAAGTCGTCGTCCTCTTCCATCCACAGTTTCTCCGCTTGCTCACTGGCTGCCACAACGTTCCTCCGAGCGGATCACCGCTATCGATCTGTGGGCAGGCCCTCCCGGCGATACCCTACCCCGCGCGTACACGTAGCACACTGGCTACCCGCCCATCGAGAGGCCGCACGGTATGAACGAGCGAGCAGTTCCTTACGTTATCGCCGAGTCTGACCAGCTAAACACGGCATTGCGGGAGGCTTTCAAAAGGGGCAAGGGTGTCGGAGTAATGGTTCTGACCGGAGCCTGCCCTAGGTGTACGCACGAGTTCACGGCCACCATTCCGCTAACGCCAGCGACCGTTACTCCGGGCCGTGCAATCACTGGCCAGTTCGGCGGTAGGTCGATGACGGCAAACCCTGTAGAGCACACCGTTTACTGTGCGTGCCAGCAGGAGCACGAAGGCCGGCCCGATGGAGAACTTGGGTGTGGCGCTGTCACCAATCTGACACTAACCCCTAAGGTCAGGCGATGAACTTTTTCAGCAGGGCGAGACGGGACGATGAGCTGGACCTCAGCAACTATGACATTGATGATATCGAGCTCGCACCGTCGCCAACCCCGGCTACGCCGGAGGATCTACGCTGGGCTCGCCTAGCCGAAGAGGCGCGGTTCAGCGGGCTCACAGACGTCCAACGTGCAGCTGAGCGTTGGGGTGCAACTATTCTCGTCATCACGGGAATCCTGACCACCTTGACAGTCGTACGAGGCCCGAGCGATCTGGCGGTCTTGCAGGATTTTTGGCCCGATAAACTAGTGATCGGAATTCTTGCCGCACTGTCACTGCTCCTAGCTCTGTCAAGTGTTGTTTTTGCCGCAATGGCAGCTCAAGGTTCAGCCGTTCGTATGATTGCCAGCGGGCCACGCTACAAAGAAGAATCCCTTAAAGCTGCCTCAACGGCGAACAAAAATCTTGTGCGCAGTCGGCGATTCGCAGTCGCCATTATCCCATTCTACCTCGGCACAATCGGATACCTTTCCTTTGCGCCGCAAGCGAGTGACAAACCGCCCGTTGTCGTGGTTAAGGACGTCGATGGAACTAGTTATTGCGGTATTGGCATGAAACGCTCAAAAGATCACTTCCTGCTCCTTCGAGAGGACAAGCCGGGAATCCGAATCAGCATCGCGACAGTGGAGTCAATCTCAACCTCCGATAGCTGTGACAAGGCCAGCACGGGCAAGAAGTAACCGCTCAACGGCACTGCCGACATGCGTCAACCCGCCGCCCTCAGGTTTCGAGTAGCCCGTCGCCCCGAAAATTTGGAGGATTCAAGCGGAGGGAGACCGGCGCTGGGTCGACGGTGCGCGGCACGCCCGGGGTAGAGATTCGCTCGTCCTCGTTGCGGCAGCCGCGGCCTATGCATGGTCGGCGACGGCTGATCGGAGGCACGCAATGGACCTGACCAGCAGAGTCGCGCGAAACCCACGGGGCCTCCGGAGCCGTGTGCGCAGGTTCGAATCCTGCCGGGGGCACCGGAAATTTAGGCCCTGACCAGCGGAAACGCCGGTCAGGGCCTTTCTTGTGCATGCCAAAACGCACACGGCCACCTTGGCCATGACCACTCGGTCCAGCAAGCCTTCGACCTGCGACTTTATGGGGCTAGGCGGACGAAATCCCAAATGTCCGATCCCACACAATGGCTTCGCGTGGGACATTCGTGGGACGGGAAAGCCGCAAGGCGGAGCCGACGCTGGAGGACACCTGCTGTGACCTGCGTGTTTGCCGACAAGGACGGTCGGAAAACATACGGACGAGCAGGCCGTTTGACTTTCCCGGGTCAGTGCTGGATACGGCTGTGATCAGGCGTTTCATCGCACGTCACGCCCACTGCTCACGCGGATGCTGGAGTCGGCACCACGGCGCGGCCGGTTACGGCATGCTGGGCGTATGAGCAGGTACGCAGCCGCGAGGATCTACGCCCTCCCGGAGTCGCTCGACGAGTTGGTCGGGCCGACTTCCGGCACCGTCACCCTGCCCCGGCACATCGACTGGGGCCCGCACTACGAGTACGACCTAGCCGACGAGGCCGACCTGCTCCTTATGTACGAGCGGGTCATCCGAGAAGCCCAGACCGCAGCCGACCTGCGGGCATACCTGAACGCCGATCTGTTGCGCCAGCACTGGACGGACCTGTTCCTGCCCACTCCGACCCGTGCGGCCTGGCAGGCCCGCTTCCCCGCGCTCGCACCTGCGGCGGCCGCAGCGTAGTGGACGAGCTACACCGCCGACTGATCCGCATCGGACTCGACGCGCTCGCCGACGACTTCGGCTACGCCCTGGCAGGCGGCTACGCCGTCCAGGCCCACCAGATCGTCAACCGGGTCAGTGACGACGTCGACCTCTTTGCTCCCATCAACCGGGCCACCACCGAGATGCCCGAAGCCACCGAACGCGTCATCGCCGCCTACGAAGCCGCGGGTTTCACTGTGGAACTGGCCCACCAGAACCCCGAGCACACCTACACACGGCTGAACGTCACCGATCCCGTCAGCGGTGTTCAGAACAAGGTGGAACTCGTCGCCGAGTTCCTCAACCACCCGCCCGTGCCCTCCGAACTCGGCCCGGTCCTGCACCCCGATGATGTCGCTGCCGGGAAGACCACCGCCCTGGACGGCCGGGCCGAGGTCCGCGACGCCATCGACGTCGACGGCCTCCTCAAGGCCGGATACAGCCGCCAACGCCTGATGGAGCTGGCCAAACAGAACGACGACGGCTTCGATCCGCGGATGTTCGCCGACTCACTCGCCCGCATCCAGCGCTACACAGACAAGCAATTCGCCGCCTACGGCCTTTCTGCCACCGAGGCCGGGACCTTGCGCGATCGATTCGCGGACTGGCAACGCCAGCTCACGGCACCGCAGAACGAGAATCCGGCCCAGTAACGACCCGGGCTACAACGCTGTGCAACCATCATCTCCGCACTTCAGCCGTATTCGTCCAGTAGAGTCTCGATGCGCTGGTTGGCGATCGCGGCCCGGCCGTACAGGCACTTGGCGTACTTGGTCATGAGGACCTCGACACTGTTTCCGGCGCGTTCCGCGACCTCCGTGGGATCGACGCCGGCGTTGAGCCAGGTAGACAGAGCCGAGTGCCGCAGGTCGTAGGGGCGAGCCGCGAGTGGAGTGCTGAGCAGGCCGGGCGGCAGGGCCAGCTCCCGGGCTTCGTGCCAGACGCGGTCGTACGTACTGGAGGCGAGGATGCCACCGCGTTCGTTGAAGAACAGCCGCCCGTCGTCGGCGGCACCGAAGGTGTGGACGCTTTCTCGCCACAGCGACACCAACTCGGGCGGCAGCGGCACCGGGCGGGTGTCCCCCGACGGGCACCCCTTCAGGCCACGCTCGTCATGGAGGCGCCCCGTGTCGGTCCACTTCTTGCCCGCCTGGGGGCGAGTGATGTGAAGAATCACCCTCCCCCAGCCCTCCGCTGGCAGTACGCAGTCCGGCAGGGCCACGGCGACCGCCTCCTCGGGCCGCAGCCCGGCGTAGTACATGCCGGCGAACAGCCCGACCAGCCGACGTCCGCGGGCCCGCCGGTGGCTGCCGACGTAGGAGACGGCGCAGAGCAGGGAGCGGGCCTGGGCGGGGTCGGCAACCACCCGCGGGTCGACCTGCTTGACGGTCTTGGCGATCCGCCAGTTGACATTGGCCATCGGATCGCTGCAGAGCCTGCCCTGCTCGATCGCGTACCGCACGGCGTTCACGAGGGTCATGCGCTTGTGCCGCTGAGTCTCGGCCGCCGCGACTGTACCGTCCTGTTTCAGGCGTAGGGCTTGCAGCACGGCCCGCATCACAGCCGGATCCATCAGGTCGGTCAGCGGGCGTGACGCCCTCTCGGCCCAGCGCAGGGCAAGCCGCACATCTGAGGGTGCCGTCCGCAGCTCCGGCCGGGGCACGACGAACGCCCAGTTTCGAAGCGCCTGCCGCAGCAGCTCGTCACTCGGGCGGCCTCGTACGTCTCGGAGCATCGCCAGGGTGATCGCGCACAGTGCATCATTGGTCTCGTTGCGTGTCTTCGCCGCGACCTGCGGCCAACGCATCTCCAGGTACTCAAGAGCAAAGGCGTACCAGCTGATGGTGACCGAGCCGTGGCCGGTCCCTGCAGTGGCTGGCACATCATCCGCATTCTGCCGGACCGCCCGAACCAGCGCAGCACCAAATCCCTCGGCCAGCGCCCTGACGTCCGTCGCACCTCCCGCAGAACGGCTTCTGCCAGACCTAGCCGCGATCATCGTCCTCCCACCACATCTGCTTCTGGGGACGCCGCGTGTATGCGATGCCGAAGTCCTCATGACGTCCACCACCTCTCTGACCAGGTAAACGCAGAAGAACCCAGGGGCAATGGCGCCCTCGAGCGGCGGCACTCTGGCCGTGAACACCGAGGACCGATCAAGGCTGCTCTGCGTGACCAAGCGGGCACCGAATGCCCGCCTTGGCGCGTGCCGACAACCTACGAGTGGTCGAGTAGTCACCACTGCGGCCCCCTCGTGACCGTGAAACCACAGGCCAGGGCGCTGCTCAGGCAACCTGCATTGCCTGCACAAGCGGACAGCGAGCGCCTGGACCAACGCACCTGACGCAGCCGCTTCCGGTCAGGACCGAACTGACGCCACTTGTTTTGCCGTAACACTCCCACAACAGGTGGTTACGGCAGCACAATAGTCAAGTTCCGAAAGACTATGCCGATTTGGGCCATTGGCCTCCATCCGGCATGCCAGCACCACCGAGGATGGTTCATGGGCGCATCCAGCAGCAAAAGAACGTCAACTGCTGCCGCCCCCTTGATCCAACTCGTTGCCGCACACCCTCAAGGCATCACCATCGACGATCTGATCGCGGCGGCCCGAGACCGCTTCAAGCGGGTGCCGCCCCAGCGCCTAGCAGCGCTTCTTGACCAGGCACTGTCCACAGGGCAGTTGCACGAGCGGCATGGTCTGCTGTTCACCGGAGAGAACGGACGTCGCCAAGATCCAGAGTCCCGGAGCGGAGATCCCAATGCCCGGCGCGGCGTGCGTGCCGTCGCCATAGACATCGAAAGTGTGGTACGCACAACGGCCACGCCCCCGTACTTGGATCGCCGCATCTTCCAAATCGGTGCCGTACGGACGGGAACGGATATGGCCTGGGTTGCGGAGCAACCCCGGCTACAGATCTTTTTATCCCTGCCCAGTGATGATTGGGTCATTCACGACGAGGGGCTCCGCGAACATCAGCAGGCCCGGGCTATGGATCCCTGCGCGGCGCTGGAGCACGTCCGTGAGTTCTGCGCTCATACGGACGTACTGGTCGCGCACAACGGCACCGCAGCGGACTTCCCTCTCCTCGACGAAGCGTGCGAACGCGAGGAGTTGCCCCCGCTCCCAGGGGACCGCGTGGACTCGCTCTACTTGGCACACTGCCTGTGGCCTCTCGCCCGCAGCCACCGGCTCGCAATGCTTTGTGATGCCTGCGAAGTCGATCGTTCGGACCTTCGGTGGCACGACGCGGCAGACGACGCGGAGTTGTTGGTACGGCTCCTGTCCCGATGCGCCGGCGAACTCGCCTCATGGCCCGTGAACTTGCGAGCGCTCGTCCCGGCTGCATGCTCTGATTCCCCTGCATGGAACCTGCTCGACGACCTGGCTCGCGGGACCCCAGGTCCAGCAAAGGCAGTCGATAACCCCGTCGCCTGGGACCGGCCGACGGTCTCCGCCGCACTGACCGGTTGGCTCAAGGACCACGCACCACGGCGCAGCGGAGCACCCGCCGCCGCACCCGGCCGCCGGCCACTCGCCGTGCCTGAGCGGCTGTGCTCTGACGGCCGAGTCGATCCCGGGGAACTGGCCAATGTGGTCCATGGCGCTGCGGCCCGTCCGAGACCTGCACAGCAGCAGATGACAACGGGCCTGCACGCTTGGGCTAGCGCCGGTGTCTCCGCTCTCGTAGAAGCACCGACAGGTACGGGCAAGAGCTTTGCCGTTCTGGCCGCCGCGATGGACTGGCTCGGCGGTGGGGAGGCTCGCAGCGTTGTCATAGCCACGTACACCAAACAGCTCCAGAGCCAGATCGCTCGGGACGTCGACACTCTCAGCCGTGCCATGCCCGGCCTGCTGCTAGCCACCGATCTGGTGAAGGGCAAGGCGAACCGGCTCTCCCTGCGCGCCTTGGCCGCTGCTCTGTCCGACGCGACCGCCCTCGCTACGGACACGGGCTCCCGTGCCCGCTCACGGTTCGTCGAGCATCCAAGGTTCCGGGAACTGGGAATCCTCCTCCTCTTGCGGCTGATTGCGGCTCCGTCTGTCCCTGATGCGTGGACCGCCCGTTCGGTGGACCCAGTCGACGTGCCCGCCTTCCTCGACGAGTACTGCGGGCCGGTCCTGTCCCTCTGGCTTCAGTCGCTTTCCCAAACCGGCGGGGACTACGCGGCCACGGCGGCCACACCGCTGGCAGCGCACACGAACAGCGTGCGCGAGGCGATCGCCTCCCACCGGCTGATCCTGGCCAATCACGCAGTTCTCCTGGCTCATCTGGAGGATCTGCGGTCTCTCCCCGGCGAGACGATGCTGATCGTCGACGAAGCCCACCTGCTCGAGGACGCCGCCACCTCGGCTTTGACCGTTTCCCTGGACTACGGTGCGGTGGAGCAGCTTGCTGCGTCCGCCCATACCTGGTTGAAGGACGCGGCATCAGGGCCAGCCCAGGACCAGGTGGCGCATGCTGTAGCGGAACTGGAAACGCTCCTCGACCACGAGTCGCTCCCCCAGGCTGCCAGCCGTGCGTTCGACGCACTGGGCGGACAAGACACCTCCGTCATCGGCTCGCGCTCAGTCACCCTGGCGAGTCCCTACGGCGGGGGAACCGGCCTCGGGCAGGTCCGGACACTGACCGTGCTGATCCGTCGGTTGTCCTCGATAGCCCTCCGTCTCGAGCGGGCACTGGCCGCCTTCGCACAGGCTCACGCTCCCGCACTCGACTTCTTCTCGTTGGACGCGCTCTCAGCGATGCAGACTCAGGTGTCCGAGCTGCGTGAGACGGCCGACGTGCTGCTGGCGGACGCCCAGGACGTTCTCGGCGCGCTCCCCCCGGAGGGCTCCACGGCCAGCCGTGACCAGCCGTCCGTTGAACCCGTGACACCCGTCAAAGAAGAGCAGGAAGAAGAGCCCGAGGGCGAAACCGATGCGGGTGACGCGGCAGACGACGTGTCCCCAACTGGCGACGCTCCTGATGCCCAGGCCAGCCTGCTCCCCCCGCCGCTCCCCAACCGGATCGTCTACGCCGAAGAGCTCGCCATCCCCCTCGCCGGGCTGCGCCATTACCGATTCCGCATCTCCTCCAGCCCCGTGGAGCTGCCAGGTGACGCCCGGTGGAGGCGGTTCCTGAGTTCTTTCCCTCGCACCTACTACGTGTCCGCGACACTGCGCGTCGCCGGCAGCTGGGACTTCATCATGGGGCGCCTGGGACTGGCCGGACTCGCGACCATGTGCGTGGACACCCCTTTCGACCTGCGCCGTCAGGCGGAGCTGGTCTGTTTCTCGGACTTCCCGTCATGGGCGGAGCAGCAGGAAGGAGCCATGCGGACGGTAGCCCACCAACTCGGCGGATACGCTGCGGAGTTGATATATCCCGCCACCGGCAACGAGGGCGTGGACGGTGGCGCGCTGGTCCTGACCACGGCGCGGTCGACGGCAGCCGGGATCGCGGAGTTCCTGACGGACGAGCTTCGTCGGCGCGGTGACCCCACGCACGTGGTCAACGCGCTGGCGCTGGGCAACTCCCGCGCGTTCGAGCAGTTCACCGACCCCGGCAGCGGGGGCGGGTTCCTGGTCGGTACGAAGGGCCTGTGGCAGGGCGTGGACGTCTCGGACGAGCACCGACTACGGCTTGTGTGGATCAACAAACTGCCCTTCGCACCCTTCGCGGCACCGCTGGTGGAGGCCCGGCGCGCCGCCGTCCGCGCGCGGGCGGAAGCCGCAGGTCGGGAGGACCCGGACGCCCATGCGACCGAGCATTACTACATCCCGCTTGCTGCCCTGCAGCTGCGCCAGGCCGTGGGGCGTCTGATCCGCTCTGAGCGGCACCGGGGCGTGGTCGTGATCAGCGACCGAAAGCTGGCCGGGCACACGGCCTTGCGCCGCGCCTATCGCCGGGCCTTCCTGGGGAGCCTCGACGAGGGCCTACTCCGCACCGACCCGCGGACCGGGGAGCAAGGCGCCGCCAATGTCGTAACCATGGCTGAGGGATGGACCCGGATCTGGTCGTTCTTCGCTCGGCACAGCCTGCTCTCCCCGCAGCGGGCGAAGGACCTGTCCGAGCCCGACGCCCTGCAGCGGCACACCCTGCTGCCGCAGACCCTCCGGATCAGGCAGCTCGAGCTGTCCGCTGAAGACCTTCAGAAGCTCGCGGCCGACAAACAACTGGAAGAGGAGGTCCTCCGACGCGCGTCCGAAGTGGCCGGACTGCTCCGCCTGATGGACGATCCGATCCGGTTCCGGCTCAAGCCTGCCCAGCGGGCGGTCATCGAGGCAGTAGCACAGGGACGCAACGTTCTCGGGCTGCTTCCGACCGGATACGGCAAGAGCTTCACGTTCCAGCTGCCGGCCCTGGTGCTGCCGGGCGTCACCCTCGTTGTCAGCCCGCTCGTAGCGCTGATGCAGGATCAGGCTCTGGAGCTCAACCGATCGATCGGCGGTGCCGTTCGGGCGTTGATCGCACCGCTGCGCGAGTCGAGCAGCAGAGCGGGCAAAACGGAAGTCGCGGAACAGCTGCTGGGGCGGGCGAGCCACGGGATCAAGATCGTGTACGTCAGTCCGGAACGGCTCTGTCAGCGGCGCTTCCGAGAACTCATACGAGCCGCAGCGGCGGCGGGCACCATCCGCCGCATCGTGCTGGACGAAGCACACACGATGGTCCAGTGGGACGACTTCCGGCCTAGCATGCAGCGCGTCGAGCAGTTCCTCCGACAGCTGCGGCACTCGTACGCGGTTCCGGTGACCGCATTGACCGCCACCGCCAACCACGCCGTGCACACCGGTCTGCGGACCGGAGTCTTCGAAGTACCCGAGGGGCCCCCGCCGTCGGACAGCGAGGCCGCTCGCAAGGAAGCCACGGGGCCGGTGGACGACGGCGGCCTGGTGACCGTACGTGAGAACCCCATCCGCCCGGAACTCGCGGTGTTCCGGCGCTCCCTCAACCAGTCGAGCCCCGCCGTGGTGGCGGGTCTCGCCCGGCACGTGCTGGAGGCGTTGACGGGACATGCAGTGTTCTACTGCCTCACTGTCAAAGAGGTTGTTGCGCTGCACGCCTACCTCCAGGAGTACGTCGGTGACCTGGGAGTCCGGGTGCGCCGTTTCCACGGCAGGCTGACGCAAGCCGAGAAGTCGGCGGTCATGACGGAGTTCCGTGAGGCTCCGCGCCTGGGCGAGGAGGGCTTCGCCCCCCTGGTCGTCGTGGCGACCTCCGCCTTCGGGTTGGGCATCGACCGCGCTGACGTACGCACCGTGTTCTGTGTGTCGGCCCCGACAGACCTGGCCTCGCTCTACCAGCAGTTGGGACGTGCCGGCCGTGATGTCGCGGGGAGTGGTGCGTCCGCCGTGCCCGGGGCTGCGGCCAACACCGCTCTGGCGTTGCTGACCTCCAGGGGGTTGCGCACGGTCGCCTTCATGACAGGGCAGGATCTGCACCCTGAGCTCGTCAGGCGCATGGGGCGTGCCGTGCTGGCCTGCGACGGGGTGCTGGACGCCCGAGGCATCGCCGACTGGCTGATTGGCGAAGACGTGCGATCGGGGCGGATCAGCGTCCAGGAAGCGCGTTCGGCACGCGTAACGGACACCTATGTGGCTGGCGTGATGCGGGCGTTCAGTCAACTGGCCCGGCTGGGCACGGTCACCGACCACGGCGACTTTCCGCCGTTGTGCAAAGTACGGCGCGGCGAGTTGCTCCCCGAGGACGACGAAGAGTCGGTCGTCCTCGAGATCCTCGGGGTGGTGAACGGCCTCCCGGAGTCGCAGTCTGCGGCACAGGGCCTGGCCAGGGCACGGCTCGACGTGGTGTCACTGGACGGTCTACTGGCGGGCCGGGTATCCGGATACCGGGAGCTGGCAGAAGGCCCCGCGAGCACCTGGCAGTTGCTCAGTGACCTGCACGACCGCGGGCTGCTGGACGTCTCGGCCGCGCCAAGCCGTCACTGGGTCAGCGGAACCGAGGTCCACCGCGCCGAACTGCCGGCAGGCTTCCTCACTGCCATGTCCGGAAAGGCCAGGCGAGCGGCCACGGAGATCGCCCGGCTGCGCGACTTCTTCGACGACTCGGCCACCTGCGCGCACCGCAAGTTCGCCGACTACTTCGGCGTGACCGAGTTGCCCGAGAGCTGCTGTACCACTGAGGCGAACCGCTGCGGCGCCTGCTGGGGCAGACCGGACTGGCCGACGGGCGAGACCATGCCGGTGTCGGCGAGGGCCCTGCTCACGCCTCGGCCTCGGCCGATCGACAGCGGCACCCAGCCGGAGTCGCGGCTGCGGCGCCTGGACGAACAGGTGTACCGGCTGATCTGGACAGTACCGCGCGGCGTGCACGCACGAAGTATCTGGCGAGCGCTGCGCGGCGAGGACAGTTCGTACTCGCCGAAGCTCGGCCGGCGTGTGCGGCTCCCCCGGGGGCTCGTCGGCAGCCGGTACTTCGGAGCGCACGCGGACGTTCCGTTGCGCGCCGTGGAAGAGAGCGTCGAGCGACTGGCGCAGGCCGGGCGTGTGACGTCGTCGGGGCGATGGTGGCGCGTGGTGCCGCCCGGTGGCACGGGGTCTCCAACGGCGCGGATGGGGGGAACCGCGTGACGAGTGTGTTGCATATTGCCGATCGTGTGTGGCGGCCGTACGACGACGATCCGCTGATCACTCGAGACATGATCACCGGCCTGGACGCCTGTGAACCGGCGGCGCGAAAAACGCTGCTGGCTTATCTGGCGGCGGTCATCGCCCACCGTACGACTCCGGTGCACACGACTGTGGCCTTCAATGCTGTCTACTTCGGTTACGACGTGGAGGCCGGTGGCTATGTCGGGGGCCCCCTGGACTTCGAGGACTTTCCGTCGGTCGCCCTCGGCGACAGGGTGGAGGCACTGCCGGTCGGCGCGATGATCAACATCCGTACGGGCGGTGACCTGCTGCCCGCAGAGATCGTCTACAAGGAGGGCGCCCACGCCGACCTCGGCCCGTACGGCGAGACTCCGGGCTGGGTGTCCGGTGCGCCGGCTGGTGCCCGGGGCCCCGGTCTCCTCGCTCCTGACGAGACACCCGTGCTGCGTGAGCGGCTGGTCTTCGACACCTCCGCCTTCGGGCAGGACCTGGCACCCACGAGGCAACGTATCCAGCGGCTGGGCCGCCAGCGACGCACTGACGACTTCGGACACCTCGTCGTGGAGGCCCAGTACGAGTGGGCGGACGCGGACCTGAGCGACACCGACTACTACGCGCGCTACCTGGTCACTCGCGGGCGGGATCAGCTCACCAGCGCCTTGGTGCCGACGCCATTGCCGACGCTGCTCGCGCCAGGAGGCGGGAAGACCGAGTTGGTGGCGGCTGTGAGGGGGCTGATGAGCACCTTGCGCCAGGCTCTGGCGGAGCTCAACACGGTTAGGATCTGGGGGGATTACACCTTTACTCGGGCTTCGCTGGCCCGGCGGCTGGCGGACGCTGGGCCGCTAGGGCGCGACGACCTGGCCCGGCTGGCCGATTCGACGGTGCGCCAAGCGATACCCCGGGCTGGACGCCGGAACGGGGTCCTGCCGCCCAGACCGGCCTACACCGCGCTCGGCGCCGCGCTGCGCTCGCACCCGGAGTGGCAGGACCAGCTCCACGGCACGGCCTATCCACTGGCTGTCTGCCACGCCAACTCCGTTGTGTCCGACTGCGCGCGGCGTGAGCAAGACGAGACGACGGGGCTGCTTCCGACCGGCATCCGGTTGAGCCTGGACGACCGATGGCAGGGAGGAGGTGTCTGGCGGGCCGAGTTCGTGGAGCGCGGCACCGATCTCGCGTCCCCGTCCGGCACTGTGGACAAGCCCGCCGGCCGGGGCGGGAGGTTGTCCGCCCAGCCCCGGCCGGATAACCAGGCTCCGCCCTCCCCC
>NZ_JAHHIU010000185.1:0-16835 GCF_024539815.1 Streptomyces hayashii
CGGCCGCCGATCTCACCAACAACGCGGCCAAGGCCGAACCGCTGCTCGCCTCCTTCGGCGCCGCGCACATCACCGGCCTGAAGATCACACCGGGCACGGCGTCGGGTGCCGTCGTGCCCTACAAGGTCGAGGCGACGGTGTCGTACGAGGGGAAGTCCAAGCCGCTCTCCTACGCGAGCCGGCTCACGGTCGTGCGGGGCCTGACCACCGGCAAGGCGCTGGTGGACTGGCAGCCGTCGGTCGTCCACCCGCAGCTGAAGAACATGGACGACACGCTGGTCACGGGCGCGTCGTCGACGCCGTCGATCGAGGCCGTCGACCGCGACGGCAAGGTGCTGACCAAGGAGAAGTACCCCTCCCTGGGGCCGATCCTGGACCAGCTGCGCGCCAAGTACGGCGACAAGTCGGGCGGCACGCCCGGCATCGAGCTGGTGATCAGGCACACCGCCCAGGGCTCGGCCGACACCTCGCTGCTGACCCTCGCCGAGGGCAAGCCCGGCAGGCTCCGCACCACGCTCAGCGCGGCCGTGCAGGCCGCCGCCGAGAAGGCGGTGCAGAAGTACCCCCAGTCGTCGACGGTGGCGGTCAAGCCCAGCACCGGCGAGGTGCTGGCGGTCGCCAACAACCGCACCGACGGCTGGAACGCCGCCTTCCTGGGCGAGGTCGCACCCGGCTCCACCATGAAGATCGTCAGCGCGGCCACCCTCATCGACAAGGGGCTCACCACCGCGAACGGGCCCGCCCCCTGCCCCGACTCGGCCGTCTCCGACAGCCAGACCTTCCACAACCTCACGGGCATGAAGCCGAACGAGAAGGCCACGCTCTCCGAGAGCTTCGCCCGCTCCTGCAACACGGCGTTCGTGAAGTTCGCCGACGACGTCGAGGACGGCTGGCTGAACGCCGAGGCCAAGGACCGCTTCGGGATCGGCCTCGACTGGAAGACCGGCATCCCCTCCTTCGACGGCTCGGTCCCCGTCTCCACCGGGCCGAACACCGCGGCCGGCCTGATCGGCCAGGGCCAGGTGCAGATGAACCCCCTGAACATGGCGTCGGTGACCGCGACCGCGATGACGGGCACGTTCCACCAGCCCGTGATCGTCCCGCTCAGCCTCGACGGCCGTGAACCGGCGCGGGCGCGCGGGCTGTCGCCGAGCACCGTGCAGCAGCTGCGCGCGATGATGAACCGCACCGCGACCAGCGGCACCGCGGCCGGCGTGATGGCCGGGCTCAGCGGCCGGATCGGCGCGAAGACCGGCTCCGCCGAGGTGGACGGGCAGACCAGGTCCGACAGCTGGTTCACCGGTTACCGCGACGACGTCGCGGCGGCGGCGATGACCCAGGACGGCGGTCACGGCATCGACGCGTCCGGCCCGCTCGTGGCGCAGGTGCTGCGGGCGGGCTGAGCAGCGGCGCACACGCGGGTCCCGGGCGGAGGGGGCGATGCGCGGCAGGGGCCCGGCCCGAGGGCGGCAAGGGGCGGGCCACGAGCGGCGTTTGCGGGGTGGCTGACGTCACATGTGACGTCGCCGTCGGCAAGGGGACTCTAGGGTGGTAGCCGTCGTTGGGGTCAGTGAGGGCAACGAGGGCAGCGGGGCTGGGGGGAGAGCCCCTGGGGGATCCGGAGGATCTGGCAGTGGGCAAGAGAAGGCGCGTCGAAGAAGGAAGCAGCAAGCGGCGTCCCGCCGTGGTCGGCGCAATGATCGCCGTCGTGGTCGGGGGAGCCGGGCTCGGCGTCTACGCGCTGTACGGCGGAGCGGCGGCCGACGACGGTTCGGCGGCGTCGGCCAACGGCGGGCAGGTGCCCAGGGTCCGGGCCGACGCCCCGTCCGCGACCGAGGCGAAGGCCCTTGCCGTCCGGTTCCTGACGGCCTGGCAGAAGGGCGACGCGGCCCGGGCGGCCGCCGTCACGGACGACTCCACGGCCGCCGCCGCGCTCCTGACCGGCTACACCAAGGACGCCCACATCACGGACGTCACCGTCACCCCCGGCACGGCCGCCGGCGTGAAGATCCCGTTCTCCGTGAAGGCCACGGTGAAGTACAAGAACGTCGGCAAGCCGCTGGCCTACGACAGCGCGCTCACCGTGGTGCGCAACCCGAAGAACGGCAAGGCGCAGGTCGACTGGCACGCGTCGGTCGTCCACCCCGACCTCCAGGACGGCGACACGCTCGTCACCGGAGAGGCGGGCACCCCGCCGGTCAAGGCCGTCGACCGCGACGGCGGCGAGCTGACGGCCAAGAAGTACCCCTCGCTGGGCACGGTGCTGGACGGACTGCGGGAGAAGTACGGCAAGAAGGCGGGCGGCAAGGCGGGCGTGGAGCTCCAGGTGGTCCGCGGAAAGGCGTCGAAGGCGAAGAAGGCCTCCGACAAGACGCTGCTGGAGCTCAGCAAGGGCACCCCGGGCACCGTCAAGACGACGCTGAGCCCGACCCTGCAGGCCGCCGCCGAACGTCAGGTGGCCAGGACGGCGCGCTCGTCGGTGGTGGTGATGCGGCCCTCCACGGGCGAGATCCTCGCGGTGGCCAACGCGAGCCCCGGCTTCAACACCGCGTTCAACGGCTCGCTCGCGCCCGGCTCCACGATGAAGGTCATCACGTCGTCGCTGCTCCTCGACAAGGGACTGGCGTCGGCGGACAAGACCCACCCCTGCCCGAAGACGTTCACCTACGGCGGCTGGAAGTTCCACAACGACGACGACTTCGAGATCAAGGGCGGCTCGTTCAAGGCGAGCTTCGCGCGCTCCTGCAACACCGCCTTCATCAGCCAGGCCCCCGAGTTGAGCAACGACAGTCTGACCAAGCAGGCCCAGCAGGTGTTCGGCCTGTCGATGAACAACTGGGCCATCGGCGTCCCGTCCTTCGACGGCTCGGTGCCGGTGCAGTCGGCGGCCCAGATGGCGGCCTCGCTCATCGGGCAGGGCGGGGTGCGGATGAACCCGCTGAACATGGCGTCGGTCGCCGCCACCGTGAAGGCGGGCTCCTTCCACCAGCCCTACCTGGTCGCCCCGTCGGTGGACGGCCGCACGCTGGCGTCGGCCCCGCGCACGATGTCGTCGTCGACGCTCGCGCAGCTGCGCGAGCTGATGAACTACACGGCCGCGGCCGGCACCGCCGCCGAGGCGATGTCCGGTCTGGGCCCGGACTACGGCGCCAAGACGGGCTCGGCCGAGGTCGACAACCAGGACAAGCCCAACGGCTGGTTCACCGCCTACCGCGGCGATCTGGCGGCCGCGGGCGTCGTCCAGGCGGGCGGCCACGGCGGCGACACGGCCGGCCCGATCGTGGCGTCCCTGCTGCGGATGGGCGGCTGAGCACCCGCACCGGACCCGGCCCCCGAAGCGGCTCGGGCCCCGACAGCGGCTCGGGGCCCGGGACGGGCCGGTGCGGGACGGGCCGGTGCCGGACCGGCTAGTGCGGGACGGGCTGCTGAGCGGTCGCCATGTAGGTGCGGCGCAGGAACCGCAGCAGCGTCTTCGACTCGAACTGGACGACCGAGACGCCGTTCGCCGAGTGGAACTCGACCACGGCCTGGACGCGTCCGCACGGCCAGACCCGCACCTCGCCGGTGCCGACCGGGGCGCGCAGCCCCTGTTCGAGGAGGGCGCGGGAGAACGTCCACTCCCGGCGGTCGGGCAGCCCGACGCGCACGGATCGGGGTTCCTCGGGGTCGTAGCGCAGGACGACCGGAACCGTCTCCTCCTCGACCCGGTCGGCGTCGGTGACGATGTGGGCTCGCGCGTACTGTTCGACTACAGACATCGACCGGCCCTCTCACGCAGCGTGACCTGTGCGGAAGCTGTGCATCCGCTCCCCCTCCAATGTCGCATATTTTGCGGATCGCGCCCTCCCGCACCGGCATATCTCACCTGTGCGATACACCGACCCGACAGGGTGCCGGCACGCGCCCGAGCCGCTCGACAGGGCGGCGCCGGACCCCCAGGCCACCGGGCCGGTTCTCGCCGCGTGAACGAATCCCTCGCTCTTGCGAACCATTCGCATTAAGCCACTATCATCGTCGGGTGCACGTACCCGACGGATTCATCAACGCCCCGACCTCCGCCGTGACCGGAGTCGTCGCCGCCGGCGCCATCGCCGTGAGCCTGCGCGGCGCGCGCCGCGAGCTCGACGACCGGACCGCGCCGCTGGCCGGCCTGGTCGCGGCGTTCATCTTCGCCGTGCAGATGCTGAACTTCCCCGTCGCGGCGGGGACCAGCGGCCATCTGCTGGGCGGCGCGCTCGCCGCGATCCTCGTGGGTCCCTTCACCGGGATCCTGTGCGTCTCCGTGGTCCTGCTGATGCAGGGCATCCTCTTCGCCGACGGCGGGCTCACCGCCCTCGGCGTGAACATCACCGACATGGCGATCGTGACGACGGTCGTGTCGTACGCCGTCTTCCGCGGACTGGTGAAGGTGCTGCCCCGCAGCCGCCGTTCGGTCACGGCCGCCTCCTTCGTCGCCGCCCTGCTGTCCGTGCCCGCCGCCGCCGTGGCCTTCACGCTCATCTACTGGGTCGGCGGCACCACCGACGTGGCGATCGGCAAGGTGGCCGGCGCGATGATCGGCGTGCACGTCCTGATCGGCGTCGGAGAGGCCGCGATCACCGCGCTGACGGTGGGCGCCGTCGTCGCCGTCCGGCCGGATCTCGTGCACGGCGCGCGCGACCTGCGGCAGCGGCTCCAGCTGCGGGTGCACGGCGAGCTCGTCGACGCCCCGGCGCCCGAGGGGGCGCGCACGGCGCCCGTGGCGGCCCGGGCCTCGCGGCGCACGCTGTGGGCGACCGGGCTGGTCACCTCCCTCGTCCTGGCCGGCTTCGTCAGTTTCTACGCCTCCGCGAACCCCGACGGCCTGGAGAAGGTCGCCGCCGACCACGGCATCGACAAGGGGGCCCGCAAGCACGCCTCCTCCGACTCCCCACTCGCCGGCTACGGCGTCAAGGACGTCACCGACGCCCGCCTCTCCGGCGGCCTGGCGGGCGTGATCGGCGTCGGCACCACCGTCGTCGCGGGCAGCGCCGTGTTCTGGACGGTGCGCCGACGCCGCACCCGCGACGTCTCCCCGGCCTCCACCGGCGGGGTCTGACGTCATGGGAGCGGGACACGCGCACCGGCTCTACCGGCACGGGCACTCGCCCGTGCACGGCCTGCCGCCGCACACCAAGCTCGCCGCCGCCTTCGGGTTCGTGGTCGTCGTCGTGTCGACGCCGCGGGAGGCGCTGTGGGCGTTCGGCCTGTACGCCCTCCTGCTCGCCGCCGTCGCGCACCGCGCGCGCGTGCCGGCCGGGTTCCTGCTGAAGCGGCTCCTGATCGAGGTGCCCTTCGTCGCGTTCGCCGTCCTCATGCCCTTCGTGGCCGAGGGCGAGCGGGTGGACGTCCTCGGGCTCTCCCTCAGCGTCAACGGCCTGTGGGGCGCCTGGAACGTCCTCGCGAAGGGCACCCTGGGCGTCGCCGCCTCCGTCCTGCTCGCGTCCACCACGGAACTGCGCGAACTCCTTCTCGGCCTGCAACGGCTGCGGCTGCCCCCGTTGCTGGTGCAGATCGCCTCCTTCATGATCCGCTACGGCGACGTCATCACGGACGAGATGCGGCGCATGCGGGTCGCCCGGGAGTCGCGCGGCTTCGAGGCGCGCGGCGTACGGCACTGGGGGGTGCTCGCGAAGTCGGCGGGCGCGCTGTTCATCCGCTCCTACGAACGCGGGGAGCGCGTGCACCTGGCCATGGTCAGCCGGGGGTACGCCGGTTCGATGCCGGTGATCGACGAGGCGACCGCGACCCGGGCGCAGTGGTCGTACGCGCTGACCCTCCCGTTCGCCGCCCTCGTCGTCTGCGTGTTGGGATGGGCCCTGTGACTGACGTTTCCCTGGAGGTCTC
The DNA here is from genome assembly GCF_024539815.1 of Streptomyces hayashii. GTDB lineage: Bacteria > Actinomycetota > Actinomycetes > Streptomycetales > Streptomycetaceae > Streptomyces > Streptomyces hayashii. The sequence continues at coordinate 5,866 of NZ_JAHHIU010000185.1, forward strand.
CGGCCTCGCCTTCGCCTATCCCGACGGCCACCAGGCCCTGTTCGGCGTGGACTTCACCGTCGCGCGCGGCGAGCGGGTCGCACTGCTCGGGCCGAACGGCGCCGGCAAGACGACCCTGGTGCTGCACCTCAACGGCATCCTGAGCGGCGGCGCGGGCACGGTGACGGTGGCCGGGCTGCCGGTCGGCCGGCAGCACATGGCCGAGATCCGGCGCAGGGTCGGCATCGTCTTCCAGGACCCGGACGACCAGCTGTTCATGCCGACCGTGCGCGAGGACGTGGCGTTCGGACCGGCGGCGGCCGGGCTGAAGGGGGCCGCCCTGGAGGCGCGCGTCGACCACGCCCTCGCACAGGTGGGCATGGCCGGGTTCAAGGACCGTCCGCCGCACCACCTCTCCTTCGGCCAGCGGCGGCGCGTGGCGGTCGCGACGGTGCTCGCGATGGAGCCCGAGATCCTCGTCCTGGACGAGCCGTCCTCCAACCTCGATCCGGCCTCGCGCCGTGAACTCGCCGACATCCTGCGGTCGTTGGACGTCACGGTGCTCATGGTCACGCACGATCTGCCGTACGCCCTGGAGCTGTGCCCGCGCGCCCTGATCCTCAGCGAGGGCGTGATCGCCGCGGACGGCCGGACCGGCGATCTGCTCGCCGACGACGCCCTCATGCGCGCGCACCGGCTGGAGCTGCCCTTCGGGTTCGACCCGCGCTCCGCGACAATGGGCGCGTGACGAACGACGGACCCACCGCCGACGGCTCGCTGCTCCTCGACGAGCAGCTGTGCTTCGCCCTGTACGCCGCCCAGCGCGCGGTGACGGCCGCGTACCGTCCGCTCCTGGACGAACTGGGCCTGACCTACCCCCAGTACCTGGTGCTGCTGGTGCTCTGGGAGCGGGGCGAGACGACCGTCAAGGAGCTGGCCGCGGCCCTGCGGCTGGACTACGGCACGATGTCGCCGCTGCTGAAGAGGCTGGAGGCGGCGGGCCTGGTGCGCCGGGAGCGCTCGGCGCGCGACGAGCGCTCGGTGCTGGTGGCGTGCACCGGGCGCGGCGAGGAACTGAAGGGGCGGGCGGGGCGCGTGCCCGGCGCTCTGCTCGCGTCCACCGGCCTGGCGACCGCGGAGGTCGCCCGGCTGCGCGAGGAGCTGTGGGGCCTCGCGGAGCGGGCGCACACGGCGGCCGAACGCACCCGCTAGACCACGCTCCTCCCCCCTCCCGCGGCCCTCCGCACTGGTGTTACCGGCGGTTACCGCCCCCTGTGGTGACGCACCTACCTACCGGCCGGTACCTTGTGCACGATGTAATTGGGGAAGACGCTGGGGAGGGTCTGCCGTGACAGAAGGCGCCGCAGTCGGCACCACCGGGAACGCCGAAGCAGCCGGCACCGCCGACACCCGTCCGACGAAGATCATGTACGTCGCCGAGGCGACCGCGCACGGGGGCCGCGACGGGTATGTGACCAGCCAGGACGGCCAGATCGGGCTGAAGGTGGCGATGCCGCCGCAGCTCGGCGGCGACGGCGACGGCACCAACCCGGAGCAGCTCTTCGCGGCCGGATACAGCTCCTGCTTCCACAACGCGCTGATCCTCGTCGGCAACCGGGCGGGCTACGACCTCACCGGGTCCACGGTGGCGGCGAAGGTCGGCATCGGCCCGAACAGGAGCAAGGGCTACGGTCTCGCGGTCGCGCTCAGCGTCTCGCTCCCCGTCCTCGACCCGGGTCTCGCGGAGAAGCTGGTGGACGCGGCGCACCAGGTGTGCCCGTACTCGAACGCCACGCGCGGCAACATCGATGTAACGATCATTCTCGGCTAGCGGGACGAAGGAATCGCAGGCCTTTCCCGGGCGTTCTCCGAGGAGTCGAAGGCGATCTCCGAGAGGATGTGCGGGCGTGGTGGACGTGAACGGTGCGGTGGCCGAGGGCTTCGAGCCGGTCCGGGAGGCGTTCGTCCGCAACTTCGAGACGCTCGGGGACCGCGGCGCGGCGGTCGCCGTCTACCGCGACGGGCGCAAGGTCGTCGACCTGTGGGGCGGCACGCGCGACGTCGACGGCACGGCGCCCTGGGAGCGTGGCACCGCCCAGATCGTGCGCTCGGCGACCAAGGGCGTGGTCGCCGCCGGCCTCCTGCTGCTGCACCAGCGCGGCGAGCTGGACCTGGACGCACCCGTCGGGGCGTACTGGCCGGAGTACAAGGCGGCGGGCAAGGAGCGCACCCTCGTACGGCATCTTCTCGCGCACCGCGCGGGCGTGCCGGTGCTGGACCGGCCGCTGACCCCCGCCGAGGCCGCCGACCCCGATCTGGGCGCGGCGGCGGTCGCGGCGCAGACGCCCGTCTGGGAGCCCGGCACGGACCACGGCTATCACGCTCAGACGTACAGCTGGCTGACCGGCGAGCTGGTGCGCCGGATCACCGGACGGCCCGTCGGGGAATGGATCGCCGACGAGGTGGCGGGTCCGGTCGGGGCCGATCTGTGGCTGGGATTGCCGGCGACGCAGCGTGCCCGGGTGGGGCGCGTGGGACAGGTGGAAGCGCCGGCGCGGGCGGGCGCGCTGAAGACCCGGCCCAAGCCGGCCGTCGCCGCCGCCTACGCCGATCCGCACTCGCTCACCCGCCGCGCCTTCGCCGCGATCACCCCGCTGCCGGACGAGAACGACCCCGCCTACCGGGCCGCGGCCCTGCCCGCCTCCAACGGCATCGCGACCGCCGAGGGCCTGGCCCGCTTCTACGCCTCGCTGATCGGCGAGGTCGAGGGCGGGGCACGGCTGCTGCGCCCGGAGACGGTGGCGCTCGCGCGCGGTGAGCAGTCGTCCGGCCCGGACCGGGTGCTCGTGGTGAACACCCGCTTCGGCCTCGGCCCCATGCTGCACGGCGCCGCGTCCCCGCTGCTGTCCCCCGCCTCCTTCGGCCACCCGGGCCGCGGCGGCGCCCTCGGCCTGGCCGACCCCGAGTCCGGGATCGCCTTCGGCTACGTCACCAACGGCTTCCGGACGAGCGTGACGGCGGACCCCCGCGCCCAGGCCCTGCTGCGGGCCCTGCGCACGGCGACGACGACGGACTGACGCCCGCTGTCCTCTACACGTTGATCGAGTGGGACCTGCGCCCCGAGGCGTCGTCGATCTCCAGATGCGCCTTGGTCAGCAGCTGCATGGCGATCTCGTTGAGCGCGCGGGCGCCCGCGATCTCCTCCCCGACCCGGGGCTGGTTGGCGTCCACGTTGTGCCGGGAGGCATGCCCGTGCGCCCTGACCTCGGTCCCGTCCGGCAGACGCACCATCGCGACCGCCCGCGTGTGCCGGTCGTCCTCCTCGAACTCCAGCTCGATATGCCAGCCGACCGTGGTGTGCATGACGGCCATGACGACCACCTCCGAAGCTCCTGCTTCCAGAGTGCCCCTCCGAACCGCCCCCCGCACCACACGCGACGGCCGCCGGGACCCGCGGGGCCACGGGATCACTGGACGACGAAGCGCCCGGCCCCCCGGGAGGGGGTCGGGCGCTTCGCCGTCAGGCCGGGACGGCCCAGGTGCGGATGTCAGCCGCGACGGTGGCCGTCGTGGCCGCGGTCGTCACGCCCGCGGTCGTCACGCCCGCGGTCGTCACGGCCGTGACCGTGGCGGTCGTGGCCCCACGACTTGTCGTCCACGAGACGACGGTGGTCGTTGCGCAGGGTGGCGGTGTCGGAGTGGTTGTCCCACACCTCGCGGTGGCGGTCCTGGAACAGGTCGGTGCGGGTGTCGCGGCCCTCACCGGTGTGGACGCGGACGGTGGCGCGGGGGGCCAGCCGGTAGTGGCGGAAGGTGTAGGTCTCGCCGCGCTCGTCCGAGAGGGTCCACCCGTCCAGGTTGACCTCACGGCGAGTGGTGTTGGTCAGCTCGACCCATTCCTTGTTCAGGGAGCGGGCGGAGCGGTCGTTTCGGCCCGGTGCGTCGTACTGCACGGCGCTGATCTCCACCTTCGCCCGGTCCTGGCGCGGGTGGTCGGCGGCGGAGGCCGGCAGCGCCACCGTCCCGACGACGGCCGCGGCGATCGCGGCGGCGGCGAGACAGCGAGCGGAAACAGAGTTAACGGACACAAGGTCTCCTTGCGTGGTGCGGGTCACGGCCCGATCGGCCGCACGGCCAACACTCGACCACCGACCGAGGTCCGCGCGCCTGATTGGCACCTCACGTTACGAACCGTCCACATTCCGGTGACAGTAGGCTTCCATGTCCATATATGTACTGAAGGCTCCGAACCTTTGGGACTGCTGCCCTGTGAGCCTCTTCCGCCGTCGCCCGTCACCCGAAAGTGGGTCACAGAGCGAGGTGCGGAAAAAAGACCGCCGGTGAGGGCGCCCCGTCCCCACGGAGCCCTCACCGGCGGTCTCTCCCAGGCGCCCTCACCTCTCGGGCGCCCTCGGGCGATCAGGCGCGCACGAGTTCCCGGTCCTCGTCCGGGTCGGCGTCCTTGGCGCCCGTGGCGTCGTCCCGCGTCCTCAGGCCCTCGCCCTCGACGTCCACGTCGGGCAGCACGCGGTCCAGCCACTTCGGCAGCCACCAGGCCTTCTTGCCCAGCAGGGCCAGGACGGCCGGCACGATGGCCATGCGCACGATGAACGCGTCGAACAGGACGGCGCTCGCGAGGCCGAAGCCGATCGTCTTGATGATCGCCTCGCTGGCGGTGATGAAGCCGCCGAAGACGGCCATCATGATGATCGCGGCGGCGGCCACCACCTTGGCGCTGTACCGGAAGCCGGTCACGATGGCCTGACTGGGGCTCTCGCCGTGGACGTACGCCTCGCGCATCCGGGTCACGAGGAAGACCTCGTAGTCCATCGCGAGGCCGAAGACCACGCCCACCATGAAGATCGGCGTCATCGACATGATCGGCCCGGTCTCCTCGACGCCGATCAGGCCGCCGAGCCAGCCCCACTGGAACACCGCGACGACGGCGCCGAGCGCGGCCAGCACGCTGAGCAGGAAGCCGAGGGCCGCCTTCAACGGGACCAGGATGGAGCGGAAGACCACGATCAGCAGCAGGAAGGCCAGGCCGACGACGAGACCGAGATAGGGGACGAGCGCGTCGTTGAGCTTCTGCGAGAAGTCGATGTTCATCGCGGTGGTGCCGGTGACGAGGACCTGCGCGCCCGTGTCGGACCGGACCCCGGCGCCCTGGTCGCGAATGGCGTGCACCAGGTCCTCGGTCTGCGTCGAGGAGGGCTTGGAGCCCGGGATCACGGTGATCGTCGCGGTGTCGCCGGCCTTGTTGAAGGCGGCCGGGGTCACGGTGACGACGTCCTTGAGCTTCTTGATGCCCTCGGTCACCGAGGTGGCCGCGGCCTGCGGGTCGGCGCTGCCCCGAGCGTCGACCACGATCAGCAGGGGGCCGTTGAAGCCGGGGCCGAAGCCCTCCGAGAGCAGGTCGTAGGCCCGGCGCTGGGTGGTGGACGTCGGCTGCGAGCCGTCGTCGGGCAGGCCCAGCTCCAGCTGGGTGGCGGGGACGGCGATCGCGCCCAGCCCGAGCACGCCGAGCAGCAGCACCGCGGCGGGCCGGCGGATGACGAAGCTCGCCCAGCGCACGCCCGGTCCGGGCTTGGCCCGGCCGGACGAGGCGGACCCGCCGTCCGGAGCGGCCGCCCCGGACGCCTCGGCCCCGGACCCGCGCGAGCGGCGCTTCTCGCCCGCGGCCCGGACCTTCCTGCCGGCGAAGCCGAGCAGCGCGGGGATCATGGTCAGCGCGATGAGGACGGAGACCACGACCGTGCCGGCCGCCGCGAGGCCCATCTTGGTCAGCATCGGCACGTTGACGACCGCGAGGCCCGCCAGGGCGATCACGACCGTGAGGCCCGCGAAGACGACCGCCGAGCCGGCGGTGCCGGTGGCCCGTCCGACCGCTTCCTCGCGGTCGCGGCCCTCGGCCAGCTCGCTGCGGTAGCGGGAGACGATGAACAGCGCGTAGTCGATGCCGACCGCGAGCCCGATCATCAGGGCGAGCGTGGAGGTGGTGTCGCCGAGGTCGAGCGCCTTGGCGAGGGCGGTGATGGTGGAGACGCCGATGCCGACGCCGACGATCGCGGTCAGCAGCGGCAGTCCCGCCGCGATGAGCGAGCCCAGCGTGACGACGAGGACGACGGCGGCGATGGCGAGACCGACGATCTCGCCGGTCGCCCCGGGCTCGGCCCCGGCCTGGAGCGCGTCGCCGCCGACGTCGACGGTGAGCCCGGCGGCCCGGGCGTCGTCCGCGGCCTTCTCCAGGGTGTTCCTGGTCGCGTCCGTCAGCTCCATGCCGGGCGCGTCGTACCGGACCGAGGTGTAGGCGACCGTCCCGTCCTTGCTCACGGCGTGCGTCGTGAACGGGTCGGCGACGGAGACGACCTCGGAGCCGCCGCTCAGGGACTTGACGGTCTTGTCGACGGTCGCCCGGTTGGCGGCGTCCGTCATCTTCTGGCCCTCGGGGGCCTTGAAGACCATGCGTCCGGTCGCGCCGTCGGCGCTGGCTCCGGGGAAACGCTGTTCCAGCAGGTCGAAGGCCTTCTGCGCCTCGACGCCCGGAATGGAGAAGGAGGTGGTGCCCGGTGCGGGCGCGGTCGCGGCGCCGACTCCGGCGAGGGTCAGCAGCGCGACCCACATCAGGGCGACGAAGGCGCGTCGCCGGAAGGCGAATCGGCCGAGTTTGTAGAGGAACGTGGCCACGGAGGCGTACTCCCGGTCAGGTCGTGTGCGTGCAGGGCAGGGTTGACCAACCCGGCGTGAGGCAGGGGTGATCGGCCCGACGACGTGAGCGGTGGCGTCAGGGTGGGCGGACCGCGGGGACGGTCAGGTGATGGGTGCGCCGAGGGCGGGGAGGACCACGGCGTCGATGTACGACAGGAGGAACGCCTGTGTCGGCGGTTGCTCGTCCAGCATGTTGCGGGCGGCGAACGCGCCGATCATCATGTGCGGCACGAAGCGCCTCGCTTGGCTGTCCGCGCGGATCTCGCCCCGGTCGACGGCTCGGTCCAGCACACGGTCGAACTCGGCCATCTCCGGCTCGACGAGGTGTTCCTTGAAGGCCTTGAGCAGGTCCGGGTTGCTGTGGACCGCCATGGCCAGACCCCGCATCAGCGCGGAGTTCTGCTCCATCTCGCAGTCGTCCGAACGCAGGGTCAGGGCGTGCAGGTCCCCTCGCAGCGATCCGGTGTCGACCCCGTCGGCCGAGCCGCCCGGCTTGCTGTGACGGACCGCCTTGGCCACCAGTTCGGCCTTGCCGCCCCACTGGCGGTAGAGCGTGGCCTTGCTGGACCGGGTGCGCGCGGCGACGGCGTCCATGGTGAGGGCGTCGTAGCCGACTTCGCGGAGCAGTTCGAGCACGGCTCCGTAGAGCTCGGCCTCGCGCTCGGGGGTGATGCGGCTGCGACGCGCCGTTGCGACCTCAGTCATTCCGCTCCCCTTCCCGCTCCGAACCGATTTCGAACCGGCTCCGAACCGACACGGTTCCTTGTGCGTACTCACCGAATGTAGCGCACTTCACTGCGAAACGAAACCGTTTCGTACGTGTCCTGGCTCACGCGCGCCCGGTTCCGCACACATGTCACGAGTTGCTCGGGTCCATCCCCCGGAAAAGCATGGGGAGGTGAGCTATCTGCGCCTGCCCCATCTCCATGGTGACCTGTTGTGCTTCGTGGCCGAGGACGACCTCTGGCTGGCCCCGCTGGCCGGCCCGGGCCGCGCCTGGCGGCTCACCGTCGACCGCACGAAGGCAGGACACCCCCGCTTCTCCCCCGACGGCCGCCTGATCGCGTACACGAGCTGGCGCAGCGTCGTCCCGGAGATCCATCTCGCGCCGGTGGAGGGCGGACCGGGACGACGGCTGACCTACTGGGGCAGCTCCGACACCCGGGTCTGCGGCTGGACGCCCCCGGACGCCGACGGACACGCCGACATCCTCGCCGTCGCCTCGCACGGCGAGCCCTTCTCCTACTTCACCTGGGCCTACAAGGTCTCCCCCGACGGCTCCCCCGGCCGGAAACTCCCCTGGGGACCGGTCACCGACCTCCAGGTCGCCGACCTCGACGGCGACCGCCGGACGCTCCTGCTCACGGGCACCCCACCGCACGAGCCGGCCGCCTGGAAGCGCTACCGGGGCGGCGCCACCGGCCGGCTGTGGCTGCATGGGCGACGACTCCTGGAGGGCGTCGACGGCCACCTCGCCAGCCCGCTCTTCGTCGGCGGCCGGATCGCGTTCCTCTCCGACCACGAGGGCGTCGGCAACCTGTACTCCTGCGCCCACGACGGCTCCGACCTGCGCCGGCACACCGACCACGACGCCTTCTACGCCCGGCACGCCTCCAGCGACGGCATCCGGGTGGTCTACCAGTGCGGCGGGGACCTGTGGATCGTCGACGACCTCGCCGCCGACTCCGAGCCGCGCCGGATCGACGTCCGCCTCGGCGGGCCGCGCGCGGGACGACGGCCCTACCAGATCCCGGCCGCCCAGCACGTGGACGGCATCTCCGTCGACGAGACCGGGCGGGCCGGCGCCGTCGTCGTCCGCGGCAGCCTGTACTGGCTGACCCACCGCGACGGGCCCGCCCGCACGATCACCGACACCCCAGGGGTACGGGTGCGCCTGCCGGAGATGCTCGGCCCGGGCGGACAGGTCGCCTATGTGACCGACGCGGACGGCGAGGACGCCGTCGAGGTCGCCCACCTGCCCCGCGCCACCGGCCGGCGCGAGCCCAGGCGACTGGCCTCCGGCCGGCTCGGCCGGGTGCTGGAGACGGTGGCGGACCCGCAGGGCGAACGGCTCGCCGTCGCCTCGCACGACGGCCGGCTGCTGCTCGTCGACCTCACCGAGGACGCCGGGGACGCGGGCGCCGACGAGGTCACCGAGCTGATCGCGTCGGCCAACGGGCCCGTCCGCGACCTCGCCTTCTCCCCGGACGGGGGCTGGCTGACCTGGTCGCACCCCGGGATCGGACGCTCCCTGCGCCAGATCAAGATGGCCCGTATGAAGGACCGCTCGGTCATCGACGTGACCGACGGCCGCTTCGAGGACGAGAACCCGGTGTTCACCCGGGACGGCCGCTATCTCGCCTTCCTCTCCTGGCGCGGCTTCGACCCGGTCTACGACGTGCACACCGGCGACCTGTCCTTCCCGCTGGGCTGCCGCCCCTACCTCGTGCCCCTGTCCTCCGCGACGCCCTCGCCCTTCGCGCTGACCCCGGAGGGCCGCCCGGCCGCGGGCGGGCTGGACCCGGTGGAGGACGACGGCAACGGAGCCGACGGGACCGTCACCGTGGAGACCGAAGGGCTGGCCAGCCGGGTCACCCCCTTCCCCGTCACCGCCTCCAAGTACTCGGCGCTGCACCCGGTGGCGGGCGGCGGACTGGTGTGGCTGCGCTGGCCGATCTCGGGCGCGCTCGGCGAGACGTTCGCCAACCCCGACGACACGAGCGGACGGCCGACGCTGGAGCACTTCAACATCAGCAAGGCGAAGAAGTCCGAACTCGTCGGCGACCTCGACTGGTTCGCACTGAGCGGGGACGGCACCCGGCTCGTCGTGGTCGACGACGGCGACCTGCGGGCGGTGCCGTCCACCGAGTCCGGCGACCCGGACTCCACGGTCTGGATCGACCTGCGGCGCATCCTGCACGAGGTCGACCCGGGCGCCGAGTGGCGGCAGTCCTACGAGGAGGCCGGACGGCTGATCCGCGCCTACTTCTGGGACCCCGGCATGTGCGGCATCGACTGGGACGCGATCCTCGACCAGTACCGGCCGCTCGTCGAACGGGTCGCCTCCCCCGACGAGTTCGCCGACCTGCTGCGCGAGGTGCTCGGCGAGCTGGGCACCTCCCACGCCTACGTCACCGCCGCCCGCCGCAACGAGGGACCGCCCCACTACCAGCGGCTGCAGGGCCTCCTCGGCGCCAACCTGGTGCGCAGGGAGGCGGGTTGGACGGTCCGGCGGATCCTGCCCGGCGACTCCTCCGACTCCAAGGCACGCTCCCCGCTGGCCGGCACCGGCATCCGCGAGGGCGCGGTCCTCACCCACGTGGACGGCCGCGAGGTGGATCCGCTGACCGGCCCCTACCCGCTGCTGGCCGGCGCGGGCGGCACCACGGTGGAGCTCACCGTCGCCCCCGCGGAGGGCGAGGCCGGCCGGCCGCGCCGGGTGGCCGTCGTCCCGCTCGTCGACGAACGCCCCCTGCGCTACCAGGACTGGGTGGCCAAACGGCGCGCGGTGGTAAGGGAGTTGAGCGACGGCCGGTGCGGCTATCTGCACATCCCGGACATGGGCGGCTCGGGCTGGGCCCAGTTCAACCGCGATCTGCGCGGGGAGGTGTCCCGGCCCGCGCTGATCGTGGACGTGCGCGGCAACGCGGGCGGCCACATCAGCGAACTGGTGGTGGAAAAGCTGACCCGGACGATCCTGGGCTGGGACCTGACCCGCAACGCCCAGCCGGTGTCGTACGCCTCGAACGCCCCGCGCGGGCCGGTGGTGGCACTGGCGGACGAGGCGACCTCCTCCGACGGCGACATGATCACGGCCGCCTTCAAACTGCTCGGGCTGGGCCCGGTGGTCGGCCAGCGCACCTGGGGCGGCGTGGTCGGCATGACCGGCCGGCACCAGCTCGGCGACGGCACCGTCATCACCGTCCCGATGAACGCGGCCTGGTTCGACGCGTACGGCTGGTCGGTGGAGAACAAGGGCGTCGCACCCGACCTGGAGATCGCGCGCACCCCGCTCGACTGGGCCGAGGGCCGCCACGCCCAACTCGACGACGCCGTACGACTGGCCCTGGACCTGCTCGCCACGAACCCTCCGGCGACCCCGCCCGGTTATGCCGACGTCCCCGACCGGTCCCGCCCGAAGCTGCCCCCGCGCACGGTCTGAGACACCGTGCACGGCCTGAGACACCGGACGCACGGACGCGAGACGCCACGGAGCCCTCACCGGATGCCGTGCCGGGCTGCGAGGCTCCCGCACCGGCGTGTTCGTCGGCACCAACGGCCAG
>NZ_JAHHIU010000185.1:16845-24934 GCF_024539815.1 Streptomyces hayashii
ACGGACGCGAGAAGGGGCGCCCGGGGCCCGGGGCGCCCCCTGCTCATCGTTCACCGGCCGCCGAAGCGGGGTGTCAGAAGCCCTCTTCGTCGAAGCCGACGCGCTCGCGCTCGCGCTCCCGCTCCTGCGGGCTGCGACGCTCCGACGCCTCGTGCTCGGGGCGCATGCGCTCCGACGTCTCGCGCTCCGGGCGCATGCGCTCGGGGTCCTCGCCCGGACGCTGCTTGCCGCGCTGCTGGACCTGCTCCTTGGCCTGCTGGGCCTTCTGCTTGGCCTGCTGAGCCATGTGCTCGGACTTGTCCTGGAACTTGTCCTTCATACCCATGTGGGTTCACTCCTGTGGGAGATGAGGGGTTGGGGCCCCGTGGTGGGGCCTCGACCAGATTCACACGGGCGGTCACGGCGCGCATGTCGATCAACTACGCTGCGTAGCCCTGGCCTGTTCGTCGGCTGAACCGCCCGCTCCCACCAACCCCGTCCGCATCCCCCGCAACCGGGGCGCGAACCGCTTCATCTCGCGTCGGCCGACCGTCCCGATGATCCCGGGCAGATACCCGCGCACCGACTGCATCCCCCGCAGCCACCCCTGCCCGTACACGTGCGCGGAGCGCCGCTCGACGCCGGCCACGATCCGGTCGACCGCCGGCCCCAGCGGGTACGTCTTGTTCGCGGGCCAGGGCAGCCGCTGCCTCAACTCCCGCATCACCTCGTCCTGATCGGCCCCCCGCACCATGTCGGTGTCCGTCCAGGACAGATACCCGACGCCCACCCGGACGCCCTGGTGGCCGACCTCCGCGCGCAGACTGTGCGCGAACGCCTCCACGCCCGACTTGGACGCGCAGTACGCGGTCATCATCGGCGCCGGGGTGATCGCGGCGAGCGAGGCGATCTGCAGCAGATAGCCGCGGCTCTCCCGCAGCAGCGGCAGGAACGCGCGGGCCGTGACGGCCGACCCGATCAGGTTGACCTCGACGACCCGGCGCCAGGAGTCCGGGTCGGAGTCCGCGAACGGACCGCCGTTGGCCACACCGGCGTTGGCCACCACGACGTCCACCCTGCCGAAGCGCTCCTTCACCTCGGCCGCGACCCTGCTCATCGCCTCGTGGTCGGTGACGTCGGCGAACCAGTGGTCGCTGTCGCCGTGCAGCCGCTCGGACACCTGCTTCAGCGCGTCCGGCTCCAGACCGACCAGCGCGATCTTCGCGCCGCGCGCGGAGAGCTTGCGGGCGAGCAGCTCCCCGACGCCCCGCGCCGCCCCGGTGACCACGACGACCTGTCCTTCGACCCCGGCCCTGCTCATGCGCCCTCCTTCGGCTGCGTGTACGTGGTGACGAGTTCCCGGATCCGTCCGGTGACCAGGTCGGGCGCCTCGACCGGCGTCATGTGGCCGACGCCGGGCAGTTCGGTGACGCCGAGCGAGTGCGGCAGCGCCGCCGCTATCCGGTGCGCGTGCGCCGGCGGCGTCATCCGGTCGGCGGCGCCCACCAGCACCGCCGTCGGCACGCTCAACCGCCCCACGCCCTGTTCGAGATCGAGCAGGTACAGCACGTCGGACCAGGCGTGCCGCACCCGGCGCGGGCAGGCGTGCACGATCCGGGCGCACGCCTCCACCATGTGCGGGGCCGCCCCGGCGCCCATCGTGGCGTACTTCAGGATCCGCATCGCGACCGGCGTGACCGGCCCGAGGGGCGCCCGGGACCCGAGGACGTGCCGGGTCAGCCAGGTCCGCAGCCGGCCCGGCCGCAGCGGGACGACGGTGGACTCGGCGACCAGCCGCGAGGCGCCGGTGCTGCACAGCAGGACGGCGGCCGCGTGCTCCTGGAAGGCGTCCCGGCCGGCCGCCGCCAGCACGGTCATCCCGCCCATGGAGTGACCGGCGATCACCGCCTTCTCCCCGGGCGCGAGCGTCGCCCGCAGGACGGCTTCCAGATCGTCGGCGAGGGCGTCGGTGCTGCACGCCGGGCTCGCCGGGGTGCGTCCGTGCCCGCGCTGGTCGTACGCGATCACCCGGTGGTCGACGGCGAGTTCGCGGATCTGGGCCGCCCAGAACGCCGTCGAGCAGGTCCAGCCGTGGGCGAGGACGACGGCGGGCGCGGCCTCGGCCCCCGAGGCCGGGCCGTGGATCTCCACGTGCAGACGGGCGCCGTCGGCGGAGACGGCGGTCAGCTCGCGGACGGACGTGACGTCGTCGACGTAGGTCACGCCGTCACCTCCTTCTCCTCGCCGGCCCGCTTCCCGGCGGACTCGGGACGGGCGGGCGCGCGCACCACCTCGTACTCCGCGAGGTCCACACGGCGCGTGGCCCGCCGGAACTCGGCGGTGGTGCCCGGCCAGACGGTCGTGTTGCGGCCGCTGGCGTCCAGGTACCAGCTGGTGCAGCCGCCCGTGCTCCACACCGTCCGCTTCATGCGGTCCTGCACCCGCCGGTTCCAGGTGTGCACGGCGCTCGGGCGGGCGTCCAGGGCCGCCCGGCCCCCGAGGACGTCGAGCTGACGCAGGTAGTCGGCCATGTAGTTCAGCTGGGACTCGATCATGAGGATCATGGAGGAGTTGCCGAGACCGGTGTTCGGGCCGATGATCGTCATCCAGTTGGGGAACCCGGCGGCGGACGCGCCCCGCAGGGCCTGCATCCCGCCCTTCCAGCTCTCCGCGAGCGTCCGCCCTTCCGCGCCCACCACCCGGTCGGCGATCGGCATGTCGGTGACACGGAACCCGGTGCCGAACACGATCACGTCCGCCTCCGCCTCGGTGCCGTCGGCGGCGATCAGCGTGGACCCCCGCACCTCGCTCAGGCCGCTCGCGACGACGTCCACGTTGGGTCGGGTGAGGGCCGGATAGTAGGTGCTGGACAGCAGGATCCGCTTGCAGCCGATGCGGTAGTCGGGGGTCAGCTTGGCGCGCAGGGCCGGGTCCTTGACGGCCCGGGCCATGTTGCGCCTGGCGAGCTGCTCCACGAAGCCGAGTTCGTTCGGGTGCTTGGTGAACGCCTGCACCTGCAACTCGCGGATCCCCCACAGCAGACCGCGCCGCAGCCGGGCGGTGAGGGGCACGGCCCGGTGCAGGGCGCGCTCCGCGCCGCTGACGGCCCGGTCGACGCGGGGCATCACCCACGGCGGGGTGCGCTGGAAGAGGGTCAGCCGGGAGACGTCCGGCTGGATGGCCGGCACGATCTGGACGGCCGAGGCGCCGGTGCCGACCACGGCGACCCGCTTGCCCGCGAGATCGTGGTCGTGGTCCCAGCGGGCCGAGTGGAAGACCTTGCCCGGGAAGGAGTCCAGGCCGGGGACGGCCGGGATCTTCGGGTCGGACAGCGGCCCGGTGGCCGACACGACGACGTCCGCGAAGTAGCGTCCGGCGCTGGTCTCGACGTCCCAGCGCAGCTCCTGCGCGTCCCAGGTCATCCGCAGCACCTCGGAGTCGAGCCGCAGATGCGGCCGCAGCCCGAACACGTCCGTGACGTGCTCCAGGTAGGCGCGGATGTGCTCCTGGCCGGAGAAGGTGCGCGGCCAGTCCGGGTTGGGCGCGAAGGAGAACGAGTAGAGGTGGGACGGCACGTCGCAGGCGCACCCCGGGTAGCTGTTGTCCCGCCAGGTCCCGCCCACGCTGCTCGCCCGTTCCAGGATCACGAAGTCCGTGATCCCCTCCCGGCGCAGCCGCACGGCGGCCCCCAGTCCGCCGAAGCCGGACCCGATCACCGCCACCCGTACGTGTTCGGTCATCCCGACACCTCCCAGCCGTGCCACTCCCGCGACTCTGCCAGTGAACACTGGCGCAATCGGAGAGTAGAACAGGTACGTACCGATGGGTAGGGGGCGGGAGAAGGAAGTTACCGGCGGTACAACATAAGCTTCGCCCGTGACGGACAAGCGCGAGTACCGGACGGAGGAGCTGGCGGCCGAGGCCGGCATCACGGTGCGCACCCTGCGCTTCTACCGCGAGCGCAAACTGCTCGCGCCGCCCCGGCGCGAGGGCCGCATCGCCTGGTACGACGACCACCACCTGGCCCGGCTGCGGACCATCTCCGCCCTCCTCGAACGCGGCCACACCCTCACCGGCATCGCCGAACTGGCCGACGCGCTGGACCAGGGCAGCGACGTGGCCGAGCTGATCGGCGTCGGCGGCCCCACCGAGGAGGAGCCCGTCCGCCTCACCCCCGAGGAACTCGCCGCCCGCTTCGAGGGCCAGGTCACCCCCGAGAACCTCGCCACCGCCCTCGACCTCGGCTACCTGGGCACCGACGGCGACGACATCGTCCACATCAGCCGACGGCTCCTCGACGTGTCCTCCGCCCTCGTCGCCGAGGGGATCCCGCTCGCCGAGGTCCTGGCGGCGGGCGTACGCGTCCGCGAACACGCCGACGCCCTCGCCGAACTCTTCACCGACCTGATCCTGCGCCACACCACCGAGAAGGACCTGCCCCGCCTGCGCCCCCTGGCCCGAAGCGTGGTCGAGGCGGAACTGTCCCTGGCACTGGACCGACGGCTGCGGCGGGAGACCCGCGCGCAGGAGACCTGAGGACCCGCTAGAGGTCGTAGACGACGGTCACCGGGGCGTGGTCCGACCAGCGCTCGGCGTGCGTGGCCGCCCGCTCCACGAGCCCCTTCACGGCCTTGCCGGCGAGACCGGGCGTGCAGACGTGCAGGTCGATCCTCCACCCCGAGTCGTTGTCGAAGGCCCGCCCCCGGTACGACCACCAGGTGTACGGGCCCTCCAGGTCCGGGTGCAGCTCCCGTACGACGTCCGCATAGCCGCCGTCCGCCGGAGCGAGGACCCTGCTCAGCCACTCCCGCTCCTCGGGGAGGAAGCCCGAGCTCTTCTGGTTGGCGCGCCAGTTCTTCAGGTCGGCCCGCTGGTGGGCGATGTTCCAGTCGCCGCAGACCAGGACCTCGCGGCCGTCGGCGGCGGCGCGTTCGCGCAGCTCCTTGAGGTGAACGAGGAACTGGTCCATGAAGCGGACCTTCTCGTCCTGGCGGTCGGTGCCGACCTCGCCGGAGGGCAGGTAGAGGGAGGCCACCGTCACACCGGGCAGGTCGGCCTCGACGTAGCGGCCGCTGCCGTCGAACTCGGCGGAGCCGAAGCCGACGCGCACGGCGTCCGGCTCACGGCGGGTGTAGAGGGAGACGCCGGCGCGGCCCTTGGCGGCGGCCGGAGCATGGGTGACGTGCCAGCCCTCGGGGGCCCGGACCGCCTCCGGCAGCTGCTCCGGCTCGGCCCGCACCTCCTGCAGACACAGCACATCGGCGGAGGTGTCCGCGAGCCACTCCACGAAGCCCTTCTTCGCGGCGGCACGCAGTCCATTGACGTTCACGGAGGTCACGGTCAGCACCCGGGCACGATACCGGCCCGGGCACACCGGGCCGGACGCCGGTCGCGGCCGCCCGACACCTCCCTCGCAGAGCCGGGCCGTGGACCCACGTACTGTGTGGGGCGTGAAAATTCGTTCGGTCCCCTTCGACCATCCCGACGCGGTGAAGCTCAACGACGAGGTCCAGGCCGAGTACCACGAGCGCTACGGCGACGGCGGCGACGCCACCGTCCTCGCGCCCTCGGACTTCCAGCCGCCCCGCGGCGTCTATCTCATCGCCTACGACGAGACCGATCGCCCCGTGGCCACCGGCGGCTGGCGCAGCCAGGACGAGAACGGCGAGGGCAACCAGGACGGCGACGCCGAACTGAAGCGGATGTTCGTGGTCCGGGACATGCGCGGACGCGGGCTTGCGCGGCGCATGCTCACCGCGCTGGAGGAGGACGCGCGCGACGCCGGCCGCATCCGGATGGTCCTGGAGACCGGCACCGAGCAGCCGGAGGCCATCGCCCTCTACACCTCCAGCGGCTACGAGCCGTGCACGAGGTTCGGCTATTACCGCGAGTACGAGGAGAGCCGCTGCTTCGCCAAGCCCCTCGGCTGAGGCCCACGGCGGCCGCGGCCCCGCTCAGCTCCTGAGATAGGCCAGCACCGCGAGGACCCGGCGGTGGGTGTCGTCGGCGGGCGGCAGGTCCAGTTTCGTGAGGATGCCCCCGATGTGCTTGCCGACGGCGGCCTCGGAGACCACGAGCGCCCTGGCTATCGCGCCGTTGGACTTCCCCTCGGCCACCAGGGCCAGCACCTCCCGTTCGCGCGGGGTGAGCCGGTCCAGCGGGTCGCGCCGCCGCCGCAGCAGCTGCCGTACGACCTCCGGGTCGACGACCGTGCCGCCGGCCGCCACCTCCCCGAGCGCGGCCACGAACTCCTCCACCTGGCCGACCCGGTCCTTGAGCAGATAGCCGACGCCGCTGCCGTCCCCGGAGTCGAGGAGGTCGGCCGCGTAGGCGCGCTGGACGTACTGACTGAGGACGAGGACCGGCAGCCCGGGGTGCTCGGCGCGCAGCCGCACCGCCGCCCGCAGCCCCTCGTCCTGGAAGGCGGGCGGCATCCGGACGTCGGTGACGACGATCTGCGGGGCGTGCTCGGCCACGGCCGCGAGCAGGGCCCGGGCGTCGCCGACCGCCGCGACGACCTCGTGGCCGAAACGGGTGAGCAGCGCAGTCAGCCCGTCGCGGAGGAGGACGCTGTCCTCGGCGAGGACCACGCGCAGTCCTGGTCGGTCGGGGTCGGCATCGGCTCGCAAGGGATCTCCACACGCAGCAGGGTCGGGCCGCCGGTCGGGCTGGTCACGGACAGTGTTCCATCCAGCACCGACACCCGGTCCGCGAGCCCGGTGAGCCCGGTCCCGCGCACCCGGTCGGCGCCGCCGCGGCCGTCGTCCTCGACCTCCAGGACGAGCAGCCGGCCGCCGCTCAGCTCGGCACGCACGCGTGCGCGGCGCGCCCCGCTGTGCCGCGCCACATTGGCCAGCGCCTCCCGCACCGCGAAGTGGGCGGCGGCCTCCACGGCCTGCGGCAGCCGCCCCGCCGGCAGCTCGCACTCCACGTCCGCGGGGACGGGCGACCGGTCGGCGGCGTCGGCGAGGGCGGCGGCCAGACCGTGGTCCGCGAGCACCTTCGGGTGGATGCCGTGGATCAGCTCCCGCAGCTCCGCGAGCACCGCGCCCGCCTCGTCGTGGGCGCGGGCCAGCTGCTCGGCGAGCCGGGTGCCGGGCGGCGCGTCGAGCCGGGCCAGGCCGAGGGCCATGCTGAGGGCGACCAGGCGCTGCTGGGCGCCGTCGTGGAGATCGCGTTCGATGCGACGCCGTTCCGCCTCGAAGGCGTCCACCAGACGGGCCCGGGACCTGGTCAGCTCCACGACATCGGCCTGTCGGCCGCCGTCGCGCGGGCAGACCAGGCGGCGGGTGAGCGCGGCCCGGGCCCCGGCGGCCGCGCCGAGGGCGTACGCGCCGGCGGCAAGCAGCAGCACTCCCAGGGCGGCGGAGCCGAACGCGGCCCCCTGGCCGGTGACGGTCCACAGCTTGGCCACCTTGACCTCCCGCCCGCCGCCGACGGTCGCGAGCAGCAGCGGGGTCGCGGTCATCGCCAGCGGCAGGCACAGGGCGACGACCAGCACGAGCGCCTCGGCGGGCCACAACAGACCGGCGGCGAGGAGCGTGTGGGCCAGTTCGCGCCAGGTCGCGCGGCTCCGCAGACGGGCGGTGAGCCAGGCGCGCACGCCGGGCGCGTGGGGTCCGGCGTGCGCGCCCGGCGCGGGCGCCGGGTCGACCCATCGCAGCCTGCGCCGCTCCAGCGCGGCCACCGGCAGCCCGGCGAGCGGGAGGCCCGCCAGCAGGGGCAGCCCCACGAGCACGAGCGCCAGCACGCCGCCCGCCGCCGCCCACACCACCAGCCCCGCCAGGACGACGGCCCCGCCGACCGCTCCCGTCAGCAGGTAGGCGGCGGCCCGCCACGGCCACGGCGACAGCAGATAGCCCGGGCGGGACAGCGCCTGCCAGACGTTGGGGGGATGCATACGGATCACGGTAGGAGGAGCGCGGGGCGCCCGGCCATACCCGCACCCGTAGTCCGCGGGGTATGCCTGGCCCTACCCCAGGTCTAGTCCCTGCCCGACAGACCGGGCGGGGCGGCGCGGGGTGGGGTTGTCCCATGACCGAACACGCCGTACATCCGGCACCGGCCGCCCAGCCCCTGCCCAGCTCCACGCCCCCGCCCAGGTCCACGC
>NZ_JAHHIU010000186.1 GCF_024539815.1 Streptomyces hayashii
CCGCTCCCCCGGGGGCGCGGGCGGGTCGGGACGCGGTTGCGCGGCGCGGGCACGCCCCCGGGCGTCGGCGGATGACCGGCCGGCGGGCGGCGGGCGGCGGGCCGGCCCGGAGGCCGAGGGCGCTGCCCGGCGAGGGCGTCACCGGCCAGGGCGCTACCCCTTGACCGCTCCCGTCAGCATCCCCTTCTTGAAGTGCTTCTGGACGAACGGCGAGAGCACCGCGACCGGCAGCAGGGCCATCACCATCACCGCCATCTGCACGGCCAGCCCGGACAGCTGACCGGTCTTGATGGCCTGGCCGAGGCCGACCGGCGCCTCCTGCTTCTGCACGAGCTGGATCATCACGTTCTGCAGCGGCATCATGTCCTGGTCGTTCAGGTAGAGCGAGGCGTTGAACCACGCGCTCCAGTACCCGACGGCGTAGAACAGGGTGATCACCGCGAGGACCGCTCGCGACAGCGGCATGACGATCTGCCACAGGATGCGGAAGTCGCCGGCCCCGTCGATGCGGGCGCTGTCGACGAGTTCCTGCGAGATGCCCATGAAGAAGCCGCGCAGGACCAGGATGTTGAAGACGCTGATCGCGCTCGGCAGGATCAGCGCGAGATAGCTGTCCGTCAGTCCGAGCGACTGCACCAGCAGATACGTCGGGATGAGACCGGCGCTGAAGAACATCGTGGCGAGCAGGGCCAGGAGCAGCCAGCGGTGGCCCAGCGACCCCGTGCGGGAGAGTCCGTAGGCGCACAGCACCGACACCGCCATCGAGAACAGCGTGCCGACCAGCGTGATCAGGACGCTGATCACCGCCGCCCGGGTCACCTGCCCGCCGCTCAGCAGTTCCCTGTAGGCGACGAAGGTGACTCCCTTGGGGATCATCACCAGGCCGCCCGCCTCGTCGATCGTCTTTCGGGAGGAGAGGCTGGTGACGACCACGATCCAGATGGGGAAGAGGATCCCCAGGCAGGCCAGCGACAGGACCAGGCCCTTGCCCGCGAGGCCCGCCCTGCCGGGCTCCTCCTCCCAGGACGGCCGGGGCGGGGCGGACCACAACCCGCTCGTGCCGGCCGGTTCGTGCGCCGGCTTCTCCAGTGTCGCGCTCACTTCTTGTACACCCCCTGCTCGCCCATGAGATGGGCCACCTTGTTCGCGGCGAGGACCAGCCCGAGGCTGACGACGCCCTTGACGAGACCGGCGGCGGCCGCGTAGCCGAAGTCCTGGTTGCGCACGCCGTTCCACCAGACGAAGGTGTCGAGGACCTCGGACGCGCCCGGCCCCACCGCGTCGCGTTGCAGCAGGATCTGTTCGAACCCGACCGTCAGCGCGTCGCCGACCCGCAGCACCAGCAGCAGCGCGATCACCGGGCGCAGGGCCGGGAGCGTCACGTGCCACATGCGGCGCCAGCGGCCGGCGCCGTCCATCGCCGCGGCCTCGTACAGGTCGGTCGGGACGGAGGCCAGGGCCGCGAGGAAGACGATGATCCCCCACCCGGCGTCCTTCCACACGCTCTCCGCGGTGATCAGGAACTTGAAGGTCCCGGGGTCGGTCATGATGTCGAGGCCGTCGTAGCCGTGCTGCCGCAGCAGTTGCGAGAGCAGGCCCGCGCCGCCGAACAACTGCTGGAAGACGGCGATGACCAGGACCCAGGAGAAGAAGTGGGGCAGGTAGAGGATCGCCTGCGACAGCGCCCGCACCTTCGGTCTGACCACGCTGTTGATGAGCAGCGCGAGCATGATCGGGATGGGGAAGTACAGCACCAGCTGGAGGCTGAACAGCACCAGGGTGTTGCGGACCGCGTCCCAGAACGCCGAGTCCGCGAAGATCCGCTGGAAGTTGTCGAACCCGACCCAGGGGCTGTGCAGGATCGAGACGATCCCGTTGTCGCTGACGTAGGGGTCGTAGTCCTGGAAGGCGACCACGTTGCCGAGGATCGGCACGTAGCTGAAGACCAGGACGAGGAGGACGGCCGGCAGGGTCATCAGCAGCAGGACCCGGTCGCGTCGGAACCTCAGACGCAGGCTCACTTTCCCCGAGGGCGGCTTTCGCCGGGCGTCCGCCCCGCCGGGCGTCGCCGGTGTGTTCGCCGTCTCGTCCGCCTCGGCCTCGCTCCGAGGCACCGTGCTGTGGGCCACGGCGTTCTCCTTGCCTCGTCGCCGGTCAGCTCGCCGCCGTGCCGTTGTCGTCGAGCAGCTTCTGGTACCAGTCGCGCAGTTTGTCGCCGCCCTTGCTCTTCCAGTCGGAGACGGCCTGCTGCATGTCGCTGATCTTCTTGCGACCCCGGGTGATGTCGTCCTCAAGCTGCTCGAAGCCGTCGGAGAGGTTGGTGTAGCGGGCCGGCTCCGTGATCTGCATGCCGTAGAAGGAGGACTTCTTGGTGAAGCCGCCCGCGTGCTGCTGCCACTCGACCTGTGCCTTGGCGACCGCGGGGAAGTCGGGGTGCGCGATGGTGGCGGCGGGGCTCGCGATCATGACGTAGGCGTTCGACACCTCGTTGTTGCCCTTTTCGGTCTTGACCGGGACGCCGTCCTTGACGGTGTAGTCGGTGCCCTCCACCCCGTAGTTGGTCATCATGTACTCCTTGGTGCCGTACGGAGCGGCGGTGACGTTGGCGACGGCCAGCACGTCACGGATGACCGACTCGGACGCCTTCTTGTTGACGAAGGCGAAGATGCCGGCGGGCTGCTCGGCCCAGAGATGGGGGTCGCCGCCGTCGTGTGCGAAGACGTCCATGCCCCAGATCTTGAACTCGGGGTTCTGGGTGGCCTGTTCGGCGGTGCGGCCCCACCACTGGCTGATGTTGTTGGCGTAGATCAGGAACTCGCCGGACGCGAACTTGGGGCCGGGGTCGGGGGCGGTCTTGCCCAGCTGGGCGTCGGGGTGCACGACCCCGGCGGCGAAGAGCTTGCGGGTCCACTCCAGGGCTTCCAGGTACTCGTCGGTCTCGACCCGGTTGACGAGCTTGCCGTCGACGAGGTTCCAGCCCAGGGGCTTCTCGCTGCCCGAGAGCACCCCGAACATCTGCCAGGCGGTCCACTTCATGTCCAGGCAGGCCCACCGCTTGGCCTTGGCGTTGGTGATCTCCTTGGCCAGCGCCATGAACTCGTCCGCGGAGCGCGGGACGGTGTAGCCCTGCTTGTCGAAGATGTCCTTGCGGTACAGGGGCACGATGCCGGTCACGTACGGCGCGGGCTGCGGCAGGCCGAGCAGCTTCCCGCCGAAGATGGACCGCCGCCAGGCGTCCGTGGGGATCGCGGCGAGGTTCGGGTACTGCTTGACGGCGTCCCCGGAGAGGTAGGGGCCGAGGTCGGCGAACTTGCTCATGATCGCGCTGGGTATCCGGCCGGTCATGTTCCAGCCGGGGACGACCACCACGTCCGGCACGTCGCTGGAGGCGAGGACCGCGCCGAGCTTCTGGTCGTAGGTGTTGCCGTCCTGGTTCTGCCAGACGACGTCGACGCCGATGAGGGAGTTCATCCCCTTGTAGTAGGCGTTGTCGCCCTTGGGCGGGGATCCCCAGAACGGCGACATGACGGTGACCTTGCCGCCCTTGCCGAGTTTCTCCGGCACCGAGGCCTTGAGCGTGGTGAGATCGAGCTTGCCGGTGAAGCCGATCGCAGAGCCGTTCTTGGCCGGGATGTCCGGCGTCACGACGTTGCTCGCCACGTATGCCGGGAGGATCTTCTTCGCGTCCTTGCCCGACGTGGTGCCCTCGCGCGAGCCGCTGTCCGAGCCGCCGCAGGCGGCCAGCAACGGCATCCCTCCCGCCACCGCTGCGGTGGCGACCGCCGTGGAGGCGAGGAAGCTTCTCCGGCTGGGCCCGGAAGGACCTGAGGAGGGGGAAGCGGCGTTCGGCGTCATTGCGTCAACCCTTCATGGCGCACCAGGACACCCGGCGGTGGCCGTCGGCTGCGGTGTCTTGAGTGGAACTGGCTGAGCTGAAGCGCCCGTTCGACTGACGACGGACCGACAACGTCCGACAACGACCGGCAACATCCCTGGTGTCGAACTCAGTCGAAGCGCTTCGATGTTGCTGCGAGGTTAAGTGAACACCCGGGGGTGCACAAGGGTCGTCCCCAAGATTCCTGCGAGGCACGAGGAGTGACGTGGAGGTATGGCCTGCTTGAAATTAGCGTGAGGTTCTCTTGACACCCGCCCTCTCGCCGAATGAGCATCGAAGCGCTTCGAAAGAGCCTTGCCGGTCCACCGCAAAGGGATCCCCACCGTGACCGCACACACGCCGCCCACCCCGCCGTTCCGCGATCCGCAGCTGCCGTTCGCGAAGCGCATCGACGACCTGCTGTCGCGTCTGACGCCGACGGAGAAGGTTTCCTTCCTGCACCAGTTCGCGCCCGCCGTGGAGCGTCTGGGCATCGCCGCGTTCCGCA
Source organism: Streptomyces hayashii (assembly GCF_024539815.1). Taxonomy (GTDB): domain Bacteria; phylum Actinomycetota; class Actinomycetes; order Streptomycetales; family Streptomycetaceae; genus Streptomyces; species Streptomyces hayashii. The sequence continues at coordinate 4,383 of NZ_JAHHIU010000186.1, forward strand.
CCGGACAGGAAGCGCTGCACGGCGTCGCGTGGATGGGCCCGGCGACGGTGTTCCCGCAGGCCGTGGGGCTCGCCGCGACCTGGGACACCGACCTGGTGCGCCGTGTGGGCGAGGCGGTGTCCAGGGAGGTCCGGGCGATGCGCGCCCACGACGAGCGCGTCGGACTCAACGTCTGGTCGCCCACCGTCAATCTGCTGCGCCACCCTCTGTGGGGCCGCAACGAGGAGGGCTACTCCGAGGATCCGAAGCTCACCTCGGCCATCGCCACCGCCTACACGCGCGGGCTGCGCGGCGATCACCCCACGTACTGGCGCACGGCCCCGGTCCTCAAGCACTGGCTGGCCCACAACAACGAGACGGGCCGGGACGTCACCTCGTCGTCGGTCCGCCCGCGCGTGCTGCACGAGTACGACCTGCGCGCCTTCCGCGAGACGGTGCAGGCGGGCGCGGTGGCCGGGGTGATGCCCGCCTACAACCTGGTCAACGGCCGCCCCAACCACGTCTCGCCGTATCTGCGCGAGCATCTGCGCACCTGGACGGACGACGAGCTGCTGGTCTGCTCGGACGCGGGCGCGCCCTCCAACCTGGTGGACTCCGAGCACTACTTCGACACCCACGAGGAGGCGACGGCGGCGGCGCTGGTGGCCGGCGTGGACAGCTTCACCGACCACGGCACCGACGGCTCGACGATCGTGGCCCGGATCGACGGCGCCCTGGAGCGGGGCCTGCTGACGGAGGCGGACGTGGACACGGCGGTCCGCCGTCAGCTGTCGGTCCGCTTCCGCCTGGGCGAGTTCGACCCGCACCACGACCCGCACGCCGACGCCGGCGCGTTCGACACCCCGGCCCACCGGGCCCTCGCCCAGGAGGCCGCCGAACGGGCGGTCGTCCTGCTGCGCAACGACGGCGTGCTGCCGCTGGCCGCCGACACCCGGATCGCGGTCGTCGGCCTGCTCGCCGACGAGTGCAAGCTCGACTGGTACAGCGGCACACTGATCCACCGCTCCACTCCCCTTGAGGGGCTGTACGAACGGTTCGGGGCCGAGCGGGTCGAGTTCGCCGAGGGCGTGGACCGGGTGCTGCTGCGGACGTCCGCCGGAACGTTCCTGAAGGTCCCCGACGCCCCCGAGGCGGCGGCCGGGGCGCGCGGCGCCGAGGGCGCGCTGGACCCGGCGCTCCTCGCCGGTCGCACCGACCTCCCGCCGCTGACCACGGACGCCGCCGGCACGGAACTCGCGCTCGTCGAATGGGGCGAGGGGGTGCTCACGCTGCGCGCTCCCGACGGCCGCTATCTCTCGGTGGCCGAGGACGGCAGGCTGCGCGCCTCCGCCGACCAGCCCGGCGGCTGGGTCGTTCAGGAGACGTTCCGGCTCGAACCGCATGGAAACGGTCACCTCCTGCTGCATGTGGGCACGGGTCGCCATGTGTGTGTCGCCGCCGACGGCGTGCAGGTTGCCGGGGCGGATCCCGGTCTCGCCACCGGGGCGGCTCCCGAGGTCTTCGAGCTCGTCCTCGTCGAGAGGGGCGAGGACGCCGTGGCCCGGGCGGCCGCCGGGGCCGACGTGGTCGTGGTGGTGGCGGGCAACGACCCGCACATCAACGGCCGCGAGACCGAGGACCGCACGACGCTGCGGCTGCCCGCGCACCAGGAGCGGCTGCTCGCGGCCGCCCGGGGGGCGAACCGGCGCACGGTGCTGGCCCTGGTGTCGGCGTACCCGTACGCGTTCGAGCCGGGACCGCTGTCCGCGGCGCTGTGGACCGCGCACGGCGGCCAGGCCGTGGGCGCCGCCCTGGCGCGGGTCCTGGCGGGCGACGTCTCCCCCGCCGGCCGCCTGCCCCAGACCTGGTACGCCGACGACGCCGACCTGCCCGACCTGCTCGACTACGACGTGATCGGCGCCCGGCAGACGTACCTCTACTTCGAGGGCGCTCCGCTCTTCCCGTTCGGGCACGGCCTGTCGTACGCGTCGTTCTCCTACGCCGACCTGGCGGTGCGCGTCGAGGGCGGCTCGGTGCATGTGGCGTTCACGGTCGCCAACACCGGCGAGGTGAGCGCCGACGAGGTCGCCCAGCTCTACACCCGCGCCATGGAGCCCTCGGTGGTCCGGCCGCGCCGCGAGCTGCTCGGTCACCGCCGGGTGCGGCTCGCGCCCGGCGAGCGGACGGAGCTGTCCTTCGAGGTCCCGCTGTCCGCCTTCGCGTTCTGGGACGTGGCGCACGGCCGGTGGCGGCTGGAGTCGGGCCCCTACGAGCTCCTGGTCGGCGCGTCCAGCGCGGACGTCCGGCTGCGCGGGACCGTCGCGCTCGAAGGCGAGCCGTCCGGGCCGCGCCGGGTCCTGGAGGGCGGCCTGGCGGCCGTCGACTTCGACGAGCAGAGCGGCTCCGAGATCGTGGACCGCGCGAAGACGTCCGGCGACGCGGTGACTCCGGTCGCGGGCGGGACCGGCGAACTGGTCTACCGGGCCTGCGACTTCGGGGCCGGCACGGCCGGCGTGACGGTCACGGTCGCCGGGCAGGGCACGGTGGAGCTGTCGTCGGACGGCGGCGGCGCGCCGACCGTGCTCACCCTCGGCACGCCCACGGCGGGTCCGTACGACTACGTCCGCGTCGAGGCCGCCTTCGCCGCGGACGGCGTGCGCGACCTGCGCATCGGACTGCGCGGCCCGCTGCGGCTCGCGCACGTCGGCTTCGGCGGCTGAGGGTCCGCAGGAGCCGACGGAAGGGGCCCGGCACCGGAAGGCATCGGCGCCGGGCCCCTTCGGGCAGGCTATATGAAAATGGTTCCCATGTACTAGAGCGCGAGGCCCGTGAGGACCAGCACCCGCTCGTAGGTGTAGTCGTCCATCGCGAACTTCACGCCCTCGCGACCCACCCCGGACTGCTTGGCGCCGCCGTACGGCATCTGGTCGGCGCGGTAGGAGGGCACGTCGCCGACGACGACGCCGCCGACCTCCAGCGCACGGTGGGCGCGGAAGGCGACCTGGAGATCGTGGGTGAACACGCCCGCCTGGAGGCCGTACTTGGAGGAGTTGACGGCCGCGAAGGCCTCGGCCTCGCCGTTCACCCGCTGCACCGTGAGCACCGGCCCGAAGACCTCCTCACAGGCGAGCGTGGTGTCCGGCGGCACGTCGGTGAGGACGGTCGGCGCGTAGGAGGCTCCGTCGCGCTTGCCGCCGGCGAGGAGCTTCGCCCCCGCGGCGACGGCCTCGTCCACCCAACGCTCGACGCGCTCGGCCGCGGCCTCGCTGACCAGCGGTCCGACGTCCGTGGCGTCGTCGGAGGGGTCGCCGGTGACCTGGGCCTCGACGGCGGCGACGATCCGCGGCAGCAGCCGGTCGTACACCGCGGCGTCGGCGACGACCCGCTGCACCGAGATGCAGGACTGGCCGCCCTGGTAGTTGGAGAAGGTCGCGATGCGGGCGGCGGCCCAGTCGAGGTCGGCGTCGGAGGCGTAGTCCGCGAGGACCACGGCCGCTCCGTTGCCGCCCAGCTCCAGGGTGCAGTGCTTGCGCGGCACCGAGTCCATGATCGCGTAGCCGACCTTCTCGGAGCCCGTGAACGAGATGACCGGCAGCCGCTCGTCCTGGACGAGGGCGGGCATGCTGTCGTTGGCGACCGGCAGGATCGACCAGGAGCCGGCCGGCAGGTCCGTCTCGGCGAGCAGGTCGCCGAGGATCAGACCGGACAGCGGGGTCGCCGGTGCGGGCTTGAGGATGATCGGCGTGCCGGCCGCGATCGCCGGGGCGACCTTGTGGGCGCACAGGTTCAGCGGGAAGTTGAACGGCGCGATGCCGAGCACGACGCCCTTGGGGAAACGCCGGGTGAGGGCGAGCCGCCCCTGACCGCCGGGATCGGTGTCCAGGCGCTGGGCCTCGCCGCCGTTGAAACGCCGGGCCTCCTCGGCCGCGAACCGGAAGACCGAGACGGCGCGGCCGACCTCGCCCCGCGCCCACTTGACCGGCTTGCCGTTCTCCGCGGAGATCAGCTGGGCGATCTCCTCGGTGCGCTCGGCGAGTCGCTTGCTGACGTGGTCGAGGGCGGCGGCGCGCACATGGGCCGGAGTGGCGGCGAACTCGTCCCGCACGGCGTACGCGGCGGCGACGGCCTCCTCGACCTGGTCGGCCGTCGGCACGCCGACGCGGGCGACGAGGCGGCCGTCCCAGGGGGAGGTGACGTCGAAGCCGTCCTCGCCGGTGACCTGGCGACCGGCGAGCCAGAAGGCGTGGAGGGAAGTCATATCGGAGTCCCGGCCCTTCCGCTTAGGGGGTGTCCTGTGATGTGCGTGCTCCACGGTAGGGGTGGGACGCCCGCGGGGCGCTTGTCCGAGTCGTACGGGTGGACGGCGGGTGTGCGCCGCTTTGGCGCGGTCGCCCCGCTCCCGCGCCGGGCCTCGCGCGTTCCCGTACCGGGTCCCGCTCCGCTTCCGGTCCCCGATCCGCTTCCGCTCCCGTTCCCGGTCCTCGCCGCCGCCCTCGCTCGCTCTCCAGGAAGAGCCGCAGCGCGCCGAGCAGCACCGCGCCCAGGCACCAGCTCGCCACGACGTCCAGCGGCCAGTGGTAGCCCCGCCGGACCAGCCCGAAGGACACGGCCAGCACGAGGAACGCGCCCGTGGCGACGGCCGCCCGGCGGGCGAGCGCCGTGCGCAGCCACGGCAGCAGGATCAGCGCCGCGGAGCCGTAGGCGACGGCCGCCGTCGCCGTGTGCCCGGAGGGGTAGTAGCCGGTGGCCGGCGGCACGGCGGGGGTGCCGGGCCGGTCGATCCACTCCTTCAGGGGGACGACGATCAGCGGCACCAGCGCCATGAGACACAGAGCGGCGACGGACGGGACCCACCATCGCGCGTCGCCCGCGCCTCGGCCCCGCCATGCCGTCCAGGCCGCCACCAGCACCAGGACAGGCACCGCGACCTGCACGTTCCCCAGGTCGGCCAGCAGCTCGCCGGCCCGGCCGGGGTGGACCAGCGCGTGACTGAGGCGCTCGTCCGGTCCCAGGAGCGGCCCGGCGGCGGCCACCTGCCAGGTGATCAGCGCGAAGACGACGGCGGGCGGCAGAAGGCCGAGGAGAGCGCGGCTCGGGCGGGACGGCATGGGTCCCAGCTTGTCAGCAGCGGCCGGACGGCGGCGAGCCGGCGGGGACAGGGGGCCGGAGGGGATCCGGCGCCGAGAAGGGCCCCGACGAAAGGGCCCCGAACGAAAAGAACCCCGGAGCTGTGCCCGGGGTCCGCTTTTCGTGTGCGTGGTCTGCGGCGGAGAAGGAGGTCGGCCACCCCGGAACAGGGGGGGTGGTTCCGGGGTGGCCGTCCGGACCGGATCGTCGGCCGCCCCGGGGGGTTTGGGGCGGACGACCGTCCGATCGGTGTGGAGATTCCGAAGCCGGAAGCTCCGGTTGTGTGCGCGAGGGCACGACCGGGTCGAAGCTGGGGAGGCCCCGGCCCGGTCCGCCCACAGTCCCCTGTGGGCGGGGTGTATCTCTCATCTGGGTAGAACCTACGGCAGTGACAGGCGGTAGGACAGGCCGAATCCCGTCCCGCCATCCTCCTCGCACACGTTCTTCACACGCTCTGCGAGCGCTGGGAGTCAGCTGTGCGGTGCACCGGCTCAGATGCGCGCGAAAGCCTGCTCGATGATGTCGAGACCCTCGTCGAGCAGCTCGTCGCCGATGACCAGCGGCGGCAGGAAGCGCAGCACGTTGCCGTAGGTGCCACAGGTCAGGACCAGCAGGCCCTCCTGGTGGCAGGCCTTGGCGAGGGCGGCCGTGGCCTGCGGGTTCGGCTTCTTCGTGGTGCGGTCCTCGACCAGCTCGATCGCGATCATCGCGCCGCGGCCGCGGACGTCGCCGATGACGTCGAACTTCTCGGCCATGGCCGTCAGACGGCCCTTCATGACGGCCTCGATGTGCTTGGCCCGGGCGTTGAGGTCGAGCTCCTTCATCGTCTCGATCGCGCCGAGCGCGCCCGCGCAGGCGACCGGGTTGCCGCCGTAGGTGCCGCCCAGGCCGCCCGCGTGCGCGGCGTCCATGATCTCGGCGCGGCCGGTCACGGCGGCGAGCGGCAGCCCGCCCGCGATGCCCTTGGCCGTGGTGATCAGGTCCGGGACGATGCCCTCGTCCTCGCAGGCGAACCACTGACCGGTGCGGCAGAAGCCCGACTGGATCTCGTCGGCGACGAAGACGATGCCGTTGTCGGACGCGAACTCGCGGACGGCCGGCAGGAAGCCCTTGGCGGGCTCGATGAAGCCGCCCTCGCCGAGCAGCGGCTCGATGATGATCGCGGCCACGTTGTCCGCGCCGACCTGCTTGGTGATCTGGTCGATGGCCTGCGCGGCGGCCTCGGGGCCCGCGTTCTCGGCGCCGGTGGGCCACCGGTAGCCGTAGGCGACCGGGACGCGGTAGACCTCGGGGGCGAACGGGCCGAAGCCGTGCTTGTAGGGCATGTTCTTCGCCGTCAGGGCCATGGTGAGGTTGGTCCGGCCGTGGTAACCGTGGTCGAAGACGACGACGGCCTGACGCTTGGTGTAAGCGCGCGCGATCTTGACGGCGTTCTCGACGGCCTCGGCGCCGGAGTTGAACAGCGCGGACTTCTTGGCGTGGTCGCCCGGGGTGAGCTCGGCGAGGGCCTCGGCGACCGCCACGTAGCCCTCGTAGGGGGTGACCATGAAGCAGGTGTGGGTGAAGTCGGCGAGCTGGGCGGTGGCCCGGCGCACGACGGCCTCGGCGGAGGCGCCGACGGAGGTCACCGCGATGCCGGAGCCGAAGTCGATCAGACGGTTGCCGTCGACGTCCTCGATGATGCCGCCGCCCGCGCGCGTGGTGAAGACGGGGAGCACCGAGCCCACGCCGGCCGCCACCGCGGCGGTACGGCGGGCCTGCAGCTCCTGCGACTTCGGGCCGGGGATGGCGGTGACGACGCGGCGCTCCTGCGGAAGGGCGGTCATGACGGCTCCTGTGGTTCTGCGAACGGGGCTTTGCGGACGCTTTTCCTCTTTTCTCGCAGGCTAGGACGACGGACGGGGGGTGGGCATGCTCCATGTGGGCGGTGTCGGAGAGACGGGTTGTCCGTCATGGACAGTGCCGAAGAAGGACCCTCCTCGCGGGCCCGGCCGCGTAAGCGGTGAACTCCCCTTGCGGGCGCGTTAGATTGGCTCGCTGATGACGGACGGAACGGCTGGTCAGGGGGCAGGGTCGATGGACAGCGACGGGACGCAGGACGCGCGGGGCACGCATGCGAATCCTGTGCCGCGCCCGGCGGGGCCCGCGCACCCGCCCCCGGCGCCGCCGCGGCCGACCCGCGCGCCGGGCGTGCCGCCGGCCGCCGAGCACGCGCCGCGCGCCGCGTCCGCCGTCGCCGCCTGGCTCGACGAGGCGCGTCCGGCGTCCCGGCCGGGGATCTGGCGGTTCGGCCACCGGCTGCCGAAGCCGCCGCGGGCGTCGGAGCGGCTCGCGCCGGTGACGGTGGTCGGCATGCTGGTCCCGCTGGTGATCGCGCTGGTCCTGTGGTCGCTGTGGCGGCGGGGCGCCCTGCCCTACCAGTTCACCCTGCTGCGGCTGTTCACCCCCGACGACTGGTGGTGGGGCGGCACGATCGCCTCCCCCAAGAACATGGACGGCGCCGAGGCGCGGGTGGTCTACGACGGCGTCTTCTTCGCCGTCCTGCTGTACGCCATGGGCCGGCTGGGCAGCTGGCCGCACGTCGTGCGGCACTTCGTCGGGCGGCGGCCGCAGCCCGCGCGGGCCCTGGTCGCCCTGCTGGGCGCGCTGGCCGCGCTGAGCTTCGTCTTCCCCGGCGCGTTCGGCGTCGGCTGGGACGCGCTGCCGGTCGTCGATCCGCTGTTCTCGCTGATCGTGCTGATCGCCGGCGGCTACGAGCTGTTCGCCTCCCCCCTGTTCACGAACACGCTGTACGCCGTCATCACGGTGCTGGTGGTCTGGCCGTTCGCTCGGGTGGGGGGCTGGCTGCCGTACGCGAAGGAGCGGCTCGCCGCCCGGCAGGCCGGCCCCGACCCCGGCGTGCCCGCGGCCGAGCGGCCCCGCTCGCAGTGGCCCGAGCTGCGCGACGCCGGGCAGTACGAGGCGGCCGACCTGCTCACCGGGGAGGTCGCCGCCGGCCGGATGAACGACGTGGACTGCGTGCGGGTGCGCCAGGCGTGGAGCGCGGGCCTCGGGGACTTCCGCGAGACCGTGCTGCGCCAGGGCGGCGCGGCCTGGACGCATCCCTCGGGCGACCGCGACCTGCCCCGGCGCACCGCCCGCCACGACCTGCTCGCCGGGCAGGTGCGCATCGGCCGCTGGGTGGCCGGCGAGCGCGCCCCGCTCGCCTATCACGACGCGGGCGCCGCGCTCGGCCCGGACCTGCTGGGCACCTCGCTGCTGGCGGTCGGGCCGTCCGGCTCGGGCAAGACGCGGACGCTGACCGAGCCGCTGACCGAGGCGCTGGCCCTGCAGGCGCTGACCGGGACCTGCGCCGTGGTCGCGGTGTCCTCGCCCGGCGGCGGCCCGCTCGGCTCCGACTCCGCCTTCGACGTGGTCGTGCGGATCGGCGACCCGTCGTCCGTGCACGATCTGGACCCCTACGCGAGCTGCGACGACCCGGACGAGGCGGCCGCCGTCCTCGCCGAGGCGCTGGTCGGCGACCTCGACTCGGTGAGCGCCCGGGGCGCGGCCACGGCGCTCGCCCAGCTGCTCGGCCCGTACCGCGCCGCGCACGGGCGCTTCCCCGCCCTCACCGAGCTGCGCGAGCTGCTGGAGGGCGAGCCGGACGCGCTGTCCGCGCTGCGCGAGGCGGTGGCCGGGGACGAGGTGATGCGGCGCGAGCTGCAGGCGCGCATGCGGCAGACGGGGACGCCTGGCGATCCGGGCCGTGCCCTGGCCGACCGGCTGGCGCTGCTGAGCCGGCCGGCGTTCGCGGGGTTCTTCGGCGCGGACGACGACGCGCACCGGACGTTCTCGCTGCGCGCCGTCGCCCACCACCCGCTCCGGGTGCGGATCGACCTGCCCGAGCGCGGCCACGAGGAGGCCGCCCGGCTGATCACCCGGCTGGTCCTCGCGCAGTTCCAGACCGTCGTGCGCGAGCGGCACGAGCACTTCGCCTGTCTGGTCCTGGACGACGCCACGGGGGCCGTCACCGACGGGTCGGTGCGCCGGTTGCAGCGGCTGCGCTCGCAGAACGCGGGCGTGGTGCTCGCCCTGCGCAGCGTCGGCGACGTCCCCGAAGCGCTGCACGGGCCGCTGTACGGAGCCGTCGGCTGCCGGATGGCCTTCTCCGGGATCACCACCTGGGACGGCGGCCGGTTCGCGCAGACCTGGGGCACCGAGTGGGTGGAGACCACGGAGGTCGCCAAGCACACCGTGTTCGCGGACCAGCCGATGACCCGCGCGATCCACGCGCTGCGCAAACTGGTGACCGGGAACGCGGTGACCACGGACGCGGTGACCGTGCGCCAGGTCGAGCGGGAGCGGTGGTCGGCGTCCCAGCTGGCGCACGAGGTCCCGCCCGGGCACGCGGTGCTGTCCCTCACCAGTGTGCGGGGCGAGCACACGCCGCCGCTGCTGGTGGATCTGCGGGGCTGAAGCGGCGCCCCACGGGCCCTTACGGTAAGGCAGAATCGGCACAGGCCCTTCATACGAAGCGGCCAAAAGATCACCTCGCCGATCGATCGCCTCCCGACCTGAAGGCCCCATGCCTCCCACGCTCGCCTCGCTCGTCCACCACTCCGCGCTGAAGCTGACCGTCCGGGCGGGCGGGGGCCGCCTGGACGTGCCGGTGCGCTGGGCGCACGTCAGCGAGCTCGCGGACCCCGTGCCCTACATGGAGGGCGGGGAGCTGCTGCTGATCACCGCGCTCAAGCTGGACGCCGAGGACCCGGAGGCCATGCGGCGGTACGTGCGGCGGCTGGCCAAGGCCGGGGTGGTCGGGCTGGGCTTCGCCGTGGGCGTCAACTACGAGGAGATTCCCGGGGCCCTGGTGGACGCGGCCGAGGAGGAGGGCCTGCCGCTGCTGGAGGTGCCGCGCCGCACGCCCTTCCTCGCCATCAGCAAGGCGGTGTCGGCGGCGATCGCGGCCGACCAGTACCGGGCGGTGACGGCCGGGTTCGCGGCCCAGCGGGAGCTGACCAGGCAGGCGCTGACCGAGGGCCCCGAGGGTCTGCTCGGCGCGCTCGCCGCCCAGGTGAACGGGTGGGCGGCCCTGTACGACGCCTCGGGCGCGGTCGTGGCGGCCGCGCCCGGGTGGGCGGGCCGGCGGGCGGCGCGGCTCACCGCGGAGGTGGAGCGGCTGCGGGAGCGGACGGCGCCCGCCTCGGCGGTGGTCGGGAGCGGTGCGGCGGACCGCCCCGAGCACGACGACCGCCACGACGACCGGGTCGAGCTGCACTCCCTGGGCACCGGACGGCGCCCGCGCGCGGCGCTCGCCGTCGGCACCGCGTCGGCCCCGGGCACCGCCGAGCGGTACGCCGTCCACTCGGCCATCGCGCTGCTGACCCTCACCACGGAACGCTCCCGCCCGCTGCACGCGGCACAGCAGCGGATCGGCGCGGCGGTGCTGCGCATGCTGCTGGCGGGCGAGCCCGACCACGCGCGGGCCGTCGCCGGGGACCTGTACGGCGATCTGCTCGACGCGCCCTTCCGGGTGATCGTCGCCGAGGCGGCGTCGGCCTCGCGGGCGCACGCGGACCCGTCGGCGCGAGGGTCTGCGGGCGCCGCGGAAGGGCCGCACGCGCGCGCGGCGCTCGCGGCCCGGCCGGCCGGCGACCCGTTCGGCGGTCTGGTCGAGGCGATCGAGTCGGCGGCCGCCCGGGCCGGGGAGGCCGTCCTGGCGGTCCCCGACGGCGACCGGCTGACGGCGCTGGTCAGGGACGGGGGCGCGGCCGCGGCGGCGTGCGCGCGGTACGCGGCGGCGTGGGAGAGCGCGCGGGCCGACGACGAGGTCGTGCCCGGGGCGGGCGACGAGGACGAGCTGGTCGTGGGACTGTCGGCGCCGGCCGGGCCGATCGCCGCGGCGACGGCGTACCGACAGGCGGAACAGGCGCTGTCGGTGGCACGGCGCCGCGGCCGGTTCTTCGTGGAGCACGAGCAGCTCGCGGCGGGCTCCGTGCTGCCGTTGCTCGCGGACGACGCGGTGAAGGCCTTCGCGGACGGTCTGCTGCGGGCGCTGCGCGAACACGACGCGACCGGTCGCGGCGATCTGGTGGCCTCGTTGCGGGCCTGGCTGTCCCGGCACGGCCAGTGGGACGCGGCAGCGGCCGACCTGGGCGTCCACCGCCACACCCTGCGCTACCGGATGCGGCGGGTGGAAGAGATCCTCGGCCGCTCCCTGGACGATCCCGACGTGCGCATGGAACTGTGGCTGGCCCTGAAGACGACGGCGCCGGACTGAGCCCTCCCCGCCCGCAGGGGCCGCGCGCGGCCCTCGGGGCGGGGGACGACCAACGGCCCGGACCGGCCCCGGACCCTCCCCGGGGGTGTTCGGGGCGTCAGTCGGCTCCTCCGTCCGCCAGACCCGCCGCAGCCTCGTGCATCGCCAGTTCGAGGAGCGCCGGGTCGGTCAGGGTGCCGGTGCCGTCCGGCGGGACCAGCCAGCGCACGGTGCCGGTCGAGCGGCCCGGACAGGGCACGACGATCCAGGCGCCGGCCCCGGCCGTGCGGATGCCGGTGCCGAGCCACCGGGTGGCCGTCCCGGGCGCCACGAAGAAGCCCATGCGGTCGTCCCCGGAGTCGACGAGCACCGGGCCCGGCCGTCCGACGATCCGGGTGAGCACGTCGAGGGTGGGACGGCCGAGCGCTCCCGGCAGGATGAGCACGTCCCACGCCCTGCCCGCGGGCAGCAGCGCCACCCCCAGCGGGTTGCGCTCCCACTCCCAGCGGCACGCCTCGGGATCCGGTGCGACCGATGCCAGCCATTCGACGGCCGTCTTCGCCCCAGCCATGAGAAGACCTCCCTTTCACTCGTGGACGCGGTGGCGTCACAAGGGAGAGGGAGGTCCTCCGCGGGCATTACGCGGGTTCGGGCAACCCGTTGGAGTGAACCGGCCCGCCGCTCACCCGGATCGTCCCCGCTCACCGGGCCGGTCAGCTGTCGAAGCCCAGTCCCAGTCTGTCCATCGTCCGCAGCCACAGGTTGCGCCGTCCGTCGTGCGCGTCGGCCCGGGCCAGCGACCACTTGGTGAGGGCGATGCCCGTCCAGGCGAACGGCTCGGGCGGGAAGGGCAGCGGCTTCCTTCGGACCATCTCCAGCGACGTCCGCTCGGTGCTCTCCCCCGAGAGCAGGTCGAGCATCACCTCGGCCCCGAACCGGGTGGCCCCGACGCCCAGACCGGTGTACCCGGCCGCGTACGCCACCTTGCCCCGGTGGGCCGTGCCGAAGAACGCCGAGAAGCGCGAGCAGGTGTCGATCGCCCCGCCCCACGCGTGGGTGAAGCGGACGTCCTCCAGCTGCGGGAAGCAGCCGAAGAAGTGCTCGGCGAGCGTGGCGTACGTCTGCGGCCGGTCGTCGTACTCGGCGCGCACCCGGCCCCCGTAGGGGTAGACGGCGTCGTACCCGCCCCACAGGATCCGGTTGTCGGCCGACAGCCGGAAGTAGTGGAACTGGTTGGCCGAGTCCCCGAGCCCCTGCCGGTTCTTCCAGCCGATCGAGTCGAGCTGTCCGGCGGTCAGCGGCTCGGTCATCAGCGCGTAGTCGTACACCGGCACGGTGTACGAGCGCACCCGTCTGACCAGGCTGGGGAAGATGTTCGTGCCCAGGGCGACCTGCCGGGCGCGGACCTGGCCGTACGGCGTGCGGACGGTCATTCCCGCGCCCTGCGGCTTCAGGTCCAGCGCCGGCGTGTGCTCGTACACGCGCACCCCGAGCCGCAGGCACGCCGCCTTCAGGCCCCAGGCCAGCTTGGCCGGGTGGAGCATGGCGACGCCCCGGCGGTCGTGCAGGCCGGCCTCGAAGGTGGGCGAGGCGACCTGCTCGCGCACCGCGTCCGCGTCGAGGAACTCGATGCCGTCGCAGAGGCCGCGGCGGTCGAGCTCCTCGTGCCAGTCGCGCAGCTCCCGCGCCTGGTACGCCTCGGTGGCGACGTCGATCTCGCCGGTGCGCTCGAAGTCGCAGTCGATGCCGTGCCGGGCGACCGCCGCCTCGATCTCGTCGAGGTTGCGCATCCCGAGCTCCTGGAGCCGGTGGATCTCGTCCGGCCAGCGGGTGAGCCCGTTGGACAGCCCATGGGTGAGGGAGGCCGCGCAGAACCCCCCGTTGCGGCCCGAGGCGGCCCAGCCCACCTCGCGGCCCTCCAGCAGCACCACGTCCCGCTGCGGCTCGCGCTCCTTGGCGACGAGCGCGGTCCACAGTCCGCTGTAGCCGCCGCCGACGACCAGCAGGTCGCAGGTCTCGGGGCCGGTGAGCGCGGCCTCGGGGCGGGGCCTGCCCGGGTCCTCCAGCCAGTACGGGACCGGCTGGGCGTCGGAAAGAGAAGTGATCCACCGGTTCATGGCGCTCGGGGCCATGATGTCAACTCCCTACAGGGGCTCCGCGCAGGCTCACGCCTTCTGCTTGTTGCGGCGATTGCTGATGATCATCGACGTCAGAACGAGGGCCACGGCGACGAGGAACATGGCCGTGCCGACGACGTTGATCTGGACGGGCGTCCCGCGCTGTGCCGAGCCCCAGACGAACATGGGGAAGGTGACGGTGGAGCCCGCGTTGAAGTTGGTGATGATGAAGTCGTCGAAGGAGAGCGCGAACGCGAGGAGCGCGCCCGCGGCGATCCCGGGGGCGGCGATGGGCAGGGTGACGCGCAGGAACGTCTGCGCGGGCCCGGCGTAGAGGTCCTGGGCGGCCTGTTCGAGGCGCGGGTCCATGGACATCACGCGTGCCTTCACCGCCGTCACGACGAAGCTCAGACAGAACATGATGTGGGCGATGAGGATCGTCCAGAATCCCAGCTGGGCGCCCAGGTTGAGGAACAGGGTGAGCAGCGAGGCCGCCATGACGACCTCGGGCATGGCCATGGGCAGGAAGATCAGCGAGTTGACGGCGCCCCGCGCGCGGAAGCGGTAGCGCACCAGCGCGAAGGCGATCATCGTGCCGAGGAGGGTGGCCCCCAGGGTGGCCCAGACGGCGAGCTGGAGGCTGAGCGAGAGCGAGCCGCACATGCCGGCGACTCCGCACGGGTCCTTCCAGGCGTCCGTGGAGAACTGCTGCCATTCGTAGTTGAAGCGGCCCTTCGGCTTGTTGAAGGAGAACACCGTGACGACGACGTTCGGCAGGAGGAGATAGGCGAGCGTGAGAAGTCCCGCGATGACCACGAAATGGCGCTTGAGCCAGTTGACGAAGGGCATTTAGACCAGATCCTCCGTCCCGGACCTGCGGATGTAGAAGGTGACCATGAAGAGGATCGCGGCCATGAGGATGAAGGAGAGGGCCGCCGCGGTCGGATAGTCCAGGACGCGCAGGAACTGCGTCTGGATGACGTTTCCGATCATGCGGGTGTCGGTCGAGCCGAGGAGTTCCGCGTTGACGTAGTCGCCGGCCGCCGGGATGAACGTCAGCAGCGTGCCGGAGACCACGCCCGGCATCGACAGCGGGAAGGTGACCTTGCGGAAGACGGTGGACGGCCGGGCGTACAGGTCGCCCGCCGCCTCGTGCAGCCGTCCGTCGATGCGCTCCAGCGAGGTGTACAGCGGCAGGATCATGAACGGCAGGAAGTTGTACGTCAGTCCGCAGACCACCGCCAGCGGTGTGGCGAGGACCCGGTCCCCGGCCGTCCAGCCGAGCCAGTCGGTGACGTCGAGGACGTGCAGGGTGTTCAGGGCGCCGACGACGGGGCCGCCGTCCGCGAGGATCGTCTTCCAGGCGAGGGTGCGGATCAGGAAGCTGGTGAAGAACGGCGCGATCACCAGGATCATGATCAGGTTGCGCCAGCGTCCGGCGCGGAAGGCGATCAGATAGGCCAGCGGGTAGCCGAGCACCAGGCACAGGATCGTGGCCGCGCCCGCGTAGAGCACCGAACGCAGGAACTGCGGCCAGTACGCGCCGAGGGCGTCCCAGTAGGTCGCGAGGTGCCAGGTGACCTTGTAGCCCTGCTCCAGTGAGCCCGTCTGCACGGACGTCGAGGCCTGGTAGATCATCGGCAGCGCGAAGAACACGATCAGCCAGAGCAGACCGGGCAGCAGCAGCCAGTACGGCGTCAGGCGGCCGCGCTTGCGCGGGGGCTTCTGCGCCGGCGCCGTCGGGGACAGAGGCGGGGGCGCCTCGGTGAGGGTCGCCATCTCAGACCGCCGCCTCTTCCTGGACGCCTGCGGAGCCCGTCGTCCCGGCAAGCAGGGACTGCGCCGCGTCCAGTCCGAAGGTGTGGGCGGGGCTCCAGTGCAGGACGACGTCGGCGCCGGGCACCAGCCGGTCGTCGCGGTCGATGTTCTGGGCGTAGACCTCGAATTCGGGGCAGACCGAGCTGTCGATGACGTACTGGGTGGAGACGCCGATGAACGAGGAGTCGGCGATCTTCCCGGTGATGCGGTTGCGGCCCTCGGGGATCTCGCCGGCGTCGTCGGCGTGGCTGAGGGAGATCTTCTCCGGACGGACGCCGACCAGCACCCGTCCGCCGGTCGTCGTGGGCGCGGAACAGCGCGCCTCGGGCAGCACCAGCTTGCCGCCGCCCGCCTTCAGGACGATGTCGTCGCCGCTCCTGGAGTCGACCTCGGCCTCGATGAGGTTGGAGGTGCCGAGGAAGTTGGCGACGAACGTGGTGTGCGGGTTCTCGTAGAGATCGGCCGGGGAGCCGAGCTGCTCCACGCGGCCCGCGTTCATCACCGCGACCGTGTCGGCCATGGTCATGGCCTCCTCCTGGTCGTGCGTGACGTGCACGAAGGTGATGCCGACCTCGGTCTGGATGCGTTTGAGCTCCAGCTGCATCTGGCGGCGCAGCTTGAGGTCGAGGGCGCCGAGGGGCTCGTCGAGGAGGAGCACCTTGGGGTGGTTGATCAGGGCCCGGGCCACGGCGACGCGCTGCTGCTGGCCGCCGGAGAGCTGGTGCGGCTTCTTGCGGGCCTGCTCGCCGAGCTGGACGAGCTCCAGCATGTCCTCGACCTGCTTCTTCACGCTCTTGATGCCGCGTCGGCGCAGACCGAAGGCGACGTTCTCGAAGATGTCGAGGTGGGGGAAGAGGGCGTAGGACTGGAAGACGGTGTTCACCGGGCGCTTGTACGGCGGGAGGGCCGTGACGTCGAGGTCGCCGAGGTGGACGGTTCCGGAGGAGGGCTCCTCCAGGCCGGCGATCATGCGCAGGGTGGTCGTCTTGCCGCAGCCGGAGGCGCCGAGCAGGGCGAAGAAGGAGCCCTGCGGGACGGTCAGGTCCAGCGGGTGCACGGCGGTGAACGAGCCGTAGGTCTTGCTGATGCCGGTGAGGCGGACGTCGCCGCTGCCGCTGTCGGTCGTCTTCATCGTCGTCACGCCCCGGTGAGCTTTGCGAACTTGGACTGGTAGGCGGTCTCTTCCTTCGAGCTCAGGGAGCGGAAGGCGTGGGACTTGGCCTGCATGGCCTTGTCCGGGAGGATCAGCGGGTTGTCCGCCGCCGACTTGTCGATCTTGGCGAGGTACGGCTTCACGTCCGCGACCGGACTCACGTAGTTGATGTACGCGGCGAGTTCGGCGGCCGGCTCGGGCTGGTAGTAGTAGTCGATCAGCCGCTCGGCGTTCGTCTTGTGGCGTGCCTTGTTGGGGATCAGCATGTTGTCGGTCGAGGTCATGTAGCCGCTGTCCGGGACGACATAGGCGATGTCGGGGTTGTCGGCCTGGAGCTGCACGACGTCGCCGGCCCAGGCGACGCAGGCCGCCAGGTCGCCCTTGCTGAGGTCGGACGTGTAGTCGTTGCCGGTGAAGCGGCGTATCTGGCCCTTGTCGACGGCCTTCTGGAGGCGGGCGAGGACCGCGTCGTAGTCGTCGTCGGTGAACTTCGCCGGGTCCTTGCCCATGTCGAGCATGGTCATGCCGACGGTGTCGCGCATCTCGGTGAGCAGGCCGACGCGCCCCTTGAGCGCCGGGGTGTCGAGCAAATCGGAGACCGACCTCACCTCGACGCCGTCGAGCGCCTTCTTGTTGAAGGCGATGACCGTCGAGATGCCCTGCCAGGGGTACGAGTAGGCGCGGCCCGGGTCCCAGTCGGGGCTGCGGAACTGGTCCGACAGGTTGGCGAAGGCGTGGGGCAGGTGGGACGCGTCCAGCTTCTGGACGTAGCCGAGCCGGATCATGCGGGCGGCCAGCCAGTCGGTGAGGACGATGAGGTCGCGGCCGGTGTCCTGGCCGGCGGCGAGCTGCGGCTGGATCTTGCCGAAGAACTCGTCGTTGTCGTTGATGTCCTCGGTGTAGGTGACCGCGATCCCGGTCTGCCTCCGGAACGCGTCCAGCGTCGGACGGCGTTTGCCGCTGTCGTCGACGTCGATGTACTCCGGCCAGTTGGAGAACTTGACGACCTTCTCCTTCGCCGAGTGGTCGTCGGCGGAGACGCCGCCCCGGGACTTGCCGGCGGCGGGGATGCCGCAGCCGCTCAGCGCGCCGAGGCCGCCCAGGGTGAGCGCGCCGCCGGCGGAGGCGCGCAGCACCGACCGGCGGGTCATGGCCGCCCTGCCGTTGCGGAGGCTGCGCCGTACGGCGGCCAAGTGGGCCGGGCTGAGGCGGTCTGGCTCGTGCTGCTCCATGCGCGTGGTGCCCTTTCGGGAGGTGCGGCCGTGGTCGGCGGCCGGTCGTCGTCGCTTATGAGTCCCCGAAGACAGTGCGGTGCCAGGGCTTGCGGGCCACCGCCGTGTTATCGAACATAACGTGCTTTACCTGGGTGTACTCCTCGAACGAATACGCTGACATGTCCTTACCGAAGCCGGAGGCCTTGTAGCCCCCGTGCGGCATCTCGCTGATGATCGGGATGTGGTCGTTGACCCACACGCATCCGGCCCTGATCTCCCGCGTGGCCCGGTTCGCCCGGAACACGTCCCGGGTCCAGGCGGAGGCGGCCAGTCCGTAGGGGGTGTCGTTGGCAAGGGCGATGCCCTCGTCGTCGCCGTCGAAGGGCAGGACCACCAGGACCGGTCCGAAGATCTCGGACTGGACGACCTCACTGTCCTGGGCCGCGTCCGCGATCAGCGTCGGCAGGTAGTACGCGCCGTCCTTCAGCTCTCCTCGGGGGGCCTCGCCGCCGGTCACCACGCGCGCGTAGCCGCGCGCCCGGTCCACGAAGGCGGCGACCCGGTCGCGCTGCAGGTGCGAGACCAGCGGACCGAGGTCGGTGCCCGGGGCGAAGGGGTCTCCGACCCGGACGGTCTCCATCAGCGCGGCCGTCCGCTCGACGAACGCCTCGTAGAGCGGCCGCTGCACGTACGCGCGCGTGGCGGCCGTGCAGTCCTGCCCGGTGTTGATGAGCGCGCCCGCGACCGCGCCGTTGGCGGCGGCCTCCAGGTCGGCGTCGTCGAAGACCAGGAGGGGCGCCTTCCCGCCGAGCTCCAGGTGCAGCCGCTTGACGGTCGCGGTGGCGACCTCGGCGACGCGCCTGCCGACGGCGGTGGAGCCGGTGAAGGACGTCATCGCCACGTCGGGGTGCCCGACCAGGTGCTCGCCCGCCACCCGCCCGGTCCCGGTGACGATGTTGACGACACCGTCGGGGATCCCGGCCTCCGTCGCCGCCAGGGCGAACAGGAGCGAGGTCAGCGGGGTGAGCTCGGCGGGCTTGAGCACGACGGTGTTGCCCGCGGCGATCGCCGGGAGGATCTTCCAGGCCGCCATCTGGAGGGGGTAGTTCCAGGGGGCGATGGAGCCGATCACGCCGATGGGCTCACGGCGGACGTAGGAGGTGTGGTCGCCGGAGTACTCGCCGGCCGACTGGCCCGCGAGGTGCCGGGCGGCGCCGGCGAAGAAGGAGGTGTTGTCGATCGTCCCCGGGACGTCGAACTCGCGGGTCAGCTTCAGCGGCTTGCCGCACTGCACGGACTCGGCGCGGGCCAGGTCCTCGGCGCGGTCGGAGAGGACCGCGGCGAAACGGTGCAGCGCGTCGGAGCGTTCGCCCGGGGTGGCCGCGGACCAGCCGGTGAAGGCCGCCCGCGCGGCGGCGACGGCGGCGTCGACGTCACCCTCGCCCGCCAGCTCATAGGTGAGGACCTCGTCGCCGGTGGCGGGATCGACCACGGTGTGGGTGGCGCCGGACGTGCCCTTCGTCAGGCGGCCGGCGATGTACTGCGCGCCGTCCGAGAAACGTTCCTGTGCGGGAAACCGGTCCTGCATGTCGCTCTCCTCCGCCTTCGCCCCGAAGTGTTCGGCGGCGGGTGGCGTAGCTCCAGCTCGATTTGATTGCCGATCCTGACAGAGCAAGGGCACTCCAACAAGTGATTCCGTTGTTGCCTTTTGGTTACGCGACGGAATCTGTCGACGAGGGGCGACCAGGTGTCGAGTCGGAGGGGAAAAGGAGGGACGCTCTGTCGGTGGCGCGTGCCATGCTCGGCTCCATGGACAGGATCGAGGACCGGGAGGCGCTGGTCAGCGCGGTCCGGGCGGGGGCCAGGATCAAGTACCTGCACTTCTGGGGGCACCGTCCCAGGCCGGACGGGCGGATCGGCGCGAGCTGCCTCAGTCAGTGGTGGCCGTCACCGTTCGTGGTCGACGGAGTCGGCTATGCGACGGCCGAGCACTGGATGATGGCCGGCAAGGCGCGGCTTTTCGGCGACGCCGAGGCGGAGCGCCGGGCGCTGGCCGCCCGCTCCCCCGCGCAGGCGAAGAAGGAGGGGCGGCTGGTGCGCGGCTTCGACGAGGAGACCTGGCAGCGGGAGCGGTTCGGGATCGTGGTCGAGGGCAGCGTCCACAAGTTCGCCTCGGACGCCGGGCTGCGCGCCTTCCTGCTGGGCACCGGTACGCGGGTGCTGGTCGAGGCGAGCCCCATGGACCGCGTGTGGGGCATCGGTCTGGCGGCGGACCACGAGGCGGCGATGGATCCGCAGCGGTGGCGGGGGCCGAACCTGCTGGGGTTCGCGCTGATGGAGGCGAGAGAGCGGCTGCGGGCCGACGGCTGAGCCGGCCCGCGCCGTCCGTCGGCGGCGTCTCAGGGCGCCACGGTCGTCAGGGCACCACGATCATCAGCACACCCACAGCGACGGCCAGCACCAGTCCCACCGCTCCGCAGATGATGCCCGCCAGCGCCTGGCCCGGGTTGGACGCCTCGCCCCGGCCCGCCTTCCGCCGCCCGATCGAGCCGAAGACGACGCCGAGGACGCCGAGGACGGCAGCGAGGGGCCACAGACAGAAGAGGACGGCGGCGAGGATCCCGAGCGCGAGCCCGGCGACCCCCATGCCGTTGCTGTCCCCCGCCCCGGTTCCGGTCCAGCCGTACATGCCCGGGCCACCGCCCCCGTAGGGCGGCGGGGGCGGGTAGCCGTAGCCGTAGCCGCCCGGGTAGCCGTAGGGGACCTGTCCCGGTCCGTCGGGGGCGATGGGCGGCGGCGGGACGGCCTGCCCGGGCGGCGCGAAGGAGGGGGGAGG
>NZ_JAHHIU010000187.1 GCF_024539815.1 Streptomyces hayashii
GGGGTGGTCGCCGCGGCGCGGGCGGGCGTGGTCCGCACGGTGACCGCGCCCTTGCGCAGACCGTCGACGCGCGCGGTCACCTTCAGGGCTCCCGCGCGGACGCCGGAGCGCACGACGGCGAGAGCCTTGCCGTGGAAGGCGGTGCGGGTGGTGGCCTGGTAGCGCTCGGCGCTCTCCTGCCGGCCGTTGTCGAGGCCGGCGAGGGAGCCGCCGCTCACGTCGAAGGTGATGAGGTGTTCGGCGTCGGGCACGACCGTCCCGCGCGAGTCGACCACCTCGGCGGTGACGAAGACCAGCGAACGGCCGTCCGCGGGAAGGCGGGCACGGTCCGCGGTGAGGCGTACGGAGTGCGGGGCGCCGGCCGTGCGCAGCCTGTCGACGGCGACCGTCCGGCCGTTCCTGCGCGCGACCGCCTTCAACTCGCCCGGAGCGTAGGGCACCTGCCAGGTGAGGTGCAGCTTGCCCGCGCTGCCGTTGGGGCTGGTGTAGCTGCCGGGGTAGGGGCCGGTGGTGAACGTCTTGTCGTCGCCGGTGGCCTCGGTGGTCTCCAGATACGGACGGCCGTCGACGGTCTTCTTCCTGTCGAACCTGCGCACCCCCAGGGACGTGCCGTCGAGGTACAGCTCCACGGTGTCGGCGTTGGAGTACGCCCACACCTCGACGGTGTCGCCGGTCTCGTGGTTCCAGGTCATCGGGACCAGATGGACCATGGGCTCGTCGGTCCACTGGCTGCGGAAGAGGTGGTACATGTCCTTCGGGAACCCGGCTGTGTCGACCGCGCCGAAGAAGGACGCCTTCACCGGGAAGACGTTGTAGGGGGTGGGCTCGCCGATGTAGTCGATGCCCGACCACAGGAACTGCCCGGCGAACCACTTCCGGTCGCGGTCCTTCTTGTGCCCGTACTCGCCGCTCATCGTCCAGGAGGCGAGGTTGTTGTCGTAGGACGAGGTGGCCCGCCGCCCCGGGGTGTGGTTCTCGCCGGTGTTGAGGTGCTCGGGCTCCTGGTAGGCGCCGCGGGTCGAGGTCTGCGAGGACGACTCGGACTCGAAGAGGAACAGATGCGGGTAGGCCGCGTGCAGGGCGTCCACGGACTTGGCGGTGTTGTAGTTCAGGCCGAGCCCGTCCAGCTTGGCGAGCATCAGATCGGCGGCGGAGCCCTTGGGGGGCGGGGTCCGGTACTTGTCCGAGCCGATGACCAGCGGGCGGGTGTCGTCCGCCGCCCTGATCGCGGCGATGATGCGGTCCGCCATCGCGAGACCGGCGGTGGAGGTGGAGTCGGGGATCTCGTTGCCGATGGACCACAGCAGGACGGCGGGCGAGTTGCGGGCGGCGAGCACCATCTCGGTCGCGTCCTTCTCGCACCACTCGTCGAAGAACCGTCCGTAGTCGTAGCGCGTCTTGCCGGTCCTCCAGCAGTCGAAGGCCTCCACGAGCATCACGATGCCCAGTTCCTCGCAGACCTGGATCATCTCCGGCGAGGGCGGATTGTGCGAGGTGCGGAAGGCGTTGACGCCCATGGACTTCATGATCGTCATCTGTCGGCGGACGGCGTCGACGTTGATCGCGGCGCCGAGCGCGCCCAGGTCGTGGTGGAGGTCGACGCCCTTGATCTTGGTGTGCCTGCCGTTGAGGTGGAAGCCCTCCTCCGGGTCGAATCGGAAGGTGCGGATCCCGAAGGGGGTGCGGTAGGCGTCGGTGATCCGGCCGGCGACGCGCAGCTCGGTGTGCAGGGTGTAGCGGTGCGGGGTGTCGAAGTCCCACCGCTTCGGTCGGCGCACGGTGAGAACCTGGGTTGCCGTGGCCGGATCGCCGACCGCGATCGTGGAGGAGGTGCGGGCGACCGTGCGGCCGTCCGGGGAGAGGATGCGGGAGACGACCTCCACGTCCACGGCGTCGCGGGCGGTGTTCGCGACGGTGGTCGCGACCCGGACGACGGCCCGTTCGTCGGTGATCTCGGGGGTGGTGACGCGGGTCCCCCAGCGGGTCACGTGCACGGGGTCGGTGATGACGAGCCGGGCCTCGCGGTAGATGCCGCTGCCGGAGTACCAGCGGCTGCTGGGGAGCCGGTTCTGCACCTTGACCGCGATCACGTTCTCGGTGCGGCCGTCGGTGTGCAGCAGGTCGGTGAGGTCGAAGGCGAAACCGGTGTAGCCGTAGGGGTGGCGGCCGACCTCGACGCCGTTGCAGTGGACGGACGAGTCCATGTAGACGCCGTCGAACTCGACCGAGATCCGCCGGCCGGTGTGGGCGGGCGACAGGGTGAAGGCGAGGCGGTACCAGCCCAGGCCGCCGGGGAAGAAGCCGGTGCCGCCGGTGGTGCCGTTCTGGGTGGTGGGGGTCTGCTCGATGCTCCAGTCGTGCGGGACCGCCACCTCGCGCCAGGCCGAGTCGTCGTAGCCGGCGTCGGCGTACTGCCCGCTCGGGTCGGTGGCCCCGCGCGGGTCGACGGATGTGAAGCGCCAGCCGTCGCGCAGCGCGACCGTCCGGCGGCCCGGGGCGCTCCCGGCCGCCTCGACGGCCAGGGCCGCCGGGGCGCCGAGGAGCGGTCCGGCGGCCGGTGCGGTCGCGGAGGCGAGAAGGACCGATCTGCGAGTGACCGTCATGGTCGGCTCTCTCTCATCAGGAACCAGAAGTACTCACAACTGATCGATTACAAACAGAATCTGACGACGCTGCACGCTCACCCGTCAAGGGCGCGGAGAGGCCGCCCGGCGCCGGGGGCCGCCGGGACGCCCACCCCCGCCAGATCGTCCGGTTTTGGCTCTTGACCCTGCGGGGAACCTGCTGTCGGGCAGGCACGTGGGGGTTCCCGTCCGCGCGTGGGCGGAACACACTAGGCTGGAACGGAAGTGACGTGCCCGTTCACTGTGAGTGTCCGCGATGGAGTGGCGAGATGAGCCCGGAGTATCCGTTCGACGAGGCTGCGACGGCCCGGGCTGTCGTCGACGACGCCGGGACGCTCGTCGGGTGGAACGAGGGGGCGAGCGCCCTGCTGGGCTGGGCGACGTCCGAGGTCGTGGGTCGGCCCGCGGTGGAGCTGCTGGCCCAGCGGGCCCCCGTGCCCACCGGCCCGCGCTGGGACGGAACGGTCACTTTGCGCCACCGTGACGGCCGGCCGATACCGATGTGGCTGCTCGCCCATCGCTCCGAGGCCCAGGACGGCGACCCCGGACAGTGGCTCATCGTCACCCCGGTGGCCGGGGTCGACGGCATCCTCTCCGACGACCCCCTCGCCTCGGCGGCGCTCGTCCAGTCCCCCTGCGCCGTGGCCGTCTACGACGAGCGCCTGCGGCTGCGCCGGATCAACGAGGCCATGGGCGAGGTGATCGGGCTGCCCGAGGGACGGATCCGGGGACTGCGGCTCTCCGAGATCGGCGGCCGGCCGCAGAGCACGGAGCTGGAGCAGCACATGCTGCGGGTGCTCACCAGCGGTCGCCCGCAGGACGTGCAGATGTACACGCGCACCGGCGGCGAGGAACGGGCGCACGCCTGGCTGGCGCGGATGGCGCCGGTCACCGACGCGGCGGGCCGGGTGCGGGGCGTGTGCCTGGCCGCCCACGACTTCACCGACACCTACCTGGCCCGTGAGCGGCTCCAGCTGGTCAACGAGGCGAGCGTGCGCGTCGGCACCACCCTCGACGTCACCCGGACGGCGCAGGAGCTGGCCGAGGTGTGCGTGCCCGCGCTCGCCGACTTCGTCAGCGTCGACCTGCTCGACCCGCAGGACGACGGGGAGCTTCCGGCCCGGTTCACGCCGCCGCTGAGCCTGCGCCGCACCGCGCACTGCTCCGTCAACACCGGCACCCCGGAGGCCGTGGCCAAGCCCGGGGAGGCGCAGGGCTACCCGGCCGGGTCTCCCCAGGTCGACTCGCTGGTCGCGGGGCGCACCATCGTCGGCACCGTGCACAGCGGCGAGCTGGACGCCTGGCTGACCTGGGATCCGGTACGCGGGGCGCGGGTCCGGGAGCTCGGCATCCACTCGACGATGTCCGTGCCGATCCGGGCGCGGGGCGTGACCCTCGGCGTCGCCGTGCTCACCCGGTTCCGCCGGCCCGACCCCTTCACCCCGGACGACGTGCTGCTCGCCGAGGAGATCACGGCACGGGCCGCCGTCTGCATCGACAACGCCCGCCGGTTCTCGCGCGAGCGGGAGACCGCCCTCGCCCTGCAGCGCAGTCTGCTCCCGCGGACCCTGCCGCGGACCGCCGCCGTGGAAGCGGCCTCCCGCTATCTGCCGGCCGCCCGTGCCGGGGTCGGCGGGGACTGGTTCGACGTGATCCCGCTGTCGGGGATGCGCGTGGCCATGGTCGTCGGCGACGTGGTCGGACACGGCATCCAGGCGTCGGCCACCATGGGCCGGCTGCGCACCGCCGTCCGCACCCTCGCCGACATCGACCTGGCCCCCGACGAGCTGCTGACCCACCTCGACGACCTGGTGGTCCGCCTGTCCGAGGAGGCCGGGAACGACGGCAGCCCCGGCGAGGTCGGCGCGACCTGTCTGTACGCGGTGTACGACCCCGTGTCGCGGCGCTGCACGCTCGCCCGGGCCGGGCATCCCGCGCCCGTGGTGCTCCGGCCGAACGGCGTGCCCCGGCGGGTCGACCTGCCCGCCGGTCCCGCGCTGGGCGTGGGCGGCCTGCCGTTCGAGTCGGCCGTGGTGGAGGTCCCCGAGGGCAGTGTGCTCGCGTTCTACACCGACGGCCTGATCGAGTCCCGCGAACGGGACGCGCCGTCCGGTCACCGGCTGCTCAGCGAGGCGCTGGCGGCGCACGCGGACTCCCTGGACGAGACCTGCGACCGCATCCTGCACGCCCTGCTTCCGCCCGGCGGCGCCGCCGACGACGTGGCCCTGCTGCTCGCGCGCACCCGGGGTCTGCCGGCCGCCCAGGTCGCGACCTGGGACATCCCGGCCGATCCCTCGCTGGTCGCGCCGATCCGCAGACAGGTCGTCGGTCAGCTGGCGCGCTGGGAGCTGAGCGAGGCGTCGTTCACCACGGAGCTGGTGGTGAGCGAGCTGGTCACCAACGCGATCCGGTACGGCTCCCGGCCGATCCGCTTGCGGCTGATCCACGACAGCTCGACGCTGATCTGCGAAGTGTCCGACAACAGTCACACCGCCCCGCACCTGCGCCGGGCGAGGACCTTCGACGAGGGCGGCCGCGGTCTGCTCCTGGTCGCCCAGCTCACCCAGCGCTGGGGCAGCCGGCACACCCCCGAGGGCAAGACGATCTGGGCGGAGCTGAGCCTGCTCGACGAGGAGTGAGCGGGCGGCCCGTGCCGTCTGGCGCGGCCGATGTGACGGGCGTGACTGCTTGCCGGACGTTTACCCGGGCATGTTTTCATGGACCGGCACCCGGACCAGTTCGATGGGCGGGCCCGACCAAGTCCACGCCTCCGGAGTAGTCCGCTGAACACCCCCCTCGCCGAAGCTCTGTCCGTCTGTCTGCTCGCCGCCTCCCTCGTATGGGCCGTGCTGCGCCCCGCCGGAAGGTCGGAGGCGTTGATCGCCGTCCCCGCCGCGGCCGTGGCGATCGCCCTCGGAGCGGTCTCGCCGCAGCACGCCCTGGCCGAGGCCGAACGCCTCGGGCCGGTCGTCGGCTTCCTCGCGGCGGTGCTGGTGCTGGCGCACCTGTGCGACGTCGAGGGACTGTTCACGGCGTGCGGGGCATGGATGGCCCGCCGGGCCGCCGGCCGCCCCAGGCGGCTGCTGGTCGCGGTGTTCGTGCTGGCCTCGGTGGTGACGGCCGTACTGAGCCTGGACGCGACGGTGGTGCTGCTCACGCCGGTGGTCTTCGCCACGGCCGCCCGGATGGGCGTGCGCTCCCGGCCGCACGTCTACGCGTGCGCGCACCTGTCGAACACGGCCTCGCTGCTCCTTCCGGTCTCCAACCTCACCAACCTGCTGGCGTTCGAGGCGAGCGGGCTGAGCTTCACCCGGTTCGCCGCGCTGATGGCGCTCCCCTGGGTCGTCGCGATCGGCGCCGAGTACCTGGTGTTCCGGCGGTTCTTCGCCGACGACCTGCCCGCCGTCGAGGGCGGCGCCGACGACGGCCCCGCACCCGAGCTGCCCCTGTTCGCGCTGGTCACCGTCGCCTGCACGCTCGCCGGGTTCGTGGTGGCCTCGGCGGTCGGGATCGAGCCGGCGTGGGCGGCGTTCGCGGGCGCCCTGGTCATGGCGGGACGGGCGCTGGCCCGGCGGCGGGTGACGCCGGTCGCGGTGGTGCGGGCCGCGGCGCCGGGGTTCCTGGCCTTCGTGCTGGCGCTCGGGATCGTCGTGCGCGCGGTGGTCGACAACGGGCTCGCCGACGCACTGCGGCATGTCCTGCCCGGCGGCTCGGGTCTGCTCGCGCTGCTGGGCGTGGCCGCGCTGGCCGCGGTCCTGGCGAACCTGATCAACAACCTGCCCGCGGTGCTGGTGCTCGTGCCGCTGGCAGTCCCGGCCGGGACCGGGGCGGTGCTCGCGGTGCTGCTCGGGGTGAACATCGGCCCCAACCTCACCTACGCGGGATCCCTGGCGACGCTGCTGTGGCGGCGCGTGGTGCAGGAACGCAACGAGAAGGTCGGCGTCGGCGAGTTCACCCGCCTCGGGCTGCTCACGGTGCCGGCCGCGCTGATCCCCGCGGTCGCCGCGCTGTGGGCCTCCCTCCAGGTGATCGGCGTCTGATCGGCCCCGGACGCTGCGGCGGAGGTCAGCGCCCCCAGCCTCCGGAGCCGTATCCGCCGTATCCGTAGCGCCCGTCGTAACCGCCGTAACCGCCGTGTCCCGAGCCGCCGTAGCCGCCGCCCTGCCGGCCGCCCCACTGGCAGGAGTACGGGTGGGAGTACGAGCACGAATCGTCCGAGCCGGTCGAGGAGCCGGGCGTCGACCCGGGGGCCGGGGCGGCGGTCCTGTCGGCGGACGGCGTAGGGGCGGGCGCGGAGGACTTCGCCTTCTTGGCGGTGCGTTCCGGGGCCGGGGACTCGGAGGCGGTGCTGTCGGCGTCCCAGTTGACGAACTGCATCTGCGCATCGGGCTTCGAGGTGTCGATGACCCAGCGCTGTGCGGCGCTGTCCACCCGGTTCTTCAGCACGAGGGCGCCCGATCCGTCGGTGGCGGCCGGCGCGAGCGCGAGGTTCTGGCCCGAGCGCGGGACGAGCGTGCCCTGCAGGGTGAAGTCGTAGCGCACGTCCTTCGGGTCCGGCCGGCCGGGGCCGGCGCACGGGCCCAGCCGGACCGAGTAGCCGAGGCGGGAGTCCAGGCACAGCCCGGCGTCGGCGGCGCTGCGCAGCAGCCCGTCCGGTTCGTACGACCACTGCTGGCCCGGGGCCGAGGAGCAGGCGGCGAGCTCGATCTCGGCGCCGTCGGCGGGCTTGCCCCCGACGATCCCGATGCACAGCCCGGAGGCGGCGTTGTGCAGCCGCCGGCGCATGGCGCCCTGGGCCTGGTCACCCGCCCCGGCCCACGAGGGGCCGTCGGTGGCCGTGTCCGTCCCCGTGGCCGGGGCTTTCGCCGCCTCGCTGTCCCCGACCGAGGCGGTGTCCTCCCCGGAGCCGAGGGCGGCCCACACCACGAGCGGCAGGACGACGATCCCGCTCACCGTCAGCACGGCGGCGGCCAGGTTGCGGCGGCGGGCCCGGCGGGCCGCCTTCTGGGCCGACCGGCTCGTCCCCGCACGGGTGTCGGCGTCGGCCGTGGCGCCGGGCCGGCCGGCGAGACCCGCGGCCCGAGCCCCGATCCGGGACAGCGCGCCCGAACCCGATCCGGCACGACGGTTCGCACCGCGCGCCCCCACGGCGTCGGGCGCGGGAGAGGGAGAGGGAGCGGCGGAGTTCCCGTCGGTGAACGCCTCGCCCGCGTATCCCCGGGGCGGTTCGGCGGCCGGGTCGGCGAACCGGCCGTCGCCGGCCATCCTCACCTCGACATAGGCGGCGGCCGCCCAGCCCAGGATGCCTTCGGCGAGGGCGGCGCCGAGCAGTCCCTCGAACTGTCTGAGCTGGTCGGCGGTGTGGGCGCAGTGCCGGCACCGTTCGAGGTGGGTGCGCAGGTCGGGGTCGAGGCCGGCGCCGCCGCGGCGGCAGGTGACGTCCAGCAGCCGGTGGTAGCGGTGGCACTCGTCCTCGGTGGCGAGTTCGCGGTGCACCTGGAGGCATTCCTCGCGCAGCCGCTCGCGGGCCCGGCGCAGTTCGACGCGGGCGCCGTCCTCCTCCAGGCCCAGCAGCCCGCCCGGCACCGCCAGGGGTTCGGCCTCGACCTCGACGTGCCAGAGGAGACAGCGGGCCGACTCGGGCAGCCGCTGGAACGCCCGGGACAGCATGCGCCGGTGCACGGGCGGCAGCATGAGGGCGGCCGCGCCGTCGCCGCCCATGCCGTCAGCCGGGCCGTCCTCCTCGGCCTCGGAGCGCAGCGCGGGGTGCAGCAGGTCGCGGCGGCCGTCGGCGTCCCACTCGGCGGCGACGCGTCGCACGGTGACCAGCAGGTGCGGGCGCCACGCGGCCGTCGGCCCGTTCTGGCGCAGGGTCTCGCCGAACAGCCGGGTGAAGGCGGCCGTGGTGAGCATGCCGGCCGCGCGCTCGCCGTCGGTGCACAGCCGTGCGTAGGCGAAGGCCGCCTCCCAGTGCCGGTCCAGCAACTCGCCGACGGGATGCAGCGCGGGGGACGCCCCCGTCCACTTCTTCAGCTCCGCGCTCAGTTGTTCGTCCGTCGCGTCGAAGCGGCGCGCCGAAGGGGAATTCGACAGGCCTGCGTGATTCACGGTCTGCATTCCTTCCGGGGGCATGCGGCATAAAGTCCATACCATCGGGTATGCGATCCCGCCGGGAAGCGGGATCGGCTCGCACAGGGTTCGACGCCTCCGGACGTCCGGGGGGGGACGGCTCTTTTGGAGCGCGCGGAGTGTGGACGGGAGGCGTCTCGCGCGCACAGTGCGGAAAACGTTGTCCGTGCGCCGACAAGGCACACCTTCGCACAGCCGGACCTGGAGGAACAAGAGATCACACGGTTTCCCGCATTGCCCACCGGCCCGGAAATCCTGACGAAACGTCAATCCGTGGTCGCACCGTGGGGCGGTCGCTGTATCGACGCCCCTTTTGGCCCCCCTTTCGAGGGTCTTTCGGGCGGAAATCATCTGGCCCGCTCCGTCCCGAGGGCCGCCTCGGGAGGCCTTTTCCCGCGCCGAGTCCCGGCGGTCGGCCGCCCGGCCGTGGCAGGGTCGGGTGCAGCGGACCGAGGAGGGCGCACATGGAGGTCGAGGCCATGGACGGCGTGGACGGCGGCGGGGCTCACGTTCTGGGCGAGGCGGGACTGCGGCAGTACCGGGAGGACGGCTTCACCGTCGTCCGGGGACTGTTCGGGCAGGGAGAAGTCGACGCGCTGTGCGCGGAGTTCGGGGCGCTGCGGGCGGCCGGGCGGCCGGTGCCGGGGCATTTCGAGCCGTGCCCCGGGGACGCCGATCCGCTGCGGGCGTACCCGAGGGTGATGCACCCGCACGAGATCTCCCCGCTCGCGCGGCGAACGCTGCTGGACGCGCGTCTGCGGGAGGCGCTGCAAGAGCTGCTCGGCGAGGAGGCGCTGGCCGCGCAGAGCATGTTCTACTTCAAGCCGCCCGGCGCCCGGGGCCAGGCGCTGCACCAGGACAACTTCTATCTGCGGGTCGAGCCGGGCACGTGCGTGGCCGCCTGGCTCGCCTGTGACGTGATCGACCGGGACAACGGCGGACTGGAGGTCGTGCCCGGCACGCACCGGATGCGGTTGTTCTGCCCGGAACAGGCGGACGCGCAGGCGTCGTTCGCGCGGGAGTACGTGCCGCCGCCGCCCGGCCTGACGGCGACGCCGGTCGACATGGCGCCGGGGGACGTGCTGTTCTTCAACGGCAGCCTGGTGCACGGCTCGGGCCCCAACCGCAGCGGCGACCGGTTCCGCCGCTCGTTCATCGGCCACTACGTCGGCCGGTCGGCGGAGCGGATCGGCGGGTACTACCGGACGCTGACCATGAGCGGGGCGCGGGTGGTCCTGCCGGAGAGCGAGGGGTCGGGGCCCTGCGGCACGGAGTTCGCGTCACGGGCCTCCCGCGGCCCGGAACCCGGGACGGCCGGCTCCCGGTGAGTCCGGCCCCGCCGCACCGGCTCAGTCGAGCAGGTCCAGCGCCCGTTCCCACCCGAACCCCTCCCCCGCGGCGGGGTCGGGGGCGGACGCGAACCGCACGCCCATCGCACGCAGCCGTGTCAGGCTGTCCTGGTAGGCGGGATGACGGGCGAGGGTCTCGTTCACGCAGGGCAGGACGCCGACGGGGACGCCGAGTCCGACGACCTCGCACAGGGTGCCCAGCGCGAGTGTGTCGGCCGTGCCCGCCGCCCACTTGTTGACGGTGTTGAAGGTGGCCGGGGCGACCACGACCGCGTCGGGGTCCGGGAACGGCCGCGGATCGCCGGGCCGCCGCCAGGCGGATCGGATCGGACGCCCGGTCTGCGCCTCCACGGCGGAGACGTCGAAGAAGCCGTTCATGGCGAGCGGCGTGGCGATGACGCCGACCCGCCACCCCCGCTTCTGGGCGGCGGTGATCAGTTCGCCGACGTCCGCGGCGACGCCCGCGGCGCAGACGACGAGGTAGAGGAACGGCTGCTGTTCGTCCTGTGCGGTCACCCGCGAACCCTACTGAAGCGGGAAGGCCACCCCGTGTTCGCTCTCGGGTTCGCTCTCGGGGCGGGGCCCGTGGATGCGCCGGTCCGCCTCCTCGATCGGACCTCGGCGATGCTGCCCGGCCGGCCCCGTGACCGGCGCCGGGCGGCCGTCCGCGCCGACCGGCCGGCTGTTCCCGCCGGCCGAGGGCGCGACGGCGACGGCGGGGATCAGCGGCGCGGCCGCCCCTGCGGCGGAGGCCCGCGAGGCGAACGCGGCTGCCGCTGGACCGGGACGCGCCCTCGGCGGACGTCAGCCCGGCGGACCGGTCAGCTTGATCGCGCCGACCGGGCAGGCTCGCGCGGCCTCCCGGAGCATCGGGTCGCCTCCCCCGTCCTCGCGGCCGGGCAGCAGGGCGCTGAAGCCGTCGTCGTCCTGGGTGAAGACGCCCGGGGCGGCCAGGGCGCACTGGCCCGCGCCGATGCAGACGTCCGTGTCGATGTGGATGTCCATGTGACGGCTCCTCACCAGGTCACGGGGAGTTCCAGCATCCCCTGGATCGTGTCGCCGGGTTTGAAGCGGGCCTCCTCGGCGGGGACGGCCAGGCGCAGTCCGGGCAGCCGGGCCAGAAGCGTGCCCAGGGCGATCTCCAGTTCGGCGCGGGCCAGGTTCTGGCCCAGGCACTGGTGGATGCCGAACCCGAAGGCCACGTGGTGGCGGGCGGAGCGGCTCCAGTCGAGGGTGTCCGGCGCGGGGAAGGCGCCGTCGTCGCGGTTGATGACCGAGGTCGCGAAGACCACCCCCTCCCCGGCCCGGATGGTCGTCCCGCCGACGTCGATGTCCTCGGTGGCCTGCCGCAGCAGCCCGTCCGCGATGGACAGCATCCGCAGCAGCTCCTCGACGGCCGCCGGCAGCAGTGCCGGGTCGGCCCGCAGCTCGGCCAGCCGCTCGGGGTTGCGGAGCAGGGTGTAGACGCCGAGGGAGATCATGTTGGCGGTGGTCTCGTGCCCGGCGACCAGCAGGATCGTGGCCAGCGAGACGGCTTCCTGACGGTCCACCGTCCCTTCGCGCACCTGCTTGTCGACCAGGGCGTCCAGGACGCCGTCGCCGGACGGCGTCTCCAGCTTGCGGTCGATCAGCGCGCCGAGGTAGCCGTCGAGCCGGTCGCGCGCGTCGCGCACCTCCTGCTGCACCCTGCCGCGCAGCAGACGCCGCGACTGCTCCTCGAAGAACTCGTGGTCGGCGTACGGAACGCCCAGAAGCTCGCAGATCACGGTGGACGGCACGGGCAGCGCGAAGGCGCTCACCAGTTCCGCGGGCGGCCCCTGGGCGAGCATGGCGTCGATCCGCTCGTCGACGACGCGCTGGATGGCCGGGCGCATGGCCGTGGCGCGCTTGAGGGTGAAGTTCGCCAGCACCAGTCGGCGCTGGGCGTGGTGTTCCGGGTCGTCGACGTTGAGCAGGGCGGCCTGGCGGTCCGGCAGGGCCCGCTGCCGGGGTGAGGTCGCCGGGTAGCCGGGGCGGGTGCGGTCGGTCGACAGCCGCGGGTCGGCGAGCAGGGTGCGGGCCGCCTCGTGACCGGTGACCAGCCAGGCCGTGCTGCCGTCGTAGAGGGTGACGCGGGCGAGGGGACGGGAGGCGCGCAGGGGGTCGTAGGCGGCCGGCGGCCGATAGGGGCAGGTCCGGTCCTGCGGGAAGGCGACGGGGACCTGCTCCCGCGCCGCCGCATTCGCTGGGCGCGCAGCGGCTCCGCCGGGCGTGGCGATCTCGGTGTCCGTCGTGACCTGGGTGTCCGTGGTGACCTGGGTATCCGTCATCGTGACCTCGCAGACGAGGGGTGCGTCCTGCCGATCTTCATTAGATGCCCCGGGCACCTATAAGGCGACGCAGAGTTCGGCCAGATCGACGAATGGGGCGATACGGCCGGAATCGTTCGCTCCGAAATCTCGTCCCGACGGCGGATCAGGCAGCCTCGGCTACGGCGTGGGCGGCTGCCCGGGGAAAAACAGTTGCCGTCCGGCGGCCGCCACCCGCACGATCCGGCCATGTCCACATACGAAGCCCTGCCGCTGCCGACGTCCGCCGCCGCCTCCCCGGCCCCGGTCCGACAGCAGCCCGGCGTCCCCCGGAGGCCCGACACCGCAGCCTCGTGACGGCCGCGCTCGTCGCCGGCCTGGTCGCGGGATACGGCATCGCCGTACCCGTCGGCGCGGTCGCGACCTACCTCGTCTCCCTCACCGCCCGCACCTCCCTGCGCACCGGCGTGTGCGCCGCGCTCGGCGTCGCCACCGCCGACGGGCTCTACGCCCTGGTCGCCACGGTCGGGGGCGCCGCCGTCGCAGCCGTGCTGCGGCCGGTGCTGACC
This sequence comes from Streptomyces hayashii, assembly GCF_024539815.1. Classification (GTDB taxonomy): domain Bacteria; phylum Actinomycetota; class Actinomycetes; order Streptomycetales; family Streptomycetaceae; genus Streptomyces; species Streptomyces hayashii. Next base: position 12,960 of record NZ_JAHHIU010000187.1, read on the forward strand.
CCGCTGCGCTGGGCCTCGGCCCTGGTGCTGCTCGTGCTGGCGGCCCGGGGCGCGGTCACGGCACTGCGCCGGTACCGGGCCCACCGGCTCAGCACCCGCTCGGACCCGCCTCCGCCGAGCCCGGCGCGCGCCTTCCTGAGCCTCCTCGGCATCACCCTCCTCAACCCGACGACCGTGGTGTACTTCGCCGCGCTGGTCCTCGGCAACGGCGCCGGCGACGCGGTACGCCCCGCCGAACAGGGCGTGTTCGTGCTGGCGGCCTTCGTCGCGTCGGCGAGCTGGCAGGTCCTGCTCGCCGGGGGCGGCGCACTGCTGGGCCGGGCCCTGACCGGTCATCGCGGCCGGCTGGCGACGGCACTCCTGTCGAGCGCGGTGATGACGGCGCTGGCCGTGCGGATGGTCGTGTAGCGCCGCCGTCGTACGGATGAAACAGGCGGGTACCGGTGTTGAAGCACGACGCGAGACGGACGCGTGCGGGACGACGTGTGATGGCACGGCCGCACGGCGACGGCTCGACGAAGGACACGACGGACACGACGTCCGCCAGGACGACGTGACAGGACGACGAAAGACGACGAAGGGGAGGGATGGCATGCCTCTCGAAGGCGAGTACGAACCCAGCCCGGAGCAGTGGGTGCGTGACCAGGTGGAGCAGTACGAGAGCTCCGGCGGCACGGAGGCGACGACGCTGCGGGACACGGGAATGCCCGTCATCCTGCTGACGACCCGGGGCGCGAAGAGCGGGAAGCTGCGCAAGACCCCGCTGATGCGGGTCGAGCACGACGGCCGGTACGCGCTGGTCGCCTCCCAGGGCGGCGCGCCGAAGCACCCGGTCTGGTACCACAACGTCAAGGCCGAGCCTCATGTCGAGCTCCAGGACGGGCCGCAGAAGCAGGACATGACGGCCCGCGAGGTCACCGGCGCCGAGAAGGCCGAGTGGTGGGAACGCGCCGTCGCCGCGTACCCGCCGTACGCGGACTACCAGAAGAAGACGGACCGGGAGATCCCGGTGTTCGTCCTGGAGCCTGCCGGCGGAAACTGACCCTGGAGCGCGCCCGGCCCGGGAGACGGACGGGCCCTCCGCCGATGCGAAGGGCCCGTCCGTGGCACCCATCCGTGGCACCCGTCCGTGGCATCCAAGGGTTCATGGATCCGGCTCGTGGACCTGACGGCCCTCCGGATCCCGCGGCTCTCGCACATCCCGTGCGCCTCGCACATCCCGTGCGCCTCGTGCAACTCGTTGCATCTCGCGGATCTCGCGGATCTCGCGGAGAAGATTCCGTTGAAGCGGGAATGAAGGCGGTCCTGCCGGGCAACCGACTGTCAGGCCCCGCCGCGCTCCCCCGTCGCGGCGGGGCTTTCTGCCGCCTCGCGCGCGGGACGGTCGGTCACGTCCAGGAAGATCTGGTCGGCCTCGGGGACCACACCGGCGATCGAGCGCTTGATACGGACGGCGACCTCCTCCACCCGCTCGCTGTCCAGACCCGGCATGAGGTCGATGCGGGCCGCCACCAGGGCCGAGTCCAGGCCCATCTTCATCGTGAACAGCGCCTCTACGCTGTCGATCTCGGGCTGGGCGTCGAGCAGTGCGCGGATGCGCGACCCGGTCTCGGGGTCGGCGGCCTCACCGATGAGCTGGTCACGGGCGTCCCGCCCGAGCCGGTAGGCGACGAAGACGAGCAGCGCGCCGATCGCCAGCGAGGCGGACGCCTCCCACACGACCTGCCCGGTGACCATGTGCAGGGCCATTCCGGCCGCGGCCAGGGTGACGCCGAGCACCGCCGTGCCGTCCTCGGCGACGACCGTGCGCAGGGCCGGGTCGCGCAATCCCGCCGCCGCGCCGCCCTGCCCGCGGACCTGGTGCAGCGCCCGCAGCAGCGAGGCGCCCTCGGCCAGGAAGGAGACGCCGAGCACGATGAGGCCGGCCACATAGCCGCTCGTCTTCTCGTCGGCCCCCGACCGCAGGGCCTCGATGCCCTGGAAGACGGAGAAGCAGCCTCCCATGACGAAGATCCCGACGGCGGCGAGCAGCGACCAGAAGAATCGTTCCTTGCCGTAGCCGAAGGGGTGCCGTCGGTCGGCCGGGCGTCGGCTGCGGCGCAGTGCGGCGAGGAGGAAGACCTCGTTCAGACTGTCGGCCACGGAGTGCGCGGCCTCCGACAGCAGCGCGGGCGAGCCTGCGAGCAGGCCTCCCACCGCCTTCGCCGCCGCGATGATCAGGTTGGCGGCCAGCGCCACCAGAACCGTGACACGTGTGTTCCGGTCGGCTTTCCGTTCGGCACCGCGCTCGCCTTTCTCTGAGGTCGTCTCTTCGCCTGTGCGTTCGGCGTTCCGTGTCGAAGGTGTCCCGCTCACGTTCGCCGACTGCCCCGGCGAGTGCGGCTCACACCGTGCCGTCGGCGGAAATCGGGGAACGCGGTGAGCAGGAAACGCGTCACGCACGGAACGCACCACCACCGGGAGGAAGCGATGGGCGACGGGGGCGACGACAACGCCGCGTACGGGCACAAGCCGTTCGAACGGTCGGCGAGCCGGTTCACGGACCGCATCACGGCGGACGGCCGCGGCGGCTGGCCCGTCGAGGCGGGCCGTTACCGGCTGGTCGTCAGCCGTGCCTGCCCGTGGGCGAGCCGGGCGGTGGTCTCGCGGCGGCTCCTCGGCCTGGAGGACGCGCTGTCGATGGCGATCGCCGACCCGATCCAGGACGACCGCAGCTGGCGCTTCACCCTGGACCCGGACGGCCGTGACCCCGTCCTCGGCATCCGCTACCTCAGCGAGGCCTACGAACGACGGGAGAGCGATCCGCCGGGCGGGGTCAGCGTGCCGGCCGTGGTGGACGTGCCCAGCGGCAAGCTGGTGACCAACGACTACCAGCGGCTCACCCTCGACCTCGCCACCGAGTGGTCGGCCCTGCACCGTCCCGGCGCCCCCGACCTGTACCCCGAACGGCTGCGCGACGAGATCGACACCGTGATGGCCGGGGTGTACGAGGACGTCAACAACGGGGTGTACCGGGCGGGTTTCGCGAGCGAGCAGAAGGAGTACGAGGAGGCGTGCGCGGGCGTCTTCCGGCGTCTGGACCTGCTGGCGTCCCGGCTGGCCGGGCAGCGGTACCTGGTCGGCGACACGATCACCGAGGCGGACATCCGGCTGTTCACCACTCTGGTGCGTTTCGACGCCGTCTATCACGGTCACTTCAAGTGCAACCGCTGGAAGTTGACCGAGAACCAGGTCCTGTGGGCGTACGCCCGCGATCTGTTCCAGACGCCCGGCTTCGGCGACACGGTCGACTTCGACCACATCAAGCGGCACTACTACCGGGTGCACACCGGCATCAACCCGACCCGGATCGTCCCCGTCGGTCCGGACCTGGCCGGCTGGAGCTCCCCGCACCACAGGGAGGAGCTCGGCGGCCGTCCGTTCGGCGACGGGACTCCTCCCGGGCCGGTGCGCGCCGAGGAACAGGTTCCGGCACGGGGACGGCCCTGAGACCCCGCACCCCTCACACAAGGAGAGACCGACGTGTCCAAGAAGAGGAAACTGCCCCTCGTCTACCAGCCCGTGGGCTTCGCGCTCGGCTGGGCCAGCGGCGCTCTGGCGGGCCTCGCGTTCCGCAAGGCATGGAAGGCGATCCGCCACGAGGACGACGCCCCTGACGCTCTCGACCGGGACCGCGGCTGGGGGGAGATCCTGCTGGCGGCGGCGGTCCAGGGCGCGATCTTCGCTGCGGCTCGCAGCGCCGCCGACCGGACCGGCGCCAAGGCGATCGAACGGTCCACCGGCGTCTGGCCCGCCAAGGAGAAGTCCGGGCGGGACTGAGCCCCCGCGGCGTACCCCCGTCCCCCCGGCAGCGGCTCGGGGCCGTCCGGCCGAGATGCCGGGCGGCCCCGAGTCTGCTGCCGGGACGCCCGGACCGGACGTCGATCCCGTGGGCGAGCCCGGTTCGGTCTCGCTCGGCCGCGCTTGCGCCCTGCGTCGGCCCGCTTCCGTCCTGCCCCGGTGGGCCTCGGCCCTGCCTCGGTGGGCCTCTGCCTCGGTGGGCCTCAGCCCTGCTTCGGCGCGGTGGAAGGTTCCAGGCGCAGGGTGAAGGAGTGGCCGGCCGGGTCGGCATAGCCTCGTTCCTCGTGCGGGCCGGGGGCGCCCTTGGTCTCCAGCGGGCGACCGCCCAGGCCCACGACCCTGCGCTCCACCTCGTCCAGGTCGTCGACGATGAAGTCCAGGTGGGCTTGGAGGGAGTTCTCCGGGCGGGGCCAGCTCGGCGGGGTCGCGTTCACGTCCCGCCGGAACGCGAGCCGGATGCCGTCGGCGCCCCTGATCTCCACGCGGTTGGCGCTCATGTCGGTCTCTTCGGCGTCGAGCAGCCCCTTGTAGAACTCGGCGAGCTTCTCGGGCTCGGCACAGTCGAGCACCACGACGCCCGCTTTCACCACTGCCATGTCGTCGTCTCCTCCGCGAGGTCCGGGCCGGGGCGGGCGGACCCCGTCCCCGGACCTTGCGGATACCCCCGTTTCCGTCAGCCACCGGCCACGCCCCGTCACGCGCCGACGCATGCGCGTGGGGCGTTCGCCACTGGACTTCCTGGACAGCTGTCCCGCTATAGTGGACACCTGTCTGAGAAGTGGAAGCAGGAGTCGAGGGAGAACATGGACATTCTGGCGAACGTGCTGGTCGGGCTGGTGGCTGCGCTGCACCTCTACATCCTGGTGATGGAGATGTTCCTGTGGCAGAAGCCGCCGGGGATGTCGTTCCACGGCTTCGACGCCGAGCTGGCGAAGCGGACCGCCTCGATGGCCGCCAACCAGGGGCTGTACAACGGCTTCCTCGCGGCGGGACTGGTGTGGGGGCTGGTCGCGGCCGATCCGACCGGGTTCAGGGCGCAGGTGTTCTTCCTGTCCTGCGTGATCGTGGCGGGGGTGTACGGCGCGGTCACCGCGAACCGGCGGATCCTGGTCGCGCAGGCACTGCCCGGCGCGATCGCCCTGGCCGCCGTCCTGATCGCGCAGTGACCCGCGGCGAAACCGAGGACCCACGTGCGGCCCGCACCCGGGCCAGGCTGCGGACCGCCCTCCTCCAGGAGTGCGCCGAACGGCCCCTGGAGGAGGTCGGGGTGGCCGCGCTGGTGCGCCGGGCGGGCGTCGGACGGGCCACGTTCTATGTGCACTATCCCGACCTGGAGGCTCTCGCCGTCGACGCCTGCGCGGACGTCGTACGCGAGGCGGTGGAGGCGCTGCACGCCTGGCGCGGACGGCCGGACCCGGTCCGCGCCCCGGCCGCGCTGGCGGAGTTCTTCGGCTCGCTGACCCCACACGCCGCGCTGTATCGCACCTTGCTCACGCCGGGCGGCGGCGGGCCGCTCGGCCGGGTGCTCCACCGGGACCTGCGCGCCTACAGCCTGCGGGAACGGGAGCGGGCGGGCGCGGCCGACGCGCCCCTGGTCGCCTCGGCCGTCGCCGCGACCTTCGCCGGCGTGCTGGCCGACTGGCTGCACGGCGACCTCGACGGCACCCCCGCCGAAATCGCCGACCAGGTCTGGCAGTTGCTGGTCGCCTTGCACGCGAGCCGCTGAGCGGCGGTCGCCCGACGCGGGCCGCGCCGCCGGACCTGCCGTCGACACGGCGTCGGACGCCCGGCCTTCCGGCGTCGGCTCGCATCCCCGACCGCCGGCTCGCGAACCGGCTGTCGGCACCGCGCACTGGGTGCACTGGGAAATCAGCCTTCGGCGCTCGGCGCTCCGCGGGGCGCCTGTAATCCTCGACTTCCCTGCTGCTCAGTGGAGTTCACCGGCGGACCGGTAACGGGGGCCGACCGCCCCGCCGTTGTGCCGAACGTTCAGCGGGTCGCCGCCTGGAAGGTCCTGCGGTAGGCCTGCGGGGAGACGCCGATGGCGGTGTGCAGGTGCTGGCGCAGGGAGGCGCCGGTGGCGAAGCCGACGCGCGCGGCGATCTGGTCCACGGAGAGGTCGCTGGCCTCCAGCAGATGCCGGGCGTGCGCGACGCGCTGCTGGATCAGCCAGCGGCCGGGGCTCAGGCCGACCTCGTCGTGGAAGCGGCGGGCGAAGGTGCGCAGGCTCATCCGGGCGTGTGCGGCGAGGTCGGCGAGGGCGAGGGGCTCGTGGAGCCGCTCCAGGGCCCAGGAGCGGGTGGCGGCCGTACCGGCCGCGCCGGCCTCCGGCACGGGCTGCTCAATGTACTGCGCCTGCCCGCCGTCCCGGAACGGCGGCACCACGCAGCGGCGGGCCACCTGGTTGGCGAGCTCGCTTCCGTGGTCCTTGCGGACGATGTGCAGACAGACGTCGACGCCGGAGGCGGCTCCGGCCGAGGTCAGCACCCGGTCGTCGTCGACGAAGAGCACGTCCGGATCGAGCTCCACCTGCGGGTGCATGCGGCGGAACAGTTCCGTCACCTGCCAGTGGGTGGTGGCGCGGCGGCCGTCGAGCAGTCCGGCCGCGGCCAGGACGAACGCGGCCGTGCAGATGGAGACGATGCGCGCCTCGGGGCGGATCCGGGCGAGTGCCTCGGCCACCTCGGCCGGCAGGTCGTGCGCCACCCGGTCGGGCGCGACCGGCGCGATCACGACCGTGTCGGCGGTCGCCAGCGCCTCGGGACCGTGTTCGACGCCGACCGTGAAGTCGGCGTTCGTCCGCACCGGGCCGCCGTCGACGGTGCAGGTCACAACCTCGTAGTGGCCGTCGGCCGCGCCGAAGATGCGGGCCGGGATGCCGAGCTCGAACGGGTAGACGCCGTCGAGGGCGAGGGCGACGACACGGTGCTGGTCTCCGGAGGACATGGCACGATTCTATCGGATGTTGGCAATCATGCCATTTCCCGTCGGGGTGGGACCGGGCAGGCTGGTCGGCATGAGCACTGTGAACACCCCGCGCACCGGTACGGCCATGCGCGTCATCGGTCAGGACGTACTCGGCGGTCCCGAGGCACTGAAGCAGACAGAGACGGAGCGGCCCGCGCCCCGCCCGAACGAGGTCCTGGTCCGGGTGCGCGCCGCCGGCGTCAACCCGACCGACTGGAAGCACCGCGCCACGGGCGGGTTCCTGGGAGAGCCGCCCTTCGTCCTGGGCTGGGACCTCTCCGGAACCGTGGAGGCGGTCGGCGTCGGCGTCGCCGCGTTCGCGCCCGGCGACGAGGTCTTCGGCATGCTGCCCTACCCCTACGGCCACGGCTCGCACGCCGAGTACGTCATCGCGCCGGTGCGCGCGCTGTGGCACAAGCCCGAGGGCGTCGACCACGTCCAGGCCGGCGCGCTGCCGCTGGTCTCGCTGACCGCCTGGCAGGCGCTGGTGGAGACCGCGGAGCTCGGCCCGGGACAGCGGGTGCTGATCCACGCCGCGGCCGGCGGCGTGGGTCATGTGGCCGTGCAGATCGCCAAGGCGCGCGGCGCCTATGTGATCGGGACGGCCAGCGCGGGCAAGCACGGCTTCCTGCGCGAGCTGGGCGTCGACGAGACGATCGACTACCGGGAGACCGACTTCGCCGAGGCCGTGAAGGACGTCGACGTCGTCCTGGACACCCTGGGGGGCGACACCTCGGTGAAGTCGCTGGGCGTGCTGCGGCCGGGCGGGATCGTGGTGTCGATCCTGCCGACGGGGTCGGACGAGTTCCACGAGGAGGCCGAGCGGCTCGGGGTGCGGGCGGTGCGGATGCTCGTGGACGCCGACCGGGCGGGGATGCGCGCGATCGCCGAGCTGGTCGAGGCGGGCCGGCTGCGCGCCACGATCGCGGGGACCTTCCCGCTGGCCGAGGCCGCCGAGGCGCACAGGCTCGGCGACACCGGCCGGACCGCCGGGAAGCTGGTGCTGACGGTCGACTGACCGGTCGCCCGGAAGCGGTCGTCAGAAGACGAGCACGGGCTTGACGGTCTTGCCCTCGGTCATGTCCCGCACCGCCTGTTCGATGTCCGCGAACGGGTAGACCCCGATCAGGCGGTCCAGCGGGAGACGCCCGTCCTTGACCAGCCCGACCAGGGCCGGGATGAAGGTCTGCGTCTCGCTGTCGCCGAGGGTGAGGCCCACGACGCGCTTGCCGCCCAGCAGCCCGTTGACGTCCAGGGCGACCTCGCTGCCGAAGGGCGGGGCGCCCACGACGACGAGGGTGCCGCGGGCGGCGAGCGCGTCGACGCCCTGGCGCAGCACGGCCGTGTTGCCCGTGGTCTCCACGACGCCGTCGGCGCCCTGCCCGCCGGTGATCTCCGCGACGGCCTCGCCCAGTGCGACCCGGCCGGCGTCGACGGTGTGGGTGGCGCCCAACTCCCTTGCCAGTTCGAGGCGTTCGGCGACCCGGTCGACGGCGATGATCGTGGTCGCCGGCGACATCGCGGCCGCCATGACCGCCGACAGGCCGACGGCTCCGGCGCCGAGGACGACGACGGCGGCGCCGGCCGTCGGCTTCAGCACGTTCCAGACGGCGCCGACGCCGGTCTGGACCCCGCAGCCCAGCGGCGCGATCGACGCCAGCGGCACGTCGGGGTCGACCTTGACGAGGCTGCGCTCGTCGACCAGTGCCCGCTCGGCGAAGGAGGACTGGCCGAAGAAGTGGCCGCCGAGGACCTCGCCGTCCCGGCTGACGGTGCCGCTGCCGTCGGCGCGGCGGCCGCCGAGGAGGTTCAGCGGCAGCCAGGCGGCACAGTAGGCGGGGTGGCCGCCGTGGCAGTTTCGGCAGTGGCCGCAGGAGGTGAAGGAGAGCACGACGTGGTCTCCGGGAGCCACGCCCGTGACCGCGGAGCCTACCGCCTCCACGACCCCCGCGCCCTCGTGCCCGAGGACTCCGGGCAGCGGGAAGGGCAGCCCGCCGCTCGCCACGCCGAGGTCGGTGTGGCACAGCCCGGCCGCGACCAGCCGGACGACCGCCTCGTGCGGTGCGGGGTCTTCGAGCACGACCTCGCAGAGGGTGAAGGGCGCTCCGGCGGACTCGACGACGGCGGCGCGTGTGGTGCTGGGCATCGGTGCAACTCCCTTGTCGGACAGAGGTGTTCGGGTGACCGCACTCAGTCGAGCGAGACGACCACGGACTTGACCCTGGTGTACGCGGCGAGCGCCTCGGGGCCGTACTCGCGGCCGAAGCCGGAGTCCTTGACGCCGCCGAACGGGACGGCGGGGTCGAGCATCGCCCAGTCGTTGACCCAGACGATGCCGGCCTGGAGGCGGTCGGCGACGCGGTGCGCGCGGGCCAGGTTGCCGGTCTGGACGCCCGAGGCCAGGCCGTACGGCGTGGAGTTGGCCAGCGCGATCGCCTCGTCCTCGTCGTCGAAGGGCTGGACGGTGAGGACGGGGCCGAAGATCTCCTCCTGGACGACACGGGAGTCTGCGGCGATGTCGGCGATCACGGTCGGCTTGTAGTAGTAGCCGCCGTCGAGGTCGAGTCGCTCGCCGCCGCAGACGATGCGGGCGCCCTCCTTGCGGGCGAGGTCGACGTACTCCTCGACCTTGCGCAGATGCCTCTCCCCCGCCATCGGGCCGACGACGGTCTCCGGCAGCCGGGGGTCGCCGACCGGCACGCCGGGGACGGCCTCGGCGAGGATGCCCAGCAGGGTGCTGTAGACCGGGCGGGCCACCAGCAGACGCGGGCCGCCCATGCAGAACTGGCCGGTGTTGAAGACGAAGCCCTTGATGACGGCGCCCACGGCCTTCTCCAGGTCGGCGTCCTCGAACACGAGGTGCGCCGCGTTGCCGCCGAGTTCCATGGTGACCGGCTTGAGGTTCTCGCCCGCGACGCTCGCGGCGTGCCGGCCGGTCGCCGTGGAGCCGGTGAAGGCGATCTTGTCGACGCCGGGGTGACGCAGCAGGGCCTCGCCGGCGACCGGGCCCGCGCCGGTGACGACGTTGACGACGCCGTCGGGGACGCCGGCCCGCTGGAACAGTCCCGCCATGTACAGGGCGCTGAGCGGGGTCTCGTCGGCGGGCTTGTGGACGACCGTGTTGCCCGCGGCGAGGGCCGGGGCGATCTTCGAGCCGGCCAGGATCAGCGGGAAGTTGAACGGGGTGATCGCGGCGACCACGCCGACCGGGTCCCGCCGGGTGTAGGCGAGGGCGTTCATGGGGGTGTCGCGGTGGCTGCCGTCCAGCGCGAAGGCCAGGGAGGCGAAGTACTCGTAGTCGTTGGCCGCGTTGGTGACGTCGACGGCGTGCGCGAGGGTGATGGGCTTGCCGACGTCCAGGCTCTCCAGCCGGGCGATGTCGTCGGCCTCCTCGCGGATCAGCTGGGCCACGCGGAGCAGCACCCGGCCCCGCTCCCGGCCGCTGAGGCCGGACCAGTGCCCGGCGTCGAAGGCCTCCCGCGCGGCCCGCACGGCGGCGTCGACGTCGACGGCGCCCGCCTCCGCGACGGTGGTGAGGACCGTGCCCCGGGACGGATCGACCACCTCGGTCCGCGCCCCGTCCGCGGCCTCGCACCACTGTCCCCCGACGAACAGTCGGCCGGGGTCGATCTCGAAGGCGGTCATCACCACTCCTCAGCATCGTTGCCAAGATTTCAACAAACAGGATTCCTGTTGGTCCGCAGTCTCTTCACGGACAGGTTTCCTGTCAATGGTCTACGCTCTGCCCCATGGTCGGCCCCCGGACAACCCAGGCAACGGCGCCCGCATCCCCGCCGCACAGGACACCCCCGTCCCTGCTCTACATGGTGAAGCAGGTGGAGCTGGTCGTCCGGTCCCACCTGGACGAACTGGTCAGACCGTCCGGGATCACGGCCCTGCAGTACACGGCGCTGACCGTGCTGGAGCGGCACGACGGGCTGTCCGCCGCCCAGCTGGCCCGGGACTCGTTCGTCACCGCCCAGTCCATCGCCGACCTGGTGCGCTCCCTGGAGGGGCGCGGCCTGATCCGCCGCGAGCGCAATCCGCGCAACCGGCGCGAGCTGCTGATCCTGCTCACCGAGGAGGGGCGCGGGTTGCTGGAGCGGCACGCCGGCCCGGTGCGGGAGCTGGAGGAGCGCATGGTCCGGGGCCTCACGGACCACCAGACGGAGCAGTTGCGCACCGCCCTCTCCAAGGCGTGGCACGCTCTGTCGTGACGCTTCGCCCCCCTTCGCTCACGACGCGAAAAAACTCCACCGGGGTCGGTTGCATTTCGAAGACATATGTCAATCGAACATGCTGGAATTCACTCCATCGGGGGTAGCTTGCTGAGGCGGGGAACTGCTGCGTGCTCCCCGGCCGTTGGAAGCTCCCGACCGGTGGAGCGGGTTGGAGGCGATGTCGTCGTGCAGTTGGAATCCGCGGCGGACTCCCCGCATCTGCGCGTCCGCCAGGACCGGGGATACACAGTGCTGGAGTTCCGCGGTGAGATCGACCTCGTCGCGGCCACGGAGATCGGCCCGCTGCTCGACGACGCGACCGCCGGTCCCGCACCGCGCATCGTGATCGACCTGACCCGGATCGAGTTCTTCGACTGCTCCGGGCTGCGCCTGCTGTACCGGGCGCGCGGCCGGGTCCTCGACCACGACGGGCGTCTGCACCTCGTCTGCGCGCATCCGCTCACGCTGCGGATCCTGCGGGCCACCGGGCTGTCCCGGCTGCTGCCGCCCGCCACGACGCTGGACGCGGCCCTGGAGCGGCCCGGCGCCACGTCGGGCTCGTTATGACGGCTCCCCGGACCGCCGCCCGACCCTCCTCCTCTCCCGGCCGACCCTGCTGCCGCCCCGGCCGTCCCCGCCCTGGTGGTCTT
>NZ_JAHHIU010000188.1 GCF_024539815.1 Streptomyces hayashii
TTGGAGGGGGAGATCACCGGGGCGTTGGCGGGTGTGGTCTCGCAGGCGCCGGAGGTGCCGATGTTGTCGACGTACACCGGCGAGTGGGTCGGGGCGGGGGATCTGGACGCGGGGTACTGGTACGGGAACCTGCGTCACCGTGTTCGTCTCACGGACGCCGTCGCCGAACTCGCCGCCGCTGGGCATCGGTTGTTCGTCGAGGTGAGTCCGCACCCGGTGCTGACGCCCGCCCTTCAGGACAACCTTGACGCCTCCGCCCACGCGATGGGCACCCTGCGACGGGACCAGGGCGAAGCCGATCAGTTCGTCACGGCAGTGGCGGAGGCGTTCTGCCACGGCGCCCCGGTGGAGTGGACGGCACTGCTGCCGGTCGGCGAGTCCACGCCGGTGGACCTGCCGACCTACGCCTTCCACCGGCAGCGCTACTGGCCCCGGTCGGACTCCGCGCACCGGGCGGGTGACGCCGGCGCCTACGGACTCGGTGCGGCCGGCCACCCCCTCCTCGGGGCGGCCCTCGCGCTGGGGGACGGCGAGGGGCTGCTGTTCGCCGGCCGACTGTCGATCCGCTCCCATCCCTGGCTCGCCGACCATGCCGTGGGCGACACCGTGCTGCTGCCCGGCAGCGCATTCGTCGAACTGGCCCTGCACGCCGGTGGGCAGGTGGGCTGCGATCGGCTGGACGAGCTGACGCTGCACAGCCCACTGACGTTCGAAGGCACGGCCGCAGTCGCCCTTCAGGTGTGGGTCGGCGCCCCCGACGAGTCCGGACGCCGCCCGCTCACCGTGCACGCCCGGCAGTTGGAGCCGGACGCAGACCCCGCCTCACCCGACGCGCCCTGGATCCGGCACGCCACCGGACAGGTGGCTCCCGGCGCGGCGGCGCAGCCGCCCACCGACCTGGCGACCTGGCCTCCGGCCGGTGCCGAGCAGCTGGACACCGGCGCCTTCTACGACGCCCTCGACGCCGCCGGTTACCGCTACGGCCCCGCGTTCCAGGGACTGCGAGCCGCCTGGCGCACCGAAGACGCCGTCTACGCGGAGGTAGCTCTTGCGGAGGACGAGGGCGCCGAGGCGGGAGCGTACGGTCTGCACCCGGCGCTCCTGGACAGCGCCCAGCAGGCTGCCGCCCTGACCGCGGGCGAAACCGCCGGACCCGTGCGGATGCCGTTCGCCTGGGAGGGGCTGACCCTGCACGCCACGGGCGCCGACCTGCTGCGGGTGCGGATCACCCCGGTCGCCGGACGGGACGCGGTGTCGGTCACGCTCGCCGATCCCGCCGGGGCGACCGTCGCCACCCTGGACGCCCTCACCCTGCGCCCCTTGCCCACCGGGACCCGGCACGATGCCGACGACGCCCTGTTCCGCCTGACCTGGCCCGTGCAGCCCACCCCGACGCCCTCGGCACCGCCGAACTGGGCGCTCGTCGACGACGGCACGGCGGCCACGGCGTGGGCGGCTCCGCTCATCGCCGGACGCCACCGTCACCTGACCGACCTGACCGACCTGACCGACCTGGGCGAGTCGACGCCCGAAGTGGTCGTCCTCCCGATGGCCGGAGCGGCGGCAGCCGACGGGATCGATGCGCCGGTGCCGGTCACCGCCCATCAGCTGGCCGCCCGAGCCCTGGCCGCCGTGCAGCAGTGGCTCGCTCAGGAGCGGTTCGCCGGGTCCCGGCTGCTGTTCCTGACCCGCGGCGCCGTGGCGGCAGCCGACGCCGACGCCGTACCCGACCCGGCCGCCGCCGTGGTGTGGGGCCTTGTCCGCACCGCCATGTCCGAACACCCCAGGCGTTTCGCTTTGGTGGACATCGACGACGACAGCGCGTCCTGGGCCGCGCTGCCCGCTGCGGCCGCCGCCGACGAGCCCCAGGTCGCCCTGCGCGCGGGCGAGGTCCATGTGCCCAGGCTGGCCCGCGCCGAGCGGCCCGGGCCCGTCGGCGAGAGCCCGGTGTGGGACCCCGACGGCACCGTGCTCCTGGTCGGCGGCACCGGCGTCCTGGGCGGCGTCGTCGCCCGGCACCTGGCGGCCCGGCACGGCGTGCGGCATCTGGTCCTGGCCGGACGGCGCGGCGCTGCCGCCCCCGGCGTCGACGCCCTGCTCGCCGAACTGACCGAGCTGGGCGCCTCCGCCACGGCCGTCGTCTGCGACGCGGCCGACCGGGACAGCCTGACCGCGGTCCTGGACGGCATCGGCGCCGAGGCGCCGCTGCGCGGCGTCGTCGACCTGGCCGGCGCTCTCGACGACGGACTCCTGGAGACGCTCGACCCGGAACGCCTCGCCGTGCCGCTGCGCGCCAAGACCGACGCCGCCTGGCTGCTGCACGAGCTGACCCGCGACCGGGACCTCACGGCGTTCGTCCTGTTCTCCGCCTTCGCCGGGCTCGCCGGCAGCCCCGGACAGGGCGGCTACGCGGCCGGGAACGCCTTCCTCGACGCCCTGGCCGCCCACCGCCGCGCCCAGGGCCTGCCCGCCGTCTCGCTGGCCTGGGGCTTCTGGGACCAGGCCACCGGCATGACCGGTCACCTCACCTCCGACGACCGCGCCCGCATGGCCCGCCAGGGCGTCCTGCCGATCACCGCCGACCAGGGCACCGCCCTCCTCGACGCGGCCCTGTTCGCCACCGACGCCGTCCTCGCCCCGGTACGCCTCGACCTGCCCGCTCTGCGCGCCACGGCCCCCGGTGAACTCCCCTCGCTCTACCGGGCGTTGGCCCGCCCCAGCACCCGCCGAGCCGCGGCCGCCCGGCACGGTCACGACACCGCCCTCGCCGCCCGGCTGGCCCGACTGGGCGCCGCGGAGCGCGAGTCGCTCCTGCTCGACATGGTCCGCAACGAGGCCGCCGGTGTCCTCGGCCATGGTTCGGCCCACCAGGTCGGCGCCGACCGCGCCTTCAAGGAACTCGGTTTCGACTCGCTCACCGCGGTCGGTCTGCGCAACAGGCTCGCCACCGTCACCGGCGTACGGCTGCCCGCCACCCTCGTCTTCGACCACCCCACCCCGCGGGCCCTGGCCGTCGAGCTCCTCACCCGCCTCGACGGCGGCCTCGCCGCCCCCCGACCGGCCGCCGCCCCCGCGGCCACCGGCCTCGACGAGCCGATCGCCATCGTCGGCATGGCCTGCCGCTACCCCGGCGGGGTCGCGTCCCCGGACGACCTGTGGCGTCTGGTGTCGACCGGCGCCGACGCCGTCGGACCCTGGCCCGGCGACCGCGGCTGGGACCACGACAAGCTCTACGACCCCCAGGGCGAACGCCCCGGCACCAGCTACGCCCGTGAGGGCGGATTCCTTTACGACGCGGGCGAGTTCGACGCCGGATTCTTCGGCATCTCGCCGCGTGAGGCCCTCGCCATGGACCCGCAGCAGCGGCTGCTGCTGGAGACCTCCTGGGAGGCGTTCGAGCACGCCGGCATCGACCCCCACACGTTGAAGGGCTCCCGCACCGGCGTGTTCGCCGGGCTCATGTACCACGACTACGCCTCCCGGCTCTTCGGCGGCCGCCCGGAGGACCTGGAGGAGTTGGAGGGATACCTCGGCAACGGGAGCGCGGGCAGCGTCGCCTCCGGCCGGGTCTCCTACACCTTCGGCCTCCAGGGCCCCGCCGTCACCGTGGACACGGCATGCTCGTCCTCTCTGGTCGCCCTGCATCTGGCCGCCCAGGCCCTGCGCTCCGGCGAGTGCGACCTCGCCCTCGCCGGCGGTGTCACCGTCCTGTCCACCCCCGGCATCTTCATCGACTTCAGCCGCCAGCGCGCCATGGCCGCCGACGGCCGCTGCAAGCCCTTCGCGGGTGCGGCCGACGGCACCGGCTGGGCGGAGGGCGCCGGCATGCTCCTGGTGGAGCGCCTGTCGGACGCCCGCCGCAACGGACACCCCGTGCTGGCGGTGGTGCGTGGTTCAGCGGTCAACCAGGACGGTGCGTCCAACGGCCTGACCGCCCCCAACGGCCCTGCCCAGCAGCGGGTCATCCGCGACGCCCTGGCGGGCGCCGGTCTGACCCCGGCCGAGGTGGACGTGGTGGAGGCGCACGGCACGGGCACCACACTGGGCGATCCGATCGAGGCGCAGGCGTTGCTGGCGACGTACGGTCGGGAGCGGTCTGGGGAGGGGCCGTTGTGGTTGGGTTCGGTGAAGTCGAACATCGGTCATACGCAGGCTGCTTCGGGTGTCGCGGGTGTGATCAAGATGGTGATGGCGATGCGGCACGGTCTGCTGCCGCAGAGCTTGCACGTGGACGAGCCGTCTCCACATGTGGACTGGTCGGCGGGTGCGGTGGAGCTGCTGACCGAGGCGCGGGACTGGCCGGAGACAGGCCGACCGCGCCGTGCCGCCGTGTCCTCGTTCGGTGTCAGCGGCACCAACGCCCACACCATCCTCGAACAGGCGCCCCCCGCTCGGCCCGTCGGCGCGGGACGGCCCTCCGGGTGGCTCGCGCCGCTGACGGGACAGGACGTCGTGCCGTGGGCGGTGTCCGCACGCGGGGGCGAAGCGCTCGCGGGACAGGCGCAACGGCTCGTCGAGCACGTGGAGTCCGTGGTGGACGCCGTACCGGTGGGTGTCGCGCTGGCGTCCCGGAGGGCCGTGCTGGAGGACCGGGCCGTCGTCCTGGGCCGGGAGGCGGACCAGCTCCGTGCCGGTCTGCGGGCACTGGCGAGCGGCGCCGATACGCCCGGCGTGGTGCGCGGCCGTGCGGTCGACGGCGACGGGGTCGTCTTCGTGTTCCCGGGGCAGGGGGCGCAGTGGGTGGGGATGGGCCGCGAACTGCTCACCGCCAGCCCGGTGTTCGCCGCGTCGATCGCGAAGTGCGCGTCGGCGCTGGAGCCCTACGTCGACTGGTCGCTCACCGACGTCCTCACCGACGGCGACCTGGATCGAGTGGACGTCGTCCAGCCGGCGTTGTGGGCGGTGATGGTGTCGCTGGCCGCGCTGTGGCGGTCGGCGGGTGTCGAGCCCGCCGCGGTGGTCGGCCATTCGCAGGGCGAGATCGCCGCGGCGTGCGTGTCCGGAGCGCTGTCGCTCGAAGACGGCGCCCGGGTCGTGGCCCTGCGCTCGAAGGCGATCACGCGGCTGGCCGGCACCGGCGGAATGGTGTCGGTGTTCGCGTCGGTCGACCGCGTGGAGCCCCTGCTCGTCGACGGCGCCGGCGTCGCTGCCGTGAACGGGCCCGTGTCCGTCGTGGTGTCCGGTACCGCCGAGGCCCTGGACGCCTTCATGGCGAACTGCGCGGAAGCGGGCGTCGAGGCCCGACGCGTCGCCGTCGACTACGCCTCGCACTCGGCGATGGTCGAGGCGCTGAAGGAGGAGATCACCGAGGCGCTGGCCGGCGTGTCCTCCCGAGCGCCGGACGTGCCGATGCTGTCCACGCACACCGGCGAGTGGGTCGAGTCCGGCGACCTGGACGCCGCCTACTGGTACGGCAACCTCCGGCACCGCGTCCGCCTCGCCGAAGCCATCGCCGAACTGGCGGCCACCGGAAGGCAGTTGTTCGTGGAGGTCAGCCCGCACCCGGTCCTCACCACCGCCGTCCAGGACTGCCTGGACGCGCGGAGCGGCGGTGTGGCCCTGGGCACCCTGCGCCGCGACCGGGGCGGCCCCGAGCGGGTGCTGACCTCGCTGGCCGAAGCCTTCGTCCACGGGGCGCCCGTCGACTGGCGGACCCTTCTGCCCAGCGCGTCGACGGCCCACGTCGACCTGCCCACATACGCCTTCCAGCGCCGCCGCTACTGGCTCGACCCGACGCAGGACGGTCCCGGGGCGGGGGAGGCGGACGCCGCCGACACCCGGTTCTGGGACGTGGTGGAGCGCGGTGACCTCCAGGAGCTCGCCACCGCGCTCGGCGTGGGCGACGACGAACCCCTGAGCGCCGTCCTGCCCGCCCTGACCACCTGGCGACACACGCACCGGCAGGCGGCCGAGCTGGACTCGTGGCGCTACCGGGTCGTGTGGAAGCCCGTCACCGAGCCCCTCGGCGCCCCGGCGCTCACCGGCGCGTGGCTGCTCGTCGTCCCGGACGACGGTTCGGCCGGACCGGTCGCCGACGAGTGCGCCGCCGTCCTCGGCCGGCACGGCGCCACGGTCGTCCCCGTCGCCCTCCCCGCAGCCGCGCCCTCCCGGGAGACGTACGCGGAACTCCTGCCCGCCGGACGGCCGTTCACCGGGGTGCTGTCCCTGCTGGGGCTGCCGTCCACGGAGCACGGTACGGCCGCCACGCTCACCCTCGTCCAGGCCCTCGCCGACACCGGACTGCACACGCCGCTGTGGCTCGCCACGCGCGGCGCCGTCACCGTCGGCCGCGCCGACGGCGCCCCGGACCCGGTCACCGCGCAGGTGTGGGGCCTCGGCCGGGTCGTCGCGCTCGAACACCCACAGCTGTGGGGCGGACTCCTCGACCTGCCGCCCCGGCTCGACGAGCGCGCCGCCGCCCGGTTCTGCGCCGCACTCGCCGGACTGCCCGGAGGCGAGGACCAGATCGCCGTACGCGCCTCCGGCGCCTTCGTCCGCCGCCTGGAGCGCGCCCCGCTCGGGGACACCGCGCCCGTGGGACCGCGTCGGTCCCTACGCGGCACCGTCCTGGTCACCGGCGCCACCGGCACCCTCGCCCCGCACATCGCCGCCTGGCTGGCCGGCGCCGGTGCCGACCACCTGGTCCTGGTCAGCCGCCGCGGCCCCGAGGCGCCCGGCGCCGACCGACTGCGCGCCGACACCGAGGCCATGGGCGTACGGGTCTCCGTCGAAGCCTGCGACATCAGCGACCGTGCCCGACTCGCGGCGCTCAAGGACCGGTTGACGGCAGAAGGCACCCCGGTGACCGCCGTCGTCCACGCCGCCGCGTCCATCAAGCTGCTGCCCGTCGACACGCTCACCCCGGACCAGCTGGCGGCGGACCTGGCCGGCAAGGTGGCGGGCGCCGCCAACCTCCACGAGGTCTTCCGCGACGAACCCCTCGACACGTTCCTGCTGTTCTCCTCCATCGCCGGAGTGTGGGGCAGCGGCGACCACGCCGCCTACGCCGCCGGCAACGCCTACCTCGACGCCCTCGCCGAATCCCGCCGCGCCCAGGGACTGACCGCCACCTCGGTCGCCTGGGGGGTCTGGGCCGCCGTCAACACCTGGGAGACGGACCGCCTCGTACCCGAAGGCGTCGACCCGGAACGGCTGCGCCGCCAGGGCCTGCCCTTCCTCGACCCCCGAGCCGCGTTCTCCGCGCTGGACACCGTCCTCGACCACGACGAGACCTTCGTCGCCCTCGCCGACGTCGACTGGGCCCGCTTCGCCCCGGCCTTCGCCTCGGCCCGGCCCCGCCCGCTCCTCGACACCATCCCCGAGGCCCGGCAGGCCCTGGCCGCCGCCCGCGCCGACGGCCTGCCCGAAGCACCGGCCGACACCGCCACCGCACTGCGCGACCGGCTCGCCCCCCTGACGGGCCCCGAACGCGACGCGCTGCTCCTGGACCTGGTCCGCGCCCAAGCGGCCGCCGTACTCGGCCACGACTCCGCCGACGCCCTCGAACCGGCCCGCGCCTTCAAGGACTGCGGCTTCGACTCCCTCACCGCCGTCGAACTGCGCAACCGGCTCGGCGCGACCACCGGCCTGCGTCTGCCCACCACCCTCGTCTTCGACCACCCGAACGCCCTGGCCGTGGCGGCCCTGATCCGCCGCGAACTCCTCGGCGACCAGCCCGTCGACGCCCCGCCCCGCGCCACCGCGCCCGTACCGGCCGACGAACCCATCGCCATCATCGGCATGGCCTGCCGCTACCCCGGAGGCGTCGAGTCCCCGGACGACCTGTGGCGACTCCTGCACACCGGCACGGACGCCGTCACCGGCCTGCCCGCCGACCGCGGCTGGGACCTCGACGCCCTCTACCACCCCGACCCCGACCACGACGGCACCAGCTATGCCCGTGAAGGCGGCTTCCTGCACCGGGCAGGCCACTTCGACCCGGGCTTCTTCGGCATCTCGCCCCGCGAGGCCGTCGCCATGGATCCCCAGCAGCGGCTCATGCTGGAGACCTCCTGGGAGGCGCTCGAACGCGCCGGCATCGACCCCCGCTCCCTGCGCGGCCGCCGGATCGGCGTCTTCGCGGGCGCCAACGGCTCCGACTACTCCGCGTTCCTCGCCGCCGCGCCCAAGGGCGGCGAGGGCTACCTCGCCACCGGCAACTCCGCCAGCGTCGTCTCCGGCCGCGTCGCCTACTGCCTCGGACTGGAAGGCCCCGCGGTCACCGTCGACACCGCCTGTTCGTCCTCGCTGGTCGCCCTGCACCTGGCGGCCCAGGCCCTGCGCACGGGGGAGTGCGAACTGGCCCTCGCCGGCGGCGTCACCATCATGTCCACCCCCAGCGCCCTGCTCACCTTCAGCCGCCAGCGCGGAGTCGCCGCCGACGGCCGCTGCAAGGCCTTCTCCGCCGACGCCGACGGCATGGGCATGGCCGAGGGCGCCGGCATCCTCCTCGTGGAACGGCTCAGTGACGCCCGCCGCAACGGACACCGCGTGCTCGCCGTCGTCCGCGGCTCGGCCGTCAACCAGGACGGCGCCTCCAACGGTCTCACCGCTCCCAACGGCCCCTCCCAGCAGAGGGTGATCCGCCAGGCGCTGGCCGGAGCCGGACTCGCGGCGCACGAGGTGGACGCCGTCGAGGCGCACGGCACCGGCACGTCACTGGGCGACCCGATCGAGGCACAGGCCCTGCTCGCGACATACGGCCAGGAGCGCGCGGACGACCGGCCGCTGTGGCTCGGTTCGGTGAAGTCCAACATCGGCCACACGCAGGCCGCCGCGGGCGTCGCGGGCGTCATGAAGATGGTGCTCGCCCTCCGGAGCGGCACCCTGCCCCGCACCCTGCACGCCGACCGGCCCTCGCCCCACGTCGACTGGTCCTCCGGCGCCGTACGACTGCTCACCGAGCCGGTCGAATGGCCCCGGCGCACCGACCACCCTCGCCGCGCCGGCGTCTCGTCCTTCGGCATCAGCGGCACCAACGCCCATCTCATCCTGGAGGAAGCCCCCGAACCCGAGGCCCTCGAACCCGAGACCCCCGGACCCGAGACCCCCGGACCCGAGACCCTCGACCACCGGCCCGCCGGACGCCCCCTCCCCGTTCTCCCCTGGGTCGTGACCGGACGCGGCGCGGCGGCCCTTCGCGAACAGGCGACCCGCCTGGCCGCCTGGACCGACGCCGACGAGAGCACCTCCGACGAAAGCGCGACCGACGACGCCGCCCCCGGGCCCGCCGACATCGGCCACTCCCTCGCGGCGGGCCGGAGCGTCTTCGATCACCGTGCGGTGGTGTACGGCGCCGACGCGCCGGCCCTGCGCCACGGCCTGGAGACGGTGGCACAGGGCGGCACGGCCCCGGGCGTGGTCACGGGCACGGTGCTGCCCGGCGGCACGGCCTTCCTCTTCCCGGGCCAGGGAAGCCAGCGAGCCGGTGCGGGACGGGAGTTGTACGAGGCATTCCCGGTGTTCGCGGACGCGTTGGACGAGGTGTGCGCGCACTTCGACGCGGTGCTGGACCGTCCGCTGCGGGAGGTGTTGTTCCCGCAGACGGGCGCGGACGGCCTGATCGACCGCACCGAGTTCACGCAACCGGCGTTGTTCGCCGTCGAGGTGGCGCTGTTCCGGCTGCTGGAGTCGTGGGGCGTCACCCCGGACCACGTGGCGGGCCATTCCGTCGGCGAGATCACCGCCGCGTACGTCGCCGGCGTGTGGTCGCTCAAGGACGCCTGCACCCTGGTCGCCGCCCGCGGCCGCCTCATGGGCGCGCTGCCGGAGGGCGGCGCGATGCTCGCGGTGGAGGCGTCCGAGGCGGACGTGCTGGCGGTCCTGGACGAACGGGTGGCCGTGGCCGCGGTGAACGGCCCGTCGTCGGTGGTGGTGTCCGCAGACGCGGACGCGACGACCGAGCTGGAAGCGGCCTGGCGCGAACAAGGGCTGCGGGTCAAGCGCCTGACGGTCAGTCATGCCTTTCATTCCCCGCTGATGGACCCGATGCTCGACGACTTCCGCGCCGTCGCGAAGGGGCTGACGTACGCGGCTCCCCGCATCCCGGTCGTCTCCGACCTCACCGGCGAGATCGCCGCCGGCGACGACCTGTGCTCGCCCGAGTACTGGGTCCGCCACGTCCGCGAGACCGTCCGCTTCGCCGACGGGGTCAGGACGCTGGGCGGGCGCGACGTGGTGACGTTCGTCGAGGTCGGCCCTGGAGCCGTGCTCTCGGCCCTGGTGCCGGACGGGGCCGGGAAGGCCTTGCTGCGCTCGGGCCGTCCGGAGGTCGAGTCGGTCGTCGCCGGGGTGGCCGGCGCCTTCGTCCGGGGCACGAGGGTGGACTGGACGGCCCTGTTCGCCGGATCCCCCGCGCGGCGGGTCGACCTGCCGACGTACGCGTTCCAGCGTGAGCGCTACTGGCTCGACGTACCCTCGGCCGCCACGGACCCGGGCGCGCTGGGCGTGCAGTCCGCGGAGCATCCGCTGCTCGGGGCCGCCGTCCCGCTGGCCGACGAGGACGGTGTGCTCTACACCGCCGCCCTCTCGGCCCGGACGACGCCCTGGCTCGCCGACCACACGGTCTTCGGCGCCGTGCTCGTACCCGGAACGGCTCTGCTGGAGCTCGCCCTCCAGGCAGCCGGACGAGCGGGCTGCGCAGGCGTGGACGACCTGACGCTCGAAGCGCCGCTGGTCCTCCCCGAGAGCGGCGTCGTCCGGCTCCAGGTGCGAGTGGGCGCCCCGGACGGCGAAGGCCGCCGTCCGCTCAGCGTCCACTCGGCGCCGCACACCGGCGACGACGGCGCGCGGACCGTCTGGACCCGGCACGCCGACGGCCGACTGGCGCCCACCGCCGCGACCCTCGACCGGGCCGCGACGGCCGACTGGCCTGCCGACGCGGAACTCCTGGACCTCCGCGACTTCTACCCGGCCCTCGCCGAGCGCGGCTACGACTACGGCCCCGCGTTCCAGGGCCTGCGCTCGGTCCGTCGCCACGAGGGCGAGATCTTCGCCGAAGTCGCCCTTCCCGACGGCCTCCGGCACGACGCCCTCGCGTACGCCCTGCACCCCGCCCTCCTCGACGCGGCACTGCACGCCACCGGCCTCGGTGACTTCCTGGGCGGCGACGCCGCGGGACACCTGCCGTTCGCCTGGTCCGGGGTACGGCTGCACGCCGCCGGGGCCGCCGCCCTGCGGGTACGGCTGAGCCGCGCGGGCACCGACGCCGTCTCCGTCGAACTGACGGACGGCGACGGCGCGCCGGTCGCCACCGTGGACGCCCTGGTGCTGCGCCCGGTCGACGCCGGACGGCTGCGCGGGGCCCGCTCCGCGACGAGCGGCGGCTCGCTGTACCGGCTGGACTGGCCGACGGCGCCCGCCCTGCCGGAGCACGCCCCGGCCGACCTCGTCCACCTGCTCCTCGGCGCCGAATCCGACCCGGCCGTCACGGCACTGAGGGACGCCGGTGCACAGGTCAGGACCGCTGAACTCGGCGCGCTCACGGAGGACGACCTCGCCACCGGCCTCACGCTGCTCTGCACCGAGGGCATGCCCGCCGAGGGCCGGCCCGACGCGGTCCTCGCCGTCCTCAGGGCCTGGCTGGCCGACGGGGGCCCCGCCCCGGCCGACCGTCCGCTGACCGTCGTCACCCGCAACGCCGTGCCCACCGGCGTCGCCGACGCCGTACCCGACCCGCACGCCGCCGCCGTCTGGGGTCTCGTACGCTCGGCCCAGTCCGAGCACCCCGGTCGGCTGCTGCTGATCGACGTGGACGGCGCCGAGAAGTCGTGGGCCGCCCTCGCCGCGGCCACCCGGCTCGGCGAACCCCAGCTCGCCCTGCGCGAGGGCACGGCCCTGACGCCGCGCCTGGCCGCGGTCGGCCCCTCCGACGCGCTCGCGGCGCCCGAGGGGGCCTGGCATCTGGACAGCGCGGAACGGGGCACGCTGGACGCGCTGCGGCCGACCGCCTTCCCCGAGGCCCTCGCGCCGCTGGGCGCGGGCGAGGTGCGGATCGGCGTGCGCGCCGCCGGCCTCAACTTCCGTGACGTCCTCAACGCGCTCGGCATGTACCCGGGTCCGGCCGGACCGCTGGGCAGCGAGGCCGCCGGTGTGGTGCTGGAGACCGGCGACGGCGTCACCGATCTCGCCGTCGGCGAACGGGTGTTCGGCATGGCGGCCGGTTCGTTCGGGCCGGTCGCGGTGGCCGACCGCAGGCTGCTGGCGCGGGTGCCGCAGGGCTGGTCGTTCGCGCAGGCCGCCTCGGTCCCGGTGGTCTTCCTGACGGCGTTGTACGCCTGGCGGGACCTGGCGGACCTTCGGGCCGGCCAGTCGGTATTGGTGCACGCGGGCGCCGGTGGGGTGGGCATGGCCGCGATCCAGCTGGCGCGGCATCTCGGCGCGGAGGTGTACGCGACGGCCGGCCCCGGCAAGTGGGACGCCCTGCGCGCACTCGGACTGGACGACGACCACATCGCCTCGTCGCGGGACACCGGTTTCGCGAAGAAGTTCTCCGCCGTCGACGTCGTACTGAACTCGCTCGCCGGTGAGTTCGTGGACGCCTCCCTGTCGGTGCTGGCCGAAGGCGGCCGGTTCCTGGAGATGGGCAAGACCGACATCCGCGAGACGACGGACGTGGACTACCGGGCCTTCGACCTCTTCGAGGCGGGCCCGGACCGGATCGCGGAACTCCTGGCGGAGCTGCTGGAGCTGTTCGCCGCCGGGATGCTGGATCCGCTGCCGCTGCGGGCCTGGGACGTTCGCCAGGCGCGCGACGCCTTCCGGTTCATGAGCCAGGCCCGCCATGTGGGCAAGGTGGTGCTGACGGTCCCGGCGCCGTTCGATCCCGCCGCGACGGTGCTGGTCACCGGCGGCACCAGTGGCCTGGGCGCGGTCGTCGCCCGGCACCTGGTCACCGAACGCGGCGCGCGACGCCTGCTGTTGTCCTCGCGCCGGGGCCTCAGGACGCCGGGCGCGGACGAGCTGCGCCGCGAACTGACCGCCGCGGGCGCCGAGGTCCGTGTCGAAGCCTGCGACGTGTCCGACCGGGACGCGCTGGCGGCCCTGCTGGAGGGCGAGCGACTGACCGCCGTCGTCCACGCGGCCGGGGTGCTCGACGACGGACTGGTCACCGCGCTCACCCCCGAGCGACTCGCCGCCGTCTGGTCCCCGAAGGCCGAAGCCGTCCGTCACCTCCATGAACTGACGAGCGCCCAGGACCTGTCCGCCTTCGTCCTCTTCTCCTCCGCCTCCGCCACCTTCGGCGGTGCGGGGCAGGCCAACTATGCCGCCGCCAACGCCTACCTGGACGCCTTCGCCCAGCGCCGGCGCAGCTCGGGCCTGCCGGCCCTCTCGCTCGGCTGGGGGCTGTGGGCGCAGGACGGCGGGATGACCGGCCGGCTGGCCGCGGCGGACCTGAGCCGGATGGCCCGCGCAGGCGTCGCCGCGCTGGACACGGAGCGCGGACTGGCACTGGTCGACGAGGCGCTCGACCGCCCCGAGGGCGCGCTGCTGCCGCTCGCCCTGGACTCGGGAACGCTGCGTCAGCAGGCCGCGAACGGCGAACTGCCGCCGCTGCTCGCCGGGTTGGTGCACACGCCGCCGCGACGCGCGAGGTCCGCCACCACGGGGGCCGGGGGAGCGGTGGACGGACAGGCCGAGACGGCGGCGTTCCTGGAGCGACTGGCCGACCTGCCCGCGGCGGACCGCGAGACGGCCCTGCTGGAACTGGTGCAGACACAGACGGCGCTGGTCCTCGGGCACAGCTCACCGCAGAACGTCGAACCGCACCGCGGATTCCTGGAGATGGGCGTCGACTCGCTGGCCGCCGTCGAGCTCCGCAACCGGCTCGGCGCCCTGGTGGGCCGCCGACTGCCGGCCACGCTGATCTTCGACTACCCGTCGCCCGTCGCCCTGGCCGCCCATCTGGACGCCGAACTGCCGGGCGCCGCCGCCGCGTCGGGCAGCTCCGTGCACACCGAGATCGACCGGCTGGAAACCCTCCTCGCGACCCTGGCCGCCGACAGCGGCGGCGCGGAACGCGAGGACATCACCGCCCGGCTGCGCCGCCTGCTCGGCACCTGGAACGACCTGCACGGCAAGGACGCCGCCGCTGACGACGACCTCGAACTCGAATCGGCCACCGCCGACGACCTGTTCACCCTGCTCGACAACGAACTCGGCACCACCTGACCCAGCCGCCGCCTCGGTCCCGGCGACCCGCTCCGGACCACCGCACCACCCACAAGCCACAAGCCGCACAAGCTGCACAAGCCGCGAGCCGCACAAGCCGCACAAGCCGCACAAGCCGTACCGCCGTCTACGCAGCCGTACAGAGGGACGCACGCACCATGGCGAATGAGGAAAAGTACCTCGACTACCTGAAGCGGGCCACCGCCGACCTGCGGGACGCCCGGCGCAGGTTGCGTGAGGTCGAGGACGCCGGCCACGAGCCCGTGGCGATCGTCGGCATCGGCTGCCGCCTCCCCGGCGGAGTGCGCTCTCCCGAGGACCTGTGGCGCGTGGTCGCCGAAGGCGTGGACGCGATCGCCGAGTTCCCCGCCGACCGGGGCTGGCCCGCGCCCGGGGACGGCGACGCCGACGCCGAAGCACTGGCCACCGTTCCCACCCCGCAGGGCGGATTCGTCTACGACGCAGGTGAGTTCGACCCCGGCGCGTTCGGGATCTCGCCCCGCGAGGCCATCGCCATGGACCCGCAGCAGCGACTCCTCCTGGAGACCAGCTGGGAAGCCTTCGAACGCGCCGGGATCGTGCCCGCCGCCGTACGCGGCCGACAGGTCGGCGTCTTCGTCGGGGCCGCCGGACAGGGGTACGGGGCGCTGCGCGGCGTCCCGGACGGCGCCGAGGGACACCTCCTCACGGGCAACGCCACCAGCGTCGTCTCCGGCCGCCTCGCCTACACCTTCGGCCTCGAAGGCCCCGCGGTCACCGTCGACACCGCCTGCTCCTCCTCCCTCGTCGCGCTCCACCTCGCCGTACGCGCCCTGCGCTCCGGCGAGTGCGAGATGGCCCTCGCCGGCGGCGTGACGATCATGGGCACGCCCAGCATCTTCGTCGAGTTCCAGCGACAGGGCGGCCTGGCCGCCGACGGGCGGTGCAAGGCGTTCTCCGCCGACGCGGACGGCACCGGCTGGGGCGAGGGCGTCGGCATGCTGCTCGTCGAACGGCTCAGCGACGCCCGCCGCCTCGGCCACCCCGTGCTCGCCGTGGTGCGTGGCACGGCCGTCAACCAGGACGGCGCCTCCAGCGGCCTGACCGCCCCCAACGGCCCCTCCCAGCAGCGCGTCATCCGCCTGGCCCTCGACAACGCCCGGCTCACCCCGCAGCAGATCGACGCCGTCGAGGCCCACGGCACGGGCACCGCCCTCGGCGACCCGATCGAGGCTCAGGCGCTGCTCGCGACCTACGGCCAGGACCGCGAGGGGGGACACCCGCTCTGGCTCGGCTCACTGAAGTCGAACATCGGACACACCCAGTCGGCCTCGGGCGTGGCGGGCATCATCAAGATGGTCATGGCCCTGCGCCACGGACTCCTGCCGCACACCCTCCACCTCACCGAGCCGACACCGCACGTCGACTGGACCGCGGGCGAGGTCAGCCTCCTCACCGAACAGGTCCCGTGGCCCGAGACCGGACGCCCCCGCCGCGCCGGTGTCTCCTCCTTCGGCATCAGCGGCACCAACGCACACGTCATCGTCGAGCAGCCGCCCGCCCCGGAGGCCGCCGGCCCCGGCGCCGACCCCGCCTCCGAGCCGCTCCGGCACCCGCACACCATCCCCTGGACCCTGTCGGCCGCCACCCCCGAGGCCCTTCCCAGCCAGGCCGCACGCCTGCTGGAGCGGCTGCGCTCCGAGACGACCGACCCCTGGGACGTCGCCCTGTCCCTCGCCGCCACCCGCACCGCCTGGCCCCACCGCGCCGTCGTCCTCGGCGCCGACCGCACCCGGCTCCTCGACGGCCTCACCGCCCTCGCCGACGGAACCCCGAGCGACGACGTCGTACTCGGCGACGCGAACCGGGGCAAGCTCGCCTTCCTCTTCACCGGGCAGGGCAGCCAGCGGACCGGCATGGGCCGCGAACTGTACGACGCCGAAGCGGTGTTCGCCGCCGCGTTGGACGAGGTGTGCACGCAGTTCGACGGCGTGCTGGACCGTCCGCTGCGGGAGGTGCTGTTCGCGGAGACGGACGGGGGCGCGGACACGGACGGGGGCGCCGTCGAGGACCGGGACGCCGTCGCGGCCGGGGACGGTCTGATCGACCGGACGGAGTTCACGCAGCCGGCCCTGTTCGCTCTGGAAGTCGCTCTGTTCCGGCTGCTGGAGTCCTGGGGTGTGCGGCCGGACTTCGTGGCCGGTCACTCCATCGGCGAGATTGCTGCCGCGTTTGTGGCGGGGGTGTGGTCGCTGGAGGACGCGTGCGCGCTGGTCGCCGCGCGTGGGCGGTTGATGGGTGCGCTGCCTGCGGGTGGCGCGATGCTGGCGGTGGAGGCGTCCGAGGCGGACGTCCTGCCGTCGTTGGACGAGCGCGTGTCGGTCGCCGCGGTCAACGGTCCGTCGTCGGTGGTGGTGTCCGGGGACGCTTCCGCTGTCGCCGAGTTGGAGGTGTGTTGGCGTGAAGAGGGCCTGCGCGTCCGTCGGCTGACGGTCAGTCATGCGTTTCACTCGCCGCTGATGGACCCGATGCTGGACGACTTCCGTGCCGTCGCGGAGGGCCTGACGTACTCGGCTCCGCGGATCCCGGTCGTCTCCAACCTCACCGGTGAGCTGGCGACCGCGGAGGACCTGTGCTCGCCGGACTACTGGGTCCGCCACGTCCGCGAGGCCGTCCGCTTCGCCGACGGCATCCGCACGCTCGACGCGCGCGGTGTCCGCACCTTCCTGGAGCTGGGTCCGGACGGTGTCCTCAGCGCGCTGGCCCAGGAGACCTTCGCCGCGTCCGCCGACGCCGACGACCGCTCGGCGATCCCGCTTCTGCGCCGCGACCGGTCCATGACCCGTACTCTCGGCACAGCGCTGGCCGCCGCCTACGTCCGTGGCGCGCTGCCCTCCGGCTGGCGCGACTACCTCGCCGGCACCTGCGCCGAGACGGTCGAGCTGCCGACGTACGCCTTCCGGCGCGAGCACTACTGGCTCACCGGCGAAGCCGTCGCGCCCGCCGAGGGCGGTGCGGTCTCCGAGGCGGAAGCCGGGTTCTGGGACGCCGTGGAGCGCGCCGACGCCACCGCCCTCGTCGAGGCCCTGGATCTCGGATCCGACGACCAGGACACCGCCGCCGCCTTCGAGGCGGTGCTGCCCGCCCTCAGCGCCTGGCGCCGACGCCGCCGCGCCGACGCCGTCCTGGACGGGCTGCGCTACCGCGTGACCTGGCAGCCGGTCCCCACGACGGCCGCCGATGCTGCTCTCACCGGCAACTGGCTGTTTGTGCACAGTGGTTCGGAGATGACGGCCCGCGCCGCGAGCGTCTTCCGGGCCCTCGCCGCATCCGGCGCCGATGTCATTCCGTTCGCCGTCCACCCCGAGGACGACCGGACTGCCCTGGCCGCCCGTCTCGCCGAGCACGACACCCCCCTGGCCGGTGTCGTATCGTTCCTGGCCGCCGGAACGGCCCCGCATTCCGCCGCCCCGGAACTCACCGCGGGCTTCGCCGCCACCCTTCTGCTGACCCAGGCCTTCGCCGACGCCGAACTCGACGCCCCCCTGTGGTGCCTCACGCGCGGCGCGGTCTCCGTGGGACCGGCCGACGGCCCGGCCGACCCCGACCAGGCCATGCTGTGGGGACTGGGCCGGGTCGTCGCCCTGGAACAGCCCGCCCGCTGGGGCGGCCTGGTGGACCTGCCCGAGACGCTGGACGACCGAGCCGCCGCCCGGCTGCGCGCCCTGCTCGCCGCGCCCCGCGCGGACGGCGCGGACGGCGCGGACGGCGAGGACGCGCGCACGGGTTCGCCCATCGCCGGCGAGGACCAGGTCGCCCTGCGTCCCTCCGGGCTCTTCGCCCGCCGCCTCGAACACGCCCCTCGCCCGTCCGCACCTCGCTGGCGCCCCCACGGCACGGTCCTGATCACCGGCGGCACCGGCGCGCTGGGCGGCCACGTGGCGCGCTGGCTGGCCGGCAGCGGCGCCGAGCACCTCGTCCTGACCAGTCGCCGTGGCGCCGACGCGCCGGGCGCCCGCGAACTGGCCGCCGACCTCACCGCCCGCGGCTGCCGTGTCACCGTCACCGCCTGTGACGTCACCGACCGCACCGAACTCGCCGCCGTCCTCGCCGCGATACCGGACGACACCCCGCTGACCGCCGTCGTCCACACCGCCGGCGCCGGCCAGATCCGCGCTCTGGCCGACACCACCCTGGCCGAGGCCGCCGCGATCGCCCATGCCAAGATCGCCGGCGCCCGCAACCTGCACGAACTCCTCGCCGACCGGCCGCTGGACGCGTTCGTGCTGTTCTCCTCCATCGCCGGCGTGTGGGGCAGCGCGGGACAGGCCGTGTACGCGGCCGCCAACGCCCACCTCGACGCCCTCGCCCAGCACCGGCGCGCCCAGGGCCGCACCGCGACCGCCCTCGCCTGGGGGCCGTGGGCCGGCGAGGGCATGGCCGCCGACCAGGACGCCCGCGACCACCTTCAGCGGCGCGGACTGACCGCCCTCGACCCCGAACAGGCCGCCGCCGCCCTCGCGGGCGTGGCCCAGGGACCGGACGCGGCCCTCACCGTCGCCGACGTCCACTGGGACCGCTTCCTGCCCGGCTTCACCGCCGTACGCCCCAGCCCCCTGCTCTCCGCCCTCCCCGAGGCGCGCGCGGCACTCGCCGCGCAGCCCGCCGAACGGCCAGGCGGGGGAACGGAGTTGGCCCGGCGCTTCGCCGCCTGCCGCACGGACGGCGAACGCACCCGCGCCGTCCTCGACGCCGTACGCGCCGAAGTCGCCGCCGTCCTCGGCCACGGCTCCGCCGCCGGTGTGGACAGCGCCCGCGCCTTCCGCGACATGGGCTTCGACTCTCTCATAGCCGTCGAACTCCGCAACCGACTGATCACACTGACCGGACTGCAACTCCCCACCGCCGTCGCCTTCGACCATCCGACCCCGGCCGCACTCGCCGCCTTCCTGCGCACCCGACTCGCCGACGCCGACACCGCCGACCCGTCCGCGACCGGCGCCGTCTCCCGCATCGCGCCGACCGCCACCGAGGACGACCCGGTCGTCATCGTCGCCATGGGCTGCCGTTACCCGGGAGGGGTGTCCTCACCCGAAGACCTCTGGCGACTGGTCGCCGACAACGTCGACGCCGTCACCGGCTTCCCCGCCGAACGCGGGTGGAACGCCGCCGCCCTCTACCACCCCGACCCCGACCACCCCGGCACCACTTACGCCACCGAGGGCGGCTTCCTGCAAGGGGCCGAGGAGTTCGACCCCGCGCTCTTCGGCATCTCACCCCGCGAAGCCCTCATGATGGACCCCCAGCAGCGACTCCTGCTGGAGACCGCCTGGGAGACCTTCGAACGCGCCGGCCTCGCCCCCACCGCACTGCAGGGCTCCCGTACCGGCGTCTTCGTCGGTTCCAACGGCCAGGACTACGCCGTCCTCCTCGCCGCCACGGCCGGGGCCGACGGTCCCACCGGAGAGGGGTACCTCTCGACCAGCAGCGCCGCGAGTGTGGTGTCGGGCCGGCTGGCGTACAGCTTCGGTCTGGAGGGGCCGGCGGTGACGGTGGACACGGCGTGTTCGTCGTCGTTGGTGGCGTTGCATCTGGCGGCGCAGGCGTTGCGTGCGGGTGAGTGCGACTTGGCGCTCGCGGGTGGTGTGACGGTGATGTCGACGCCGGGTGCGTTCATCGAGTTCTCGCGGCAGCGTGGGCTTGCGGCGGACGGCCGGTGCAAGGCGTTCGCGGCGGGTGCGGACGGTACGGGCTGGGGTGAGGGTGTCGGTCTGCTGCTGGTGGAGCGGCTGTCGGATGCCCGGCGTCTTGGTCATCCTGTGCTGGCGGTGGTGCGGGGTTCGGCGGTCAATCAGGACGGTGCGTCCAATGGTCTGACGGCGCCGAACGGTCCGTCTCAGCAGCGGGTGATCCGGCAGGCGTTGGCGAGCGCGGGTCTGGGCGCGGCCGAGGTGGACGTGGTGGAGGCGCACGGCACGGGCACGGCGCTGGGTGACCCGATCGAGGCGCAGGCGTTGCTGGCGACCTACGGTCGGGAGCGGGCCGGGGAGGGGCCGTTGTGGCTGGGTTCGGTGAAGTCGAACATCGGTCATACGCAGGCTGCTTCGGGTGTCGCGGGTGTGATCAAGATGGTGATGGCGATGCGGCACGGTCTGCTGCCGCAGAGCTTGCACGTGGATGAGCCGTCTCCGCATGTGGACTGGTCGGCGGGTGCGGTGGAGTTGCTGACGGAGGCGCGGGACTGGCCGGAGACGGGGCGACCGCGCCGTGCGGCCGTGTCCTCGTTCGGTGTCAGCGGCACCAACGCCCACACCATCCTCGAACAGGCCCCCGAGCTGCCGCTCGCCGAGCGGCCGGAGCCGCTCGACACGCCCGTGCCGTGGCTGCTGTCGGGCCGGGACGAGGCCGCGCTGCGGGATCAGGCGGCGCGACTCGCCGAATTCCTCCGGGTCCCGCATGGCCTGACCGCTGGCGATGTCGCGTTGTCGTTGGCGACGGGCCGGGCCGGCCTTGCGCACCGGGCCGCCGTGGTCGCAGGGGACCAGGAAGCGTTGCTGGCCGGACTGTCTGCCGTCGCCACGGGAGACGCCGGGCACGCCGGGGTGGTGCGGGGCGTGGCACGCGAGGACGTCCCCGCCGCTTTTCTGTTCTCCGGTCAGGGCAGCCAACGAGCGGGTACGGGACGCGAGTTGTATGACGCCTACCCCGTGTTCGCGGACGCGTTGGACGAGGTGTGCGCGCAGTTCGACGGTCTGCTGGACCGTCCGCTGAGGGAGGTGCTGTTCGCGGAGGTGGACGGGGACGCGGACGGTACCGGTGCCGGTGCCGGGACCGGTCTGATCGATCGGACGGAGTTCACGCAGCCGGCCCTGTTCGCCATGGAAGTCGCTCTGTTCCGTCTGCTGGAGTCCTGGGGTGTGCGACCGGACTTCGTGGCCGGTCACTCCATCGGCGAGATCGCTGCGGCCTATGTGGCCGGGGTGTGGTCGCTGGAGGACGCGTGCGCGCTGGTCGCGGCGCGTGGGCGGTTGATGGGTGCGCTGCCTGCGGGTGGCGCGATGCTGGCGGTGGAGGCGTCCGAGACGGATGTGCTGCCGTTGCTGGACGAGCGGGTGGCGGTCGCGGCCGTCAACGGGCCGTCGTCGGTGGTGGTGTCCGGGGACGCGGACGCTGTCGCCGAGTTGGAAGAGCGCTGGCGTGAAGAGGGTCTGCGCGTCAAGCGGTTGACGGTCAGTCATGCGTTCCATTCGCCGCTGATGGACCCGATGCTGGACGACTTCCGTGCCGTCGCGGAGGGGTTGTCGTACGAGGCTCCGCGGATCCCGGTCGTCTCGAACCTCACCGGTGAGGTCGCGACCGTCGAGGAGTTGTGCTCGCCGGACTACTGGGTCCGTCATGTCCGCGAAGCGGTCCGATTCAGCGACGGCGTGCGGGCGTTGCACGCTCAGGGCGTCCGTACGTTCGTCGAGCTCGGGCCGGACTCCGTGCTCACCGCCCTGGCCCAGCAGAGCCTGCCGGCCGACACGGACTGCACGCTCCTGCCCACCCTGCGCCGGGACCGTGAAGAGCGGTCGGCCGTCGCCTCTGCCGTCGCCGGACTGGCCGTGCGGGGGCATGCGGTGGACTGGGAGGCGTTCCTCGCGGGCACGGGAGCGCGCCGGGCCGAGCTGCTGCCGACGTACGCGTTCCAGCGGCAGCGCTACTGGCCGCACATCCCGGACACCCTGTGGTCCCAGGGCTCCGGTGACCCGGTGAGCGCCGTGGACGGTTGGCGCTATCGGAGCGTCTGGCAGCTGGACGGCAGCGGGTCCTCCGGTACGGGGCTGAGCGGCCGTTGGCTGCTCGTGCTCCCGAGCGCAGCCGACGGGCAGCACCGCGACGCCGAGCACATCCGTGCGGCCCTGGAGGGCGCGGGGGCCGAGGTCGTGTCGTTCGCCTTCCCCGCCTTCCCCGCCTTCCCCGACACCGCCACGGGTGGGTCCCGGCAGGCGGTCGCGGACGCGCTCGCGGGCCTCGGTGACCTGACCGGCGTACTCGCCGTACCCGGGCTCGGTGCGCCGGACGCAGCCTCCGCACCGCACGGCGACGCCGCGGCCGGACTGCTGGCGCTGCTGCAGGGGCTCGGCGACGCGGGTGTCGCCGCGCCGCTGTGGTGCGTGACCCGCGGCGCCGTCACCGTCGGCCGCGCCGACCCGCTCACCGCGCCCGGACAGGCAGTGCTGTGGGGGCTGGGCCGGGTCGCCGCTCTCGAACACCCGGAGCGCTGGGGCGGTCTGCTCGATCTGCCGGAGGTGTTCGACGAGCGTACGGCCGGCCGACTCGTACGCGCGCTGGGACAGCAGAACGAGGACCAGGTGGCCCTGCGGCCGGCCGGCGTCTTCGTGCGGCGCCTCGCCCCCGCGCCCGCCGCGGCCGGCGCCGAGGACTGGAACCCGTCCGGCACCGTCCTCGTCACCGGCGGCCTGGGCGGAGTCGGCGCCCGGGTGGCGGCCTGGCTGGCGGAGCGCGGCGCCGAACGGCTGGTGCTGCTGGGCCGCCGGGGTGCGGACACGCCCGGCGCGGAGGAGCTGTCGGCGCGGCTGGACGGCGTCCCCGTCACGGTCGTGGCCTGTGACGTGACGGACCGGGAAGCCCTGCGCGCCGTCCTCGACGACATCCCGGCGGACTGCCCGCTGACCGCCGTCGTGCACGCCGCCGGAGTCCTCGACGACGGTGTCCTGGACGCTCTCACGCCCGAGCGCCTGACGGAGGCGCTGGAGGCCAAGGCGGTGGGCGCCTGGCACCTGCACGAACTGACCCGCGGCCTCGACCTGTCGGCGTTCGTCCTGTTCTCCTCCGTGTCGGGCACGCTCGGTGCGGCCGGTCAGGCCAACTACGCCGCCGCCAACGCCTACTTGGACGCTCTCGCCCAGCACCGTGCCGCCGCCGGCCTGCCCGCCACGTCCGTCGCCTGGGGCCTGTGGGCCGGCGCGGGCATGGCGGCCACCGGCGCGGTGACCGCCCGCGCCGCACGGATCGGCCTGCCCGCGCTCGACCCGGACCTGGCCCTGACCGCCCTCGCGCACGCCGTGACGGGCGAACTGCCCGCACTGGCCGTCGCCGCGGTCGACTGGGCGCGGTTCGCGCCGGCCTTCACCGCCACCCGTCCGAGCCCCCTCCTGCTCGGCGTCCCGGCCGCCCGGCGCGCCCTCGCACCGGAGGCCGCGACCGACCCCGGCAGGGGCGCCGCCGGCGTCCCGGCGAGTGCCCTGGCCGAACGTCTCGCCACCGTCACCGACCCGGTTGAGCGGAGCCGTCTGCTCCTCGACACGGTCCGCGGCCATGTCGCCGCGGTCCTCGGACACGCCTCCGCCGACGCCGTCGAACCCGACCGCGCTTTCCGCGAACTCGGCCTGGACTCGCTGACCGCCGTCGAACTGCGCAACCGTCTCGTCCGCGAGACCGCCCTGCCGCTGCCCACCTCGCTCGCCTTCGACCACCCGTCGCCCGCCGTACTGGCCGAGTGGCTCCGCACCCAGCTCACGGACGACCGTCCGGGACAGGACCTCGCACCCGCCCGTGCGACCGTGGCCGTCGCGCCGGACGAGCCGATCGCGATCGTCGGCATCGGCTGCCGGTTCCCCGGCGGCGTCGACTCGCCCGAGGCGCTCTGGCGACTCCTGGCCGAAGGCGAGGACGCCATCGGCCCCTTCCCCGACGACCGCGGCTGGGACCTGGCCGCCCTCTACCACCCCGACCCCGAACACCAGGGCACCGCCTACGTCCGCGAGGGCGGTTTCCTCACCGGAGCCGATCGCTTCGATGCGGGCTTCTTCGGGATCGCACCCCGCGAGGCCCTGTCCATGGACCCGCAGCAGCGCCTGCTCCTCCAGACCGCGTGGGAGGCGTTCGAACGCGCCGGAATGGACCCGCGCACCGCCCGCGGCAGCCGGACCGGCGTGTTCGTCGGCACCAACGGCCAGGACTACCCGGCGCTGCTGCTCGGCGCGGAGGAGTCCGCGGAAGGACACCTCGGCACCGGCAACGCGGCCGCCGTCGTCTCCGGCCGCATCGCCTACACGCTCGGCCTCGAAGGGCCGGCCCTGACCGTCGACACCGCCTGCTCCTCCTCTTTGGTCGCCCTGCATCTGGCCGCCCAGGCCCTGCGCTCCGGCGAGTGCGACATGGCACTGGCCGGCGGCGCCACCGTCATGAGCACGCCTGCCACCTTCATCGAGTTCAGCCGCCAGCGCGGGCTGGCCGACGACGGCCGGTGCAAGGCCTTCTCGGCCGCGGCCGACGGCACCGGCTGGGGCGAGGGCGTCGGCCTGCTGCTGGTGGAGCGTCTCAGCGACGCCCACCGCCTCGGCCACTCCGTGCTGGCCGTGGTCCGCGGCTCGGCGGTGAACCAGGACGGCGCGTCCAACGGTCTCACCGCGCCCAACGGGCCCGCACAGCA
>NZ_JAHHIU010000189.1 GCF_024539815.1 Streptomyces hayashii
CACCGGCCCCGCCGTCCCCACCGGTCCCGCAGACCGCGCCGGTCCTGCAGTCCGCGCCGCCCCCGGCGGACGGCCAGGACGGGAACGAGGGGGACGGCAAGAACCCCGAGCGGCTCTACATCATCACGGGCGCGGACGGCGAACGCGCGCCCGTCGACCTCGTCACGCTGATCGTGGCGCGTGCCGAGGCGCCCTCGTCGGCGACCCCGGAACAGACGGCGGTGCTGCGCATGTGCGCGGCCCCGCTGTCCGTGGCCGAGATCTCGGCCTATCTGCGCCTGCCGTTCAGCGTGGTGACGGTGCTGCTCACCGAGATGCTGGCGGCCGAGCTCGTCCAGGCACGGGCCCCCATCGTCCGGCAGCAGCTCCCCGACCGTTCCCTTCTCGAAGCGGTGATGCATGGACTTCAACGGCTCTGACACGATTCCCGGCCCACGGGCCGAGGACCATCTGCCGCACACCACCACGGCCGCGGCGAAGATCGTCATCGTGGGCGGCTTCGGCGTCGGCAAGACCACCATGGTCGGCTCCGTCAGCGAGATCAGGCCGCTGACCACCGAGGAGACCATGACCCAGGCGGGCATCGGGGTCGACGACGACTACGGCTCCGAGACCAAGACCGCCACCACCGTGGCCATGGACTTCGGCCGTATCCGCATCACCGAGCAGGTCGTCCTCTACCTCTTCGGGACGCCCGGCCAGGAACGCTTCTGGTTCCTGTGGAACGGGCTGTTCGAGGGCGCGCTCGGCGCGGTCGTCCTGGTCGACACCCGCCGCATCGAGGTCAGCTTCGAGGTGATGGGCCGGCTGGAGGAGGGCGGCGTGCCGTTCGTCGTCGCCGTCAACACCTTCCCCGACGGGCCCCGCTACCCCCTCGACGACCTGCGGGCCGCACTCGACCTGCCGCCCGAGATCCCGATCGTGGAGTGCGACGTCCGCCGCCGCGCCTCCAGCCGGGACGTCCTGATGACCCTCATGCGCTTCCTGCACTCCCTGGCTCTGAGCCGCAGCCTCACCTGACCCGCACGGCACCTGACCCGCACGGCACCACCACCCACCGACAAGGGATCCGGCACGACACCGGATCCGGCACAGTTTCGGAGCGACCCCCTGTGACTCCCGAACACCCCACCCCCGACGGCCCGCGCGACCTCGCCCTGGACCCGCCGCCCGGCTGCCCCGCGCACGTCCGGGGGCCCGGCGGACTGGCCCGCCTCTACGGCCCCGGCGCGGAGGACCTGAACGAACTGTACGAGCGGCTGCGCGAGGAACACGGCCCCGTGGCGCCGGTCCTGCTCCACGACGACCTGCCGATGTGGATGGTCCTCGGACACGCCGAGAACCTGCGCATGGTGCGCACGCCCTCGCAGTTCACGAAGGACAGCCGCATCTGGTCGCAACTGCTGCAGGGCAAGGTCCGGCCCGACCACCCGCTCATGCCGCACATCGCCTGGCAGCCCATCTGCGCGCACGCCGAGGGCGACGAGCACAAGCGGCTGCGGGGCGCGGTCACGGCGGCCATGGCCACCATCGACGACCGCAGTGTGCGCCGTTACATCAACCGCTCCAGCCAGCGCCTGGTCAACCGCTTCTGCGAGGAGGGACGCGCCGACCTGGTCGGCGACTTCGCCGAGCACCTCCCGATGGCCGTGATGTGCCACGTCCTCGGCATGCCGGACGAGTACAACGACAAGATGGTGCACGCCGCCCGCGACGCCCTCAAGGGCAGCGAGACCGCCGTCGCCAGCCACGAGTACGTCGTCGGGGCCCTCGCCCGGCTCACCGCCCGCCGCCGCGCCAAGCCCGAGGAGGACTTCACCAGCCACCTCATCACCCACCCGGCCGGACTCACCGACGACGAGGTCAGGGAGCATCTGCGCCTGGTGCTCTTCGCCGCCTACGAGGCCACCGTCAACCTGCTCTCCAACGCGCTGCGCATGGTCCTCACCGACCCGCGCTTCCTGGCCCGGCTCAACGGCGGCCAGATGACGGTGGCGGAGGCGGTCGAGCAGTCCCTGTGGGACGAGCCCCCGTTCAGCACCATCTTCGGCTACTTCGCCAAGCAGGACACGGAGTTGGGCGGCCAGCGCATCCGTCGCGGCGACGGCCTCTTCTTCGCGCCCGCGCCCGGCAACGTGGACCCCCGGGTGCGCCCCGACCTGTCCGCCCACATGCAGGGCAACCGCTCCCACCTGGCCTTCGGCAGCGGTCCGCACGAGTGCCCCGGCCAGGACATCGGACGCGCGATCGCCGACGTCGGCGTCGACGCGCTGCTGATGCGGCTGCCCGACGTGCAACTCGACTGCACCGAGGACGAGTTGCGGTGGACGATGTCGATCGCCTCGCGGCACCTGGTCGCGCTGCCGGTGCGCTTCGAGCCCAAGGACCAGCAGGACGTCAAGCACAAGCCGAGCCACGCCCCGATCCCGCCGCAGCGCCTGACGCGGCCGGGGGCCCCGACGCCGCAGTCCGCTCCGGCGCCGGTCCGCGAGCCGGCGGCCGCGTCGACGCCGGCGCCTGCGCCGCAGGCCGAGCCGCAGGTGCGGCCCGCCGCCCCGGAGCCGTCGGGACCGGCCCGCCGGCCCAACGCCTGGCGGCGCTTCCTGGCCTGGTGGCGCGGTTACTGAGCCACGTCCGACGGCCGGGCGTCCCGCGGCTGCGGGGCGGCGGCCCAACGGTCGTACGACGCCCAGGCGTCCAGGGCGCGCCCGCTGCGCAGCAGGTGCCGCCTGCCCGTGACCGGATCGGTGAACTCCAGCTCCCGCGCCAGCAGTTGCAGCGGACGCGAGAAGTCGCCGGCCGGCACGGGGTCGGCCACCTCGGGGTACAGCGGATCGCCGAGGATCGGCACACCGAGCGCGTTCATATGGACGCGCAACTGATGGGTCTGGCCGGTGGCGGGCAGCAGCCGGTAGCGGCCGAGCCCGCGCGCGCCGTGCTCGACGAGCTCGACGCGGCTCACCGCGTTCGGCTCGCCCGCCACCTCGTAGGCGGCCAGGACGCCCCGCTCCTTGACGATCCGGCTGCGCACCGTCCGGGGCAGGTCGAGTCCGGGATCGTACGGCGCGATCGCCTCGTACACCTTGCGCACCCGGCGGTCGCGGAACAGCGTCTGATAGGCGCCGCGCTCCTGCGGGCGCACCACGAACAGCACCAGACCGGCGGTGAGCCGGTCGAGCCGGTGCGCGGCGCCCAGCGCGGGCAGGCCCAGCTCGCGCCGCAGCCGGGCCAGCGCGGTCTCGACGACATGACTGCCGCGCGGGGTGGTGGCGAGGAAGTGCGGCTTGTCGGCGACGACCAGGTGCTCGTCGCGGTACACGACCTCCAGCGGGAACGGCACGGGCGTCTCGGGCGGCAGCTCGCGGTGGTACCAGACGAACGCCCCCGGCGCATAGGCGGTCTCCCCCGTCACCGCCCGCCCGTCGGCGCCGACGATGTGCCCGGCCTCCAGCATCGCGTCCACGACGCCGGCCCGCGCCGCGCCGAGCCGTTCCACCAGGTGCTCCCGGACAGTGGCCCAGGAGCCATCGCCCGGCAGCCGCACCCGCACCGGATCGATCCCGTCGCGTTGCGGCAGCGGAGAGGGCGGGGGCGGAGTACGGCGTCTCATCGGGGTCAAGCGTACGGCGACGGGAAAACCCGGTTGACTCCGCGCGGGCCGGCGGCAGGATGCGGGTCATGCCCTACACAGTCGGCCCCGTCCTGCCCGCCCGGACCCTCTCGGGCGCCCCGCAACCCGTGCTCTCCACCGGCGACGGGCTCCTCCTGCGTCCCTGGCGGCCCGAGGACGCCCCCGCCGTCCACGCCGCCTTCCAGGACCCGGCGATGCACCAGTGGCACATCCGGGCCGCCGACTCCGAGGAGGAGGTGGCCGGCTGGATCAGGGAATGGCGCGCGGCCTGGGAGGAGGAGCGCACCGCGCAGTGGGCCGTCGTCGACTCGGGCACCGACGGACTGCTGGGCCGGGTGGCGCTGCGCAGCATCCTGCTCGACGAGGGCGTCGCGGAGGTCGCGTACTGGACCACCAGGTCGGCCCGCGGCCGGGGAGTCGCCCCCCGGGCCACGACCGCCCTGACGCGCTGGGCCCTCGACGAGATCGGTTTCCACCGGCTCGAACTGCATCACGCCACCGCCAACGAGGCCTCCTGCCGGGTCGCCGGCAAGGCCGGTTTCACCCTGGAGGGCACCAAGCGCAGCGCCTGCCTGCACCCGGACGGCTGGCACGACATGCACGTCCACGCGCGCGTGCAGGGCGACTGAGCGGACCGCCCCCGCACGCGCGCGTGCTGGCCTCATGCCGCGGTCGTCTCCGGCACGGCCCGGGCGGGCTCGGCCGACCGCCCGCGCCGGACCCGGTAGGCCGCGCCCACGGCGACCGTCGCGCCGAGGAACAGCACGGTGAACCACCGGAAGTACCAGTGGCCGCCCGCCGGGTCGTACACCGCCGCGCGCGGCCAGGCCAGGTTGACCGTCATCAGCAGGCCGTACAGGAGGGCGAGGGCGTTGACCGGGATGCCCCAGCGCCCCAGGGAGAACAGCCGGGCGCCCGTCTCGTCCGTGCCGGGCGAGGAGAACCCGCCGCGCAGCCGGCGCAGCAGCAGCGGGCCGGTGACCATGGCGTACGCCAGGTACAGCATCACGATGCAGGTGGTGCCGATGGCCAGGAAGGCGTCCGGCGAGGCGAAGTTCAGCAGCAGCAGCGCGGCGGCCAGGACGCCGACGACCAGTGCGGGCGCGCTCGGCATGCCGGTGCGGGCGTTGACGCGCGCGAGGCGGGCGGAGAACGGGAGTCGGCCGTCGCGGGCCATGGAGAACAGCATCCTGCAGGCCGCCGTCTGGATGGCCAGCGTCGCCACCGCGATCGCCACGACCACGTCCGCGAGCAGCGCCTTGCCGACCCCGTCGCCCAGGCTGCTGGTGAGGACGTAACTGAGTCCGTCGACCCCGAGTCGTCCGTCCGTCAGGCTGGGCGCGGCCAGCAGGCCGCCCAGCACGATCAGTCCGCCGAGCAGGCCGGCCGCGCCGAGGGCCGTGAGGATCGTGCGGGGCGCGGTGCGCCTCGGGTGGTGCGTCTCCTCGCTCATCTCGCCCGCGCTGTCGAAGCCGATCATCACGTAGGCGGCCGTGAACGAGCCCACGAGCAGTGCCCCGAACAGTCCGCCGCCCGCCGCCCCTCCGGTGTGGAAGGTGATGCCGGGGGTGCGCTGGGAGTGGGTGAGCAGGAGGACGACGATGAGCACCGCGCCGATGATCTCGGCGGTCACGCCGACCCGGTTGATCACGGACATCACACGGTTGTCCAGGAC
This sequence comes from Streptomyces hayashii, assembly GCF_024539815.1. GTDB lineage: Bacteria > Actinomycetota > Actinomycetes > Streptomycetales > Streptomycetaceae > Streptomyces > Streptomyces hayashii. The sequence goes on from NZ_JAHHIU010000189.1 coordinate 5,307, forward strand.
GTTCACCAGCGTCGTCAGCACCAGCAGGAGCACGCCGAGCAGGGCCGCGTTGGCCGCGCCGTCCGGGGAGGTCGGGGCGGGGTCCGAGCCGATCAGCTGGAAGCCGGACCAGATGGCCGGCAGCACCATCTGCAGGGCCAGCGCGGCCGCGGCGACGACGACGATCTGCCCGATCACCATGATCCAGCCCGCGAACCACCCGAACGTGGGCGTCGACAGCCGCGACGACCACTGGTAGATGGCGCCGGAGATCGGGTAGCGCGCGGCCAGTTCCGCGAAGCACGCGGCGACCAGCAGCTGGCCGGCGAGAACCGCCGGCCAGGCCCAGAAGAAGACCGGGCCGCCGAAGGCGTACCCGAAGGCGAAGAACTGGAAGACGGTCGTCAGGACGGAGATGAAGGAGAACCCGGCGGCGAACGAGGCGTACCGGCCCAGGCTGCGGTGCAGTTCCTGGCGGTAGCCGAACTCGGCGAGGGAGCCGTCGTCGGCGTCGGGGGAGTGCGGTGGGTCGGGGCGTACGTCGGTGGGTGTCGTTGTCGTCACGGCGGAACCTGCCTTGGCCCAGGGGGACGGTAATTCCTGTCGGGCGACAGAAATTAGGGACGGGCTGTTTCGTCCGCGTCACGCCGTCGTGTCCGGGGCGGGCCCAAGTCCTCACGTTCCCGAAAGTCACTCGATCGCGTTATGTCGCGTCTCTTGCCCGGGAGTGCCGGTCGCGATATGTTCGGCTACGGATATTCGGAAGCGAGGTGATCGTCCGTGGCGAGGAAGCGCCGCAAACTCGGCAACCCGTTGGCGCTCGCCGTGATGACGACGCTGTGGCAGAAGCCGATGCATCCGTACGAGATCGCCCAGACCCTGCGCAGCCAGGGCAAGGACACGAGCACGAAGACGAACTACGGCTCGCTCTACACCGTCGTGCAGAACCTGGAGAAGCACGGCTTCGTCGAGGTGACCGGTGTGGAGCGGCAGGGAAACCGGCCCGAGCGCACGGTCTACGGGCTCACCGACGCCGGGCGCGAGGAGATGGCCGAGTGGCTGTCCGACCTGCTCGCGGTCCCGGCCAAGGAGTACCCGATCTTCGAGACCGCCCTCTCGCTGATGGCCGCGCTGCCGCCGGACGAGGTGGTGCGCCTGCTGGAGGCGCGGCTGACGGCGCTGGAACTCCAGCTGGCCGGCGGCCGGGGCGTGCTCCAGAAGGCCTACGAGACGGTGCCGAGGCTCTTCCTCGTCGAGACGGAGTACCAGCTGCACATGGTCGAGGCGCAGGCCCAGTGGGTCGGCGGCTTCCTCGACGAGGTCAGGAACGGCTCGCTGCCCGGAGTGCGGGAGTGGCGGCGGTTCCACGAGACAGGGGAGTCACCGCAGGAAGTCAGCAGCTGAGAAGGGCCCCGGCAGGACTGTTCGCAGCAGTCCCGCCGGGGTCTCGAACCCCGAACCGAACCCGCCGTGAGGCAGTTCCGGGCGATCGAGGTGCGGCACACCCAGGATAGCCCGGTGCTCTTGCGGCGGATCAGCAGTCATGTCCGCTCACACAGAGAGCAGCATCGCCATGAGCAAGACTCGTGCGCCCGCAGTGCAGGCGCGTCAGCTCGTCAAGACCTACCCCGGTCAGGTCACCGCCCTGAACGGCCTCGACATCACCGTGGAGCGCGGCTCCGTCTTCGGGCTGCTCGGCCCCAACGGCGCCGGAAAGTCCACCGCGGTCAAGATCCTCACCACCCTGGCCCGCCCCGACTCCGGCTCCGCCACCGTCGCCGGGCACGATGTGCTGCGCCATCCGGACCGGGTGCGCCGGGTGATCGGCGTGGTCGCGCAGAACTCCGGCGCCGATCCGGTCGCCACCGGCCGGGACAACCTCCGCCTCCAGGGCAGGCTCTACGGTGTGAAGGGCGCCGTCCTGGACCGCCGGGTGGACGAACTGCTCGAACGCTTCGCGCTCACCGAGGCCGCCCGTCGCCAGGTCAAGAGCTATTCCGGCGGCATGCGGCGCCGGCTCGACGTGGCGCTCGGCCTGGTGCACCGGCCCGAGGTGCTCTTCCTCGACGAGCCCACCACCGGTCTGGACCCGCACGTCCGCGGCGCGATGTGGGACGAGATCGGCAGGCTGGCCGACGAGGAAGGGCTGACGATCCTGCTCACCACGCACTATCTGGAGGAGGCCGACCGGCTCGCCCAGCGGGTCGCCATCGTCGACCGGGGCCGTGTCGTCGTCACCGGCACGCCCGACTCCCTCAAGGGCGAACTCCGCGGCGACGCCGTGCACCTGGAGCTGCGGACCGCGCCGGGCGACACCGGCCGGGTGCTCCTGGAAAGCGCCCTGAGCGCGTTGCCGGGCGTGTCCGAGGTGATGTTCGACGGGCCTCGGGTCAGCGTGCGCGCCCAGGACGGGGCGGCCGCGATGCCGGCCCTGCTCGGCGCGCTGGAGCGGTCCGGGGTCGCCGTCGCCACCGCGACCGTCGCCCGGCCCTCCCTCGACGACGTCTACCTCCGGTACGCGGGCCGACGCTACGCCGAGGCCGGAAGCGGGACCGCCGAGGCCCTCGCGCTCGCCGGGGGTGCGCGATGAGCGCCGCGATCGTGCAGACCTGGTACATGACGCAACGTCAGCTGATGGTGTTCGCCCGTCAGCCCGCCTACGCCGTGATCACCTTGATCCAGCCGGTGATCTGGCTGTTCCTCTTCGGCAGCCTCTTCAAGAGCGTCGTCGAGCTCGGCGGTTTCGGCGCCGGCTCCTATCTGGACTATCTGGTGCCGGGAGTGGTGGTGATGAGCGCGCTCGCCTCCAACCTCTGGGCGGGCATGGGCACGTTGGAGGAGATCCAGCGCGGCACCCTCGACCGCTTCCTCACCACTCCGGCCAGCCGGGCCGCGCTGATGAACGGCAACGTCGTGCACAACGGCATCGTCACCGCCCTGCAGTCGGTCGTCATCGTGCTGCTCGGGCTGGCGGGCGGGGCGGACTACCCGGGCGGGATCGAGGGCGTCGCCGTCCTGGTCGTCGCATCGGTGCTGCTCGGCACGGTCTTCGGGGCGCTGTCCAACGCCCTGGGCATGCTCGTGCGGGAGCGGGAGTCGATCATCGGCGTCAACACGTTCCTGCTGCTGCCGCTGACCTTCCTCTCCAGCGCGTTCATGGCGCCGGAGCGCATGCCCGGCTGGATGCGGCACGTGGCCCGCTTCAACCCGCTGGACTGGGCGATGACAGCCGGTCGCTCGGCCCTGTCCGCGGACCCGGACTGGGGCTCGGTGCTCGTCCGCAGCGGGGCGCTGCTCGCGCTCGCGACGGCGGCCGTGTGGCTGTCCATACGGACGTTCCGGTCCTACCAACGGTCGGTGTAGCGGCGGCGGTCGGGGCTGCGCCGGCGTCGGACGAGGGCGGCCGGCGCACCCTGACGCCCCTCCGGAGGTTCGTCGGCGGGCGGCGTCACGCCCTCGGGCTCCTGCTCCTGCTCCACGCGGGCGTTCCACTCCCGCTTGGAGGCCTGCCAGCCGTCCTCGTTGTGGCCGAGCCGCCAGTAACCGGAGATCGACAGGTCCTCGCGCGGGATCCGCAGCTCGACCCGCAGCAGTTTGCGCAGCTCCTTCACGCAGGCGGCCTCGCCGTGCACGAACGCGTGCAGGCGGCCCTCGGGGAAGCGCAGCGCCCGTACGGCCTCGACGAGCCGCTCACCGACCGGCCGCTCGCCGCGGTGCAGCCAGACCACCTCCACGTCGGAGTCGATCTTCTGCTCCTCCTCGGGTCCGGCGACCTCGATGAAGGCGTGGGCGACGGCGCCGTCGGGCAACGACTCCAGGGCGGTCGCGATGGCGGGCAGGGCGCTCTCGTCGCCGGCCAGCAGATGCCAGTCGGCGGTCGTGTCGGGCGTGTACGCGCCGCCGGGGCCCGTGAAGCGGACCGTCTCGCCCGGCTTCACGCGCGTCGCCCACGGCCCGGCCAGGCCCTCGTCGCCGTGGATCACGAAGTCCAGGGTGAGCTCGCGGTGTTCGGCGTCCCAGCGGCGCACGGTGTACGTCCGGGTGACGGGCCACTGCTCACGGGGGAACTCGGCGCGGATCCGCTCCAGGTCGAAGGGCTCCGGATAGTTCACGCCCTCGGGGCCGAAGAGCAGTTTCACGTAGTGATCGGTGCACGTCCCGGCGGTGAACTCCGCCAGCCCCTCGCCGCCGAGCACGACGCGCTGCATGTGCGGGGTGAGCCGTTCGGTGCGGACGACCTGCGCGGAGTGAGGCTTGCGCGGCTTCCGTGCCGGACGTTCTGCCATGACGGCCTCCCATGTCGATGCACTTAGGTCAACCTAAGTTAGCATCGCTTTCCGGGGACGCCCCCCGTTCAGGGCGCCAGGGTCGTCAGCAGTCGCTGCAACGACCCGCCGAGCCCCCAGCGCTGCGCGAGTGCTTCCAGTGCCGCCCCGTCCCTCGGCGAACGGGGGAGCGCGGTGGTCACCGTCGGCAGGGGCACGTCATCGGCGACCTTGACCACCTTCGGCGCCACGGACACATACGGCCGGGACTCGTCCAGCCGCTTGCGCTGCGACGGCGTCAGCTTCGCCGTCGGGTCGTCGACCGCCGCCATGATCCCGTCCAGGTCGCCGAACTCGGCCAGCAGCTTGGCCGCGGTCTTCTCCCCGATGCCCGGCACGCCCGGCAGCCCGTCGCTGGGGTCGCCGCGCAGCAGCGCCAGATCGGCATACCCGCGCCCGTCGACGCCGTACTTCTCGCGCAGCCACGCCTCGTCCGTCAGCTGCAGCGTGCCGACGCCCTTCAGGGGGTACAGCACACGCACCCCGCGCGCGTCGTCCACCAGCTGGTAGAGGTCGCGGTCGCCGGTGACGATGTCCACCGGGCCCTTCGCGATGCCGGTGAACGTGCCGATCACGTCGTCCGCCTCGTAGCCGGGCACCCCCACGCGCGCGATGCCGAGCGCGTCCAGGACGGCCTCGATGATCGGCACCTGCGGCGAGAGCGTGTCCGGCACCTCCTCCTCGTCCGGCCCGCTCTCGCGCTCCTCGGCGACGCGGTGCGCCTTGTAGGAGGGGATCAGGTCGACCCGCCACTGGGGCCGCCAGTCCGCGTCCATGCAGGCCACGAGCTCGTCCGGCCGGTGGTCCTTCACCAGCCGGTCGATGAAGTCCAGCAGACCGCGCACGGCGTTCACCGGAGTGCCGTCCGGCGCCCGCACGGAGTCCGGCACGCCGAAGTAGGCGCGGAAGTAGAGCGAGGCGGTGTCGAGGAGCATCAGTCGTCCGGTCACGCCACGCATCATGCCGCACGGACGCCCGGCTGACCGGTGCGTATTCGCTCTCATGGCACACGTAAACCTTCTTTGCGCCTCCTGTGAACTGGGCCACTCATCCGTTTGACCCGGGCGGACCTGGGCAGGGGCCGCCCCGGAGCAGTCCCGGTCACCCTTCGGCTGTTTGCGGTCGCCCACTGCTCCGGTCCCGTCCCCCACCGAGAGGTACGCGTGTCATCCAGGCTAGAGGCCGAGCATCTGCACAAGGTGTTCGGCAGACGACCGGAGCAGGCTGTCGAACGGCTCCGCGCCGGCGCCGACCGTGAGGAACTGCGCGCCGAGGGCGCCACGGCCGCCGTCGTCGACGCGTCCTTCACCGTTCGGCCCGGCCAGATCTTCGTCGTCATGGGCCTGTCCGGGTCCGGCAAGTCCACCCTGCTGCGCATGCTCAACGGACTGCTGGAGCCGACCGCCGGACGCGTCCTCTTCGACGGCCAGGACCTCACCGCGCTCAGCGACCGCGAACTGCGCGAGGTCCGCGCGAGGAAGATCAGCATGGTCTTCCAGCACTTCGCGCTCTTCCCGCACCGCAGCGTCCTCGACAACGCCGCCTACGGACTGGCCGTCCAGGGCGTCCCGCGCCGCGAGCGTGAGGAACGCGCCGTCGAGGCGCTGCGGCTGTGCGGTCTGGCGGGCTGGGAGACGTCCTGGCCGGACGAGCTGTCCGGCGGCATGCAGCAGCGGGTGGGCCTGGCCCGCGCCCTCGCCACCGACGCCGATCTGCTGCTCATGGACGAGTCCTTCAGCGCGCTGGACCCGCTGATCCGCCGCGACATGCAGGACCAGCTCCTCACGCTCCAGCAGACGCTGAAGAAGACCATCGTCTTCATCACCCACGACCTCAACGAGGCCATGCGCCTGGGTGACCGCATCGCCGTCATGCGCGACGGCCGCATCGTGCAGACGGGAACGGCCGAGGACATCCTGATCCGCCCCGCCGACGACTACGTCGCCTCCTTCATCCAGGACGTCGACCGCTCCCGGGTGCTGACCGCCTCCGCCGTCATGGACACCGACGTACGCGGCGACGAGGCCGACTGCGGCTGCCGGACCGCCACCCCCGACACCCCGTTCACCGCGCTGTGCGCGCTCAGCGCCCGGCTGTCCCACCCGGTCGCCGTCCTCGACGGCGGGCGTCGGCTGGTCGGCGTCGTGCCGCGGCAGCGCCTGGTGCGCTTCCTCGGCGACGAACGGGGCGGCGAGTTCGCCTGCGCCGCCCCGCGCGACGGCGGGGAGAAGGTGACCGCCCGTGCCTAGGCTCCACCTCGGCGACTGGGTCGACTCCGGCGTCGACTGGCTCGTCACCCACATGGCCTGGCTCTTCGACGCGGTCAAGGCGATCGTCGAAGGCATGTACGACGGGCTGGACGCCGTCCTCGCCGCCCCCGAGCCGCTGCTCCTCGCCGGCATCCTCGCCGTGCTCGCCTGGTGGCTGCGCGGCCTGGTCGCGGGCGCCCTGGCCTTCGCCGGGTTCGCGCTGATCGACTCCCTCGCGCTGTGGGACGAGGCCATGTCGACCCTGTCGCTGGTGCTCGTCGCCACGGTGATCGCCCTGCTGGTCTCCCTCCCGCTCGGGATCTGGGCCGCCCGCTCCAAGGCCGTCAGCGCGACCCTGCGCCCCGTCCTGGACCTGCTCCAGACGATGCCCTCGATGGTCCTGCTCATCCCCGCCATCCTGTTCTTCGGCATGGGGGTCCCGGCGGGCGTCGTCGCCACCCTGATCTTCGCGCTCGCCCCGGGCGTGCGGATGACCGAGCTCGGGATCCGCCAGGTGGACGGCGAACTCGTCGAGGCGGCCGAGGCGTTCGGCACCACGCCCCGCGACACCCTGCTGCGCGTGCAGCTGCCGCTCGCTCTGCCGACGATCATGGCGGGCGTCAACCAGGTCATCATGCTGGGCCTGTCGATGGTCGTCATCGCCGGCATGGTCGGCACCGGCGGTCTCGGCGGCGCCGTCAACGAGGCGATCGGGCGGCTCGACATCGGCCTCGGCTTCGAGGCGGGCCTCGGCATCGTCGTCCTCGCCGTCTACCTGGACCGGATGACCGGCGCCCTCGGCACCCGGATCTCCCCGCTCGGCCGCCGCGCCGCCGCCAAGGCCCCCGGCACCGTGTGGACGCACCGCCCGCGCCCGGCCGTCGCCGTGGTCGGAGTGGTCGTCCTCGCCCTGGTCGCGGGCGGCATGGGCGTCTTCGGCTCCTCCTCCGGCACCGCCGAGGCCTCCGCCTCCGACGTCGGCAAGGGCGAGGAGATCAAGATCGGCTACATCCCGTGGGACGAGGGCATCGCCTCCACCTACCTCTGGAAGGAGCTCCTGGAGGAGCGCGGCTTCGAGGTCACCGCCACCCAGTACACGGCCGGCCCCCTCTACACCGGCCTGGCCACCGGCCAGATCGACCTCCAGACCGACGCCTGGCTGCCCACCACCCACGCCGAGTACTGGAAGAAGTACGGCGACCGGCTCGACGACCTCGGCTCCTGGTACGGCCCCACCTCGCTGGAGCTCGCCGTCCCCTCGTACGTGAAGGACGTGAACTCCCTCGCGGACCTGAAGAGCCACGCCTCCGAGTTCGGCGGCAGGATCACCGGCATCGAGCCCAGCGCCGGGATGATGGGCCTGCTCAAGGACAAGGTCATGGGGGAGTACGGCCTCGACGACGCCTACACGGTCGTCGACGGCTCCACGCCCGCGATGCTCGCCGAGCTCAAGCGCGCGTACGCCGCGAAGAAGCCGATCGCCGTCACGCTGTGGTCGCCGCACTGGGCGTACAGCGACTACGACCTGAAGAAGCTCAAGGACCCGCGGGGGGCCTGGGGCAAGGGCGACGGCGTGCACACCGTCGCCCGCCGGGGCCTCGCCGGCGACCACCCCGAGGTCGGGAAGTGGCTGAAGGACTTCCGGATGACCGAGGCCCAGCTCACCGGTCTGGAGTCGCTGATCCAGAAGGCCGGCAAGGGCAAGGAGCAGGACGCGGTACGGACCTGGCTGAAGGCCCACCCCGGCCTGGTCGACGCGTGGGCGCCGGTCGCCGGTCCGGCGCACGAGAGCCGGGCGGCCCGGTGACCTGACAGCACCGCGGCCGTCCGACGAGGGGCGGGCGCCGGCGCACGGCCTCACGGCCCGCGCCGGGGCCCGCCCCTCGCGCCGTCCCCACGCCCCTTCCGCCCCTCCAGCACGTTTCGCGCCGGCAGGCCGGGCTCCTCCGCCCGGGAAGCCGAGGGGAGGAATTCGGCCAACCACGCAGAGCTACACTCAACCCCGAGCCGGACCGCCGGCGACGCCGGGGACGAGCGGGAACACTCGGGGCCGCCCGCGCATTGAACGGGACAGCGGGAGGGCGGCGCAGCATCCGCCGCCCCCGGGCTCCGGTCGACTGGCGTGAACTGTGAGGTCGCGCGTCACCCCGTGTGTCCTCGATGTGGCGGGCGCATGAAACGGTTTGCCGAACCTGCATAGGGTGCAGAGAACTCACCAGAGGACCTGCCCGAGAGCACACCGGGCACACGCGCCGACGAGCGAAGGAGGGAGCCGGAGCGATGGGCGACCACAAAGAACAGCCCCTGCGGGTGGGCGCGGCCGTGCGCCGCCGGCGCCGCTCCCTGGAGCTCACCCTCGCCGTGGTGGCCGAGCGCAGCGGTCTGTCGGTGCCCTTCCTGAGCCAGATCGAGAACGAGCGCGCGCGGCCCAGCACCAGCTCCCTGGAGAAGGTCGCGGACGCGCTGCGCACCACCGCCGTCGAACTCCTCGCCGCCGCCGACCCGGCCTGCAGCGTCGACGTCGTGCGCGCCGAGGTCGCCGAACAGCTCCAGGGGCAGGCGCCCGACGCCGAGCCCCGCTCCCGCTCCCTGGTGCGCGGGCACCACCAGATGCACGCCAGCGAGTTCACCGGCGATCACGACGCCGGGCGTGAGTTCCAGTACCGCAACGACCAGTTGATGTACGTCGCCGACGGCGCGGTGGAGATCGAGGCGGAGGGCCGCGCCTACCGGCTCGGCCGCGGCGACACCCTGTACCTCACCGGCGGCGTCCGCCACCGCTGGCGGGCGACCGTGGCGGACACCCGCGTGGTCGTCGTCGCGGTGGCCGAGCACATCGAGGCGGTCCGGGACCGGGGGCGGAAGCGGTAGTGCGGGTCGTCTCCCTGGTGCCGTCCCTCACCGAGGCCGTGGCCGTCACCGTGCCCGGCGCCCTGGTCGGGGCCACCGACTGGTGCAGCCACCCGGCGGACCTCGACGTCACCCGGATCGGCGGAACCAAGAACCCCGCCGTGGACCGGATCGTCGCCCTCGCCCCCGATCTGGTGATCGCCAACGAGGAGGAGAACCGGGAACCGGACCTGGCCGCTCTGCGGGCGGCCGGACTGCACGTTCTGGTGACGGAGGTCCGGGACGTCCCGCAGGCCTTCCGGGAGCTGGCGCGGGTCCTCGACGCCTGCGGCGGGCCGTCGCGCCCGGACTGGCTGGCACGGGCCGAACAGGCCTGGGCGGCGCCGCCGCCTCTCGCCGTCCGCCGGACCGCCGTGGTGCCGATCTGGCGCCGCCCCTGGATGGTGCTGGGCCGCGACACCTTCGCCGGGGACGTGCTGGCCCGCCTCGGAGTCGACCACCTGCACGTCGATCACCCCGAGCGCTATCCGCGCATCCCCGTCGAGGAACTGCGGGCGGCCGCGCCGGACCTCGTCGTGCTGCCGGACGAGCCCTACCGCTTCACCGCCGACGACGGCCCCGAGGCCTTTCCCGAAGTGCCCTGCGCGCTGGTCAGCGGACGGCACCTGACGTGGTACGGCCCGTCGCTCGCCGAGGCCCCGAAGGCGCTGGGCGAGGCGCTGCGAGCAGCGCGCCGCTGAGCAGCCCGCGAACGGTGTGCCCGGCGACGACGCCCCAGGCCGCGACCAGCACGAGGTACAGCGCACAGGCGAGGACGTCGAAGACGACCAGCCCGGTGTGCCGGGCCAGCGCGGCCGCCCCGGTCACACAGGTGCCGACCGGGAAGGTGAACGCCCACCACGTCATGGCGAAGCCCATCCCCTGCCGACGGGCCCGCACCACATGGGCCGTGGCCAGACACAGCCACAGCAGCGCGAAGCCCATGACGGGCACCCCGTAGAGCACGGCGAGCCCACCGAGACCGGCGAGACCGCGGCCGTCCGGCCCCGGCAGCACCCCCGGGGCGACGTCGGCGAACTTCCCCGCGGCGGTCGTGGACTGTCCGAGCGGACCCAGCACGAGGAACAGGGCCGGCGTGAGCGCGAGGGGCGGCGGCCCGCCGGTCAGCAGCCGCCCGAACACCAGCGGCAGCATGACGAAGGTGGCCAGCAGGCTCAGCCCGAACAGCGCGAGGCACGCGTACAGCAGCGTCTGCCGCGGCTGCCCGGCCGGCAGATACGGCACCAGCAGCGGGCCGAGCGCGGCGGACACCATCGGCGCGACGAGCGGCAGCAGCCACACCGGCGTGGCCTGCGAGGCCGTCACGCGGTGACGCACGGCCATCAGGTACGGGACGACGACGGCGGCAGCGAGTGCCACCACCGTGCCGACCGTGAACAGCACGGCGTCGAGGGCGACCGCGGCGTCGACGCCGATCCAGTCGCGGCCCGCGGTGAGCGCGCCGCCCCCGACGGCGAGCAGCGCCATCGCGAGGCAGCCGTAGAACGGCGCCGTCGCCGGGTCGAGGAGGTGCGCGCGGGCCTGGTCGCGATGGTGACGCCAGTGCAGGGCGCGGGCGATGAGCAGCGCCGCCAGCAGGACGAGGGAGAGCGCCCAGAACGTGGCGCACAGCGGCCGCAGCCCCGGGACCCGGACCGGCAGTGCGGCGCCCGCGGTCGCGACGATCGCGGTGCCCATCACCGTGGCGTACCAGTTCGGTCCGAGGTGCCGGACGGCGTCGGCGCGCGGGCGGATGAGGACGGACAGGGGCTGGGCGGCGGTGACCATGCCTCCACCGTCGCCCGTGGGCGGCGGTCGCGACCAGGGAGGACGTCTCTATGGGGGCATAAGCTGGGCTTATGGGGAGCGTGGAGGAAGAGCGACGGGTCGGCGGCGGCTCGATCGCGCACCGGGTCCCGGACCTGGGCGCGCTGGAACTGCTGCTGGCGGTGGCCCGGCTGGGCAGCCTGGGCGCGGCCGCGCGGGAGATCGGCATCACCCAGCCCGCCGCGAGCAGCCGGATCCGTTCCATGGAACGCCAGTTGGGCGTGGCCCTGGTGGACCGTTCGCCCCGCGGTTCCCGGCTCACCGACGCCGGTGCGCTGGTGACGGACTGGGCGGGGCGGATCGTCGAGGCGGCACGGGCCTTCGACGCGGGGGCGCAGGCGCTGCGGGACCGGCGGGACTCGCGGCTGCGGGTGGCGGCCAGCATGACGATCGCGGAGTACCTGCTGCCCGGCTGGCTGCTCGCGCTGCGCGCGGGGCGGCCGGACACGGCGGTGTCGCTGCTCGCGGGCAACTCCGCGGCCGTCGCCGAGCGGTTGCTGGCGGGGGAGGCGGACCTCGGCTTCGTGGAGGGGCTCACGGTGCCGGCCGGCCTGGACTCCGCCGTGATAGCGCACGACCGTCTCGTCGTCGTCGTCGCGCCCGGCCACCCGTGGGCCCGCCGCCGGCGGCCGCTCTCCGCCTCCGAGCTGGCCTCGACGCCGCTGATCCTGCGGGAGGAGGGCTCGGGTACCCGCCAGGTCCTCGACACGGCCCTGGGCGGCCTGGCCCGCCCGCTGATCGAGCTCTCCTCGACGACGGCGGTGAAGGCGGCGGCGGTGAGCGGCGCCGGCCCCGCGGTGCTGAGCGAACTCGCGGTGGGCGAGGAACTGGCGCTGCGGCGGCTGGTGGGGATACCGGTGGACGGGGTGTCGCTGACCCGGGACCTGCGCGCGGTGTGGCCCACCGGGCACCGCCCGACAGGCCCGGCGAGGGAACTCCTCACCCTGACCCGGGGCTGACCGCCACGCCTTGCGTCCCTCAGCGAGCGGGGGGCGTGATCCGGGCGGCGGGGCGGGAGGCGGCGGTGACCAGGGCGCGCATGACCCGGACGTCCTCGCCCAGCTCCGGATGCCACTGCACCCCGAGCACCCAGCCGGCGGACGGCAGCTCGACGGCCTCGACGGTGCCGTCCGCCGCGTGCGCCGACGCGACCAGGCCCGTGCCCAGACGGTCCACCGCCTGATGGTGGTAGGTCGGCACGGAGGTCTCCTCCGCGACCACCCGCCCGTACAGCGTGCCCGGGACCGGCACGACCGGGTGGCGGCCCACGACGCCCACGGCCTCGATGTGCCCGTCGAGGTGCTGCGTCAGGGTGCCGCCGAGCGCGACGTTCAGGAGCTGCATGCCCCGGCAGATGCCGAGCAGCGGCAGCCCGGCCGTCAGCGCCGCCTCGATCAGGGCCAGCTCCCACGCGTCGCGTTCGCGCGCGGGCGGTCCGGTGCGGGGGTCCGGCTCCGCGCCGTAGCGGCCGGGTTCGACGTCGGGGCCGCCCGCGATCACCACGGCGTCGAGGCGGGCCACAGTGGCCGCCGCGTGTCCGGGCGCGTCCGGCGGAAGCATCGCGGCCAGTCCGCCGGCCCGCTGCACGAGCCGTGGGTATCCGGTGGGCAGCAGCGCCGCGTCCTGCTCCCACACGCCCCAGCGCGCACCCGATTCCAGATAGGTGCTGACGCCGATCAGGGGCCTGCCGCCCGTCGCGCCGCCGGTCCCGGTCGCCGTCGTCTCTGCCGTAGCCGTCATGTGCCCCTCCGGCCGTTCAATGGACCGCCTTCATACCATTCGCGATCCTCCGTGCGCGCCCCTCGGGTGAGGAAGCGGGCGATCCGTGCGCGCCCTCACGTGAGGAAGCCCCTGAGCAGGGCCGCCGTCCCGGCGCAGTGCTCCCGCATCATCTCCCGCGCGCCGTCCGCGTCCCCGTCCAGCACCGCCTCGACCAGCGCCGCGTGCTGGCGCTGGGAGTGCTCCAGGTTGCGGACGAGGAGCGGTATGCAGTCCAGCAGGTCGTTCACCGTGGCCCGCACCGCCGCGTACTGCGCCGTCAGCGAGGGGGATCCGCACAGCTCGGCCAGGGTCAGATGGAGCATCGTGTCCCGGCGGCGGTAGTCGGCCAGCGGGGCGTCCGCCGTGCCGGCCAATGCCTCGCGCAACCGCTCGGCCCGCTCCTGCGACAGGCCGTGCGCGGCGCACAGACCCGCAGCGCCCACCTCCAGCACCTCCCGGAAGCGCAGCACGTCCTCGATGTCGGTCTCCGCGACGCGCCGTCGCAGCTCGTCCTCGCCGCCGGCGTCCGCGCGCGGCAGCACGAACGTCCCGCCGTACCGGCCCCGGCGGGACTCGACCAGCCCCTGGTCCTGGAGCACCTTGAGCACCTCGCGCAGCGTCACCCGGCTGATGCCGAGCCGCTCCGCGAGCTCCCGCTCGGCCGGCAGCCGCTCGCCCCCCGGCACCAGACCCAGCCGGACCACCTGCAGGATCTGCTCCAGCGCCTCCTCGAAACCGTTCCCGGCCCGCACCGGCCGCAGCACCGGCGTGAGCCGGTCGTCCGCGCCGCCGTCCGCGTTCACCGGCATCTGGCCGCGCCCCCTTCCCAAGCAATGGTTCTCCGCAATACCTTATGGCCACCGGCCGTCGACCGCCGCCCCGCAGAAGGCGACAGAAGCCAGGAAGCCTGAGGAGGCCCTCCCGTGGCAGACCGCACACCCCCGCTCGCCGTCGAGGAACTGAGCGCCCTCGTCGCGGGCGGTGAGATCGACACTGTCGTCCTCGCCTTCCCCGACATGCAAGGGCGGCTCCAGGGCAAGCGGTTCGCCGCCCGATTCTTCCTCGACGAGGTCCTCCGGCACGGCACCGAGGGCTGCAACTACCTGCTCGCCGTCGACACGGAGATGAACACCGTCGACGGCTACGCCATGTCCTCCTGGGAGAGCGGCTACGGCGACTTCGCCATGCGTCCCGACCTCTCCACCCTGCGGCGCGTGCCCTGGAACGCCGGCACGGCGATGCTGATCGCCGACCTCGCCTGGCACGACGGATCGCCCGTGACGGCCGCCCCGCGCCAGATCCTGCGCCGCCAGCTGGAGCGTCTGGGAGAGCACGGCCTCACCGCGCAGGTCGGCACCGAGCTGGAGTTCATCGTCTTCAAGGACAGCTACGAGGCCGCCTGGGACGCGAACTACCGGGGCCTCACCCCCGTCAACCAGTACAACGTCGACTACTCGGTGCTCGGCACCGGCCGGGTGGAGCCGCTGCTGCGCCGCATCCGCAACGAGATGGCGGGCGCCGGCCTGACCGTCGAGTCCGCCAAGGGCGAGTGCAACCCCGGCCAGCACGAGATCGCCTTCCGCTACGACGAAGCCCTCGTCACCTGCGACCAGCACGCGATCTACAAGACCGGCGCCAAGGAGATCGCCGCCCAGGAGGGCGTCTCGCTGACCTTCATGGCCAAGTACAACGAGCGCGAGGGCAACTCCTGCCACATCCACCTCTCGCTCACCGACGACGACGGCACGAACGTCATGGCCGGCACGGGCCAGGACCCGGACGGCATGTCCGAGCTCATGCGCCACTTCCTCGCCGGACAACTCGCCGCGCTGCGCGACTTCTCCCTGCTCTACGCCCCCAACATCAACTCCTACAAGCGGTTCCAGCCCGGCTCCTTCGCCCCCACCGCCGTCGCCTGGGGCCACGACAACCGCACCTGCGCGCTGCGGGTCGTCGGCCACGGACGCTCCATGCGCTTCGAGAACCGGCTGCCGGGCGGCGACGTCAACCCGCACCTCGCGGTGGCCGGACTCATCGCGGCGGGCCTGTACGGCGTCGAGCGGAAGCTGGAGCTGCCCGAGGCCTGCGCCGGCAACGCCTACACCGCCGACTACGCGCAGGTGCCCACCACCCTGCGCGAGGCCGCCGAGCTCTGGGAGAACAGCCCGATCGCGCGGGCCGCCTTCGGCGAGGAGGTCGTCGCCCACTACCGCAACATGGCACGCGTCGAACTGGCCGCCTTCGACGCCGCGGTCACCGACTGGGAACTGCGCCGCTCCTTCGAACGCCTGTGAAAGGTCACCCCGTGTCCGACCAGCACGAGCTCGTCGTCCTCAACCCGGCCACCGAGGAGGTCGTGGCCACCGTCCCCGCCGCCGACGCGGCCGACGTCGACCGCGCGGTCACCCGTGCGCGCGCCGCCCAGACCGCCTGGGCCGCCGCCGCCCCCGCCGACCGGGCCCGGCTGCTGCGCCGCTTCGCCGACGTCGTCGACGCCCATGTCGAGGAACTGGCCCTGCTGGAGGTCCGCGAGGCCGGTCATCTGCTCGGCAACGCCCGCTGGGAGGCCGGCAACGCCCGCGACATGCTGCTCTACGCGGCCGGCGGCGTGGAGCGGCTCCTGGGCCGGCAGATCCCCGCCCCCGGCGGCTGGAACGTCACCTTCCACGAGCCGCTCGGCGTGGTCGGCGTGATCGCCCCCTGGAACTTCCCGATGCCGATCGCCGCCTGGGGTTCCTTCCCGGCCCTCGCCGCCGGCAACGCCGTCGTCCTCAAGCCCGCCGAGACCACCCCTCTCACCGCCCTGCGCCTGGCCGAACTCGCCCTGGAGGCAGGCCTGCCCGAGCACCTCCTCCAGGTGCTGCCCGGGTACGGCGCGGTCGCCGGACGGGCACTCGTCGACCACCCCGGCGTCGCGAAGATCGTGTTCACGGGTTCGACCCGCACCGGCCGCGAGGTGATGGAGCGCTGCGCCGGACAGATCAAGCCGGTCACCCTCGAACTCGGCGGCAAGAGCCCCAACGTCGTCTTCGCGGACGCCGACCTGAAGCGGGCCGTCGACCCGTTCTCGTTCCTCGACAACTCCGGCCAGGACTGCTGCGCCCGCACCCGCATCCTCGTCCAGGAATCGGTGTACGACGAGGTCGCCGACCACCTCGCGCGCGAACTGGCCGCCGTCGTGGTGGGCGACCCGGCCGCCGAGGGCACGCAGATGGGTCCGCTGATCTCCCGTCAGCAGGTGGACCGCGTACGGTCGTTCGTGCCGGACGACGCCGAAGCGCTGCGCGGCGGCGCGCCCGAGGGCCCGGGCTTCTGGTTCCCGCCGACCGTCCTCACCGGCGCCGCGCCCGACTCGGCCGCCGCCCGCGAGGAGATCTTCGGCCCCGTGGCCGTCCTGCTCCCCTTCACCGACGAGGCGGACGCGATCCGGCTCGCCAACGACACCCCCTACGGCCTCTCCGGCTCCATCTGGACCCGGGACGTGGGCCGCGCGCTGCGCGTCTCGCAGGCCGTGCGCGCCGGGAACCTGTCCGTCAACTCCCACTCCAGCGTCCGCTACTGGACCCCGTTCGGCGGTTACAAACAGTCCGGCGTCGGCCGTGAGCTGGGTCCGGACGCCCTGACCGCCTTCACCGAGACCAAGAACGTCTTCATCAGCACGGAGGGCCCCGCACAGTGACCAGAGAGATCGTCTGCCGCCGGCTCGTAGGCCGTACCGCCGTCGTCACCGGAGCCGGCAGCGGCATCGGCCTCGCCACCGCCCGCCGGCTCGCCGCCGAGGGAGCGCACGTGGTCTGCGGCGACGTCGACGAGACCCGCGGCAAGGCCGCCGCCGAGGAGGTCGGCGGCCTCTTCGTGAAGGTCGACGTCACCGACCCCGAGCAGGTCGAGACGCTGTTCAGGACGGCTCACGACACCTACGGCAGCGTCGACATCGCGTTCAACAACGCCGGGATCTCACCGCCCGACGACGACTCCATCCTGGAGACCGGACTGGAGGCCTGGAAGCGGGTCCAGGAGGTCAACCTGACCTCCGTCTACCTGTGCTGCAAGGCCGCCATCCCCTACATGCGACGCCAGGGCCGGGGCTCGATCATCAACACGGCGTCGTTCGTGGCGAGGATGGGCGCGGCGACCTCGCAGATCTCGTACACGGCGTCCAAGGGCGGTGTCCTGGCCATGTCCCGCGAGCTGGGCGTGCAGTTCGCCCGGGAGGGCATCCGGGTGAACGCCCTGTGCCCCGGCCCGGTCAACACCCCGCTGCTTCAGGAGTTGTTCGCCAAGGACCCGGAGCGGGCCGCCCGCCGCCTGGTCCACATCCCCGTGGGCCGGTTCGCCGAGGCCGAGGAGATCGCCGCCGCCGTCGCCTTCCTGGCCAGCGACGACTCCTCCTTCGTCAACGCCACCGACTTCCTGGTGGACGGCGGGATCTCCGGCGCCTATGTGACCCCGCTGTAGGCCGTGCCCCGGGTCAGAGGAACGTCCGGCCCTCGCCCCGGTAGGTCGGCACGGTCGCCGTCACCGATTCCCCCTCGACGAGGTGCAGTTCGTCGAACCGCTCGCACAGCTCTCCGGCCTTCGCGTGCCGGAACCACACCTTGTCGCCGATCAGCAGGTCGTCGGCGGGGGAGCCGATGAGCGGGGTCTGCACCTCGCCGGGGCCCTCCTGGGGGTCGTACCGCAGCCCCTCGGGCAGGTACGGCACGGGCAGCCGGTCGGGCCCTGCGGCCCCGGAGGCGGGATACCCGCCGCCGAGGACGGTCACGATCCCCACCCCGGGCCGCCGCACGACGGGCTGGGCGAACAGCGCGGCCGGACGCCCGCTGAACGACGTGTAGTTGTCGAACAGCCGCGGCACGTACAGCCCCGACCCGGCCGCGATCTCCGTGACCGAGTCCTCGGCCGCCGTGTGCTGCACACTGCCGGTGCCGCCGCCGTTGACGAACTCCAGGTCCGGGACGACGGCCCGCACCGCGCGCACCACCGCGGCACGCCGCTCGGCGAGCTCGCGCCGGGCGGCGCTCTGCATCAGCCGGACGGCCCGGGAGCGGAACGGCCGCCCCACGACGGCGTCCCCCACCCCGGCGATGTGCCCCTCGTACGCCATGATCCCCACGAGCCGGAAACCGGGCCGCCGGGACACCGCCCTCGCCACGTCCGCCACCTGGGCGGGGGAGTGCAGCGGGGAGCGCAGGGCCCCGACCCGCAGCCGGCCGCCGAGCAGCTTCAGCGAGGTGTCCAACTCCAGGCAGACGCGGATCGTTTCGGCGCCCTCGCCGCGCGCCCCGTCGATCAGGTCCAGCTGGGCGACG
The DNA here is from genome assembly GCF_024539815.1 of Streptomyces hayashii. Classification (GTDB taxonomy): domain Bacteria; phylum Actinomycetota; class Actinomycetes; order Streptomycetales; family Streptomycetaceae; genus Streptomyces; species Streptomyces hayashii. The sequence goes on from NZ_JAHHIU010000189.1 coordinate 23,649, forward strand.
TCGTCGACCATGACGGTGACGGCGGCCGCGAGCTTGGGGTCGGCGGCGAGCTCGGCGAAGCCGGTGCGGTCGGCCGAGGGGTACGCGAGGAGGATGTCCTCGAATCCCGAGCGGGCCAGCCACAGGGACTCGGCGAGGGTGAACGACATGATCCCGGCGAAGCCCTCCTTCGCGAGGACGCGCTCCAGCAGCGCTCGGCAGCGCACCGACTTGCTGGCGACGCGGATCGGCTTGCCCCCGGCCCGGCGCACCAGATCGTCGGCGTTGGCGTCGAAGGCCTCCAGGTCCACGAGGGCGAGAGGGGCGTCGAGATGGGCGGTGGCCCGGTCGTAACGGGCCCGGTCGGCGGCGCGCGCAGTCATGGACGCAGCCTGCCAGACAGGATTACCGCAGGGTAGGGGGACGTTCCGGGCAGAAGCCCCCGGTGGCGCGGACGGGTTCCCGTTTGCCGGGCCACAAGCCGTAGAGTGACGCGCACGCAGGGACGGCTCCGACCGGACGCCCGCGCCGGGATGCCGCGCCGCCCGTGCGGGTATGGCTGCCCGGAACGGACCGCAGCGTCCGCCCGGGCCGCCGGGCGACGAGAACGACGTCCCGCGTACCAGAACGACGGCCCGGGGACGAGGAAACGGCGGCCGCGAGCTTGGGGTCGGCGGCGAGCTCGGCGAAGCCGGTGCGGTCGGCCGAGGGGTACGCGAGGAGGAT
>NZ_JAHHIU010000190.1 GCF_024539815.1 Streptomyces hayashii
GCCCACTCCTGGTACCCCGCCCGCTCCCGACACCCCTCTTGCCCCCGACGCCGGTCGCGTCCCCGTCGCGCCGGCCCTTCTCGGCGTCGGGGTGGCTCTTCCCGGCCCCCTCGACCACGCCCGCGGGGTTCTGCACCGCGTCACCGGCTTCCCCGAGTGGGACGGGTTTCCGTTGCGGGACGCGCTGGCGGAGCGGCTCGGAGTGCCGGTGGTCGTCGACAAGGACACGAACGCGGCCGCGCTCGGTCTCGCCGTCGGCGGCGAGCGCGGCTCCTTCGCCTGCCTCCACCTGGGCACCGGCCTCGGCGCGGGCCTGGTCATCGGCGGGGCCCTGCACCGCGGGGCGCGCACCGGCGCGGGCGAGTTCGGGCACCAGGTCATTCAGCTGGACGGCCCGCCCTGCACCTGCGGCAACCGAGGCTGCGTCGAGGTGCTGTGCCTGGCGGCCCTCGGCCGGGGGGACGTCGGCGAGGCGGCGCGCGTCCTCGGCGAGGGCGCCGCGAACCTGGCCGGGCTGCTCGACATCGACGCCGTGCTGCTGGGCGGCCGCGCCATCGCGGCCGACCCGGAGCCCTTCCTCCACGGCGTGACGGCCGTCCTCCACGCCCGAGCCCGCCGGGAGGGCTCCCCGCCGGACGCCGTCCGGGTGCGCCTCGACCCCCACGGGGCCCGCGCCGTCGCCCACGGCGCGGCCCAACTGCTCCTGGCCCCGCTCTTCGGCCGGCAGGCCGGATGACGGGGGTCGCGACCGCAGGTGGTGGTGAGCGCGCGCCCCGCCCCCGCTGACCGCCCCGCCCCCGCTGACCGCCTCGCTCGCGTCTGTTCCCGTGGCTCGCCCGAACGAGGGGATTCGCACGGTCGTGCGGTGCGCCTTCGGGGGACGGCAAGGGAGGCCGGGCAGGCTCACATGTTCATGCGACTGTGCCCGCCTGTCTCCCTCTGCCTCGCCGCGGCCGCCGCCCTCCTCCCCGCGCCCGCCCATGCGGAAGCCGGCCCGGGCTGTGCCGGTCCCGCCGCCGGCGACTTCCCCCTCACGACCCGCATCCACGGCGGCCCCGCCTCCTACCGCGCGGGCGGCGGGTACGGCGTCTGGTATCTCGACCTCACCAACACCACCCGCCGCACCTGTGCCGCGATCCACCCGGTGGTCGTCCTGGTCGACTCCGGACGGACCCTGAAACCGTCCCAGCCGCGGCTGGAGTTCTACGCCGACGGCCGACCGCACCCGGTCCGCTTCGAGCCCACGGACGACGCCGAACTCGTCGGCGCGTTCACCGGCGACGGCGAGAGGGGCAGCGACGGCGACGCGGCCGGTGGTTTCTCCGGGTTCAGCGTGGGCCCGGGCCGGACCCTCACCGTCAAGCTGCGGCTCGCCCTCGCCCCGGACGCCGCGTCCAACGCCGTCACCGCCAACGCGGCGGTCGTCCAGCGGCACGGCGACGACGGCGACTGGATCGGCCAGTCGAACGACTACCGCTTCTCCGTCGAGGCGGCCTCCGCCCCGGCCACGAGCCAGTCCACTACCGACGCCACGACCGACCCCACGGCGCAGACGCCGGCCGGTCCCACGAGTGCCGCCCCGAGCGATTCCACGGACGGGACCGCGACGGCCGCCGCCCCCCGCCCCGACGCCTCCGCCGCCGGCACCGGCCGCCTCTCCCTCGCCGACGAGGCCGAGGAACTCGCCCGCACCGGCCTCACCTCGCCCGCCGTGCTCGTCGCGGTCGCCGGCTGCCTACTGACCGCGGGCGCCGCACTGCTGCTGGCCCGCCGACGTCGCTGAACCGAGGCCGCGCCGACGCCGTTGGATCATGGCCGCGTGCCGAGCGCGTCCCAGCCGGTGGACGGTCCGGAACCGGCCATTCCCTCAAGATCGGGCCTGTGGCTAGGCTGGGGCGCACGCAGCGACCGCATGCACGCGCAGCAACCGCGTACTCGCGTACGGCAGGGAGACCCCGCACATGGCAGACCGCAGGCCCATCGAGTCGTGGCTCACCGACATGGACGGTGTGCTCATCCACGAGGGCGTACCGATCCCCGGCGCCGACGCCTTCCTGAAGAGACTGCGCGAGTCCGGAAAGCCGTTCCTGGTCCTCACCAACAACTCGATCTACACCCCGCGCGATCTGCACGCCCGTCTGCGGCGGATGGGGCTGGACGTGCCGATCGAGAACATCTGGACCTCCGCGCTGGCCACCGCCCAGTTCCTGGACGACCAGCGGCCCGAGGGCACGGCGTACGTCATCGGCGAGGCCGGTCTGACCACCGCGCTGCACGACATCGGCTACATCCTCACCGACCACGAGCCCGACTACGTCGTCCTCGGCGAGACCCGCACCTACTCGTTCGAGGCCATGACCAAGGCCGTCCGGCTCATCAACGACGGCGCCCGTTTCATCTGCACCAACCCCGACGAGACCGGCCCCTCCGCCGAGGGCGCGCTGCCGGCCACCGGGGCGGTCGCCGCGCTGATCACCAAGGCCACCGGCAAGAGCCCGTACTTCGCGGGCAAGCCCAACCCGCTGATGATGCGCACCGGGCTGAACACCATCGGCGCCCACTCCGAGACCAGCGCGATGATCGGCGACCGCATGGACACCGACGTCCTGGCGGGCATGGAGGCCGGGATGCAGACCTTCCTGGTCCTCACCGGCCTGACCCGCCCCGAGCAGGTCGAGGACTTCCCGTACCGCCCGTCGAAGGTCGTGGACTCGATCGCGGATCTCGTCGACCGGATCTGAAACCCGTAGCGGCGCGGAACCCACTCGTACGGACCAGTGACACCCCGTCGGAGGATGCGTCCGCGGTCCCGGCGGGGGAGTCTCCAGAGAGCTGGAGGTCACGATGGGTTCGAAGATCACACTCTGTGCGGGCGTCGCGGTCGTCGCCGCGGTGCTCATTCCCACGGCGTACGCCTCGGGGAACGGTGGCCGCGACGGAGGCGGCCGGGGCGAGGGCGCCAGGGTGTCCGTCACGCCGTCCAGGCCGTCGCCGGGATCCGAGGTCACGCTGAGGGCCTCCGGCTGCGACGGCAGGACGGCCACCGCGGCTTCGGCCGCCTTCGTGGCGGACGCGCGGCTCGTGGTCGCGGACGGCGCCGACGGCGGGCTCGTCGGCGACACCCGGATCCGCTCCTCGCTCGCGGCGGGCGGCTACGACGTGCGGATCACCTGCGCGAACGTTCAGGTGAAGGGCCGGATCGAGGTCCGGAAACCGGCGCCCGCGGCTTTGGACGACCCCTCCGCGCCCTCGGACGATCCCGCCGCCTCCGCCACCTCCGGCGATCCCTCCGCCGCCTCAGGCGATGCTTCCGCTCCGGCTCCCGCGGCCCTCACCGGTCTCGTCGACCTCACGGCTCCCACCCCTCCGGCCGAGGCCGCCGCCTCTCCGGTCGCGCCCACCCCTCTCGCCATGCCCGCCGCTCCCACCCATCCGGCCCCTTCCGGCGCGGCCTCTCCCGCGATTCCTGCGGCTCCCACGATTCCGGCGTCTCCCGTGGCCCCGGTGCGTGCGGGGGGCGGCGGGGCCGCTCCGCCGGCCTCCGCAGACGAGGTCCGGGTGGATGCCCGCGGTCCCGGCACGGTGCAGGCCGTCGTCGGTCTGGTGCTCGCGGGCGTCGCCGCGGCGGTCGTCGTGTGCCGGGGACTGCGCCGCCGACGCGGGACGGACTGATCGGTGGCCGGTCATGAACGCCTCCGGGGCCGCCTGGTCACCGGTCTGACCTGGGCGGCGCTGCTGCTGGGGCTCTGGCTGTGGGGGCGCGAGGTGACCGAGGTGCGACACGGCCCGGCCGCCCCGGCCGTCGGCGACCGGGCCGCCGGTGACCTCGCCGGGATGGTCCGTGCGCCGGAGGCCGGGCTCCCGCCCGCGGCGAAGCCGCTGGGGCAGGCGCTGCCGCGGCGCATCGACATCCCCCGGCTCGGCGTCCAGGCCCCGGTCGTCGCGCGCGGTCTGGACGCCGAGGGGGCGATCGACCCGCCGCCCTTCGATCAGGCGGGCGTCGTCGGCTGGTACGCCGCCGGTGCGAAACCCGGCGCCCGGGGCGCGGCCCTGCTGGTGGGACACGTCGACACCGAGACCCGGCCCGCCGTCTTCCACGGGCTCGGCACGCTCCAGCGCGGCGAGAGGGTGAGGGTGGTCCGCGACGACGGAAAGGTCGCCGAGTTCACCGTGGACGACGTCGAGGTCGTCCGGCGCGACCGCTTCGACGCCCGCCGGGCCTACGGACCCCGTCGGCCGGGCCGCGCGGAGCTGCGCCTGATCACCTGCGGCGGAACCTACGACCCGGTCGCCCACGGCTACACCGCCAATGTGATCGTCTCGGCGTATCTGACGGGCGCGCGCGGCTGACGTGACGTCACCTGGTCCGGTCGGCGGCCCGCTCCCCCGAAACCGCCGACCGGACCGGTCCTCGACCGCGCGCGCTCGGGTTGCGGGAGTGACCCGGCGTCCGGCGCGGGAGGCTGCGCGAAGCCACGGAGAGTCAGGGGATGGCCGGGGCTCTGTAGGAGAGGTACCCAGCAGACGTGCGACATGAACGAAGGCCCCTCGCTCTCGCGAGAGGCCTTCGATGTCTGTGCGCCGCCAGGGACTCGAACCCCGGACCCGCTGATTAAGAGTCAGCTGCTCTAACCAACTGAGCTAGCGGCGCATGACTCTCGCCTTCCGCCTTCGGCGGCTGGCGACGGAGAAAATACTACCTGGTCCGCGGGGGTGCTCCCGACCACCCGGCCAGGCCCGCGGCGGCGGGCCTGACGGGCCTCAGATGGCCAGTGACAGCAGCACCGGCGCCGCGTTCCGGTTCAGGGTCTCGGCCGCCTGGCGGAGCCGGTAGGCGTGGGCGACGGGCAGGGACAGGGCCAGACAGCCGGCCGTGGAACCGGCGGTGATCGGGACGGCCGCGCAGACCGTGCCGATCGCGTACTCCTGGAGGTCGAGCACCGGGACCGTGGGCGGCTGTGACTCCAGGCGGGAGAGCAGCAGCTTGTCGCTGGTGATGGTGCGCGAGGTGAGCCGGGCCATCTTGTGCCGCGAGAGGTGGTCGCGGCGGCCGTTGTGGTCGAGCTGGCCGAGCAGGCTCTTGCCGAGCGCGGTGGCGTGCGCCGAGGAGCGGAAGTCGACCCACTCGTTGACGGACGGCGTGGTCGGGCCGTCGGCGTACTGGGTGATCGTGACCTCGCCGTCGACGTACCGGCTGATGTAGACGGCGGCGCCGACGGAGTCGCGGAGCCGGTCCAGGGTGTGCTGCAGCTTGTCGTGCAGGGCCTGTTCCCGTTGGTGGGTGGACCCCAGCCGGGCGAGGGCGTCGCCGGTGACGTACGCCCCGTCGGCGATCTGTTCCACATAGCCCTCGCGGCGCAGCATGCGCAGGAGCGTGGTCAGCCGCTCCGCGCTGAGGCCGCTCTCGCGGGCGAGTTCGTCGTCGGTGACACCGGTGGAGTGCCGCGCCATCGCCTCCAGGACGCGCAGCGCGTCCTGGGCCGAGTGGTACGGCGCGGTCGGCTCGTGCTTCAGCGCCACGGTTCCCCCTGCGTCAGCCGTGTCGGCTGCGCTGCTGTAGTGGGCCGTAATCCGGTCAGTGAACCGCTTCCACCATAACGGCCAACTGCCCTGCGGGGAGGGGGTCGAGAGGATTACGCCCCTCCCATCAGGGCGACTGTTCCAAGAGCATATGCCGCTGGCGAGCCCGACTCCCGGGGCCATGACGCGAGCCCGACTCCCGGGGCCATGACGCGAGCCCGGCTCCCCGGCTCCGGGCTCGCGCCCCGGCAGGCTCACAGCACGGCGCTGAGGAACTCCCGGGTCCGTTCCTGTTCCGGATCGCTGAAGATCTTCTCCGGCGGGCCCGACTCGATGACGCGGCCCGAGTCGAACATCAGGACCTGGTCGGAGATGTCCCGGGCGAAGCTCATCTCATGGGTCACGCAGAGCATCGTGATGTCGGTGGTGCGGGCGATGTCCCGCAGCACGTCCAGGACGCCGACCACCAGTTCCGGGTCCAGCGCGGAGGTCACCTCGTCCAGCAGCAGCACCTGCGGTCGCATCGCCAGCGCCCGGGCGATCGCCACCCGCTGCTGCTGGCCGCCGGACAGCTGGGTGGGGTACTTGTCGAGATGCTCGCTCAGACCGACCAGTTCGAGCAGCTCACGGGCGCGTTCCTCGGCCTCGTCCTTGGACAGGCCGAGGACGGTGACCGGCGCCTCGGTGATGTTGCGCAGCACCTTCATGTTGGGGAAGAGGTTGAACTGCTGGAAGACCATTCCGATGTTCTTGCGGACCTCCCGCACATGCTTCTCGCCGGCGCGGACCAGCTTGCCGCCCCGCTCCTCATGGGTCAGGTACTCGCCGCCCACCCTGATCGTGCCCTCGTCGGGCGTGGCCAGGGTCATCAGCAGCCGCAGGATCGTCGTCTTGCCGGAGCCGGACGGGCCGATCAGCGTGACGTGCTTTCCGGAGTCGACGGAGAAGTCGAGCCGGTCCAGGACGGTGTTGTCGCCGAAGCGCTTGGTGACCTGGTCGAAGCGGATCAGTTCGCTGCCGTCCACCGGCGGATTGGCGAGGGTGTCGGGGGTCTGTGCGGTGTTGGTGTCAGCGGACAAGGCGTCGCTCCAGGACTCGGATCAGGAGGGAGGCGGGGTAGGCGATGACGATGAACGCCACGCCCACCACGGTGAGCGCCTCCGTGGTGAAGGTCTCGTTGCTGAAGTTCTGGGCCTCGCCGAGCATGTCGAACGCGCCGATGGTCGCGATCATCGGGGAGTCCTTGAGCATGGCGATGACGTAGTTGCCGAGCGGCGGGACGACGCGGCGGATCGCCTGCGGCAGGATCACCACCCGCCAGGTGCGGCCCCTGGACAGGCTGAGCGCCGTGGCCGCCTCCCACTGGCCGGCCGGGACGCCGTCGATGCCCGCCCGGTAGACCTCGGCGGTGTATGTGGAGTAGTGCAGCCCCAGGCCGACGATGCCGGTGGTCAGCGGCGACATCGAGGGACCGAAGTTCGGCACCACGTAGAACAGGAAGAACAGCTGCACCAGCAGCGGGGTGTTGCGGATGAACTCCGTCACGGCGACGACCGGCCAGCGCACCCAGACGCGCGAGGACCGCTGCGCCAGCGCCCAGACCAGACCGAGCGCGAAGGCGATCAGACTGCCGACGGCCAGCGCCTGCAGGGTGACGAGCACACCGTCCCAGAACCGCGGCATGAAGTCGTCCACGACGTTCCAGTCCCAGTTCATCGCACACCTCCCGCGGACTGCGAACCGGCGCGCAGGCCGCCGTCACGGGCGCCGAGCTCGGCGCCGACGCCGCCGGGCTTCTCCGGCCGCTCCCCGATGCCGGCCTTCGCCCTGCGCTCCAGCATCCGCATGCCACGGGTGATGACGAAGGCGAGGACGAAGTACAGGACCAGCAGCAGCGTGTAGATCGGGGTGGTCTCGTTGGTGCCCAGCCGGAGCAGATTGCCGGCGAACGTCATGTCGGCCACCGTGATGACCGAGACCAGGGCGGTGCCCTTCAGCAGCTCGATCAGCAGGTTGTTGAACGGCGGCATCATCTCGGGCCAGGCCTGGGGCAGTTCGATCAGGCGCAGCCGCTGCCACCGGGTGAAGTTGAGCGCGACGCCCGCTTCCTTCTGCGCCGTGGGAACGGCGGCCAGCGAGCCGCGGACGATCTCCGAGCCGTAGGCGCCGTAGGTCAGGCCCAGCGCGCTGACGCCGGCCCAGAGGGGCTCCAGCTGCCAGCCGAAGAGGGGCAGCGCGAAGAACATCCAGAACATCAGCACCAGTGCCGACATGCCGCGGAAGACCTCGAAGTAGGCGCCGGCCACGAAGCGGACGATCCAGAGCCGCGAGCCGCGGGCGAGGCCGATCACGAACGAGACGGCGGCGCCGAGCACGGCCGCGAGGAGGGTGACCTGGACGGTGATCCAGACGCCCGGCAGGAACCAGGTGGTGAAGAACTCCGAACTCATCATCAGCCGCACAGCTCCTTCGCCGTGAGGCCGGTCATGTCGTCCTTGGTGAAGCCGAACGGGCCCACGATTTCGAGGAGTTCCCGGTAGTCGTCCCGTTTGAGCTTCAGCAGTTCCGCGTTGAAGGCGTCACGGAGGTTGCGCTCGGACTGCCGGAAGGCGAAGCCGCCCGCACCGTAGGCGGGCTTGCCGTCGACCACGGGCTGGAACGGCTCGGTGGCCGAGACCCGACGGGAACCGGCCACCGCCGACTTGACCGTGATGCGGGTGGCCGCGAAGGCGTCCACCCGGCCCTGTGTGACCGCGTCCAGGCCGGCCACCTGGTCCGGCAGGACCAGGACGTCGCCGATGCCCGCCGCCTTGGCGTAGTCGGTCTGCGCGGCGGCCTTGCCGGTGGCGAGCTTCAGCCCCTTCTTCTTGACGTCGTCGTACGTCCTGATGCCGTGCGGGTTGCCCTTCTTCACGATGAAGGCGTCCAGCATCAGGTAGTCCGGGTCGGCGAACAGCACCTGCTCGCACCGGACGGGGTTGATGTACATCCCCGCGGACACCACGTCGAACTGCCGCGCCTTCAGCCCGGGTATCAGCGCGGCGAAGTCCACCGGCACCGGCTTGACGTCGTCGATGCCGAGCTTCTTGAAGATCGCCTTCGCGATCGCGGGTGCTTCTCCGGTGGCCTGTCCGTCGTCGCCGACGTATCCGATGGGTGGCTCGCTCGCGATGCCGATCTTCACGGATCCCTGATCGCGCAGGACGTCCAGGAGGCTGCCTCCCAGCACCTTTCCGTCGCCCGGGACGCGGCTGCAGCCGGCCGCCCCGAGGCTTCCCGCGATGCCCAGCGACACCGCTCCTGCAAAGAGCGAACGGCGGCTCAGCCCTCTGGGGGATCTGTTGACGGTTTCTGATCGGTTTGCATGTGGTCGAGCCATGGGCGCGCGGCTACCCGGCTTCATGCGAGTCATGCCGGTCACTTCCGGCCCCGATCGCCGCCGGGCCCCTCGATCGCGGGGTGGGCGCGGCGCGCGCGCCCGGCCGGTGCGTCGAAGTCCCGCTGGTCAAGAGCGGATCATCGCCATGGCAAAGGCGCTCGACGATCCCGCGTCGGCCGCCCGCACGTCCGTCCGGGATTTCCTTCCGGTCGTCGGCACGTCCAGTGGATCGAACCGTACCGCGACGGGATGTACGTCCTCTTCCCGCTCTTTGCCTCATAGGCCTCATTGACGGGGAAATCGGGCTGCCGCGGAGGGACGTGGCCGACGGACGGCGGCCATTGGCGGGCGGCTCTCGGCGCGGCTCGTGGCCGACAGCGGAATTGACCCATGGGAACGGCCCCTCATTGCACCCTGTGCCGGGTCTTTCGGACGTCTAGATTCATCTGTGTGCCGGTCCTGCGGTTTCGTCCGCGGACCATCGACCGACCTCCGGGAGTCCCCATGAGCAGCAGCCCCCTCCTCGTCCGCGCCGACCGGGCCGAGACCGTGCAGGACGGCGCCCTCAGCCTGATCACCCTGCTCGCCGACGCGGGCGCCACCGACGGGGCCCTCACCGCCAACAAGGCGACCTTCGCCGAGGGGTCCCCCGGCGCTCCCGCCCACTTCCACACCAAGGCGACCGAGGTCTTCCTCGTCCTCGACGGCACGATGCGCTTCCTGGTCGGCGACGAGGTGCGGACCCTGGGCAAGGGCGACTTCCTGACCGTCCCGCCGACCGTCCCGCACGCGTTCGCGCCGGCCGCCGGGAGCACCGCCGAACTGCTCGTCCTCTTCACGCCCGGTCTGCACCGCTTCGACTACTACCGGCTCCTGGAGCGGGTGTACCGCGGCGAGGCGGACGTCGAGGAGATCCGGGCGAGCTCCGAGCTCTACGACAACCACTACTTCGCGAGCCCGGTCTGGCAGGAGGAGCTGCGCCGGACCGCTCCTGCCACCGCCTGACCCGCCCGCGGCCACCGTCCCGCCGTTCCGCCGCCCCACCCGCCCGGCACGCGGCCTTCTCCCGGCGACGCCGCCTCCCCCCGGGTTCGGCGCCGTCGGCCGTCAGTGTCCGGGGACGTAGCCGCGCTGCTTGTCGACCACGTTCTTCAGGGGCCGGCCCACTGCCCACCGCTCGAACAACTCCACGAACTGCGCGCCGAGTTCGTCGTACGACCCGACGGTGTCGCCGCTCATGTGGGGCGAGATCAGCAGCCCCGGGACGTGCCACAGCGGGCTGTCGGGGGCGAGGGGCTCATCGGTGACGACGTCCAGGGCGGCGCCCGCGATCCAGCGCCGTTCCAGCGCCCGCACCAGCGCGTCCTCGACGACCAGCTGTCCGCGGCCGACGTTCACGAACCGGGCGGAGGGCTGCATCACGCCGAACCGCCGGGTGTCGAACATGCCACGCGTCTGCTCGGTGAGCGGGGCCGCGGCGATCACCCAGTCGGCGCGGGCGAGGAGCCGGTCCAGGTCCTGGGGACCGTGGATGCCGGTGTGCGGGACCCGGCCGACGACCGCGGCGGTCATCCCGAGCGCCTTCAGCGTGCGGGCGATCGCCCTGCCGATCGGCCCGGAGCCGACGACCACGGCCCGGCCCCCGGCGACCCGCCGGCTCTCCCGGTGCAGCCATTCGCCGCGCCGCTGGAGCTCCCAGGTGCGCGGCAGGTCCTTGGCCATCGCCAGGACCAGCGCGGCGACGTACTCGGCGATCGGCTCGTCGAAGACGCCGCGCGCGTTCGTCACCACGGTGTCCGACGCGGCGAGTTCCGGGCACATCACATGGTCCACCCCCGCGCTCGCGGTGTGCACCCAGCGCGGCCGGGGCCCCTCGCCCGGCCAGGCGGCGCGCACCGCGTGCGAGGTGAAGTCCCAGACCAGCAGCACGTCCGCGGCGGGCAGCCGCTCCGCGAGCGATGCCTCGTCGGTGTGCAGCACCCGGGCCCGCCCGGTGAGCTTCCCCAGCCGGGGGAGGGGATCGGCGTCGAGGACGAGAAGCGTGGGAAGAGCCGCGGGGACGACGCTCATCCGGTGCCCCCTTCGTCCGTGAGCCAAAGTGCCTGACATGCGCGGATCGACCACGTTCGCACCCGAACCCACCGTCGTCAACACGGCGGCCCCACCGACTCGTTGTCCTCCCGCTCCTCCCCTCCTCCCTCGGGCCCGGCTGCCCCTTGCCGCTCCCCGGTTCCGGCCGACCCCACCCCCGCCTGACGGCGTATCCGTGCATACCGGTCATCTCGGCCAACCAGGTGACCGGATGGGCGGCGTTGCGCCGACTGGGTACCCGAGCGGTGGGACCGTACAGGCGTTGCTGGAAGTCCCGGCGCGCGTGCGGCCCACCGAACCGCCGGACACCCGTGCGCTGCGGGAACTCTCCGTACCGCGGGAAGCCCCGGCACCGCCGGAAGAAGAACAGCAGCAGGAAGGCTGGACATGACCGCACTCGGTTTCCTCTACCCGGGCCACTCGGCCGAGGACGACTACCCCCGCATCGAGCAGCTCCTGGGCAGCGACATCCGGCTGGACCTCGTCCACACGGACGTCGTGGAGGACGCGCACCGGGTCGACGCGCTGCGGCGGATGGGCGCGCCCGAGCAGCTCGCCAAGGGCGTCGAGCAGTTGCGGCTCGCCGGCGCCGAGGCGATCGTGTGGGCCTGCGCGAGCGGCGGCTTCGTGCACGGCTGGGACGACGCCCAGGAGCAGGTGCGCACCCTGGCCACGACCGCGGGGATGCCCGCCTCCTCCACCTCCTTCGCCTTCGTGCACGCGGCCCGTGAGGTCGGGGCCGCCCGGGTCGCCGTCGCCGCGACCTACCCGGACGACGTGGCCGCGCTGTTCGCCGACTTCCTGCGGGACGGCGGCCTGGAGGTGACCGGCGTCCACGGCGCCGGGGTCGTCACCGCCGCCGAGGCCGGCGCCTGGGGCGAGGCGGAGGTGCTCGCTCTGGCGCGGGCGGCCGACACGCCCGCCGCACAGGCGGTCCTGCTGCCCGGCACCGCCCTGCACACGGCCGCCTGTCTGCCGGCGCTGGAGAAGGAGCTCGGCAAGCCGGTCCTGACCGCCAGCCAGGTCACCGTCTGGGAAGCGCTGCGTCTGACGGACCGCCGCGTGCACGCGCCGGGGCTCGGCGCGCTGTTCGTGCGGGAGCCGATCGTGCAGGCCTGATCCCCCGGCCGGGAATAAGCGGGGACAGCCTCCTGTTAGTGCCGTGAGGACGGACACACGGTCGACGACAGGAGGACCCCCGTGGCGGCGGACGAGACGGCGGCGGACGCGAGGGCGACGGACGCGAGGGCGACGGACGGGACGGCGCCCCGGGCGACGGCGACCGGAAGGGCGACGTCCGAGACGACGGGGGCCCAGACGCGGGCGACCGGGGAGTCGGCCACCGGTGTCGCGGCCGCGGACGAGATCCGGGGCTCGGCGCGGGGCAGCGCCCCGGCCCCCCTGTCCGTACTGGACCTGGTCACCGTCGGTTCCGGCCGGACCGCCACCGACGCCCTGCGCACCAGCGTCGAGCTCGCGAAGTTCACCGAGTCGCGCGGCTTCCACCGCTACTGGGTCGCCGAGCACCACTCCATGCCGGGCGTCGCGTCCTCCTCGCCCGCCGTGATCCTCGCGCACCTCGCCGCGCACACCGAGCGCATCCGGCTCGGCTCGGGCGGTGTCATGCTGCCCAACCACGCGCCCCTCGTGATCGCCGAGCAGTTCGGCACCCTGGAGGCGCTGGCCCCGCACCGGATCGACCTGGGACTCGGCCGCGCCCCGGGCACCGACGGCGCTACGGCCGCCGCCCTGCGCCGGTCCGCCACCCTGAACGAGGGCGCCGACGACTTCCCCGAGCAGCTCGCCGAGCTCACCCGCTTCCTGGACGACGACTTCCCCGACGGTCACCGTTATGGCCGGATCCACGCCATCCCCGGCCCGGTCCAGGGCTCTTCCCCGGGCGGGGTGCAGTCGCCGCACCGGCCGCCGGTCTGGCTGCTCGGCTCCTCCGGCTTCAGCGCCCGGCTGGCCGGACTGCTCGGTCTGCCCTTCGCCTTCGCGCATCACTTCTCCGCGCAGAACACCGTCCCGGCCCTCGACCTGTACCGGGAGTCCTTCCGGCCGTCCGCGGTGCTCGCCGAGCCCTACGCCCTGATCGGCGTCTCCGTGCTAGCCGCCGACGACGAGCGCGAGGCCCGCCGCCAGGTCCTGGCGACCGGCGTCAACATGGTCCGGCTGCGCACCGGCCGCCCCGGCCTGTTCCCCTCCCCCGAGGAGGCGGAAGCCCACGAACTCAGCCCGATGGAGCGGGAGTTCGTCGACTCCTGGACCGCCAACATCATCCACGGCGGCGCCGACGAGGTCCGCGCCGGCCTCGACGACCTCCACAAGCGCACCGGCGCCGACGAGTTGATGCTCACCAGCCATGCCCACCGCGGTGAGCTGCGCCTGCGCTCCTACGAACTGGTCGCCGACTCCTACGGGTTGCCGACGGCGTAGGTCTGCGTTCCGGAGCCCTCCGGGGACTCCGTTCCGGTCTCCGCGCCCAGCAGTTCGGAGATGCGCTCCGGTGACACCGGGCGGGAGTACAGCCATCCCTGCCCGGTGTCGCAGCCGATGCTGCGCAGCCGGGTCGCCTGCGCGGACGTCTCCACGCACTCGGCGGTGACGGTGAGCCCCAGCCGGTGGGCGAGGTCGATCATCGCCTCGACGACGACCTGGTCGGCCGGGTTCGGCGGGGCGGCCCCCTCCTTGTCGCTCTCGTACTGGAAGCCGCGCACGAAGGACCCGTCCAGTTTCAGCACCGACACCGGCAGCCGGCTCAGATAGGCGAGGTTGGAGTACCCGGTGCCGAAGTCGTCGATGGCGATCCCCACGCCCATCTCGCTGAGCGCCTGCAACGCCTGCAACGGCCGTCCCGCCGAGCCCATCACCGCCGACTCGGTCAGCTCCAGTTGCAGCAGACGCGGCGGGAGCCCGGTCTCGGCGAGGATCTTCGCGACGTCCGCCACCAGGTCGGAGTCCCACACCTGTCGGACCGCCACGTTGACGCTGACGAACAGCGGGGGCTCGTCGGGGTTGTCCAGCTGCCACTGCCGGGCCTGCCGGCAGGCGGTGGCCAGAATCCACCGCCCGAGCGGGACGATCGAACCGTCCTCCTCGGCCAGCGCGACGAACCGATTCGGCGACAGCAGCCCGAACCGGGGGTGATCCCAGCGCACCAGCGCCTCCACCCCGCGCAGCCGGCCGTCCGACATGGCGACCAGCGGCTGGTAGTCGAGGCGGAACTCGCCGCGCTCGATGGCGGGCCGCAGGGTGGAGGCCAGGGCCTGCCGGGTCATCAGATGGGCGTTGCGCTCGGGGTCGAACAGCGTCCAGCGGTCCTTGCCGTCCACCTTCGCCCAGTACAGGGTCGTGTCGGCGGCCTGCATCAGTCCGGTCGCGGTGGTGCCGGCCGCGTGCCGCTCCACGACCCCGATCGACGCGGAGACGTTCAGCCGGTGTCCGGCCAGGTCGAAGGGCGCCTGAAGCGCCTTGAGCACGCACTCGGCCAGGTCGGCGAGCTGATCGGTGCCGGTGGAGTCCTCGACGAGCAGGGCGAATTCGTCTCCGCCCAGCCGGGCCACCAGCGGCACGCTCGGCCGGGTCTGCCCGGCCGCGGCGGCGCACTCCGTCAGCCGCTGGGCGACGGCGGCCAGCAGCCGGTCGCCGACGCGGTGACCGAGGGTGTCGTTGACGGCCTTGAAACCGTCCAGGTCCAGGTAGCACAGGCCGATCCGGCCGGTCCCGCTCTGCTCGTACGCCTCCGGCTCCAGCGCGGCCGACACCCGCTCGAAGAAGAGGGTGCGGTTGGGCAGCCGGGTCACCGGATCGTGCATCTGCAGGTGGCGCAGTCGGGCCTGCAGGTCACGGTGGGTGCTGACGTCGGTGACGGACAGCAGCACCCCGGGCTCGTCCGCGTCGAGCGGGGAGACCGTGACCTGCGTCCACAGCGAGCGGCCGTCGGGCTGCTTCAGCCGCCGGGTGCAGCGCAGTTTCGCCCGCCGGCCGCGCAGCACCTCCCGGTAGGCGTGCCAGGTCCGGGCGTCGGAGGCCAGGTCCAGCAGGTCGGAGGCGACCCGCCCGACCAGCCCCGCGCTGCCGCCGCCGCCGAGCAGCGCGCCGAACGCGTCGTTGGCGTCGACGACGCGACCCTCGCCGTCGACGACCGCCATGGCGAGGGGCGCCGCGCTGAAGACGGAACGGTAGGCCGGCGGCTGGTGGCCCGCCGGTCCGCTGTCCGTACTGTCGATGTCACTCTCTGTGACGGCTGACCGGTCGAGGTCTGCCGCGGGCGTCGGCCCTTCGGACGTTCCGCTCACCGCTCGCTCCCGCAGTGCACTCGATCTCTGTCCGTGCAGGAAAGTCTGCCGATCATAGAGGCTGCCCCCGGACCCGCGCAGCCACTGCCCAGTGTCCCGGAACAACCCACCCTTCTGACAGATCGTTTCTGCCCGCACCTGGCCCCGTTCTGAGGGTGGACGACCGCTTGTGACGTTCCGTGAGAATTCCGGGGGTGTCGGGGTGATGCCCGATTCCCGTCGCCTCACTCGTCTGGGGCAGACAAACAGGGCGTAGTACGACAAATTCACACAGGCTTGGTGACGGTGTCCCGTGAACCGCCCCCGGAGGTCTCTGTGCCGCGTCTGCCGCGACCCGTGCGACTGTTCCCCTGCCCCCGACTGCGCAGCACGGCGGCCGTGTTCACCACCCTCTCGGCGCTCGCCGCGACCTCCCTGATCGGCGGCCCCTCGGTCGCCGGGCCCTATGCCGCCGCACCGTGCGCGCTCGCCCGCACCGACGCCCACCACTCGGAGGGCCTGGACACCTGGAACACCGCCTACCCACGCCCGACGCACGCCCTCGACGCGGTCATGGTCTTCCTGTCGTTCCCGGACTGGACCCCCATGGCGTCCCCCGCCGAACTGGCCGCCGATCACTTCCCGGCCACCAGCCGCTTCTTCAAGCAGGCGTCCTACGGCAGATTCACCCTGCGCGCACACCCGCTCAAGCAGTGGATCCGCATGCCGAAGCCGTCCACCGCGTACGCCATACAGCGCGACTGGAGCGCCGCCGGCCGGGCCGCCTATCTGCACGACGCGCTCGCCGCGGCCGACCCGCACGTCGACTTCTCCCGCTACGACCTCGTCTACTTCGTGGCCGACCCTGACGCGCCCGGCGTCGACTCGGACGCGACGAAGGTCGTCAACCTGCAGACCCCGCTGCACGCCGACGGCACGGACCTCCCCCGCGTGGTCACCGTCTTCGAGAAGCACCCCCCGGACCGGCTGGTCCTCGCCCACGAGACCGGCCACGTCTTCGACCTGCCCGACCTCTATCACCGTCCCGCCGACGGAAAGGGCGACTGGGACACCTACGTCGGCGACTGGGACCTGATGGGCAGCCAGTTCGGTCTCGCCCCCGACCTGTTCGCCTGGCACAAGTGGAAGCTGGGCTGGCTGGACGACCGCCAGGTGGCGTGCGTGCGGGGCGCGGGCCCGACCCGGCTCACCCTGGAACCGCTGGCCGCCGGCCCCGGAGTGCCGGTCACCCGCGCCTCCGGCCCGCCGGCCTTCGGCCTCGGCGGCGGCGTCAAGCTCGCGGTGGTGCGCACCGGGCCCGACAGCGCGCTCGCCTTCGAGGTGCGCGCTCCGGTGGGCAACGACCGCGCGGCCTGCCGCGCCGGCATCCTCGTCTACCGCGTCAGCAGCGGCGCCCGCTCCGGCCGCGGTCCCGTGGAGGTGCTCGACGCCCATCCGCACACCGAGGCCTGCTGGGAGAACTCCGTCTACCCGCCCCTCGCGGACGCCCCGGTGGGCCTCGGCGAGAGCTTCACCGTCCCCGGGAGCGGCGTCCGCGTCGACGTGGAGGGACGCACGGCTTCGGGGGAGTGGACGGTGAAGATCACACCGGGCGTGAACCTCTGAGCGCGTACCCGCACTGGACATGCGAAAGGCCCCTCGCTTCCGCGAGGGGCCTCTGCCGTCTGTGCGCCGCCAGGGACTCGAACCCCGGACCCGCTGATTAAGAGTCAGCTGCTCTAACCAACTGAGCTAGCGGCGCCTGCTGACGTCGTAGACCTTAGCATCCTGGTCGGGGGGAGGAGAAATCGATATGCGCACGGTCGAGCGGGCCGCACGCACCGCCGCCCACAGCAGGATTTCGGGGCCCGGCAGCCAGGGGTGACGGGTGTCCGGGGCCGCCAGCCACCGGGTGGCGCACCCGGCGCCGGAGGGGGCGAGCGCGGGCACGGTCACCGCGTCGCCGGTGCCGTGGCACAGCAGGGGCGGCACGGTCGCGGTGCGGCCCTCGCGGCGGCCGTCGACGCCCCACTCCTCCCACTCCAGCAGCGAGGGCAGCCGCTGCGCGGTGCCCGGCGCGGCGAACAGCAGCGTGCGTCCGCGGAACGCGGCCACCGGACCGGAGCCCGGCCCCTCGCCCCACAGCCGGTCGAGCATCAGCCGCCCGAACATCGAGGGCGCGCTCACGATGTCGAAGACGGAACCGCACGGCAGGACCACGGGGGCCTGGGGCCGCTCCTCCCAGAGGGCGAGGGTGCTGCGCGGATACGTTCCGGCGGACGCCAGCCAGGCCGCGCCGTCCGGGGTGACGCCGAGGGGTTCGTCGTATGCGCTGCTCATGCCTCCATGTCTACCTGGAGTGAACGCGCGCTTTCACAGGGTTGCCGGAAACCGGTACGCCGGGTGCGGGAGAGGAGTATCTTGCCCGCCCGGCATATGCCACGGGTTGTATCCGGCCCGGCGGCCGGGTGGGTTCGGGCGGCCGGGCGCGGTCGGGTCGGCGTTCGGGCGGCCGGGCAGGCGGCTCAGACCGGGTCGGCGTGGCCCCGGCCCTCGGAGTCGCCCCGCAACAGATCGCGGCCGAACTCGACCATCTTCTTCGCGTAGTCCTCGGTCCACTCGGCCCGCTCGGCGATGTCCGCCGCGGTCAGCCGGTCGAAGCGGCGCGGATCGGCGAGTTGCGCGGCCGCCATGGCCTGGAACTCCACCGCCCGGTCGGCCGCCGCACGGAACGCGAGCGTCAGCTCGGTCGCCCGCGCCAGCAGCGCCCCCGGATCGTCTATCGACTCCAGGTCGAAGAAGTGCTCCGGATCACCGGTCGCTTCGGCGGGCTCGAAGAGCAGGGGCGCGGGGCGTAGCCGCGGTTCGTTCCGACGCGGCGTGGGCTCCGCCATGTCTCGGCCTCCTCGTACGGTTCGGATGACGCCACCGGTGGACCGCACCGGTGGAGTGGACCACCTTCCATTGTCCCCCGGTGGCGCAAGAGCCATTCGGCCCGGAACCCTCAAGCCCCGAAAGCCCCCCGATGTTCCCGGTGCCTCGGGGTCACCGTGTCTCGGGGCTCACGGTTTCCACGGGACGCGGTGCTCCGCGAGGTGGGCCAGGACCGCGTGGTTGGCCTCCCAGCCGTCCGGGAACTTCACCGGCGTCCCCAGCTGGACGGGTTCCGTCGACGGGTACTCGTCCAGCAGGTCGCCCACCCCCGCCCGGCACACCACCACGCACGCGTGCCGGTGGCGGGAGGCCAGGACGCACAGGCGGCCCGTCTCCAGGTGGAAGGCGGTGGCGTCGGGACGGCCGGAGAGCGGGTGCAGGATCACCGTGACGTCGAACTCCATGCCCTGCAACCGGTTCGCCGTGTCCACGGTCACGTCCGCCACGCCCAGCTCGGTCAGCGCCGCCCGCACCGCGGCCGCCTGGTCGCGGTGCGCCGTGCCGACGGCGACCCGGCCGGCGGTCAGCGGGGTCGGGTCGGGGGAGCCGTCGGAGAGGGCCGAGCCGCCTCGGTCCAGGAGGCGCCGCACGACCGTGGCGACCGCCCGCACCGCCTCCGGGTCGGTGCGCGGGGTGTGCCGGGCGGGCAGCTCCAGCAGGCCCCAGCCGGACTCCGCCGCCTCGTCGATCACCCGGTCGGCGCCCGAGCCGTCCGACGGGACGGCGAAGGAGAGCAGCCGGTCGCCGTGGTCCGTCCCGCTGCGGAACGGGGTGTACGGGTAGAACGCGTCGGAGACCAGCGGCGCGGCGGACGCCGGGAGCCGCCAGGACACCGGCAGGCGGTGCTGCGGCAGTTGCGGGTTGTGGGCGAGCAGGGTCGACACCGCCGAGGCCGACGGGTCGTAGGACAGGCCCGCCCACTGCTCGCCGCCCACGATCGAGAACGGGTCCAGCTGTCCCGGGTCGCCCACGAACAGCGCCCGCTCGAACAGCCCGGCCACGGCGAGCAGCCCGTCGGACCGCATCTGGTACGCCTCGTCCACGATCGCGTGCCGCCAGGGCTCGTCCACCTTCACATGCGCCCACTTGGCGGCGGTGGAGATCACCACCGGCAGCCCGGCCAGCTCCGCCGCCTTCGCGGACTTCCGTACGTTCGGCAGCCGTTCCAGCGCCTTGTCGTACGGGTCGGCGTCGCTGCTGTGCAGCCGGCCCACCGGCAGCTCGGGGTTCTTCCGGGCCAACCGCTCGACCAGGTCGTCCACCTGGGCGTTGGTCTGGGCGACCACCATCAACGAGCGCCCCGCGTCCGCGAGTTCGAGAGCGGCGCGGACGACGAGCGTGGACTTGCCGGCGCCCGGCGGCGAGTCGACGACCACCCCGCGCGCGGTGCCGTGCAGCGTGTCGCGCAGGATCGCGGCGGTGGCGCGGGTCGCGGCGGTACCGGGGTCGACGGCGGCCTCGGTGCTCACAGAAGGTCCTCCTGGGTGACGGAGTCGGGGGCCTCGGGCGCCTGCTCCCCGGGCGGCCCGCCGTGCGTCCACGGCGTCTCCTCCGGATCGGGCAGCTTCGCGCCGCCGCGCTGTTCGTGCTCGAAGAGCGTGAAGCAGAGCCGGTCGCCCTTCTCCGGCACGGACCCCGCCTCCGGCTCCTTGCCGCGGCCCATCCTGTCGACGATCCGCAGCACCAGCAGACCCTCCCCGCCCGCGTCGTGCCCGCCGTCCGCGTCACCGTCGTGCCCGCCCTCCGCGCGGTCCCCGGCGTCCCAGCGCACGAACTCCGCCGCCTGCGGCTTCCCGCCGAGCGACCGGTACACCTTCGCCCGCTCCGCGAGATACGGCAGGTCCTCCGTGCGGACGGTGACCAGCGGGCGCGGGCTCGGCCTCTTCCCCTCGCCGTACGCCATGACGACGTCGACGACCTCACCCGCGAAGGCCTCCCCGGCGAGCCGCCGTGCCGCCATCACCAGCGGGTCGTCGAGCGCCTCCTGGGCCTCCAGGCGGGCCTGTTCACGCTCGCGCGTGGCGAGCTTGTTCGCGGCGGTGACCGCGTCGTCGCGGCGCGGCTGCGGGGGCTCCCCGGCGACGACCCGGTCGCGATGGCCGGTGAACGACCAGCGGTCGCGCGTCCACCGCTCCTCGACGTGCGCGCCCTCCGGCAGCGACCGCAGCAGATCGAGGGCGCGCCACACCGCGTCCCAGGTGGGCAGCATCCGGCTGCTCACCAGCGCGCGGATCTCCCCCTCGGCGGCGGTGAGCGCGCCCAGCCGGTCGTCGGCCTCCAGTCCGTCCTCGGCGGCGGCCAGGGCGGTGCGCGCGCGGTCGTAGCGCTCGATGGCCGGCGCGAGCAGCCTGTTGTCGAACGCCGGGTCGGTCGCCGGACCGGCCGGCGGGCACAGCAGCTGACCGCCCGCGTCCCGTTCGAGCTCCGCCCGCAGCGCCGCCTGTGCACCGGTCTCGCCCGCCGGGGGGTCGATCCAGGCGAGCAGCGCCCCCAGGTGCTGGTCCTCCAGGCTGGACTGGCCCGTGGCCCAGTGCCGGCCCAGCAGGTCCGTCGCGGCCTGCAGCAGGGAGGAGCCGGGCACCCGGGACCGCTCCCCGAAGTGGGTCAGCCACCGCC
Source organism: Streptomyces hayashii (assembly GCF_024539815.1). Classification (GTDB taxonomy): domain Bacteria; phylum Actinomycetota; class Actinomycetes; order Streptomycetales; family Streptomycetaceae; genus Streptomyces; species Streptomyces hayashii. Next base: position 20,821 of record NZ_JAHHIU010000190.1, read on the forward strand.
CGAGCATCGGCACGCGCGGGGGCGCGGGATACGGGGTCTGCGGATCCTGCTCGGCCGTCCGGCGAAACCGCATGGAGCGGCCGAGGAGGCGCACATGGTCGACGCCCGTGCGGCTGGGGACGATCAGCTGGGGCGCGTCGGCGCACAGTTCGACCTCGACCTTGACGCGCTTGCCGGTCTCCGGGTCGGTCTCGTTGCGCTCCGCGGCCTCCACGGCGTCGGCGTAGGAGTCGATGTAGGGCAGCACGATGTCGGCCAGTTCGGCGAGGAACGCGAACCGCAGATCGCGATCGCGCGGCTGCGGTACGACGAGCAGGCGCGGCGCGTCCCGGTCGGTGCCGACCAGCGCGCCCAGCGGGGCGCCCGCCTCGCCGGCGGTGGTCAGCGGCACGAGGACGAGGGGCCGCTCCGACAGGCGCCGGTGGCGGACGGTGGCGGTGGGCTGTGCGCGGCCGGTGGCGACGGCCTCCAGCCGGGCGAGGGTGGCGATCAGCGACACGCGGGCACCGTCCCGGCGGCCTGCGTCGGCCCGTTCCACGGCCCGGCGGGCGGCTCGGTGCGCGCGGCGGCCGCGCGCAGCGCCTCGGCCCGCAGTCCGGCCGCTCTGCGCAGCGCGGCCACTGCCGGGTCCCGTGGGTCACCGGTCTCGCCGCGCGCCGCTGCCAGCACGTCCTCGACGGTCGTCAGCGCGCCCAGTTCGGCCCGTACGGACCGGCCCAGGGAGGTGACCGCGCCGGCCGCGCGGGAGCGGCCCCGGCAGTGGAACGCCAGCTCGCAGGCGGCCAGGCATTCGGGCGCGTACGTCGCCGCGACCGATTCGACGGCGGCCGTGAGCTGCTCGGCGGGCAGCTCGGGGGAGAAGCAGGCGTCCTCGGGGAGGGAGTCGGCGATGTCCTGGATCCGGGTGAGACGGGCCAGTTGCCGGCGGGTGACGGCGTGCTGCTTGCGCACGTCCACGGCGGAGGCGGTGGGCAGGTTGGAGAAGTCCTTGGGGCAGACGAGCAGCACGCGGTGGCGCACGCGCGCGGCCGGGTCGAGGCGGGCGGCGACCTCCTCCAGCGCCAGGACGTATACGGCGGCCTGCCGGGCGGCGGCGCCGACCTTGGCCGGGTCCGCCGAGCCGTCCAGCATCGGGAAGGACTTGATCTCGACGACCGTCCAGCTGCCGTCCGGGTGCACCACCACGGCGTCCGGCTCCAGGAAGGCGGCCGAGCCCGCGACGTCGAGCGCGAGCATGGGGTGGTCCAGGAGCGTCCAGCCGCCGGTCGCGGTGGCCTCGCGCAGTGCCAGCGCCGTGCGCGCGGTGCGGCCCTCGGGGCCGATCGCGGACAGCTCCGGCACGGCCGCGTCGACGGGCGGGGCCGCCGCCGGGTCCAGTCGTTCGTGCACCAGCCGAAGCAACTCGGCGCCGCCGTCGGCCTTCACCTTCGCCTCGAACGCGTTGCCGCGGGTCAGGGCGAACTGCGACTGCCCGAAGGCCGAGGGCGAGCCCAGCGCGCCGGCCAGCGCCGCCTTGTCGACCCCCGCGCCGTCGAGGATCGCGCGCCGCTTGCAGCCCGGGTTCGCGGCGAGCGCCGCGAGGGCCCGCGCGTCCAGCGCCTTGGCCGGCACGGCGGGACCGCGCAGTTCAGCGAGCCGCTGCCGGAGCGCCGTCCCCCGCGTCCGAGGGAGAGGCGCCGGGTTCGGCTCCGCGCCGGTGCCGTGACTCGCGCTGCCGTGGAATTCGCTCACCCGTGGAAGTCTGGCATCCGTCACTGACAATCGAGGCCGATGTGCCCGTGGAGGCCGCCGGGACGAGCGGGACCCCGGCCGTGAACCGGGCCCGGGCGCGGTCCGCGCCGCGCATCACCAGCGGGGTCAGCAGCAGCGCGACGCCCATCACGGCCGCGCCCGCGACCGCGTCGAGGAAGTAGTGGTTGGCGGTGCCCATCACCACGAGCGTCGTCACCAGCGGGTAGACGACGGCGGCCGTCTTCGCCGTGCGCGTGCCGCCGTGCCGCCACAGCAGCACGCCGCACCACAGGGCCCAGCCCACGTGCAGGCTCGGCATGGCGGCGTACTGGTTGGTCATCCCGCCCATGCCGCGCGGCGCGCTCGCCTCGCCGCCCCACCAGCCGTACGAGCTGTACTGGGCCATGGTGTCCACGAAGCCGTGGCCGGCCGACAGCAGCCGGGGCGGGCAGGTGGGCATCAGGGTGAAGCCGATGAGCCCCATGAAGGTGGACGTCATCAGCCAGGTGCGGGCCGCCCTGTAGTGCTGCGTCCGGGACCGGAACAGCCAGACCAGGATCGCCGGCGTGATCAGGTAGTGCAGCGACGCGTACCAGAAGTCGGCGGGCACGCCGATCCACGCCTGGGTCCTGAACAGCCTGTTCAGCGGGTGCTCGGCGTTGATGTGCAGGAACTTCTCGACGCGCAGGATCGCCAGGCCGTGGTCGACCGCGGTGCTCACGTCGCCCCGCGCGAGCAGCCGGCCTGCCGAGTAGGAGACGTACACCAGCAGGATCAGGGGCAGCTCGGTCCACCAGCGCAGCCGCGGTCCCGGGGCCGCCTCGGTGCCTGGTGTCTCGGTCTGCGGCATCCGATCGCCTCCCCCTTCTCGTCTGTGTCGTCGCTGCGGCGCCGGTGGCGCGGGACAGGCCACTTTACGGCGTGTGCATGAGCCGGTGATGAGCGCCCCGGATCTCAAAGACGCTGAGATCGCCCACCGGGTTGCCCCTGTTCAGGGTGAGCGATGATGGAGGGGATCGGCCCCTGATCTCTCCCCTGGTTCCTCCCAGGGTTCTCCCGGAAAGGTCCCCCATGGCACCGCGCATCCTGCTGGCCCGGCACGGACAGACGGAGTGGTCGCTGTCCGGCAAGCACACCGGCAGGACCGATGTGCCCCTCCTGGAGGAGGGACGCAGGGGCGCGAAACTGCTGGGCGAGCGGCTGCACCGGGCGCCTCACGAGGGCCTCGCGGGAGTGGAGGTGCGCACCAGTCCGCTGGTCCGCGCGCGGGAGACGTGCGAGCTCGCCGGTTTCGGTGAACGCGCCACGACCTGGGACACCCTCATGGAGTGGCACTACGGGGCCTACGAGGGCATGACTCCCGCCGAGATCCAGGCCGTCCGGCCCGGCTGGCTCATCTGGCGCGACGGCGTCCCCGAGGGCGAGACCCTCGCCGAGGTGACGGCCCGCGCGGACGAGGTCGTCGCCTGGGCCCGCTCGGCGGACCGGGACGTCCTGGTCTTCGCCCATGGTCACATCCTCCGCTCCATAGGGGCGCGCTGGCTGGGTCTGCCGCTGGACTTCGCGGCGCGGATCCGTCTCAACCCGACGTCGCTGTCGGTGCTGGGCTGGGCCTACGGCGAACCGGCGATCGAGAGCTGGAACGACCTCGGCCACCTCTTCTAGGGCGGGTCCGCCGAACCGGGCCGTCCGGGCCCGCCGTCGGCCGCGCCGTCCTCGGCCCGTGCCGCCCCTGGCCCCC
>NZ_JAHHIU010000191.1 GCF_024539815.1 Streptomyces hayashii
CGCCCGGCCCCGCCCCACGACCGGCTCCACCCCACGACCGATTCCGCACCACGACAGCCCGCCGACCGTCCCCCGTCGGCGGGCTGTCCCCTTCGCGTTTGCGCCCGGACCGGCGCCGCTCGCCCGGAGGTGGTCGCGCACCGGCGTTGTTCGTCGACCTCGGTCGCGGCGCCCGTCGGGGACCCGTCGGTGACGTCGGCCGCTGTCGGTGGCCTGTCGGTGCTTTGTCGGTGGGCGTCGGCACTGTTGTCCCCATGACGCGAATCGACAAGAACCCCGAAGGCGCGACGAGCGCCGTGACCGTTCGGGGGCTGGTGAAGCACTACGGCGAGACCAAGGCCCTGGACGGGGTCGACCTGGACGTGCACGAGGGCACCGTGATGGGAGTGCTCGGACCGAACGGCGCCGGGAAGACCACCCTCGTACGGATCCTGTCCACCCTGCTCGCCCCCGACAGCGGACACGCGACCGTCGTCGGCCACGACGTCGTACGCCAGCCCCGGCAGCTGCGCCGGGTCATCGGGCTCACCGGGCAGTACGCCTCCGTGGACGAGAAGCTCCCCGGGTGGGAGAACCTGTACCTCATCGGGCGGCTGCTCGACCTGTCCCGCAAGGACGCCCGGACCCGCGCCGACGAGCTGCTGGAACGGTTCTCCCTCACGGACGCGGCCAAGCGCCCCGCGAGCACGTACTCCGGCGGCATGCGGCGAAGGCTCGACCTGGCCGCGTCGATGATCGGACGTCCGCAGGTGCTGTTCCTGGACGAGCCGACCACCGGACTCGACCCCCGTACCCGCAACGAGGTCTGGGCCGAGGTCAAGCACATGGTCGGCGAGGGGGTGACCGTCCTGCTCACCACCCAGTACATGGAGGAGGCCGAGCAGCTCGCCTCCGAGCTGACCGTCGTCGACCGGGGCAAGGTCATCGCCAACGGCGCCATCGAGGAGCTGAAGGCGAAGGTCGGCGGCCGCACACTGCGGGTCCGCCCGGCCGACCCCGCGCAGCTGCGCCCGCTCGCCGGATGGATCGACGACCTGGGCCTCACCGGGCTCGCCACCACGACCGTGGACGCCGAACGCGGCTCGGTCCTGGTGCCGGTCCTCAGCGACGAGCAGCTGACCGCCGTCGTCGGCGCGGTCACCGCCCGGGGCATCACGCTGACCTCCATCACCACCGAACTGCCCAGCCTGGACGAGGTGTTCCTGTCCCTCACCGGCCATCGCGCCGGCGCCGTGGACGACGCCCCGACCGCCGACACCCGCGAGGAGGTCTCCGTATGAGCGCCACGACCGCTCCGACCGCCGGCGTCGAGACGGACGCCCGCATCCCGCTGCGCGGCCATCTGCGCCACACCGGGGCCCTGATCCGCCGCAACCTGCTGTGGATCCGGCAGGACCCCGAGTCGATGTTCGACGCGCTGCTGATGCCGATCGTCTTCACCCTGCTCTTCGTGTACGTCTTCGGAGGCTCGATCGGGCAGGCGCTGGGCGGCGGCCAGGACGGCTACGTCCAGTACGTGATCCCCGGCATGATCGCGATGATGAGCATGACGCTGTCCCAGGGCGTCGGCACCGGCTTCAGCCAGGACTTCAACTCCGGCGTCATGGACCGGTTCCGCTCGCTGCCGATCGGACGCGGCTCGGTCCTGTTCGCGAAGATCTCGGTGGAGATCGTCCGGATGCTCTTCGCGACGACCGTGCTGATGATCGTCTCCGTCCTCGTCGGATTCGACGTCAAAAGCTGGCCGGGACTGTTCGCGGCCGTCGGCCTGTCCACCGTGTTCGCCTCGTCGATCATGTGGGTGTTCCTCACCCTGGGCGTGGTCCTGAAGAACGCGCAGTCCGTGCAGGCCATGGGGTTCCTGGTGCTCTTCCCCCTGCAGTTCGGCTCGTCGATCTTCGCGCCCACCGCGTCGATGCCGGGCTGGCTGCAGGCCTTCACCGACTACAACCCGCTGTCCGCGCTCGCCGACGCGGCGCGCGGTCTGATGTCGGGCGGCCCGGTCGCGCACGGCCTGTGGGTCACGCTGGCCTGGTCGGTCGGGATCACCGTGCTGATGGCCCCGATCGCCATCCACAAGTTCCGCACCAAGAGCTAGGTGCACCGATCACGAACGTCGTCGGCACTCGTGATCAGGACACCTGGAGCGGTGCGGGTCCCACCAGGGCGGTGGCCTCCTCGTAGGAGAGGCCGCCGCCCTCGGCGTACGCGGACGTGAACTCCTCCTCGCCGAGGGCCGCCCGGACCCGGGTCACGGCCAGGTCGTGCGCCTCGCGTTCCCAGTGCGTGTGCACATGCCCCGGCGGCAGCAGCGCGTCGGCGGCGCCGAGACAGCGGGCGGCGGCCCCGGCACGGCTGCCGCCGCCCACACCGGCGAGGGCGGCCGCGGCGACGCACAGGTAGACGGAACGCATCTGCGGGGCGATGGTCAGGGAGAGCGGGTCGGAGGCACGCAGCAGCGCGGGGCGGACGCCGGTCAGGGCCTGCGCGTGCCGGCCCTCGACCGCGTCCAGCCAGGCCTCCGCACCCTGCACGAAGGCGTTGAAGACCGCGAAGTGGCCGATGTCGAAGCTCTGGCGCAGCAGCCGGAGTTGCTCGCGCGCCTCGGTCCTGCGACCGGTCGCGCCGAGCCGGCCGACGAGGAAGAGACGGGCCGCCGGGACCGCCTCGTGTCCGATGTGCTCGGGTCCGTCGATCACCTCGCGGAGCATGCGTTCGCCCCGCTCGCCGTCCCCTGCCTCCACCAGCACGCTGCCCAGCCGCGCGCTCAGGACCGCCGCCTGCGCCCGGGCGTTCAGCCGTTCGGCGTGGTCGATGGCGTCCTCGTAGTCGGCGGCGGCCCTGCGGTAGTCGCCCAGCCGCTCATGGGCCTCGGCGCGGGCCGAGAGCGCCTCGGCGGCGCCCCACACGTCGCCGAGCCGCCGGAAGATCTCCAGCGCCTCGTCGGCGTCGCGGAAGGCCTCCTGGGCCCAGTCGGACCGGTTGGCGAGGAGGTTGGCGCGCATCTGCAGGCAGGAGGCGAGCTCCCACTCGAAGCCCGGTGTGCGGCGGCAGGTGTCGATGTTGGCGTCGATGATCTCGCGGATGCGCGCCATCTCGCCGGTCATCAGCACGGCGAAGAACCAGAGCAGGCCGGGCGCCCGGCAGGTCTGCGGCAGTCCCGGCTCGTAGGTCTGCGCGATCAGCCGCAGCCTGGCCTGCGCGGCCGGGCTCCGCCAGGCCTCCCACTCGGTGTCCATGCAGGCGAGATGCTCCAGGTGCACACCTCGGCGGGCCTCCAGGAGGATCTCGCCGGTCAGCGGGGGCGGGGCGTCGATGCACGGTCTCCACACCGGGGCGGCCCGGCGCAGGGGTTCGACGAACGGGTCGGGGCCCAGGGCCATGACCTCGACGCACCAGGCGCGGGCCTCCAGACGCAGGTCGCGCATCTGCCAGTACCAGACCAGGGACAGGGTCAGGGTGAGCGCCTCCTGCTCGTCGCGCGCGTCGACGGCCCGGCGCAGCGCGGTGCGCAGGTTCTCGTACTCCAGCTGGAAGCGGTCGACGGCCTCCAATTGACCCGCCCCGCGCAGCAACGGCTCGGTGGTGCGGGCGAGTTCGCGGTAGTACGTCAGGTGCGCGCGCTCGGCGGCCTCCCGCCGCCCCGACTCGTCCAGCCGCTCGCCCGCGTACTCGGCGACGGTCTCCAGGAGCCGGTAGCGCATGGCCCCGCCGGGCGCGGGAGCGGCGACGACGAGCGACTTGTCGACCAGGGAGGCGAGGGAGTCCAGGGCGCTCCGGGGCACGCGAGAGCCCTGAGGCGGGCGGGAGTCGTGGGGCGGCCGGGAGTCGTGGGCCAGGCGGGGGCCGAGAGCAGCCGAGGCGGCGTCGCCCGGCGGCGCGGGGACGGGCGGAAGGGGGCCCGGCGGCGCGGGCGGCGCGCAGACGGCCTCGACCGCGGCGAGGTCGCAGCCCCGGGCGAACACGGAGAGCCGGGCCAGGACGTCGCGTTCGTCCTCGTCGAGGAGATCCCACGACCAGTCGACGACGGCCCGCAGGGTCTGCTGGCGGGGCAGGACCGTACGGCTGCCGGAGGTGAGGAGCCGGAAACGGTCGTCGAGCCGGTCGGCGACCTGGCGGGGCGTCAGCATCCGCAGCCGGGCCGCGGCGAGCTCCACGGCGAGCGGCAGACCGTCCAGACGCCGGCAGATCTCGGCGCAGGCCTCAAGGTCGTCCTCGACGCGGAAACCCGGCCGGGCGGCCGCGCCCCGGTCGGCGAGCAACCGCAGCGCGGCCGGCTCCGGCAGCGGGTCCAGCGGGCGCAGGACCTCCCCCGGCACGCCGAGGGGCTCACGGCTGGTGGCCAGGACCGTCACCCCGGGGCAGCGCGCCAGCAGTTCCTCGACGAGCCGGGCGGCCGCCTCCACCACGTGTTCGCAGTTGTCCAGAACGATGAGCAGGCGGCGTCGGGCGCAGTGCTCGACCAGCCGCTCCACGGGGTCGCCGCGGCGCTCCGCGACGACCCGCAGCTCTTCGGCGCCGGCGCCGTACAGCACGGTCTCACGCGCCCCCACGGCGGTGAGGACGGTCTGCGCCACGGCGTCCGGGTCGGCCACGGGCGCGAGCTCGGCCAGCCAGACGCCGTCGCGTGCCGTCTCCCCCACGGCCTCGGCCGCCTCCTGCGACAGCCGTGTCTTGCCGGCCCCGCCGGGCCCCAGCAGCGTGACGAGGCGGGCGCTCGCGAGATCGCCCCGGATGGCCGCGATGTCGTCCTCCCGGCCGACGAACGAGGTCAGCCGCGCCCGGAGGTTGCCGAGCGCCCGCGGCGCCCCGGTCCGCGACGCCTGCGCCGACCGGACGGCCGTCCCCTCCGCCCCCTCTGCCGCCGCGGGGAACTCCGGCGCACCCGCGGAGTCCGACGCTTGCGAGGCCTGCCGGGCCTGCGGAGCTTGCTGCGTCTGCGGGGCCCGTGGCGTCTGCGGGGCCCGCGGGCTGAGCAGTTCGGCGTGCAGGGTGCGCAGTTCGTGCCCGGGGTCCGCGCCGAGGCGGTCCGCCAGCAGACGGCGCACCTCGTCGTAGGCGGCCAGTGCCTGGGCCGCGCGCCCCGCGTCGCGCAGGGCGCGCAGCCGCAGAACCTGGAGCGGCTCGTCCAGGGGATGGGCGTCGCACAGGGCGGTGAGCTCGGGCAGCGACTGCTCGGCGCGGCCGAGGACGATCGCGGCGGCGTGCCGGGCGCGCGCGGCGTCCAGGCGGCGGGCCTCCCAGCGGGCGGCCTCGGCTGTCCGGTCGGGCAGGTCGGCGAGGGCGGGACCGTGCCACAGGGCGAGAGCGTCGTCCAGCAGGACGACTGCCCCGGCGGGATCGCCGTCGGCCAGGGCGCGCGTCCCGTCGCCGGTCAGCCGCTCGAAACGGTGCAGGTCGACGTCGTCGGGGGCGACCGCCAGCCGGTAGCCGCCCTCGGCCGAGCGGATCGCGTCCGCCCCGAGGGCCCGGCGCAGTCGGCCGACGAGCGCCTGCAGCGCGCCGGACGCGTCGGCGGGCAGGTTCCCGGCCCAGACCTCCTCCGTCAGCAGCCCTGCCGGAACGCTCCGCCCAGCGCGCAGCGCCAGCACGGTGAGCAGGGCACGCAGCCGCGCCCCGCCGACGGCGACGGGAGTCCCGTCGGGGCGCAGTGCCTGGGTGGTGCCGAGTATGCGGTAGCGCACGGGGCCATTGTCCCCGGCGTGGTCGGCGACGGTCACGGGGTTCGCCCGGAGTGGCGTCGGACACGGTGCCCCGACCCCCGCGCCCCGCCCGGCCGCCGTCTCCCGGCCGATCGCCATGGCCCGCCCGGCCCCTGTGGTCCGCCCGGCCCGCGCGGCTCGCGCGGTCGGTCGCGGGCGCGGGCGGAGCCCGGCGAGCGGTCCCGCTCCGTGCGGAACCCGGGGCCCGGCATGAGACGTTTCCCCGGTGTGCCCGGTACGGTCGGGCAGTTCCACACGTGCGTACGACCTCAGGGGGCCCCATGACGACCGCGACCACCCGCGACAGCGAGCGGAGGATCAGTCCCGTCTTCGTCGGCATCCTGGCCGTGACGGCGGTCACCGGCTGGGCGACCTGGACGGGCTTCGCCGAGCAGCCCGGCGTCGCGGTGTTCCTGTTCGTGACGGCGGCCTGGATCGTGTCCCTGTGCCTGCACGAGTACGCGCACGCGCGGACCGCCCTGCACAGCGGCGACATCTCGGTCGGCGCGAAGGGCTATCTCACCCTCAACCCGCTCAAGTACACGCACGCCCTGCTCAGCATCGTGCTGCCGGTGCTGTTCGTGATCATGGGCGGCATCGGTCTGCCGGGCGGCGCGGTGTTCATCGAGCGCAACCGGATCCGGGGCCGGTGGCGGCACAGCCTGATCTCTGCGGCCGGGCCGCTGACGAACGTGCTGTTCGCGGTGGTGTGCACGGCCCCGTTCTGGCTGGACGCGCTGGACGGCGTGCCGGACGACTTCCGGTTCGCGCTCGGCTTCCTCGCCATGCTCCAGGTGACGGCGGCGATCCTGAACTTCCTGCCGGTGCCGGGTCTGGACGGCTACGGGGTCATCGAGCCCTGGCTGTCGTACAACGTGAAGCGGCAGGTCGAGCCGTTCGCGCCGTTCGGCCTGCTGTTCGTGTTCGCGCTGCTGTGGGTGCCGTCGGTGAACGGCGCGTTCTTCGACATGGTCGACGCGCTGCTGCGCGGCCTCGGCATCAGTGACTTGGACACGTACTGCGGTCAGTCGCTCTACCGCTTCTGGGAGGGCACGAACGAGTTCTGCTCGGTCGGCCGGTGATCCGGGGCGGCCCTGAGCTCGGTCAGCCGGTGACGTGGGTGCGGTCGGCCCTGCGGGCCTTGTCCCGCTTCAGGTAGTACCAGGTCATGTTGGACGACAGACCCGCGAGCAGCACCCAGACGATCCCCAGGAAGCTGCCCTGGACGAAGGAGACGACGGCCGCGGCCACGGCGAGCACGCAGACGACGAGGGTGTAGAGGGCGAGTCGCCGGGTCGGGCTGGGCTGGGGCAGGGCGGGCATGTCGGTCGGCTCCTGTCGGGGGACACTGCTTCGCCGTCCAGTGTCCCCCATCCGCTCAGACGTCGGTGACGCGCAGCCCGGCGTGGGCCTTGTAGCGGCGGTTGACCGAGATCAGGTTGGCGACGAGGGACTCCACCTGGTGGGCGTTGCGCAGCCGGCCCGCGAAGACGCCTCGCATGCCGGGGATGCGGCCGGCCAGCGCCTGCACGATCTCGACGTCGGCCCGCTCCTCGCCCAGCACCATCACGTCGGTGTCGATCTCGTCGATCTCCGGGTCCTGCAGGAGGACCGCCGACAGGTGGTGGAAGGCGGCGGCGACGCGCGAGTCCGGCAGCAGGGCCGCGGCCTGTTCCGCCGCGCTGCCCTCCTCCGGCTTGAGCGCGTAGGCGCCCTTCTTGTCGAAGCCGAGCGGGTTGACGCAGTCGACGACGAGCTTGCCGGCCAGTTCCTCGCGCAGGGACTCCAGCGTCTTGCCGTGGCCGTCCCACGGGACGGCGACGATCACGATGTCGCTGCGGCGCGCGGTCTCGGCGTTGTCGGCGCCCTCGACGCCGTTTCCGAGCTCCTCGGCGGCGGCTTGGGCGCGGTCGGCGGCGCGCGAGCCGATGATCACCTTCTGGCCGGCCCTGGCGAGGCGGTAGGCCAGGCCCTTGCCCTGCGGGCCGGTGCCGCCGAACACGCCGACGACCAGTCCGGACACGTCGGGAAGGTCCCAGGGGTCCTTGGCGGGAGCCTTCGCCGGAGCGTCCCCGGGGGTGTTGTGAGCACTGTCGGTAGAGGTCATGGGCCGACTTTACGTGGGCGCTTCCGGCGGTCCTTCCCCATGTCGGGTGAACGGGCGGCGAAGCCGGGGCCGACGGCGGCCGGTTGCGGCAGCATGCGGGCGCATGGACGCCGTACGGGTCGCATTGCTGCGTGAGGTGCTCGCCGGGACCGAGTGGCTGGGGGCCACCCGGAGGTTCGCCGGGGTGCTGCGGGGGTCGGTCGTGTCCCACGGGGGCGGGCTGCTGCTGGCGGGCACGGCGGAGTACGAGCCCTGGCATCTCGCGGCGCACCTGGTGGACGAGGCGGCGTGGTCGGGCACGCCGGAGCTGGCGCCCACGCTGGTGCGCCATGCCCCGCGCCCCGGGGACCCCGCGCACCTCGCGGTGGGTCCGGGCCGGATCGAGGCGGCGCGGCGGGGCGAGACGCTGCTGGTGGCTTCCCCGTCGGCGGACGCGCCGCTTCTCGAACGGGTGGCCGTCGCGCGCAGGGCCGGGGTCACCGTGCTCGCCCTCGGTCCTGTCGAGGCGGATCTGACGGCGCTGGCGCACGAGACGCTGGCCGTGCCGGACGGCTCGGAGCTGGACCTGGACACGGTGCAGCACCTGGTGAGCGCGGCGGCCGGCGAGACGCCGGCGCCGACCCGGGGGCGCCGGCGTCTCGCCGACCGCCTCTCGCGCCTCGCCGAGCGTCTGACGGCGCCGCCCCCGCCTCCCTGGTGACGTCGGTGACACCGTGGGCGGTCGGTGGCGGTCGGTGGCAGTGGGCGCCGGTGGGTGGCGCCGGAAAACCAGTTGTTCCCGGCTCTCCTCCCGGCCGACCATGACCCCTCGTGACAGACTCCGAAGCCGCCTGCGCTCCCCCGCCTTCCGACCCTCCTTCCGGTCTTCGCGGGCTGCTCCCCGATCTCGCCCCCTGGCGGGCCTCGCGGGACTTCCGGCGGCTGTGGGTCTCGGGCGCGGTCTCGACCTTCGGCAGCTTCCTCACCTTCGTCGCGCTGCCGGTGCAGTTGAAGGAGCTCACGGGCTCCGCCGCGGCCGTCGGGGCGATCGGCGCGGTGGAGCTGGTGCCGCTGGTGGTGTTCGGGCTGTACGGCGGCGCGCTGGCGGACGCGTGGGACAAGCGCGGGCTCATCCTGTGGACGGAGGCGGGGCAGGGGCTGCTGAGCGCGGTGCTGCTGGTCAACGCGGTGCTGCCGGGTCCGGCCGTGTGGCCCCTGTACCTGGTCGCCGCGCTGTCCTCGGCCCTGGTCTCCGTGCAGCGGCCCGCGCTGGACTCGCTGTGGCCGCGGATCGTGGCCCATGAGCACCTTCCGGCGGCGACCTCGCTGAACTCCCTGCGGTGGACCGTGGGCGGGGTCGCGGGGCCGGCGCTGGCCGGCGTCGTCGTCGCCTACGCCGGCCTGGGCTGGGCCTATGCCGCCGACCTGTCGACGTTCGTCGTCTCGGTCGTGCTGATGGTGCGCATCGCGGCCTCCCCCGCCGCCCAGGAGGCCGCGAAGCCCTCTCTGAGGGCGATCGCCGAGGGCGCCCGGTACGCGTGGAGCCGCAAGGAGCTGCTCGGCACGTACGCCGTCGACCTGGCCGCGATGTTCCTGGCGATGCCGCTCGCCGTGCTGCCGTTCCTCGCGGACGAGCTGGACGCCGAGTGGTCGCTCGGGCTGATGTACGCGTCCGTTCCGGCGGGCGCGCTGCTGGTGAGCCTGACGAGCGGCTGGACCGCGCGGGTGCACCGGCACGGGCGGATGGTGGTGTTGTCGGCCGCGCTGTGGGGCGGGGCGATCGCGGCCGCCGGGCTCGTGGGGAACGTCTGGCTGGTGCTGCTCTGCCTGACTCTCGCGGGCGGCTTCGACATGGTCAGCGGGGTCTTCCGCGGGATCATGTGGAACCAGACGATCCCGGACGAGCTGCGCGGACGGCTCGCCGGGATCGAGTTGCTGTCCTACTCCGTGGGGCCGACGGTCGGCCAGGTGCGCAGCGGCGGCCTCGCGGCCTGGCTGGGGGTGCGGACGTCCGTCTGGTCGGGCGGGGTGCTGTGCGTGGGTGCGGTGGGGTTGCTGGCGCTGTTCCTGCCGGGGCTGATGAGGTACGACGCGCGCACGAACGAGCACGCGTCGCGGGTGCGCGCTCAGCGGTCGGCGGCCGCGCCCGCCCTGGAGGGCTGAGCGCCGGCCCGGCCGGTCAGTCCTCGTCCGCGGCGCCTCCCGTGGCGCCGCCCGTCGGCGCGTCGTGCCATTTGGGGTCGTTCTCCCATTGGAGGTTGCGTTCGCGGGCGCTCTGCATCGCGTGCTCGGCCTCCCCGCGGGTGGCGTACGGGCCGAACCGGTCCTTGGCGGGGCACTCCGGCCCTTCCTCGACCTTCTTGTGCTCCAGGCAGTAGTACCACTCGCCCGGTTTGCCGGCGGTCCGCTTCTTGAACAGGGGCATGACGGCTCCTCTCGCCATCGACATGTTCCCCCATGACCGCTCGTTAGACTCACTGGCATGTCTGGCCAGTCGCTGCTCGTCCCAGGGGAGCTGTCCCCCACCCGTTCCGTGCCCGGAAACATCCGCCGCCCCGAGTACGTGGGCAAGCCGGCGCCGACGCCCTACACCGGGCCGGAGGTGCAGACGCCCGAGACGATCGAGGCGATGCGCCGGGCCGGCCGGATCGCCGCGCAGGCGATGGCGGAGGCCGCGAAGCTGATCTCGCCGGGGGTCACCACCGACGAGCTCGACAGGGTCGCGCACGAGTACATGTGCGACCACGGCGCCTACCCGTCGACGCTGGGCTACCGGGGCTTTCCGAAGTCGCTGTGCACGAGCGTCAACGAGGTGATCTGCCACGGCATCCCGGACTCGACGGTCCTGCGGGACGGCGACATCGTCAACCTCGACGTCACGGCGTACATCGGCGGGGTGCACGGCGACAACAACGCCACGTACCTGGTCGGCGACGTCGACGAGGAGTCGCGGCTGCTGGTGGAGCGGACCCGGGAGTCCCTGGAACGGGCGATCAAGGCGGTCAGGCCCGGCCGGCAGATCAACATCATCGGCCGGGTCATCGAGTCGTACGCCAAGCGCTTCGGGTACGGGGTGGTGCGGGACTTCACCGGTCACGGCATCAACTCGTCGTTCCACTCCGGGCTGATCATCCCGCACTACGACAGCCCGCACGCGACGACCGTCATCCAGCCCGGGATGACCTTCACCATCGAGCCGATGCTGACGCTGGGCACGCACGACTACGACATGTGGGACGACGGCTGGACCGTGGTGACCAAGGACCGCAAGCGCACGGCCCAGTTCGAGCACACCCTGGTGGTGACGGAGAGCGGGGCGGAGATCCTCACCCTGCCGTAGCCGCCCGCGCCCCGAGCCCGCTCTCCACGGAGGGCGGGCTCTTCTTTCGTGGTGGCCGGTCCCGGCGTCTGCCGGTCCCGCGGACGGACCGGGCCCCCTCGCGTCATCGCGAGGGGGCCCGGCGCCGGATCAGAACCGGTCGCAGTGCTTGCCGGCCCAGAAGATGTCCGCCGACACGGTGTCCACCGCGCCGATGTACGGGCTGCAGACACCCTCGTCCCCGCCGAAGTGGTGGTGGTGCTGCTGGCGGGGGCCCTCGTCGGCGGTGGCGGTCGACGCGCCGGCGGCGGCGAGGGCGATGCCCAGAGCGGTGGCGGCCAGGACTGAACGGATACGCATGGTGTTCCTCTCACGGGGCGAGTGGTCACGCCCAGAGGTCCCCGCTCCCCTCGCGCCGCACACACCACACCACCCGTACGGACCCCAGGGCCTAGCCCGGAGGGCTCAGCGCTCCAGGAACACCCGGCCGCCGACCTCGACCCAGCCGTGCGGCTGCGGTGCCGTCAGGATCTGCGAGCCCGCGCCCTGGGTGATGTTGAGGGCGCGGCCGAGCCGTTCGGTGAGCAGGAGGGCCGCCGCGCCGGTGGCCTCGTCCTCGTCGACGCCGTCGTCGCGGCCGGGGAAGGCGCGGGCGCGGATCCGGCCGGCCGGCTCGTCCTCCCAGGCCCAGGCGTAGACCCACTCGCCCTTGGGCGGCACGGGCAGGTCGTCGACCTCGGCGGCCGTCGCGTACTGCCGCAGGGTGCGCGGCGGGGCCCATTCGGCGCGCGCCTCGATCCAGGTGAACTCCCCGTCCAGGCGGGTGCCCACGACGCCGGCCGGGGTGACGAGCTCGGGCACGTCGAGCAGCCAGGCGGCGCCCACGCACGGGTGTCCCGCGAAGGGCAGCCGGAGGGTGGGCGTGTAGATGTCGATGACCCCGCGCTCGGGGTCGTCGACGAACACCGTCTCGCTGAAGCCGAGTTTCGCCGCGAGGTCCTGCCGGTCCTCGCGGTCCGGGAGGACCGAGCCTTCGCGGACCACGCCCAGTTCGTTGCCGTAGCCGCCGTTCGGCGCGCAGAAGACGCGGAGCACGTCGTAATCAGTCACCGGGGAATTGAAACACCGCTCGCGGGGCGGTCCGGTCCCGGAGGGCGGGGCCGCCCGCGCGGGGTGTGCCACGGGCAGGGCGGAACCTTTGATTCTCCCTTGACCTTCCCTTGGCGTCCGCTTTGGGATGCCGTGATCGTCTCGTGCTCATACAGCGTCTATGAGAGGTGAATCACGGCCCCGACGGGTATTACGCAGGTAAGCCTTGGATAAGTTAGGCGAGCCTCACCAATCCGTGTGAGCCCTGTCACGCGATTTTTCAGCCACCGCTGGGAGCCCGAATGCGAGCCGCCCGACTGTCCGTCGTCACCGCCGTAGCCGCCGTCACGGCCCTGACCGCCGTCACCGGCTGCACCTCCAAGAGCGACGCGAAGGACGGCGACCGGGTCATCGGCGTGACCGCCACCGACTCCACCTGCGAGACCTCCAAGAAGGAGATCCCCGCCGGGCACGTCGAACTCGCCGTCGAGAACAAGGGCTCGAAGGTCACCGAGGTCTACCTCCTCTTCCCCGACGACCGGATCGTCAGCGAGCGGGAGAACATCGGCCCCGGCACCAAGCAGCGGGTCACCGCCGAGGTGAAGGCCGGCGAGTACCGCATCGCCTGCAAGCCGGGCATGAAGGGCGACGGCATCCGCCAGACGCTCAAGGTCACCGGCGGCTCGGCCGCCCAGCGCGACCCCCGCCTGGACAAGGCGGTGGCCGCCTACCGCGCCTACGCGCAGACCCAGGCCGACGAGACGCTGCCGAAGGTCGCCGCCTTCGTCGCCGCGGTCAAGGCGGGGAACATCGAGGCCGCCAAGAAGGCCTACGCGCCCTCGCGCATCGGCTGGGAGCGCACCGAGCCGGTCGCGGAGTCCTTCGGCAACATCGACCCGAAGGTCGACGTGCGCGCCGACGGGCTGGAGAGCGGCCAGAAGTGGACCGGCTGGCACCGGCTGGAGAAGGCCCTCTGGCAGGACAAGAAGATCGGCGCCGAGGAGAAGACCCTCGCCGACCAGCTCGTCACCGACCTGACCGACTGGCAGAAGCGGGTCGGCAAGGCCGTGATCACCCCGACCTCCATGGCCAACGGCGCCAAGGAACTCCTCGACGAGGTCGCCACCGGCAAGGTCACCGGCGAGGAGGAGCGTTACTCGCACACCGACCTGGTCGACTTCAAGGCCAACGTCGAGGGCGCGCAGCAGTCGTACGAGCTGCTGAAGCCGGTCGCCAAGGAGAACGACGCGGCCCTGGTCACGGAGCTGGACAAGCAGTTCGCCGCGCTGGACGCGCTGCTGGACAAGTACCGCCCGAACACGACGTCGTACGAGTTCACCTCCTACGACAAGGTCGGCGCCGCCGGCCGCAAGGAGCTGTCGGACGCGGTCAACGCGCTCGCCGAGCCCCTGTCCAAGCTCGCCGCCGCCGTCGCCAAGTAACCGAGGGGCACAAGAACATGACGGAGTCGCAGACCCAGGGCAGCAGTCCGTCCCGGCGGTCGCTGATCGGCTGGGGCGGAGCCGGGCTCGCGCTCGGCGCCGCCGCGGCCGGCGGCGCGGTCGCGATGACCCGCACCGGCAACGACGTCGACCCGGTCGGCGCCGACACGGGCGCGGCTGTCGACTTCCACGGCGCGAACCAGTCGGGCATCGCCACGCCGGTGCAGGACCGGCTGCACTTCGCCGCGTTCGACGTGACGACCACGGACCGCGCCGAGTTCGTGCAGCTGCTGAAGGACTGGACGCAGGCGGCCCGCCGGATGACGGCCGGGAAGGCGGTCGGGGAAGGCGCGTACGGCGGTCTTCCCGAGGCGCCGCCGGACGACACCGGCGAGGCGCTGGGGCTCAAGCCGTCCCGGCTGACCCTGACGGTCGGCTTCGGGCCCTCCCTGTTCAAGAAGTTCGACCTCGCCGACCGGCGGCCCGACGCGCTCGTCGACCTGCCCACGTTCGCCGGGGACGCCCTCGACCCGGCCCGCAGCAACGGCGACCTGTGCGTGCAGGCCTGCGCGGACGACCCGCAGGTCGCCGTGCACGCGATCCGCAACCTGGCCCGCATCGGCATGGGCAAGGTCGTCATCCGCTGGTCGCAGCTGGGCTTCGGCAAGACCTCCTCCACCACGCCCGACGCGCAGACCCCGCGCAACCTGATGGGCTTCAAGGACGGCACCCGCAACATCGCCGGCACGGAGACGGACCGGCTGAAGAAGTTCGTGTGGGTCGGCGACAAGGACGTCGACCCGAAGTCGGCCTGGATGGTGGGCGGTTCCTATCTCGTCGCCCGCCGCATCCGCATGCACATCGAGACCTGGGACCGCACCCCGTTGCAGGAGCAGGAGGACATCTTCGGCCGCGACAAGGGCGAGGGCGCTCCGGTGGGCAAGGCCAAGGAGCGCGACGAGCCGTTCCTGAAGGCGATGAAGCCCGACGCGCACGTACGGCTCGCGCACCCCGACGCCAACCACGGATCGACGATCCTGCGCCGCGGCTACTCCTTCACCGACGGCACCGACGGTCTGGGGCGGCTGGAGGCGGGACTGTTCTTCCTCGCCTACATGCGCGACGTGGGCAACGGGTTCGTCCGCATCCAGCGCAACCTCGCGACCGACGCGCTCAACGAGTACATCCAGCATGTGGGTTCGGCCGTCTTCGCCGTCCCGCCGGGCGTCCGCGACAAGGACGACTGGTGGGGCCGGACGCTGTTCTCCGAGGAGGCGTAGCCCGTGTTCTCCAACTACCTGATCGGACTGCGGGAGGGCCTGGAGGCCTCTCTCGTCGTCTGCATCCTCATCGCCTACCTGGTGAAGACCGAGCGCCGCGACGCGCTGAAGCCGGTGTGGGCCGGCATCGCGATCGCGGTGCTCATCGCGATGGGCTTCGGCTGCGTCCTCGAATTCGGTTCGCAGGAGCTGACGTTCAAGGCGCAGGAGGCGCTCGGCGGCTCCCTGTCGATCGTCGCCGTCGCGCTGGTGACGTGGATGGTGTTCTGGATGCGGCGCACCGCCCGGCATCTGAAGTCGGAGCTGCACGGCAAGCTGGACGCGGCGCTCGCGATGGGCACCGGCGCGCTGGTGGCCACCGCGTTCCTCGCGGTCGGCCGGGAGGGCCTGGAGACGGCCCTGTTCGTGTGGACGTCCGTCCACGCGGCCGGCGACGGCACCCCGCGCCCGCTGATCGGCGCGGCGCTGGGTCTGGCGACGGCCGTCCTGCTGGGCTGGCTGTTCTACCGCGGGGCGCTGCGGATCAACCTCGCGAAGTTCTTCACCTGGACGGGCGGCATGCTCGTCGTGGTGGCCGCGGGCGTGCTCGCGTACGGCGTCCACGACCTCCAGGAGGCCGACTGGATCGCGGGCCTGACGGACAAGGCGTTCGACATCAGCGACGCGATCCCGCCGGACAGCTGGTACGGAACGCTGCTGAAGGGCGTGTTCAACTTCCAGCCCGATCCGACGGTCCTCCAGGTCACGGTGTGGCTGCTCTACCTGGTCCCGACGCTCGCGCTGTTCCTCGCCCCGGTAGGGTTCGCCTCCGGGAAGGGGAAGGTGAAGTCGCCTGATGACCAGGGAACGCAGCCTGACGACCGGGGATCGCAAGCGTCGAGGACTCCGCAGGCGTGACCGGTACGCCCTCGTAGCGGCCTCGCTCGTCGCCGTCTCGCTCATGGCGAGCGGCTGTGTGGTGGTCCACGGTGAGCTGGAGATGCTCCCGTCGGCGACACAGGGCGAGGCCGTCAAGGCCGTCGAGCAGTTCACGGCCGCGTACAACAAGGCGGACGCGGCGTACGACAGTTCGCTGGACGCGGAGCACACCGCCGGCGCCCTCGCGATCATCGACGCGGCCCGGCTGAAGGCCGGCCGCCTCAACAACCCGAAGGGCAACCCGCAGCACACGCCGCTGGTGTTGTCGGACGTGAAGTACACCATCCCCGAGAAGGCGGGCTGGCCGCGCTGGTTCGTCGCCGACGCCAAGGGCAACAAGGGCGGCGACGCGCGCTGGCTGCTGGTGTTCACCCGCGAGGGGCGCGAGCGGCCGTGGCAGGCCACGTATCTGACGCTGGTGACGCCGGGCGCGGTGCCGGCGTTCAAGAAGGACGAGGACGGGTGGGCCGAGGCCGTGCCCGCCGACTCCGCCGGACTCGCCCTGGCGCCCGCGGACCTGAGCAAGGACTACACGGCCTACCTGCGGAGCGGCCGGGGCGCCTTCGCCAACGGCGAGTACACCAGCGCGCTGCGCGCCTCGCGGGCGAAGAGCGCCACCAGGCCGGGCCTGGCCACCCAGTACGTCGACCAGCCGCTGACCGAGGGCGCGTACGCGCCGCTGGCGCTGCGCACCGTGGACGGCGGCGCGCTGGTGTTCTTCACCACGCACCACTACATGAAGCAGACGGCGGCCGCGGGCGCCGCGGTGCCCGCCCCGAACGCGGACGTGCGCGCGCTGACGACCGGCGAGATCAAGCAGTCCCTGACGATGGAGTTCGTCGCCGCCGACGTCGCCCTGAGCCCGGCGACGGGCGCGAAGGGCGGCAAGGTGTCGGTGCTGAGCCGCCTGGAGGGGTTCACCGGCGCCCGGGGCGAGTGAGGCCGACGGGCGCGATCGCGGCCGGTACGGCGGCGGCCCGGGCCCCGGGACCTCGCGGTCACCGGCGCAGCGGCCAGGCTCCTGTCGTGTGGTCCTGGTCCTGCCCGCTGTGGCGGGCGCAGGCGTCGGTGAGGGTTTCCAGGAGGGTCAGCGGGTCGGGCAGCGGATGCTCGGGGCCGCGCAGCCAGTGCACGGTCCGGCCGTCCTCACCGGTGAGACGGGCGGGCGGCACGAGGACGTAGGAGCCGCGGCAGTGCCAGCGCAGGCCGGGGTGCTCGTCCATGGTCTCGGGGTGGCAGTCCAGCTCGCACGGCCACCACTCGTCCTCGGCCTCGGGGGTGTTGCGGGTGAGGGTGAAGAAGAGCAGGCGGCCGTCGTCGCTCTCGGCGACCGGGCCGACCTCGACACCGGCGTCGAGCAGCCGCTCCAGGGCTTCCCGGCCGGCCTCCAGGGGCACGTCGAGGACGTCGTGCGTCATGCCGGTGGCGGTGATGAAGTTGGCCTGCGGCTCGTGGCGGGCCCAGCGCTCGACCTGGGCACGGTCGGTCGTGGACTGCGTCTGCCAGGCGAAGGACACCGGGTGGCGGGCGGGGGTCGGACAGCCGACCCGGTCGCAGGAGCAGCCGTAGCCGGGGGCCGGATGGGCGGCGGGCGCCAGCGGCAGCCCCGCTTCGGCGGCGGCCAGCAGCAGGGCCTCACGGTCGCCGCCGTCGGCGGCTTCGGTCGGGCCGCTCGTACGCAGCCACTCCGTAAGCTTTCCCCACAGTCCGGTCCGGCCGTCGAACTCCGCGCTCATCTGTCCCCTCGCCTCGGTGGTGCGGACAGCATGCCCTATGGTCGCATCATCCTGCGCATCGGGGGGCCCTAGCCGTGAATCGGGGCATGTGGTGCGGGTGGGGCCAGAGTGGCCCATGTGCCCGGATCCGCTCAGCTCACCCGGCCACCCTGTCAACCGGTCACCCATTCACCCGGTCAACCGGTCACCGGGGCGCGAGGCCGTGGAGCGCGTAGTCGACCAGGGCGTCGGTGTACTCGTAGGTGATCGGTCCCGTGTACTGGAGCCAGCGCTGGGCCAGCGGGGAGATGAAGAACTCCAGGGCGATGCGCGGGTCGAGGCCGGCCCGGATCTGGCCGGCCCGCTGGGCGGAGCGCAGCCGGTCGACGTAGAGCTGGATCGACGGCTCCAGAAGCCGGGCCGTGAACGCGCGCCCCACCTGCTCGTCGACCACGCCCTCGGCGGCCAGCGCCCGCGAGGGGGCCTCGAAACGGGGGTCCTTCAGCTGGTCGACGGTGGCCCGCAGGACGGCCTTGACGTCGGCGGCGAGGTCCCCGGTGTCGGGGATGACACAGGGCTCGTGCCCGGCCGCGCCGGCCTCGCGGGCGGCCTGTTCGCCGAGGTCCAGGAACGCTTCGAGCAGGACGTCGGCCTTCGACCCCCACCAGCGGTAGATGGTCTGCTTGCCGACGCCCGCGCGGGCGGCGATGCCCTCGATCGTGGTCCTGGGGTAGCCGACCTCCGCGACCAGCGCGAGGGCCGCGTCGTAGATCGCGCGCCGGGACCGCTCGCTGCGACGGCTGGTGTCGGGGGCCGGCTTGCCGGACTGGGTGACCATGCCCCGACGGTACCAAGGCTGTGAGACGGCCCGTCTCGCGAACGGCCCGGACGGGGGCTCGGCCGCCGAGGAGCTTCCTACGAGGCTTCCGACGGGACTTCCTCCGGGCTTCCTGCGGGGCCTTCTACGAGGCTTCCCGCGGGTAGCGGACGCCGATCCGTTCGCGGGCCGCGTCCAGCGTCCGCATGACCGCGAGGCTTCCGTCGAGGGGGACCAGCGGGGACTCGGTCTCGCCCGCCCGCAGCGCCCGCATGACCTCACGGGCCTCGTGCCGGAACGTCGTTCGCGGTCCGTCGGCCGGGTCGGCGGCGAACTCCTGCGGGTCACGGCCGGCCCGGTGCAGCACCAGGCGGTCGGGGTGGAAGAAGCCGGACGGCAGGTCGATGCGGCCGCGCGAACCGGTGACGGAGGCGGTGGTGCCGGTCCCGCCGGAGATCGAGCAGTGCAGCGCGGCGAGCGCGCCGGAGTCCCAGGACAGCGCCAGCGCCGTCTGCAGGTCGACGCCCTCGGCGGACAGGACGGCCTGGGCGGCGACGCCCGAGGGCTCGCCGAGCAGCAGGTGGGCGAAGGAGACGGGGTAGACGCCCAGGTCGAGGAGGGCGCCGCCGCCCTGGGCGGGGTCGCGCAGCCGGTGCGAGGGCGGGAAGGGTCCTTCGAGGCCGAAGTCGGCCTGCACGGTGCGGACCTCGCCGATCGCGCCGTCGTCGACGAGGGCCTTGAGGCGGCGGATGACGGGGTTGCAGTACATCCACATGGCTTCCATGAGGAAGCGGTCGTGCCGGCGGGCCAGGGCGACGAGTTCCTCGGCCTCGCCCGCGTTCAGCGTGAACGCCTTCTCGCACAGCACGTTGCGCCCGGCCTCCAGGCACAGGCCCGCGGCGGTGCGGTGGGCGGCGTGCGGGGTGGCGACGTAGACGACATCGATGTCCTCGTCGGCCGCGAGGGCGGCCCAGTCGCCGTAGGCCCGCGGGATGCCGAACCGTTCGGCGAACGCCTTGGCGGAGACCTCGGTGCGCGAGGCGACCGCGACGACCTCGGCGTCGGGCAGGTCGATCAGGTCCGCCGTGAACGCGCCGGCTATGCCGCCGGTCGCCAGGATCCCCCACCGCACCGTGTCCGTCGTCATATCCTGCCCCGCCCTCGTGCCGTCCCGTCGGTGTGTTCGAGCTGAGAGCATAGGTGGCCGGGACGTCGCAGAGGGAGGGGCAACCGTATGCCGGAGGGTGGGGCCGTACCCGAAGCGCCGCAGGCCGTCGTCCAGGCGCCGCCGGCCAGCCGGCGCACGACCGGGCTGCTCGTCACGCTGGTCCTGGGCGGGCTGACCGCCACTCCCCCGCTGTCGATGGACCTGTACCTCCCGGCGCTGCCGGAGGTGACCCGCACACTGCACGCGCCCGCCGCGACGGTGCAGCTCACGCTCACCGCCTGCCTCGCCGGCATGGCGCTGGGGCAGCTGGTGGTCGGTCCGATGAGCGACCGGTGGGGGCGCAGACGCCCGCTGCTCGCCGGGCTCGCGGTGTACGTCGTGGCGACCGCCCTGTGCGCCCTGGCGCCGACCGTCGAGGTGCTGGTCGCGTTCCGGCTGCTGCAGGGGCTCGCCGGCGCGGCGGGGATCGTGATCGCACGGGCCGTCGTACGGGATCTGTACGACGGCGTGGCGATGGCCCGCTTCTTCTCCACCCTGATGCTGATCTCCGGGGTGGCCCCGGTGGTGGCGCCCCTCATCGGCGCGCAGATCCTGCGGACGACGGACTGGCGCGGGGTGTTCGCGCTGCTCACGGCGGTCGGACTGCTGCTGGCCGCGCTGGTGTGGTTCCGGCTCCCGGAGACGCTGCCCGCCGGCGGCCGGCACGCGGGCGGGGTCGGCGAGGCCCTGCGCTCGATGCGCCGGCTGCTGTCCGACCGGCGCTTCGCCGGCTTCCTGCTCACGGGCGGCTTCGCGTTCGCCGCGCTGTTCGCGTACATCTCGGCCTCGCCGTTCGTGGTCCAGGAGATCTACGGCGCGTCCCCCCAGACGTTCGGTCTGCTCTTCGGCGCCAACTCGATCGGGCTGGTGGTCGTCGGCCAGATCAACGGCAAGATCCTCGTGGGGCGGGTGCGGCTGGACCGGGTGCTGGCGGTCGGCCTGTCGACGGTGACGCTGGCCGCGACCGCGCTGCTGCTGATGACGACCGGTGTGTTCGGCGAGGTCGGGCTGGCCCCGGTGGCCGCCGCGCTGTTCGTGCTGATGTCCGCGATGGGCGTGACGCTGCCCAACGCGCAGACGCTCGCCCTGATGCGGGTGCGGCATTCGGCCGGGTCCGCCTCGGCGCTCCTGGGCACCTCCTCATTCCTGATCGGCGCGATCGCCACCCCCCTCGTCGGGATCGCCGGAGAGCGCACCGCCGTCCCGATGGCCGTCGTCCAGGTGGCCGCCGCACTGGTGGCCCTGGCCTGCTTCGTGGTTATGTGCCGTCCCTGGACGGACGCGGGGACGCGGGACGACGGTCTCCCCGGTCGAGGACCTTCGAGAGCGGGAGTAGAGAGCTGAGCGCACCGAGACTGCGCGTCGACACTCCGGAGCGGGCCGGACTCGACCCCGAGGAGACGCGGCTGCTGGTCCGTGACGTCGCCGACCTCACCGCGGGCGGCCGGCCCTGGGCGGCCGGCGCCGTCGTGGTCGCCGGGCGCGGCCCGGTGATCGCCGTGCAGGAGGCGGTGGGCTGGGCGGTGCGGTACTCGGCCTACGATCCGGCGGCCGACGCGGGCGTGGAGCTGCCGCCCGAGGCGCGGGTCGCGACGACCGTGGACACGCCCTTCGACCTGGCCTCCCTCACCAAGCTGTTCACCGCGGTCGCGGCGGTCCAGCAGATCGAGCGGGGCACCCTCGGCATCGACGCCCGGATCGGCGCCTATCTGCCCGACTTCGGCGCGGCCGCCGCGCACGGCGTCACCGTCCGCCAGCTCCTCACGCACACCTCCGGGCTGCGCCCCGAGCTGCCCCTGTACGACTGCGCGGACGACACCGAGCGGCTGGAGCTGCTGCGCGCGCAGGGGCCGGTCGGCGAGCCCGGCGAGTACCTCTACTCCGATCTGAACATGCTGCTGATGCAGCAGCTGCTGGAGCGGCTGACCGGGCGCACGCTGGACGTCCTGATCCACGAGGGGATCACCCGTCCGCTCGGGATGACCTCGACCGCCTTCGGGCCCTGCCCCGGCGCGGCCGCCACCGAGGACCAGCGCCGGCCGTGGGCGAAGGCGGACCGGGGAATGCTGCGCGGCGTGGTGCACGACGAGAACGCGTGGGCGCTGGGCGGGGTGGCCGGGCACGCGGGCCTGTTCTCGACCGGCCGCGACCTGGCGGTGTTCTGCCGGACGCTGCTGGCGGGCGGTTCGTACGGTCCCGCCCGGGTCCTCGGCCCCGACTTCGTGGAGCTGCTGCTGACGCCGCCGGGGCTCGGCTTCGCCGTGGACCAGCCGTGGTTCATGGGCGAGCTGGCCGGCGAGGGCGCGGCCGGCCACACGGGCTTCACGGGGACCTCGCTGGTCATCGACCCCGCCACGGACACCTTCGTGGTGCTCCTCGCGAACACGGTGCATCCGGTGCGCAGGACGCCGGACAGCGCACCGCGCGCACTGGCGGGGACGCGGATGGCGATGGCGGTGCGGTGAGGACGACGAGCTCGGCGGGGCGTGCGGTGACGGCGGTGCGGTGAGGACGACGGGCTCGGCGGGGCGTGCGGTGAAGGCGGGACGCGCGGCCTGAGAAAATCGGTGCGTGAACCTCTCCGTATCAGCCGCCGAGACCCTCCGCACCGCCCTGGGAGACCTTCTCGACGGGCTGCCGCCCAAGCAGGCCTCGCAGGCCGTCGACCGGCTCATCGCCAGCTATCGCGGCGCGACCCCGACCGACGCCCCGATCCTGCGCGACCGCGCGGACGTCGTGGCCTACGCCGCGTACCGCATGCCGGCGACCTTCGAGGCGGTGCGCTCGGCGCTGGAGGCGTTCGCGGACGCGGCCCCGGGGTGGACGCCGGACAGCCAGGTCGACGTCGGCGGCGGGACGGGCGCGGCGACCTGGGCGGTGAGCGCTACCTGGGCGGGGACCCGCCCGGTGACCGTCCTCGACTGGGCGGAGCCCGCCCTGGCGCTGGGCCGCGAGGTCGCCGCCGCGTACCCGCCGCTCGGGGACGTCCGCTGGCAGCGCGCCCGCGTCAACGCGTCCCTGGTGCTGGAGAGCGCCGGCCTCGTCACCGTCTCGTACGTC
The DNA here is from genome assembly GCF_024539815.1 of Streptomyces hayashii. Lineage (GTDB taxonomy): Bacteria > Actinomycetota > Actinomycetes > Streptomycetales > Streptomycetaceae > Streptomyces > Streptomyces hayashii. Next base: position 22,636 of record NZ_JAHHIU010000191.1, read on the forward strand.
CTCAACGAGCTCGCCGCGTCCGACCGGGCCGCCCTCGTGGACGCGGCCGCGTCGGCCGCGCAGGCCGTGGTGATCGTGGAGCCGGGCACCCCCGACGGCTATGCCCGGGTGATCGAGGCCCGCGACCGGCTGATCGCTGCCGGGTTCCGCGTCGCCGCGCCCTGTCCGCACAGCGCGGCCTGTCCGATCGCGCCCGGGTCGGACTGGTGCCACTTCTCGGCGCGGGTCAGCCGCTCCTCCCTGCACCGGCAGGTCAAGGGCGGTTCGCTGCCCTACGAGGACGAGAAGTTCAGCTATGTGGCGGCGGCCCGCTTCCCCGTCTCCCCGTCCCCCTCCCGCGTCGTCCGGCGGCCGCAGATCCGCAAGGGCCAGGTGCTCCTCGACCTGTGCGAGGCCGAGCAGCGGCTGAGCCGTACGACGGTGACGAAGAGGCACGGCGAGCTGTACAAGGCGGCCCGGGACGCCGACTGGGGCGACGCCTGGCCGCCGGGCTCCTGAACGGGCCCTTGCTCAGGCCGGCTTGAGGGGCTCCCCCGGTCCGGCGCGTACCTGCGGTCGAATGGCGGACGAACCGGTTCCGCATGTCGGACGCTCCCGTACGCTGCGGGCCCATGGATGCGAAGACGAAGATCGCGGTCGTCACGGGCGCCGGTTCCGGCATCGGGCGCGCCGTGGCGGTGGAACTGCTGCGCACGGGCTGGTCGGTGGCGCTGGCCGGCCGGCGCGCCGAGACCCTGGAGGAGACGGCCGCGACGGCGCCCGAGGGCCGGAGTCTCGTCGTGCGGACGGACGTCTCACGCCCCGAGGACGTGACGGCCCTGTTCGCCGCCGTGCGGGAGCGGTTCGGGCGGCTGGACCTGCTCTTCAACAACGCGGGCACGTTCGGGCCGGGAGGCGTTCCGTTCGAGGACCTCCCCTACGACGCCTGGCGGCACGTGGTGGACACCAACCTCAACGGGGCGTTCCTGTGCGCGCAGGGCGCGTACCGGCTGATGAAGGAGCAGGAGCCCCGGGGCGGACGGATCATCAACAACGGCTCGGTCTCGGCGCACGCGCCCCGTCCGCTCTCGGCGCCCTACACGGCGACCAAGCACGCGCTGACCGGTCTGACGAAGTCCCTCTCGCTGGACGGGCGGGCGCACGGGATCGCCGTCGGGCAGATCGACATCGGCAACGCGGCGACCGACATGACGGCGCGGATGCGGACGGGCGCGCTGCAGGCGAACGGCGAGACCGTGCCGGAACCGGTGATGGACGTCGCCGATGTGGCGCGCACGGTGCGGCACATGGCCGAGCTGCCGCTGGAGGCGAACGTGCAGTTCGCGACGGTACTGGCGACCGCGATGCCGTACGTCGGGCGGGGCTGAGGGCGTCCCGCCCGCCCACGGACCGTCAACTCGTCAACCTGCACAAGCGGAATTTCCAGGTCCGCACCATTGCGGCCGGTAGCAGACCTATGCTCAACTCTCCTACACAAGAACTCCACATGTGCAGCACGAGAGTTCCGCACCGCGGGACCATGAGCCATGCCGAGGGGGGAGGGGCAGCCGTCCCACGGCTCCGGATGGGGCTCCCCCGGTCCGGCGCGTACCTGCGGTCGAATGGCGGACGAACCGGTTCCG
>NZ_JAHHIU010000192.1 GCF_024539815.1 Streptomyces hayashii
CGCTGACGCCGAAGTCCCGTGTCCTCGCGGGATGCCCGGGACCGGGCGACACCACCACGTTGTCGAAGGCGGCGAGGCCGCGGTCGTCGAGGGCACCGCGGTGTTCTTGGTGCGCGGCCTGCGGGCCCGCTCGGCCGTCAGGTTGCGGAAGTTGACGAGCATCCGGTGGCCGTACTCGGTCAGCACCGACTCGGGGTGGAACTGCACGCCCCACAGCGGCCGTTCGCGGTGCCGCAGACCCATCAGGACGCCGTCCTCCGCCCAGGCCGTGGCCTCCAGCGAGTCGGGCAGCGGCTCGCGTACGGCCAGCGAGTGGTAGCGCACCGCGGTGAAGTTCTGCGGCAGCCCCTGGAACAGGTCGCGACCGTCGTGCCGGACGCTCGACAGATGACCGTGCCGGGGCTCGGGGGCGGCGGCCACCCGGGCGCCCTCCCCGTGCGCGATGCCCTGGTGGCCCAGGCAGACGCCGAGCACCGGCACCGACGCCTCGGCGAGCACCCGGGCGCTGACGCCGAAGTCCCGTGTCCTCGCGGGATGCCCGGGACCGGGCGACACCACCACGTTGTCGAAGGCGGCGAGGTCGACGACGGCGTCCGCGGGGGCGTCGTTGAGGATCACCACCGGCTCCTCGCCGTTCACCTCGGCGATCAGCTGGTACAGGTTGTACGTGTACGAGTCGTAATTGTCGATGAGCAGGGTCTTCACCCGCCCACCTCCCTAGGGTCGTTCTTCGGCTTACGCGGTGCGTCGTTTGTGCCGCCCGCGCAGTGCCTGGAGCGGTGGATACAGCCATTTCTTGAAGAAACGCTGAAGGCGGGGCATGAGAATCCAGGTGACGAGGGCCGTCACGCACAGACAGAGCAGCAGGGTGCGAACAATCGGATTGAGTCCGCCGAGGTACGGAAGCGCAATGAGATTGAAAAGGAGCACCGGCGGGAAAACCGCGCTCATATTCACGAACCAGAGCTTCCATTTCGACGGCGGGGCCGGCGTCCTCGGTGCGAGGGTCTGCGAGTCGAACCAGGCCTTGGAGCCCGGCACGCTGCGACGGTCCGTCTGCCGGGCGATGCCCAGCGCCCGTCCGTCCCACTCCACCTTGGCGGCGGAGTCCTCCCAGGCGCGGGCCGTGTCGTCGCTCGCGAAGCGATAGACCACATGCCATTCCGCCTCTCCGTCGACAAGGACACCGCCCCCCAGGAATCCGGGCTGCTGCGCGCTCGCGCCCAGCATGGCCCACCCCCAGGAATGGAAGTCGGCCTCTCGGCCCGGCACCACTCGATATGCGGCGGTGACGGTGACGGGATTACTGGTCACACCGACGACTACGCGGGAGAGAGCGCTTGCGTTCACAGGTTCTTCAAACTTGCAGAACTGTGTCGACTGTCCGGTAAGCGGCTTTGGGCAGGGCTCGTCACCAGTGGGGGCGCTCAGGTGTACGAAAAGAAGGGAAAAGAAAAGGGCGGCCGCACGGCAGGTTCGCCGGCGGCCGGCCGGCCCGGGGTCACGGGACGTCCGTCACCGCGACGGCGGCGACTACTCCGATGATTCAGGCACCTCGGACGACCCAGACGACCCGGATGACTCGGACGCCTCGGACGCCTCCGACGACTCGGGCGCCTCACCGAACCGGGCCAGCGCCAACGCGCCGGCGACGGCGACCGCGAACCCCAGCACGGCCAGCCAGGCCAGCCCCTCCCGGGTGCGGTCCCCCAGCCACACCACCCCGACCAGCGCCGGTCCGATCGTCTCCCCGATCACTATCCCGGCGGTCGCCGTCGTCACCGACCCCCGCTGCAGGGCCGTGGTCAGCAACAGGAACGCGGCCCCGCCGCCCAGCAGCAGGGCGTACAGGGCGGGGTCGGTGAGCAGGTCCGCGGGAGACAGCGAGTCGATCAGCCGCACCGACACCTCCACCACCCCGAACCCGCAGCCGGCGCCGAGTCCCAGCGTCAGCGCACGTCCGCGCTCGGGCAGCCGCCCGGCGACCAGCCCCAGCAGCAGCACCACGACCGCCGCGCCGAGCATCGCCCACGGCAGGGCCGCGGGTCCGCTCTCCTCGCCCTCCGCGCCGGAGGCCAGCCCCAGCATCCCCAGCCCCGCGCACACCACCGCCACGGCCGCCCACTCGGTCCGGCTCAGCCGCACGTGCAGCAGGCGCGCGGCGACCACCGCCGTCACCGCGAGGCTCGACGCGAGGGCCGCGCCCACGGCGTAGATCGGCACCGAGCGCAGCGCGACGATCTGGAACACGAACCCCAGTCCGTCCAGCCCCAGTCCCGCCACATAACGCCACTGGCGCACGGCCCGCAGCAGCAGCGCCGCATCCCCCGCCGGGCCGCGGCCGTCGCCTCCCTCGGCGGCGGCCGCCCGCGCGGCCACCGCCTGCAACACCGTCGCCGCACCGAAGCAGACCGCCGCGCCGAGGGCGCACACCATTCCGAAGAGCACGAGAGGACTGTAGGCGAGCCGCTCGCCGGAGGGCCGCCCGCGTCCGCCTTCCCCCCGGTTGTCTAGGCTGTCGGCCGGAAATCGCCGTAGGGGCGATCCGACACGGGGAGACACGGACATGGCGGACATACGGCGGCGGTTCCGTTCGGGCACGGTGGTGCTGGGAGGCGTGAGCCTGCTGGCCACGGCCCTCACCGCCTGCTCCTCCGACCCGGACAAGCGCTGCGTCGACCGCGACAGCTACACCCGCGCCAAGGGCTACAAGGTCATCGCCGACAAGAACTGCAAGTCCGGCTCGACGTCGCACGCCGTCTGGTACTACGGCGGCAGCAAGAAGGGCTCCTTCGTCGAGGGCGGCTCCCTCTCCAAGTCCGGCAAGGGCTCCGGCGGTTCGAGCAGCGGCGGCGGCTCGGGCGGCGGCGTCGACCGCGGCGGCTTCGGGGACGGCGGTCACAAGGGCGGCTCGGGCGGCTGAGCGAGCGGCGCCACCGGCATCACAGGGATCACCGGCATCACCAGCATCCCCGGACGAGCGCACGACCGGACCGAGCGGCTGAACAGGACACCGTCACCATGCGACGTCACACCGTCGAACCCCGCCCCGACTGGCAGCGGATCGTCGAGGAACAGGGGCTCGTCTACCCCCTCACCCGTCATCCCGACGGCGTGCTGCGCCCCTACTGGGACGAGAGCGCCTACTACGAGTTCACCCTCGACGAGGTCGAGGCGCTGGAGGAGACCGTCGAGGAGCTGCACGCCATGTGCCTGGCGGCGGCCGCCCACCTCGTCGACTCCGACCGCCTCGCCGACCTCGGCATCACGGACCCGCGCGTCGCCGCGGCGGTCGCCGAGGCCTGGCGGCGGCGCGCGGAACTCCCCTCCGTCTACGGCAGGTTCGACCTCCGCTACGACGGCGGCGGCCCGGCGAAGCTCCTGGAGTACAACGCCGACACCCCCACCTCCCTGGTGGAGGCCGCCTCCCCCCAGTGGTTCTGGATGGAGGACCGCTTCCCCGGCGCCGACCAGTGGAACTCCCTCCACGAACGCCTCGTCGACGCCTGGCGGAGACAGGCCGCCCTGCTGCCGCCCGGCAGCCCGCTCCACTTCGCGCACTCCTCGGCCGACGAACTCGGCGAGGACCTCATGACGGTCGCCTACCTCAAGGAGACCGCGGAGCAGGCCGGCCTGGACACCGACTGGACGTCCATGGAGGAGATCGGCTGGGACCCGCTGTCCGGCCGCTTCGTCGACGGCGGACTCCGCTTCATCCGCGGCTGCTTCAAGCTCTACCCCTGGGAGTGGCTCACGACCGACCGCTTCGCCGGTCACGTCCTGGACACCCTCGACAACGGCGGCGGCACCGGCACGACGATGTGGATCGAGCCGGCCTGGAAGATGCTCCTGAGCAACAAGGCGCTGCTGGCCGTCCTGTGGGAGCTGTACCCCGGCCATCCCAACCTGCTGCCCGCCTACCTGGACGGACCGCGCGAGCTGGCGGCCACCACCGGCTGGGTCGCCAAGCCCCTGCTGGGCCGCGAGGGCGCCGGCGTCACGATCCACGAGAAGGGCGCCGATCCCGTCGTCCAGGGCGACGAGCCCCGCTGCTACCAGCAGCTCGCCCCGCTGCCCGCCTTCGACGGCAACCACGTCGTCCTCGGCGCCTGGGTCGTGGAGGACGAGCCGGCCGGCCTCGGCATCCGCGAGTCCTGCGGGCTGATCACCGACGAGTACGCCCGCTTCGTCCCGCACGTGATCCTCTGACCGGCACCCGGTAGGCTGGCGGGCGGGTCGTGACTGGCGCGCTGGGATGGGACGGACCATCGGGGAGCGGCTCGTGAGCAGTGACAGTGCCGTGCGCCTGGGCCGAACCGAACTCGCCGTACGTCACGTCCGGAGGTCCCGATGCCCGAGAATTCCGCACCCCTCTCCACCGAGTCCACCGCCTTCCGCGCCGCCCTCGACGTGATCCGCGCCGTCGAGCCGCGCGTCGCCGACGCCATCGGCCAGGAGGTCCACGACCAGCGCGAGATGCTCAAGCTGATCGCCTCCGAGAACTACGCCTCCCCGGCCACCCTCCTCGCGATGGGCAACTGGTTCAGCGACAAGTACGCCGAGGGCACCGTCGGCCGCCGCTTCTACGCCGGCTGCCGCAACGTCGACACCGTCGAGGCGCTCGCCGCCGAGCACGCCCGCGAGCTCTTCGGCGCCCGCCACGCCTACGTCCAGCCGCACTCCGGCATCGACGCCAACCTGGTCGCCTTCTGGGCCGTCCTCGCCGACCGCGTCGAGGCCCCCTTCCTGGCGAAGACCGGCGTGCGTCAGGTCAACGACCTCACCGACGCCGACTGGGCCACGCTGCGCCAGGCCTTCGGCAACCAGCGCATGCTCGGCATGTCCCTGGACGCCGGCGGTCACCTCACCCACGGCTTCCGGCCCAACATCTCCGGCAAGATGTTCGACCAGCGCTCCTACGGCACGGACCCGGCGACCGGGCTCATCGACTACGACGCGCTGCGCACGACGGCCCGGGACTTCAAGCCGATGATCATCGTCGCGGGCTACTCGGCCTACCCCCGGCTGGTGAACTTCCGGATCATGCGCGAGATCGCCGACGAGGTCGGCGCGACCCTCATGGTCGACATGGCGCACTTCGCGGGCCTGGTCGCCGGCAAGGTCCTCACCGGCGACTTCGACCCGGTCCCGCACGCCCAGATCGTCACCACCACCACCCACAAGTCGCTGCGCGGCCCGCGCGGCGGCATGGTCCTGTGCGACGACTCCCTCAAGGACCAGGTCGACCGCGGCTGCCCGATGGTCCTCGGCGGTCCCCTCCCGCATGTGATGGCCGCCAAGGCCGTCGCTCTCGCCGAGGCCCGCCGGCCGTCCTTCCAGGACTACGCGCAGCGCATCGTGGACAACTCCCGCGCGCTGGCCGAGGGCCTGATGCGCCGGGGCGCGACCCTGGTCACCGGCGGCACGGACAACCACCTGAACCTGATCGACGTGGCCTCCTCCTACGGGCTCACCGGCCGACAGGCCGAGGCCGCGCTGCTCGACTCGGGCATCGTCACCAACCGCAACGCCATCCCCGCCGACCCCAACGGCGCCTGGTACACCTCGGGCGTCCGCATCGGCACTCCGGCGCTGACCACCCGCGGCCTCGGCACGGCGGAGATGGACGAGGTGGCGGGCCTGATCGACCGGGTGCTGACCACCGCCGAGCCGGGCGTCACGAAGTCGGGCGCGCCGTCCAAGGCCTCGCACGTCCTGGACGAGAAGGTCGCCGACGAGATCTCCCGCCGGGCCACCGACCTCGTCGCGGGCTTCCCGCTGTACCCCGAGATCGACCTCGGCTGACCGACGCCGTCCCGGGGCGGCCCGCGCGGCGGGCCGCCCCGGACGGCGTTCCGGCCGCTCCCCGCGCTCTGCGACAATGTCGGCATGGCCTCAGACCGACCCCGCGTGCTCTCCGGAATCCAGCCCACCGCAGGCTCGTTCCACCTCGGCAACTACCTCGGCGCCGTCCGCCAGTGGGTGGCCCTTCAGGAGACCCACGACGCGTTCTACATGGTCGTCGACCTGCACGCGATCACGGTCCCGCAGGACCCGAGGGAGCTCACCGCGAACACGCGGCTGGCCGCCGCCCAGCTCCTCGCGGCCGGCCTCGACCCCGAGCGCTGCACGCTGTTCGTCCAGAGCCACGTCCCCGAGCACGCCCAGCTCGCCTGGGTGATGAACTGCCTCACCGGCTTCGGCGAGGCCAGCCGCATGACGCAGTTCAAGGACAAGTCCGCCCGGCAGGGCGCCGACCGCGCGAGCGTCGGCCTGTTCACGTACCCGATCCTCCAGGTCGCCGACATCCTGCTGTACCAGGCCGACGAGGTGCCGGTCGGCGAGGACCAGCGCCAGCACATCGAGCTCACCCGCGACCTCGCCGAGCGCTTCAACGGCCGCTACGGCGCCACCTTCACCGTCCCCAAGCCGTACATCCCCAAGGAGACGGGCAAGATCTACGACCTTCAGGACCCGTCGATCAAGATGAGCAAGTCGGCGTCCACCCCGAAGGGCCTGATCAACCTGCTCGACGAGCCGAAGGCGACCGCCAAGAAGGTCAGGAGCGCGGTCACGGACACCGACACGGTGATCCGCTACGACGCCGAGAACAAGCCCGGCGTCAGCAACCTGCTCGGCATCTACTCGACCCTCACCGGCACCTCCGTGGCCGAGCTGGAGCGGCAGTACGAGGGCAAGCTGTACGGGGCGCTCAAGACCGACCTCGCCGAGGTCGTCGTCGACTTCGTGACGCCGTTCCGGGACCGCACGCAGCAGTACCTGGACGACCCCGAGACGCTCGACTCGATCCTCGCCAAGGGCGCGGAGAAGGCGCGCGCGGTCGCAGCGGAGACGCTCTCGCGGACGTACGAGAGGGTGGGCTTCCTGCCCGCGAAGCACTGAAGGCGCGCGGAGGCGCCGGGGGCGCACCGCACACATGTTCCTCCGGGCAGAGCGCTGCACATCACTTCCTCTGCGCCTGCCCAGAGCACAGCCGTGGCCGTACAGTCGATAGCCGTACGACCGAGTACGAATCCGGCTGACACCCCGCCATCACGACATGACGACAGGAGAAGACGTGGGGACCGTAACGATCGGCGTGTCGATCGCGGTCCCGGAGCCTCACGGCAGCCTGCTCCAGGAGCGGCGCACAGGCTTCGGCGACGCCGCGGCTCACGGCATCCCCACCCACGTCACCCTGCTGCCGCCCACCGAGATCGAGGCGGGCGCGCTGCCGGCGGTCGAGGCGCACCTCGCCGCGGTCGCCGCGGCCGCCCGGCCCTTCCCGATGCGGCTGTCCGGCACCGGCACCTTCCGGCCGCTGTCGCCGGTGGTGTACCTCAGGGTGGTCGAGGGCGCCGAGACCTGCGCCCGGCTCCAGCAGCGCATCCGGGACGCCTCCGGGCCCCTGGTGCGCGAACTGCAGTTCCCCTACCATCCGCACGTCACCGTCGCCCACGGCATCGACGAGGCGGCGATGGACCGGGCCTACGAGGAACTCGCCGGTTACGAGGCCGCATGGCCCTGCACCGGTTTCGCCCTGGCCGAGCAGGGGGCCGACGGCGTCTGGCGCAAGCTGCGCGACTACCCCTTCGGCGGCGCGGTCGTCCCGCCGCAGGCCGGCCACCTCGACCGCGGCTCACTGCCCACGCGCTAGGCCGCAACCAGCCCCCGCCCCCGCGTCAGATCGGCAGCCGGCGGAACAGTCCCCGTGGCGTGTGCCGCAGGGCGGACATCGCCACGCGGAGCAGGCCCGGGGCCCACACGGTCTCCGAGCGGCGGCGCAGTCCCAGTTCGACGGCGGTGGCGACCGCCTCCGGCGTCGTCGCCAGCGGCGGCTGCGGCAGCCCGGCGGTCATCTTCGTCCGGACGAAGCCGGGGCGCACCACCATGACGTGCACGCCCGTGCCGTGCAGCGCGTCGCCGAGGCCCTGCGCGAAGGCGTCGAGGCCGGCCTTGCTGGAGCCGTAGATGAAGTTCGAGCGGCGGGCCCGCTCCCCGGCGACGGAGGACAGGACGACCAGGGAGCCGTGGCCCTGCGTCTGCAGGGCCCGCGCGGCGATCAGGCCCGCCGACACCGCGCCCGTGTAGTTGGTCTGCGCGACGCGCACCGCGGCCGCGGGTTCGCGCTCGTCGTGCGCCTGGTCGCCGAGGACGCCGAAGGCGAGCAGCACCAGGTCGACGTCCCCCTCGGCGAACACCTTGCCGAGGACCGCCTCGTGGGCGTCGGGGTCCAGGGCGTCGAACGGGACGGTGTGCGCGTCCGCCCCCAGCAGGCGCAGCTCCGCGGCCGCCGACTCCAGGGCGGGCGAGGGGCGGCCCGCCAGCCACACCGTGCGGGTGCGGCGGGCGATCAGGCGGCGCGCGGTGGCCAGGGCGATCTCGGACGTGCCGCCGAGGACGAGAAGGGACTGGGGGAGGCCGAAGGCGTCCTTCATGCTGGCTCCTGGAAGTTGAGGCGACGGGCGAGGTCGGACACGAACACCCCGCGCGGGTCGAGCTCCGCGCGCAGCGCGCGGAAGTCGTCCAGCCGCGGGTACATCGCGGCGAGCAGGTCCGGCCGCAGCCGGGAGTCCTTGGCGAGGTAGACGCGGCCCCCGGCGGCGGCCACCTCCTCGTCCAGCTCGTCGAGGAAGGCTCCGAGCCCGGGCAGACCGGCCGGGACGTCCAGCGCGAGGGTCCAGCCGGGGCGGGGGAAGGAGAGCCAGCCCGGGTCGGCCTCCCCGAACCGCTTGAGGACGGCCAGGAAGGACGGGCAGCGGCGGTCCGAGACGCGCCGCACGATCCGGCGCAGCGCCTCCTCCCGGCCGTGGCCCACGACGAACTGGTACTGCACGAAGCCGCCGCGGCCGTAGACCCGGTTCCAGTGGGGGACGCCGTCCAGCGGGTGGAAGAAGGCGGAGAGCCGCTGGAGTTCGCCGGTCCGCGCCCGGGGAGCCCTGCGGTACCAGAGTTCGTTGAACAGCCCGACGCCGGTGCGGGTGAGCAGCCCGTCCGGCAGGAAGGCGGGCGGGGCGGGCAGCCGGGACGGGCGGAACGACAGCGGCTGCCTGCGCGCGCGGGCCGGCAGCGCGTCCAGGGGTGCGTGGTCGCCGCGGGTCAGCACCGCGCGTCCGGTGGCCGCGCCGCGCGCGAGGAGGTCGATCCACGCGACGGAGTACCGGTAGCGGTGGTCGCCCTCCGTCAGCCGGGTCATCAGGTCGTCGAGGTCGGCGGCGCGCTCGGTGTCGACGGACATCAGGGAGGTCTCGACCGGCTGAAGCCGGACCGTGGCCGTCAGGACGATCCCGGTCAGGCCCATGCCCCCGGCGGTGGCGTCGAAGAGCGGGCTGCCCTGGCGCACCGTGCGGACCGTGCCGTCGGCGGTGAGCAGTTCGAACGACGTCACATGGCGGGCGAAGGAGCCCGAGACATGGTGGTTCTTGCCGTGGACGTCGGCGGCGATCGCCCCGCCCACGGTCACGTAGCGGGTGCCGGGGGTCACGGGCACGAACCAGCCGAGCGGCAGCAGGACCTCCATGAGCCGGTGGAGGGAGACGCCCGCGTCGCACAGGACGACGCCCGCGTCGGCGTCGACGACATGGATCCGGTCCAGTCCGGTGACGTCGATGACCGTGCCGCCCGCGTTCTGCGCCGCGTCCCCGTAGGCGCGCCCCAGGCCCCTGGGGATGCCGCCCCGCGCCCCGCAGTCCCGGACGGCCGCCACGGCCTCGGGATACGTGCGTGGGCGGATCACCCGCGCGACGGTGGGAGCCGTACGGCCCCATCCCGTGACGGAAACTGTCTCGGAAGCGGTCTCGGCAGGCATGTCCGCGACCGTATCGCCCCTATGTGACCGAATAGTTGTGAAACATCACGCCCATCCCCGAAATGGGTGATTAATGGGATGTCGCCCAATATTGCCGGAGTTCTCTCGGGGTCGACGTGAACAGTGGATCCACATGGACGAACTGGATGAACGGAACAAACCGGATGAACAGGATGGAATCGCCTCCCTGGGTGATCTGAGCGATCTCGACCACCGAATCCTGTCGGCGCTGCGCGCCCGGGGCGCGGACCCGGCCGTCGCCCGCGCCGCGCGCACCCTGTCCCGCGCGGGCGAGCACGGCGCGCTGTGGATCGCCGCGGGCGCCCTGGGAGCCGTCGTGGACGGCCCGCGCCGCACCGCCTGGCTGCGCGCCACCGCGCTCACGGCCGGCGCCCACGTCGCCAGCATGGGGCTGAAGCGGATCGTCCGCCGCCCTCGCCCCGCCCACGTCGAACCCCTGGTGCGCACCGCCGGCCGGCACTCCTTCCCCAGCTCGCACGCCGCCTCCGCGGCCGCAGCCGCCGTCGCCTACGGCACGCTCGGCGCGTACGCCGTCCCCCCGCTGGCCGCCGCGATGTGCCTCTCCCGGCTCGTCGTCGGCGTCCACTACCCCTCCGACGTGGCGGCCGGCGCGGCCCTGGGCGCACTCACCGCCCGCCTCGGAGCGCGCTGGGCGAAGGGAGGGCGACGTGACTGAGGCACTGCTGCACCGGCAGCGCACGCGCACCCCGCAGCCGCCCCGGCCGCCGGTCCGCCCCGGCACCCTCCTCGGCGGCCTCCTGCGCACCGCCCGCCCCAGGCAGTGGATCAAGAACGCGCTGGTCGTCGCCGCCCCCGCCGCCGCGGGCCGGCTCTTCACCTCGCAGTCGCTCGCCCAACTCGCCCTGGTCTTCGCCCTGTTCACCGCCTGCTCGGCCGCCGTCTACCTGGTCAACGACGCCCGCGACGCCGAGGCCGACCGCGCCCACCCCACCAAACGGCACCGCCCGGTCGCCGCCGGACAGGTCCCGGCGCCCCTCGCCTACACCGTCGGGGGCGCCCTCGCGGTCCTCGCGCCGCTCGCCGCGGCCCGGCTGACCGACCCCGCCGTCGCCGTGCTCCTGGCCACCTACCTGGCCATGCAACTGGCGTACTGCCTCCGCCTGAAACACGTCCTGGTCCTCGACCTCGTCGTCGTCACGACCGGTTTCCTGATGCGGGCCACGGCCGGCGGACTCGCCCTCGGCATCCCGCTGTCGCGCTGGTTCCTCATCACCACCGGATTCGGCGCGCTGTTCATGGTCGCGGCCAAGCGCTACTCCGAAGCCGTCCAGATGGCCGGACACGCGGGCGCCACCCGCGCGCTGCTCACCGAGTACACCACCGGCTACCTGCGCTTCGTCTGGCAGCTGGCGGCCGGGGTCGCCGTCCTCGGCTACTGCCTGTGGGCCCTGGAGGAGGGCGGCGTCGCGCAGGCGAGCGTGCTGCCCTGGCGGCAGCTCTCCGTCGTCGCCTTCGTCCTGGCGGTCCTGCGCTACGCGGTCTTCGCCGACCGGGGCGCCGCCGGAGAGCCCGAGGAGGTCGTCCTCGGCGACCGCGCCCTCGCCCTCATCGCCCTGGCCTGGCTCGCCATGTACGGGCTCGCGGTGGCCGACTGGTAGCCTCCCGTGCCGCCCCGCCGGGGACTGTCCCGGGTTTTCGGGGTACCCGAACCGGGGACGTCCGCGTCAGCCGCGTGGAGCAGGGCAGAGTGGGATCATGGACTGGCTGAAGAAGCTTCCCGGCGTCGGGCCGTGGATCGCGCGCCTCATGGCCACGCACGCATGGCGGTCGTACGAGCGCCTGGACCGGGTGAAGTGGACGAGGCTGGCCGCCGCCATGACCTTCGTCAGCTTCGTGGCCCTCTTCCCGCTGCTCACCGTCGCCGCGGCCGTCGCCGCCGCCACGCTGAGCGAGTCCCAGCAGCAGGAACTCCAGAACAAGATCGCCGACCAGGTCCCCGGCATCTCCGACCAGCTCGACGTCCACAGCCTCGTCCAGAACGCCGGCACCGTCGGCTCCATCGCCGGCGCGCTCCTGCTGCTGACCGGCATCGGCTGGGTCGGTCAGATGCGGGACTGTCTGCGCGCGGTGTGGGAGTGCCCCGACAAGGACCAGAACCCGGTCCTCGCCAAGGCCAAGGACGCGGGCGTCCTCGTCGGCCTCGGCGGCGCGCTCCTGCTCACCATCGCCATCTCCACCCTCGCCTCGGCCCTGGTCGGCTGGATCACCGACGAGCTGGGCATCGACAAGGCCGGCTGGGGCAGCGTCCTGCTGCGCGTCGTCGCGTTCTCCGTCGCCGTGCTCGCCGACTTCCTCCTGCTGCTCTACGTCCTGACGCTGCTGCCCGGCGTCGAACCGACCCGGCGCCGGCTCGTCGTCGCCGCGCTCATCGGCGCCGTCGGCTTCGAACTGCTGAAACTGTTGCTGAGCGGCTACATGCAGGGCGTGGCCGCGAAGAGCATGTACGGCGCGTTCGGCGTGCCCATCGCCCTGCTGCTGTGGATCAACTTCACCTCGAAGCTGGTCCTGTACTGCGCCGCCTGGACGGCGACGGGCAGCGCTCCCGACAACGCGGCGGACATCGACGTCAGCGACGACGTCGTACCAGGTCCGGCAGCGGCCAGCGGCGGTTGACCAGGAACGCGCCGCCCGCGAGGAGCACCAGCAGACCGCCGGTGATCGCCAGCGCGATCCACATCCCGCCGGAGCCGCCCGCCACCGCGCCCGCCACCGGCCTGTGCGACACGTTCCCCGCGCCGCCGGCCTGACCGTCCTCGGCGGAGGACGACGGGTTCGCGCCGGGCTGCGCGCTGCTCTGCGCCCCCTGCGGCCGGACCAGCTCGCCCACCGGCGTCACCTTGCCGTCCGCCTGGAAACCCCAGTCGAGCAGCGTGGCGGCCTCCTTGTAGACCTCGTTGTGATCCGTCTTCGACGGGTTCATGACCGTCACCAGCAGCACCTTGCCGTTGCGCTCGGCGACGCCGGTGAAGGTGGCGCCCGCGTTGGTGGTGTTGCCGTTCTTCACGCCCGCGATGCCCGGGTACTGCGTGATGTCGTAGTCACCGCTCAGCAGCCGGTTGGTGTTCTGGATCTCGAACGTCCCGCGGGTCGTCCGCCCCTTCTTGTTCTTCGTCGTCTCACCGGGGAACTTGGCCGAGACCGTCGAGCAGTACTCCCGGAAATCGGCCTTCTGCAGGCCCGAACGGGCGAACAGCGTCAGGTCGTACGCCGAGGACACCTGGCCCGGGGCGTCGTAACCGTCGGGGGAGACGACGTGCGTGTCGAGCGCCTGGAGCTCCCCGGCGTGCTCGTTCATCTCCTTGACGGTGGCCGCCACACCGCCGTTCATCGCCGACAGCACGTGCACGGCGTCGTTGCCGGAGCGCAGGAAGACGCCGAGCCACAGATCGTGGACCGTGTACGTCTCGCCCTCCTTTATGCCGACGAGGCTGGAACCGGCCCCCATCCCGGCCAGGTCCTTCGGATCCACCTTGTGCACCGTGTTCTTGGGGAACCTCGGCAGCACCGTGTCGGCGAAGAGCATCTTCATGGTGCTCGCCGGGGGCAGCCGCCAGTGCGCGTTGTGCGAGGCCAGCACATCGCCCGACTCGGCGTCCGCGACGATCCACGACCGCGCGGTGAGGTCCTTGGGCAGCACCGGCGCACCGCCCGCGATCGCCACCTGCGTTCCGGCCTGCCCGAGCCTCGTGCCGCCCACGGTCGACATGTTCGCCGGGGGAGCGACCGACGGACCGGCCGTCGACGAGGCCGAGGGCGAGCCCGTCGGCGAGGCGGACGCCCGCGCGGACGGCGAACCGGACGCCGCCGGCGACGGCGACGGACTCGGCGCGGCGAGCGAGACGGGCGCGGTCAGCGCGAGGGACGCGAGGGTCGCGGAGGTGACCAGCAGGGCACGCCTGACGGTCTGCTTCATGGGTGCGGGCACGACGGAGAAATTACCCGGCGCGCGACGGGAAGTCCCGCCGCCCTCCCCACCCCCGTCACGGAACAGGACACCGGGCGGCGATACTGAACGCATGACGCTCAGCCGCCGCCTCTCCTGGTTCCTGCTCGCCTTCGGGGTGTGGAGCTGGATCATCTGGATCACTTTCGTCAAGAACCTGGTCAAGGACGGCAGCGGGCTCGCCTTCGACGACGGCCGCCCCACGGCGTACTTCTGGGTGCACCTCACGCTCGCCGTCGTCTCCTTCCTCTTGGGGACGGTCGTCGGAGCCATCGGGTTGCGTGGTCTGCGCGCACTGGGCCGGACGTCATAGCCGTGCTGATCGTCTTCGCGCTGCTCGCGCTCACTCTCCTGGCCGCGGCCAACTGGTACCTGTGGCGCCGACTGTTCCGCGACACGACCCGCGGCCCCGGCCGGGCGCGCCGCGGCGGCGCGGCGCTGCTCGCGGGCGGCTGGGCGCTGGCGATCGGCGCCCTGGTCGCCGAACGCGCCGGCGCGCCCTTCCGGCTGCAGCGGATCCTGGCCTGGCCGGGCTTCCTGTGGCTGGCGGTCTCGATCTACCTGCTGCTGGCCGTCCTCGCGGGCGAGGCCGTACGGCCGCTGCTGCGCCGCCTCCTGGAGCGGCGCGCCCGCGCCGGCGCGACCGCCGAGGAGCCCGTCGTCCCCGCGCGTCCCGAACCCCTCCCGGTGGGAGCGCGGGCGGCCGGGGAGGCGGCCTCCGCCACGCCCCCGACGCCCGTCTCCGCCACGGCGCCCGACCCCTCCCGCCGGCTGTTCGTCTCCCGTGCGGTGGCCGGCGCGGCGGCCGCGGCCGCCCTCGGCACGGTTGGCTACGGCACCTACGGCGTGCTGCGCGGCCCCCGGGTCAAGCGGGTGACCGTGCCCCTTGCCAAGCTCCCGCGCGCCGCCCACGGCTACCGCATCGCCGTCGTCAGCGACATCCACCTGAGCCCGGTCCTCGGCCGGGACTTCGCGCAGAAGGTCGTCGACACGATCAACGGGACCCAGCCCGACCTGATCGCGGTCGTCGGCGACCTCGTCGACGGCAGCGTCAAGGACCTCGGCCCGGCCGCCGCCCCCCTGGCCCGGCTGAAGGCCCGTCACGGCAACTACTTCGTGACCGGCAACCACGAGTACTTCTCCGGCGCCGAGCAGTGGGTCGAGGAGGTGCGGCGGCTCGGCCTGGACCCGCTGGAGAACGCCCGCACCGAGCTGCCCTGGTTCGACCTGGCCGGCGTGAACGACATCGCGGGCGAGAGCGAGGGCCAGGGCCCCGACTTCGCCAAGGCCCTCGGCGACCGGGACACCGCCCGCGCGTGCGTGCTCCTCGCGCACCAGCCCGTCCAGATCCACGACGCCGTACGCCACGGCGTCGACCTCCAGCTCTCCGGGCACACCCACGGCGGCCAGCTGTGGCCCGGCAACTTCCTCGCCGAAGCCGCGAACCCGACCGTCGCGGGCCTGGAACGCTACGGCGACACCCAGTTGTACGTGTCCCGCGGCGCGGGCGCCTGGGGGCCGCCCACGCGCGTGGGCGCACCCTCCGACATCACCGTCGTCGAACTGGCCTCCACGCACTGACGGGAAAGCCTGAGGAGAACCTGTGAAACCCGGCGGAAACACCCCGTCGGTAAGTTCTTTCTCATCTCGTCGGAATCCTCTTCCGCCGCCTGAAACTCCTGTGGTTAGGTGAGCCCGCCGCCAAGGGGAGCGGCACTTTTTTGTGGACTGGGCCGCTCCGGCGGCCTGGGGAGGCAGGACACCCGATGCGATCGGTTCGCATGCGGATTCTCATGGCGCTGCTGGTTCTCGCGGTGGTCGGAGCAGGCGGCTGGCAGCTGCTGCCGTCCAAGGAGAACAGCGACGCGACCATCACGGTCGGCACCACGGACACCGTCACCTCGCTCGACCCGGCCGGCGCCTACGACGCCGGTTCCTGGGCGTTGTTCAGCAATGTCTTCCAGTCGCTGCTGACGTACGAACCGGGCGGCGTCTCGCCCGTGCCGGACGCGGCCAGGAGCTGTTCCTTCGCGAAGGGCAGCCTGACCACGTACACCTGCGAACTGCGCGACGACCTCACCTTCGGCGGCGGCGGCAAGGTGACGGCCGAGGACGTGAAGTTCTCCTTCGACCGGGTCAAGAAGATCAACTCGGACGTCGGCCCGGCGTCTCTCTTCTCCACCCTGAAGTCGGTCTCCGCCAAGGGACTGACCGTCACCTTCCACCTGGGGTCCCCGGACGCCACCTTCCCGTTCAAGGTGGCCACCGGAGCCGGCTCGATCGTCGACCGCACCCGCTACCCGGCCGACGCCCTGCGCACCGGCGGCGGCGTCGACGGCACCGGCCCGTACGAGCTGACCGGGTACACCAAGGGCAAGAAGGCCGAGCTGTCGCCCAACCCGCACTACAAGGGCGCGGTGGCCACCGGCGCGCCCGTCGAACTGCGTTACTACGGCGACCCCGAGGCCCTGGAGAAGGCATGGCAGGCCAAGGAGGTCGACGCCGCCACCCGGCAGCTGCCGCCCGCGGCCCTCGCCGCCCTCAACGCCAGCGACCCCGCCCAGCGGGTGACCGAGGCCGACAGCTCCGAGACCCGCAACCTGTACTTCGACACCCGCACCGGCTCACCGCTGCACGACACCGACGTCCGCCGGGCGATGGCCTGGCTGATCGACCGCGAGGAGCTCGCGTCCACGGTGTACGACGGAACCGTCGAGCCCCTGTACTCGCTCATCCCGACCGGCATCACCGGCCACACCACCTCCTTCTTCGACAGCTACCCGGACCAGAACGCCCAGAAGGCGCGCAAGCTCCTGGAGAAGGCCGGCGTCGGCATCCCGGTGACGTTCACCTACGGCTACGGCCTGGGCAGCGGCGCGGCGGCGGCCGAGGCGGCGGAGCTCAAGCGGCAGCTGGAGGCGAGCGGCCTGTTCAAGGTGAACGTCAAGGGCTACGAGTGGACCGACTTCCAGAAGCGGTGGGCCACCGGCAAGCTCGACGCGTACGCCGTCGGCTGGGTCGCCGACTACCCCGACCCGGACACCTTCGCCGCCCCGCTGATCGGCACCGGATCCACCATGAACACCGGCTACAGCGACAAGGCCGTCGACCGCTACATCGCCGACAGCCGGCAGTTCGCCGACCGCAGCCGGTCCGCCGACGACTTCCGCGAGCTCCAGCAGGTCGTCGCCGACGACGTGCCGGTCATCCCGTTGTGGCAGCGCAAGGAGTACGTCGTCACCAGCGCCGACGTCGGCGGCGGGCAGTACCTCGCGGACGGCAACGGCGTGTTCCGCCTCTGGAAGCTCGACTGGATCTGAGCGGCCCCGCCCTCCCGCGTCGCTCAGGCGCAGGCCTGGGCGCGGGTCGGCAGGGCCACCGTCACCTCGAAGCCTTCGCCGGGCGCCGTGCGCACCGCCACCTCGCCGTCGTGGGCCTCGACCACGCCCTGCACGATCGCCAGCCCCAGCCCGCTGCCGGCGCCGCCGCCCGCCCGGAAGAAGCGGTCGAAGACCCGGGCCGCGTCCTCCGGTCCCAGCCCCCGCCCCTTGTCCTCGACCGACAGCCGTACGACCCCGTCCGCGCGCCGCACACCGATCCGCACCGGCACGTCCGGTGCCGTGTGAGTGCGGACGTTGGCCACCAGGTTGCCCAGCACCTGCCGCAGCCCCGACTCGTCGGCCCGCACCAGCACCGACCCGTCCGCCTCCACCGTGACCGGCCGACCCGGCTGCTGCGCCCGCAGGTCCTGCGCCGCGTCCCGCGCCAGCCCGCACACGTCGACGTTGCGCAGCCGGAGCTCCGGCCGCTGGTCCAGCCGGGCCAGGGTGAGCAGCTCGTCGACGAGCCGGCCCATCCGGTCCACCTCGCCGTTCATCCGGTCCCAGGCCCGCTTGCGTTCCTCCGCCTCGCGCAGCATCCCCTGGTCGTACAGCTGGAGATAGCCCCGGATCGCTGACAGCGGGGTGCGCAGCTCGTGGGAGGCGTCGGCGACGAAGCGGCGCAGCTGGGCCGCGCTGCGCTCGCGGGTTCGGTACGCCGTCTCCACCTGGTGGAGCATGGAGTTCAGGGCCAGCCGCAGCTGCTCGACCTCCTGAGTGGGATGGCAGCTGGACGGCACGCGACGGGTGAGGTCCCCCTCCGCTATCGCCGACGACGTCTCCACCATGTCCTCCAGGGGCCGCATCCGCCGCCGCACGCTGAACAGCGTCAGACAGGCCAGCAGGGCCAGCAGCAGGGTGCCCGTGGCGAGATCGAGCCGCAGGGCCTTCGCGATGCCCTTGTGGAGGGCGTCCGTCGAGGTCGCCATCAGGATGTACGTGCCGTCGGACAGCCGGGTCGCCGTCACCCGGTACGCGGCCCCGTGCACGGACACGTCGTGCGGGTCGGAGTCACGGGTGAGCGCCCCGGGATCCGTGACGGCGTCCGCGAGTCCCAGCTGCGCCTCGGTCGGCTTGACGCCGAAGAGGGCCACCGCCTCCCCCCGGCCGTCCAGGGCGGTGAACACCGAGTCCGGCGCCGGCCGGTCGGCGGAGTACTCGGGCACCAGCCGGTCGCGGACGAAGCCCAGCACGCTGAGCGAGTCGATCTCGCGCAGGGTGAGCTGCGAACCCGCCAGCGAGGACCGCGTCCTGGTCAGCTCCGAGTCGATCTGGCTCAGCAGGTAGTGCCGCATCGCCATGAG
Organism: Streptomyces hayashii; assembly: GCF_024539815.1. Lineage (GTDB taxonomy): Bacteria > Actinomycetota > Actinomycetes > Streptomycetales > Streptomycetaceae > Streptomyces > Streptomyces hayashii. The sequence continues at coordinate 18,478 of NZ_JAHHIU010000192.1, forward strand.
GCTGACGGCCGTCGCGGCGACGATGCCGAGCGCCAGCAGCCCCACGTTGGCCGCCGTCAGCTTGGCCCGCAGCGAATGGACGCCGTGCCGGTGCGCCCGTGTCATGCCAGCCCGTATCCCACGCCCCGCCGGGTGGTGATCACCGGCGGGCCCAGGGCGTCGAGCTTGCGCCGCAGGTAGCTGATGTAGGTCTCGACGACCGTGGACTCCGGCGGGGTGTGCTCGTACTGCCAGACATGGCGCAGGAGTTGATCCTTGGGCACGACCCGGCCGCCGTTGCGGACGAGGAAACGCAGCAACGCGTACTCGGTGGGCGTGAGCTCGACCGAGCGGCCGGCGCGGTGCACGCTGTACGTCGTCTCGTCCAGCTCCAGATCGCCGTAGCGCAGCGGCGGCCGCTGGGGCAGGACGTCGGCCGGCCGGGTGCGGCGCAGCACGGCGGTGATCCGCGCGACGACCACGTCGATGTCGAACGGCTTGGTGATGTAGTCGTCGCCGAAGCCGAGGGCGCCGACGATCTCGGCGGGCGCGTCCCGCGCGGTGAGGAACACCAGCGCCAGGTCGGGCCGGCGCCCGCGCAGTTCACGCCCCAGCGCCCGCCCGTCGCCGTCGGGCAGCATCACGTCGAGCAGCGCCACGTCGGGCCGGGTGCGTTCGGCGAGCGCGAGGGCCTCGCGGACGCCGCCCGCGATCATCACCTCGAAGCGGTGGTAGCGCAGGGCGATGGCGAGGACGTCCGCGATGCTCGGCTCGTCCTCGACGACCAGCACGGTGCCCGAAGCCTTCGTCATGACCCCAGTATCGGCGGACCCGCGGGCGCCGGAGCCGGTTCGCGCTTTGGAGTTCCTTGAGAGTCATGCGCGTCACGGGCCCCGGGCCGCCCGGCGCGGTCGATCCTGGTGCCCAGGACCTGGGGGACCTGTCGATCTGTGTGAGGAGTTGCGATCGTGGCGGCATTGGCGCGCTGGTGCTACCGGCATCGGCTGGTGGTCCTGTTGGTGTGGGTGGGGGCGCTGTTCGGACTGGGATTCTCGGCCTCGACGGCGGGCACGGACTACGCGAACGTCTTCTCCCTCCCCGACACGGACTCCAAGAAGGCGTACGACCTGATGGAGAAGGCGTTCCCCGCGCGCGCGGGCGACACCGACACGGTGGTGTGGAAGGTCGACCGGGGCTCGGTCCGCGACCAGGACGTACGGGCCCGGATCCAGCCCGCCCTCGACGGCATCGCGAAGATGACGGGCGTCGGCGGCGTCACCAGCCCCTATGCGGGGGCGGCGACGCAGGTCTCCCGGGACGGCCGGATCGCCTACGCCCAGATCACCTTCACCGAGCAGGCGAACGGGGTGCCCAAGGAGCTCGTCCAGAACGTCGTCGACACCGCGCAGGGCGTCGAACGGGACGGTCTGGAGGTCGAGTTGGGCGGCCAGGCGATCCAGCGGGTGCAGGAACCGCCCACCGGCCTCGCCGAGATGGTCGGCCTCGCGGCGGCCGCCGTGGTGCTGTTCCTCGCCTTCGGCTCCCTCTTCGCGATGCTGCTGCCGCTCGCCGTGGCGATCTTCGGCGTCGGCATGGGCCTGTTCTCGACCCAACTGCTCAGCCACGTCACCGACATCCCCGACCTGGCCCCGCTGCTCTCCTCCCTGATCGGCCTGGGCGTCGGCATCGACTACGCCCTGTTCATCGTCACCCGGCACCGCAAGGGCGTCCTGCGCGGCGTGGACCCCGAGGAGTCGGCGGTCACCGCCCTCAACACCTCGGGCCGGGCGGTGCTGTTCGCGGGCGGCACGGTGTGCATCGCGCTCGCCGGGATGCTGGTGACGAACCTGCGCTTCCTGGACGGCGTCGTCATCGGCACGTCCCTGACGGTGGTGCTGAGCGTCCTCGCCGCCACGACGCTGCTGCCCGCGCTGCTGGGCTTCCTCGGCGTGCGCGTGCTCAGCCGCAAGCAGCGCATGCGGCTCGCCGCGTCCGGCCCGGAGCCGGAGAAGGCGAGCACTCCCGCGGCCCGCTGGTCGACGCGCGTGCAGCGCCGTCCCCGGACGATCGCCGTGCTCGCCGTCGCCGTCATGGCCGTCCTCGCGCTCCCCGTGCTGTCGCTCCGCCTCGGCGCGACCGACCAGGGCAACAACGACGGCGCCACGACCACGCGGAAGGCCTACGACCTGCTCGCCCAAGGCTTCGGACCGGGCTTCAACGGCCCGCTCCAGGTGGTCGTGGACGGCGGCGACGCCGCCGCGCTCGTCCAGGGCGTCAAGGACACCCCCGGCGTCGCCCAGGTGGCCGCGCTGCCGCCCGCGCATGACGTCACCGTGATCCAGGTCGTCCCCACCACCTCGCCCCAGTCGAAGGAGACGGACGCCCTGATCGACCGGCTGCGCGACGACGTCGTCCCGCAGGCCGGGGTCACCGCGCACGTGGGCGGGGTCACGGCGGTCTCCAAGGACTTCGCGACCGTCACCGGGGACCGCCTGCCCCTGTTCGTCGCCACCATCATCGGGCTGGGCTTCCTGCTGCTGCTGGTCGCCTTCCGCTCCCTGGTGGTGCCGCTGACGGCCGCGGTGATGAACCTGATCGCGGCGGCGGCCTCCTTCGGCGTCCTCGTCGCGATCTTCCAGTGGGGCTGGGGCCTGGACCTGCTCGGCCTCGGCAAGGAGGGCCCGATCAACGCCTTCCTGCCGGTCATCATGCTGTCGCTGCTCTTCGGCCTGTCGATGGACTACCAGGTCTTCCTGGTCAGCCGGATGCACGAGGAGTGGGTGCACACCCGGGACAACGCGCGGGCGGTCCGCGTGGGCCTGGCGGAGACCAGCCGGGTCATCAACTCGGCCGCGCTGATCATGGTCTGCGTGTTCCTCGCGTTCGTGCTCAGCGGCGACTCGGGCGCGGCGATGGCGGGCGTCGGCCTCGCGGCAGCCGTCGCCCTGGACGCGTTCATCCTGCGCACGGCGCTCGTCCCGGCCGCGATGCACCTGCTCGGCGACTCCAACTGGTGGCTGCCGCGGTGGCTGGAGCGGCGGCTCCCGCATCTGGCGGTGGAGCCGAAGGAGGACGAGCAGCACGTGACGCCCACCGCGGCCGACGGGGGCCCCGCCTCCGCCGTCCACGGCTTCGTCCGGGACTCGGCCGGCGACCCGGTCGAGGGCGCGACGCTGACGCTCATGACGAAGGGCGGCCGACGGCTGGACCGCGTGACCTCGCTCGCCGACGGCTCCTACATCCTCTCGGTGCCGGGCCCGGGGACGTATCTGCTGGCGACGACCGCCGCCTCGTCGGCCTCCCACGCCCGGCAGCTGACGGTCGCGGCGGAACCGCTGGTCTTCGACGTCGAACTCACCGAGGACGAACTGGACGCCGTGAACTGACCGGCGAGGGGCCGCCGGGGTCCTACACCCCGGCGGCCCCCTCACCCCGGTCGTCCCTCTCCCCGTCCCGCCCGTCCTGCCCTTCGGCGGCCGCCTTGCCCCGAGTCCTCCCGGCCGGGTCCGGCAGGGCGTTGGTCATGCCGGGGAGGAAGTCCGTGAACAGCTCGTGCACCTCCAGCACGAGCGGCCGCAGGATCCGGAACCGGGCCAGCGCCACCCCCCGCGCGGTCAGCCGCGCGCCCCGCCCGGCCAGCCGGTAGCTGCGCTCGCGGCCTTCCGTGCGGTCGTAGATCCAGTACATGACGAGGCCCATCTGCGAGAGCCACATCAGCTCGGGCAGCACCTCCCGCAGCTCCTCCGGCACCTTGGCCTTCGAGCCCGCGAGGACCTCCCTGTGGACGGCGATGGCCTGCACGCGCGCGGGCTCCGACTCGGCGGAGAACGGGCTCAGCGGGCTGTCCGGGTCGGCGGCGTTCTTGAAGAACTGGACGGCGAACTCGTGGTAGGGCTTCGCCACGTCCAGCCAGGTCCGCAGCACCCCCGCCAGCCGCGCCTCCAGGCTCGTCTCCCGCGCCAGGATGTCCCGGACGGCCTCCCGGTGCTCCGCGGCCAGCCGGTCGTAGAAGCCCTGGATCAGGTGCTCCTTGCCGGCGAAGTAGTAGTACGCGTTGCCGACCGAGACCCCGGCCTCCTGGGCGATGGCCCGCATCGTCGTCCGGTCGTACCCGCGCTCCTGGAACAGCCGCATCGCGGTCTCCAGGATCAGCGCGCGCGTCTGCTCGGACTTGGACGCGGGAGCGCCCTCGCGGGAGGGGGTCGGGGGAGCGGCCTCGGCGGGGCCGTCGTTGTCAGCGGGCACGGACGAGAGCCTAGTCAGTGACGCAACGGCCGTCGGCACAGGTGGGCGGGTGATGGGACCAGCCCTCGACCGGGTCGTACGTCCACCCGTCGCTGCGGCGGTAGACGCCCCCGCCCCAGCCTGGGCCTCGCTGGTGTCCGTGCCGCCACTTCGCGGCGGAGAGGACGGCGGCCCGCGCGATCTTCGCCCCGGCGGGGGTGGACAGCCGGTGGGCCAGCGGGCGGTGCTCACGCAGTGCCCACAGGGTGACGATCCAGGCGGCGGCCCCCTGGTAGACCTGACCGGCGTCGCCGACGACGGTGATCTCGTCGAGGGTGGCGCGATGGTCGAGGCCGGGGTAGCGGGCGCAGGCCTCGGCGGAGCCCGCCGCCACGAACTCCAGCGGCACCAGCTGGGGCTGCCGGCGCAGCCAGTCGCTCAGGAACGCGCACAGCGAGCACTCGGCGTCGTGGAGGACGGTGAGCCGGCGGACCGGGACGCGGCGGGCGTCCCGGTCGGCGGCGGCCTGAGCGGCCCAGTGAGCCGTCACGGTGCTCATGCCCCGGTCGCGGGCGCCGACGGAGCCGTCCACCCCTGCGGGCCGACCGGCGGCATCTGCTCGCGCTCCATGACCCCGCGCCGCCGGATCCGGTTCAGCACGTACACGTTGGCCAGGTGCATCGCCCCGAGCACCAGCAGCACCACGCCCACCTTCGTCGACAGGGCCTCGAAGACGCCCCGGGTGTCCTCGATGGTGTCGTCGCCGCTCAGATAGAGGGCGACGAAACCGAGGTTGACCAGATAGAAGCCGACCACCAGGAGGTGGTTGACGGCGTCGGCGAGCTTCTCGTTGCCCTGGAGCACGTCGGCGAGGAAGACCCGCCCGTTGCGGCTGAGGGTCCTGGCCACCCAGATCGTCAGACCGATGCTGACGATCAGGTAGATGACGTAGGCGATGACCGTGCGGTCCATGTTCCCCACCTTTTCTTGAACGCGTTCAAAACGCTGTCGAGGACGACTGTAGCGCTGTTTTTGAACACGTTCAACATGGGATGGAGTGAGAGATGCGGCCGCTAACGCCTGCCCAGCTCGGGCCGCTTGGAGTAGTCCGTGAACCCCAGGACGTTCCCCCATGGGTCGGCGATCTCGACGGTCCACCCGGTGGCCACGGCGAACGGCGCGTCGAGCGGGGGGATGCCGGCCTCTGCCAGCCGCCCGGCCGTCGCCCGGGCGTCCGCCACCTCCAGCCACACGTGCGTGGCCGGCCACGGCGGCGGCCGGCGCCCGAGCGTCTCCTCCTGCCGCAGCAGGACGCCGGGGGTCTCGCCCCCGACCTTCAGCGACGCGATGCCGCCCTCGTCGAACCGGAACGCCACCGTGAACCCGGCCCGTTCGTAGAACCCCACGGCCTCGCCGAGGTCCCCGACCGGCAGCAGCACGTTGTCGAACCCGAGCAGGTCGTACGACTGATCGTCTGACATGCAGTCAGATTAGGTACGGGCGCGGGGGAGCCCGGCAGGACCTGACCGGGGGGTCACCCGGCCGGGGGACG
>NZ_JAHHIU010000193.1 GCF_024539815.1 Streptomyces hayashii
AACGCCCGGTTACATTCCGAACCCGGAAGCTAAGCCTTACAGCGCCGATGGTACTGCAGGGGGGACCCTGTGGGAGATTAGGACACCGCCGAACTCCTTTTAGAGCTCTGGCTCTTGGGCATACAGCCCGAGAGCCAGAGCTTTTTTGCGTTGGGGTAGGGTCAGGGGGCATCGTTGGCTCATTTCTTACTGGAGGCCCCCGGGTGGAGGTCCAGGAGACCCGCGTTCAGACAGACCGGGTGCTCACCATCCCGAACATCCTCAGCATGGCGCGTCTCGTCGGCGTGCCCTTGTTTCTGTGGCTGATCCTCCGGCCCGAGTTCGGAGGCCCGCAGAGCGACGGCTGGGCCCTCCTCGTGCTGGCTTTCAGCGGGGTCAGCGACTATCTGGACGGCAAGCTCGCGCGACGCTGGAACCAGATCAGCAGCCTCGGCCGGCTCCTCGATCCGGCGGCCGATCGGCTCTACATTCTCTCGACCCTGGTCGGCCTCACCTGGCGGGAGATTCTCCCTCTGTGGTTGACGGCTGTACTTCTTGCGCGAGAGCTGGTTCTGCTGGTGATGGTGGGCATCCTCAGGCGTCACGGTTATCCGCCGCCACAGGTGAACTTCCTCGGGAAGGCCGCCACGTTCAACCTGATGTACGCCTTCCCGCTGCTCCTGCTCAGTGACGGAAGCGGGTGGTTGGCGTCACTGGCTGCTATTTTCGGATGGGCGTTCGCAGGATGGGGTACAACCCTGTACTGGTGGGCAGGAGTCCTGTACGTGGTACAGGTCCGCCGCATCGTTCGTGCGGACGCTGTGGCCGACTGACCTCGCCGATTGGTAGCAGCAGTGGCTCGATGGCCTGCGGCGCGAATCTGCGGGACAATCTGGACGGGTGAAGTCGGCTAGACCGTCGTCTCTTTAGGAGGACGCTTCCGACATGAAGGCCGTCGTGATGGCCGGAGGCGAAGGCACGCGCCTTCGCCCTATGACCTCAAGCATGCCCAAGCCGCTCCTGCCGGTGGCCAACCGGCCGATCATGGAGCACGTTCTGAGGCTGCTCAAAAGGCATGGGCTCAATGAGACCGTCGTAACTGTTCAGTTCCTGGCATCGCTCGTCAAGAACTACTTCGGTGACGGCGAGGAGCTCGGAATGGAGCTCAGCTATGCCAATGAGGAGAAGCCACTCGGTACCGCCGGAAGCGTCAAGAACGCAGAGGAGGCGTTGAAGGACGACGCCTTCCTCGTCATTTCCGGTGACGCCCTGACCGACTTCGACCTCACCGAGCTCATCAATTTCCACAAGGAAAAGGGGGCTCTGGTCACCGTCTGTCTGACGCGTGTGCCGAATCCGCTGGAATTCGGTATCACGATCGTCGACGAAGAGGGGAAGGTCGAGCGCTTCCTGGAGAAGCCGACCTGGGGCCAGGTCTTCTCGGACACCGTGAACACCGGTATCTACGTCATGGAGCCCGAGGTCTTCGACTATGTCGAGGCCGACATGCCCGTCGACTGGTCCGGTGACGTCTTCCCGCAGCTGATGAAGGAGGGCAAGCCGGTCTACGGCTTCGTCGCCGAGGGCTACTGGGAGGACGTGGGCACGCACGAGAGCTATGTGAAGGCCCAGGCGGACGTCCTGGAGGGCAAGGTCGACGTCGAGATCGACGGTTTCGAGATCTCGCCGGGCGTATGGGTCGCCGAAGGGGCCGAAGTGCACCCGGACGCCGTTCTGCGCGGACCGCTCTACATCGGGGACTACGCGAAGGTCGAAGCCGGCGCGGAAATCCGCGAGCACTCGGTCATCGGATCCAATGTCGTCGTCAAGAGCGGCGCTTTCCTGCACCGGGCCGTCGTGCACGACAACGTGTACGTCGGCCAGCACAGCAACCTGCGCGGCTGCGTCGTCGGCAAGAACACCGACATCATGCGGGCCGCCCGGATCGAGGACGGCGCCGTCATCGGCGACGAGTGCCTGATCGGTGAAGAATCGATCGTGCAGGGCAATGTGCGGGTCTATCCCTTCAAGACCATCGAGGCCGGTGCGTTCGTCAACACCTCGGTGATCTGGGAATCCCGCGGACAGGCCCACCTGTTCGGCGCGCGTGGGGTGTCCGGCATCCTCAACGTCGAGATCACGCCGGAGCTGGCCGTGCGCCTCGCCGGCGCGTACGCGACGACGTTGAAGAAGGGGTCCACCGTCACCACGGCCCGTGACCACTCCCGCGGAGCCCGTGCGCTCAAGCGGGCCGTGATCTCGGCGCTCCAGGCCAGCGCCATCGACGTACGGGACCTGGAGAACGTCCCGCTGCCCGTGGCGCGGCAGCAGACCGCGCGCGGGAGCGCCGGCGGGATCATGATCCGGACCTCGCCCGGCGTGCCGGACTCCGTCGACATCATGTTCTTCGACGGGCAGGGCGCCGACCTGTCGCAGGGCAGTCAGCGGAAGCTGGACCGGGTGTTCGCAAGGCAGGAGTACCGGCGGGCGTTCCCCGGAGAGATCGGGGACCTGCATTTCCCCGGCAGCGTCTTCGACTCGTACACCGGGTCGCTGCTGCGGAACGTGGACACGACCGGGATCGCGGATTCCGGGTTGAAGGTCGTCGTGGACGCCTCCAACGGCAGCGCCGGGCTGGTCCTGCCCAGCCTCCTCGGCAAGCTGGGCGTGGACTCACTGACGATCAATCCCGGTCTGAACGAGGCACGGCCGACGGAGACCGGCGATCAGCGCCGGTCCGGGCTGGTGCGGCTCGGGGAGATCGTCGCGTCCTCGCGTGCCGCGTTCGGCGTGCGCTTCGACCCGGTGGGCGAGCGGCTCTCTCTCGTGGACGAGAAGGGGCGGATCATCGAGGACGACCGCGCTCTGCTGGTGCTGCTCGACCTCGTGGCCGCCGAGCGGCGCAGCGGGAGGGTCGCCCTGCCGGTGACGACGACGCGGATCGCCGAGCAGGTCGCGGCCTATCACGGAACCCAGGTCGAGTGGACGACGACCTCGCCCGACGATCTCACCCGGGTCGGACAGGACGAGACCACCATCTTCGGCGGCGACGGCAAGGGCGGGTTCATCGTCCCGGAGTTCAGCAGCGTCTTCGACGGCACAGCGGCCTTCGTGCGGCTGATCGGGCTCGTGGCCCGGACGCAGCTCACCCTCAGCCAGATCGACGCGCGCATCCCGCGGGCGCACGTCCTGAAGCGGGATCTGGCGACCCCGTGGGCCGTCAAGGGGCTTGTGATGCGGAGGGTCGTCGAAGCGGCCGGAGAGCGCTTCGTGGACACCACGGACGGGGTGCGCGTGGTGGAGACCGACGGGCGTTGGGTGATGGTGCTGCCAGACCCGGCGGAGGCCGTCACCCATCTGTGGGCCGAGGGGCCGGACGACGCGTCCGCGCAGGCCCTGCTCGACGAGTGGGCGGCGGTCGTGGACAGCGCCGGCCGCTGAACCCCTGCACACGCGCGTGCCGGACATGTGTCCCTCGGGAGGCCTGTCCGGCATGCGTCCAGGGCCGTTCGGAGGTAGGGGACGCGACGTGCGACGATGTGCGGCATGCCGCAGCCGCCCCCCGTTCGGAGCACACCCGCGCGCGCGTCGCGCCCGGACGCGTCCATGTCGTTGCTCACGAACGTCATGGATCACAGTCTCGACGACGGTTACGCGGAGGCCGCCGCACGCAAGCGGACCGAGGGCGCGGGGGGCATGCCCAGGACGGCGGGGGCGAAGCTCGTCCTGGCCGCGGGTCTCGTTCTCGCGGCTCTGGTGGTCACCGTCGGTGCGGTGCAGACGCGGGTCGCGGCTCCGGTCGTCGCCAAGGAGCGCGAGGAGCTGATCGACCGCATCGACCGCGAGACCGAGGCGGCCGACAACCTGGAGGGCACGGTCGACAAGCTGCGGGCCGACGTGAGCACCCGACAGCAGCAGGCGCTCAAAAAACAGGGCGGCGGCGAGCGCGCGGACCTCGTGGGGATTCTGGCCGGTGCGGTCGAGGTGCATGGACCTGGCGTGAAACTGGTGGTGGACGACGCCAAGGAGGCCACCTCGGGCGATGGCGGCGGCCCGCGTGAGACCGCGGGTTTCTCCGACACCGGCCGTGTCCGGGACCGCGACATGCAGCGGGTGGTCAACGGCCTGTGGGCGTCGGGCGCGGAGGCCGTCTCGATCAACGGACAGCGGCTGACGGCGCTGTCGGCGATCAGGGCGGCGGGTGAGGCGATACTGGTCGACAACAAGCCGCTGGTGCCGCCGTACACGGTGCTGGCGGTGGGGGACGGGAAGAACCTGAGCACGAGGTTCCAGGACAGCGCGGACGGGTTGTATCTGAACGCCCTGCAGGAGAACTACGGCATCCGGACGGCCATCTCCGTGGTGGACGACGTCCGGCTGCCCGCCGCACCGAGTGTGATCGTACGTACAGCACAGCCGAGAACTGAGAAGGACGCATCGTGATCGCCGTACTGGGCCTCGTCGTGGGAGTCGTGGCCGGACTGTTGGTCCAGCCCGAGGTTCCGGCAGCCGTCGTGCCGTATCTGCCGATCGCCGTGGTGGCGGCGCTGGACGCCGTGTTCGGAGGCTTGCGGGCCATGCTCGATGGCATCTTCGACGACAAGGTGTTCGTGGTGTCGTTCCTGTCGAACGTGGTGGTGGCCGCGCTGATCGTCTTCCTGGGTGACGAGTTGGGCGTGGGTTCACAGCTGTCCACCGGTGTGGTGGTCGTCCTCGGAATCCGGATCTTCTCCAATGCCGCGGCGATCCGTCGGCACGTGTTCCGGGCGTGACGGCCATGAGCAACCAGGAAGAGAACGACGAGACGCCCGAGTACCGGCTGCGCAAGGAGCTGCCCGAGGAGGTCCCTGCGACCGCGCCCGCGGACGGCGCGCCCGCTGAGGAAGCGCCCGCCGAGAGTGCGGCGGCGGAGCCGGGCGAGTCCGCGGTGACCGGTCGGCAGCGGCTGGTCCAGGGGCTGTGGCCACCGCGGGTCACCCGGGCCCAACTCATCGTCGCCGTGCTGCTGTTCGGTCTGGGCTTCGGGCTGGCCGTCCAGGTCGCGTCCAACAGCGACAGCGGGAACGCCCTGCGTGGCGCGCGTCAAGAGGATCTTGTTCGCATCCTCGATGAACTCGGCGACCGCAGTCAGCGTCTTGAGGACGAGAAGCAGGGTCTCCAGAAGCAGCAGCAGGAGTTGGAGAACAGCTCCGACCAAGCGGAGGAGGCCCGCAAGCAGACCGTCGAGAAGGAGAGGCAACTCGGCATTCTGGCGGGCACGGTCGCCGCGCAGGGGCCGGGCATCACGATGACCATCGAGGACACGAAGGGGACGGTCGAGGCGGACATGCTGCTCGACGCGATCCAGGAGCTGCGCGCGGCCGGAGCCGAGGCGATCCAGGTGAACGGCGTGCGGGTGGTCGCCGGGACGTTTCTGACGGAATCCGGCAAGAGCGTGAGCGTCGACGGGAACAAGATCAACACGCCCTTTCGTTTCAAGGTCATCGGCAACCCGCAGGATCTGGAGCCGGCGCTGAACATCCCGGGAGGCGTGGTGCAGACTCTGGAGAAGGAGCAGGCCACCGTGACCGTCGAGCGGTCCGACAAGATCGTCGTGGACGCCTTGCGAGCAGCGAAGCGGCCTGACTACGCTCGGTCGTCGGACCGGTGAACCGGGAGTGCTTGGGGCGCGTCCGGCAGGGGCATGAGGTTGCGGGGGGTCGACGCACCGATCGGGTGGTGCGTGGTGGAAACTGTCTGGTGGGCACGGACGTTGTGAAGGTGTCCGGGTCGACCGGTGTAATCAGTCAGGGTTCGTCCTGCCCCACGGGCGGGTCTGTTTCGGTCAAGGGGAATCGCCCGTGAAGTTGTTTGCGAAGTTGTTCGGCAAGAGCTCGCGAGAGAGCAGCGCCAACGCGACCGCTCGTCATCGCGCACAGCCCGACGCGGAAGGCCAGCGGCCGTTGTTCAGGGACCAGGTGGGTGGTCCGGGCGGCGACCTTTCCGGTGGTCAGGGCGCGGCGTCTGTTGACCCTGCACAGTCTGGCGGCATAGGTTTCGGCCAACCGTCAGCCTCAAGTGCGGGTGGAGGGTTTTCCCCTATGTCAGCCGTGGTGTGTACGAGGTGCGGTAACCGCAACGCGGAGAACAGCCGTTTCTGCTCCAACTGCGGAGCGCCGCTGCGTCCCGGGCTGACGCCCGAGCGTGCGTCGGAGACGACTTCCACGATCTCCATCTCCGGTCTTGAGGCCTACGACGCGGAGGTGACCGGTCAGACGCAGTTGCCGGCGCTGTCTCCCGAGGCGCAGGCCGCCGTCGACGCGCTGCCGCTGGGTTCCGCGCTGCTGGTGGTGCGACGTGGCCCGAACTCGGGCAGCCGCTTCCTGCTGGACGGGGATCTGACCACGGCCGGCCGTCACCCGCAGAGCGACATCTTCCTGGACGACGTGACGGTCTCGCGCCGGCACGTGGAGTTCCGGCGCAACCCCGACGGCACCTTCAGGGTCGCGGACGTCGGCAGCCTGAACGGCACGTACGTCAACCGGGAGCGGATCGACGAGGTCGCTCTGTCGAACGGTGACGAGGTGCAGATCGGAAAGTACCGGCTGGTCTTCTACGCGAGCCAGCAGGGCTACTGACCCGCCCCCGGGCTCTGCCCGGGGGGATCCCCCAGGGAAGGTCCATGCTTCGAACACCGAGGGGCGGTGCCGGACACGGCACCGCCGCCGCGGACGGTGGTCCGATGAGCATCGGCGCGGTGCTGAACGCGTTGCGCGACGAGTTTCCCGAGGTCACCATCTCCAAGATCCGTTTCCTGGAGTCGGAAGGGCTCGTCGAGCCCCAGCGGACCCCTTCGGGGTACCGCAAGTTCAGCGTGCGGGACGTCGAACGTCTCGGCCATGTGCTGAGGATGCAGCGGGACCACTATCTGCCGCTCAAGGTCATCCGTGAGCATCTGGACGCCATGGAGCGCGGCGAGGCCGCGCCGCTGCCGACCGTGGGGCGGCAGCGGGACGGCGAGGCCGTCCTGGAGCCGTCGGAGGGGCCCACCGTCGCCCGGATCGGTCGTGCCGAGCTGCTGGCGGCCGCGGGGATCGGTGAGCGGGAACTCGACGAGTGGGAGTCGTACGGGCTCGTCGTGCCGTTGGAGGGCGGGGTCTACGACGCCGAGGCCGCCACGGTGGCCGCGCTCGTCGCGGAGCTGGGCCGGTTCGGGATCGAGCCGAGGCATCTGCGGGTGATGAAGGCCGCAGCCGACCGTGAGGCCGGACTCGTGGACCAGGTGGTGGCTCCGCTGAAGCGTCACCGCAATCCGCAGACCAGGGCCCACGCGGAGGCCCGTACGAAGGAGATCGCGGGGCTCACGGTGCGGCTGCACGCTGCGTTGGTGCAGACCGCGCTCGGGGTGCGGCTGCCCTGAGCGGGCGGTTTCGGCGAGGGCGGATCGGTCACCCGTTCCCGGCCCGACTACCCAAACGTCCCGGGCACGGCCTAGGGTTGCTGTGTGAACGAGCTCGATGTCGTAGGTGTCCGGGTCGAGATGCCCTCCAACCAACCGATCGTGCTGCTGCGTGAAGTGGGAGGCGACCGTTTCCTTCCCATCTGGATCGGACCGGGCGAGGCGACGGCGATCGCCTTCGCCCAGCAGGGCATGGCTCCCGCGCGGCCGCTGACTCACGATCTGTTCAAGGACGTGCTGGAGGCCGTGGGCCAGGAGCTCACCGAAGTGCGCATCACGGATCTGCGGGAGGGCGTCTTCTACGCGGAGCTGGTCTTCGCCAGCGGGGTCGAGGTGAGCGCGCGTCCGTCGGACGCCATAGCGCTGGCGCTGCGCACCGGGACGCCGATCTACGGCAGCGACACGGTGCTCGACGACGCGGGGATCGCCATCCCGGACGAGCAGGAGGACGAGGTGGAGAAGTTCCGCGAGTTCCTCGACCAGATCTCGCCCGAGGACTTCGGCACCAGCAACCAGTAGTCGGCGCAGGTGCGCGACGAGGGCGTCCCGTACGGGGCGCCCGCTCCGTTTCCGGCAAATGCCGGGGGCCACTGAGAGCGTCCTACGGCTGGTTCTCAGCGCATTCGGCTAGCCTTTCCCCGCGGTGGGGTACCGGAAACCACTCCTAGGGTGATTATCACTCGGCGTGCCGAGTGTGGCGATCGTTGACGCACCCCTGGTGACTGCCTACCGTCGAGAAGGCAGTTCAAGGACGGAGGTCGGCGTGAGAAGCAGCGGCGACGGTACGGCTGGGGGTGCCCCCGGACTCGGTGTCGGGGGAAGCGGTCCGTACCCTCCCCCGAGCTCTCGGTTGCGCACCGGTGGGGGGTACCCGCACCAGGGCGGCGCAGCCGATCACGCCCCGCATCGACCGGCGGCTGTGCCGAGCAGCGGAGGGGCGACGTCCATGGCGTCCGAGCAGATCGGCTATCGCGGTCCGACGGCCTGTGCGGCCGCGGGCATCACCTACCGGCAACTGGACTACTGGGCCCGCACCGGGCTCGTCGAGCCGAGTGTGCGGCCGGCGCACGGCTCCGGCACTCAGCGGTTGTACAGCTTCCGGGACGTCGTCGTCCTGAAGATCGTCAAGCGCTTCCTCGACACCGGGGTGTCGCTGCAGAACATCCGCAGCGCCGTCCAGCATCTGCGCGAGCGCGGGTTCAGCGACCTGGAGCGCATGACGCTGATGAGCGACGGCGCCACGGTGTACGAGTGCACGTCGCCGGACGAGGTCCACGCCCTGCTCCAGGGCGGCCAGGGCGTCTTCGGGATCGCCGTGGGCGTGGTGTGGCGTGACGTGGACAGTGCGCTGTCGCAGCTGCACGGGGAACGCGTGGACACCGGGGAGACGTTGGTCGGGCACAACCCGGCGGACGAGTTGGCGCGTCGGCGCAACCGGGCGGTCTGAGGCCCTCCTGGGCGTCGCGGCGGCGGCGTCGATGGCGGTGGAACGCCGTTGTCAGTGGTGTGGTGCAGCATCGGACATGTGAGAAACGCGCCCACCATCCTGCATCTCGACATGGATGCCTTCTTCGCCCAGGCGGAGCAGGCGTCCAAGCCGAGTCTGCGCGGGAAGGCCGTGGTCGTGGGCGGACTGGGACCGCGCGGGGTGGTCGCGACCGCCTCCTACGAGGCGCGCGTCTTCGGGGTTCACTCGGCGATGCCCATGGCCCAGGCGCGCCGCCTGGCTCCCAACGCGGCCTATCTCGTTCCCCGCTTCGCGTTCTACCGGTCGATCAGCGAGCAGGTGATGGGGCTGCTGCGGGCGCTCTCGCCGTTGGTCGAGCCGCTGAGCCTGGACGAGGCGTTCGTGGACCTGGAGGCCGGAGAGGCGGCCTGGGACAGCGATTCGGCACGGTTGTCCGGCATCCGGCTGCGCGGGGACATACGCGCGGTGACCGGTCTGACGGGTTCGGTGGGGCTGGCCTCGTGCAAGATGCTCGCCAAGATCGCGTCGGAGCAGGCGAAACCCGACGGTCTGGTGCTGATCGAGCCGGGCACCGAGCGGGCGATGCTCGGGCCGATGTCGGTGCGCACCTTGCCGGGGGTCGGCCCGGCCACGGGGGACCATCTCCGGCGCGCCGGGATCACCACGGTCGACGAGATCGCCGAGGCCGGTGAGGACGAGCTGGTGCGGCTGCTGGGCAAGGCCCATGGGCATGCCCTGTACGCCATGGCGCTCGCGCGGGACGACCGGCCCGTGGTGGCCGAGCGGGAGACCAAGTCCGTGTCGGTCGAGGACACCTACGACGTGGACATCCACGACCGGATGCGGGTCGAGCTGGAGGTGCAGCGGCTCGCCGACCGGTGTGTGCGCAGGCTGCGGGAGGCCGGTCTGTCCGGGCGGACCATCGTGCTGAAGGTGCGGCGGTACGACTTCTCCACGCTCACCCGGTCCGAGACGCTGCGCGGACCGACCGACGATCCGGCGGTGGTCCGGGAAGCGGCGGCCCGGCTGCTGGACTCCGTGGACACGACCGGTGGGGTGCGGCTCCTGGGCGTCGGAGTCAGCGGCCTGGCGGACTTCACTCAGGAGGACCTGTTCGCTCAGGCCGCGGAGGAGCGTTCGGTCGGGCCCGAGGAGGAGCCGGTGGGCGAGCCCGTCGTCGAGGCGCCGGCCCCGGCTGAGCACCAGTGGCGACCCGGGAACGACGTGCGCCATGCCGAGCTGGGGCACGGATGGGTGCAGGGCAGTGGCCTCGGCCGGGTGACGGTGCGCTTCGAGACGCCCGAGTCGCAGCCGGGGCGGGTGCGGACGTTCCGGACCGACGATCCGGGACTGGAGCCGGCGGATCCGCTTCCGCTGGTGCGGCGTGGAGCCGACGAGGGCGACGGGCCGACGGCCGGGACTCCCGGTCCGGACGTAGGCCTCACGGGATGGAGTTCCGGGAACTCCTGGTGAAGCCGTTCCGTTACACAGAGTGAAACCGGGTGAGCCGTCCGACGCGGCGTGCGGGCCGTGTCGGGGTGAGGGCGGGTGTCGGCGTGACGGCGGTGCCGCGCGGGCGGCGCCGACAGGAGGGGGAACTGGATGAAGACGCACGGAGACCGGTTCGTGGAAGAGGCCGGGGTGTCGCCGCAGCGGGCGGCCGAGATGAGTTCGGTGATGGACCGGGTCACCCGGTGGTCCGCCGACCGGAGCGACGTGGCCGGGTTGCTGCTCGTCGGGTCCTGCGCGCGTGGGGAACCGCGCTCCGACTCGGACGTCGATCTACTGCTGCTGTCGACGACTCCCGACCGGTATGCGGCCGACGACGCCTGGCTGCGGGAGCTGTCCCTGGGCGAGGTGGTGCGGGTCCGCGCCTGGGGGCCGCTCACCGAATGGCGGCAGGTCACCGCGTCCGGCCTGGAGGTGGAGATGTGCGTCGGACCCACCGACTGGGCGAGGACCGACCCGGTCGACGCCGGCACGCGAAGAGTCGTCACGGACGGAGCCCGGCCGCTGCACGACCCGGCCGGGATCCTGGGGGCGCTGATACGGGCCTGCGCCTGAGGGATCAGCCGTCGTCGGTGCCCGCCAGGCGGCCGAAGTCGTGGTCGGGGAGCGGGGGAGGAGCGCCCAGGTCGAGACCGTAGTGGTGGTAGAGCTGGAGCTCCTGCTCCGGGGAGAGGTGGCGGCCCACGCCGAAGTCCGGGGCGTCCTTGATCAGTGCCCGGTCGAAGGGGATGCGCAGGGCGCCCTCGACCAGCTCGCTGGGCTCCAGGGGGACGAAGGCGTCGCGGGAGAACAGGCCCGTGCGGATGGCCGCCCACTCCGGTACGCCGGTCGCGTCGTCCAGGTAGACCTCGTCGACGGTGCCGATCTTGGTGCCGTTGCGGTCGAACGCCTTGCGGCCGATCAGGTTGCGCGGATCGATGTCGGTCTGCACGGGCCCTCCACTTGGTCGCAACTCATCCGTTAGCACTACAAAAGAGCACAATGGGACCGGCGGCCACTTGAGAGGGTGATGTTGACCTCGCTGGTAGTCTGACAACGGCTGCTGACCCCGTGCGGGAGAGTCCTCCGAACGACATCGGAGGCGCCGAAGGAGCAAATCCTCCCCGGAATCTCTCAGGCTCACGTACCGCACGGACGAGGTCACTCTGGAAAGCAGGGCGGGTGCCGGCGGCGTCGACGGCTTCCGCTCTCACCGACGGTGAAAGCCGGGCGTCCCTCGGGCGGCCGGTGAAGCTCTCAGGTTGAGATGACAGAGGGGGAGGCCGTCCGGGTACCCGTGCCGTGGTGACCCACGAAGGTCGTGTCAGACCAGGAGGCCTCCGTAATGACCGCCCATCGCATTCCACTCTCCGAGCTCGATCAGGGAATCCCCTTCGAACAGCGCCATGTGGGGCCCGATCACGAGGCGCAGGCCAAGATGCTCGCGCACGTGGGCTATGGCTCGCTCGACGAGCTCACCGCCGCAGCGGTCCCGGATGTGATCAAGAACGCCGAGGCGCTGGACCTGCCGGGCGCGCGCACCGAGGCCGAGGTGCTGGCCGAGCTGCGCTCGCTGGCCGATCGCAACCAGGTCCTCGACCCGATGATCGGGCTCGGCTACTACGGCACGTTCACGCCGCCCGTCGTCCTGCGCAACGTCATGGAGAACCCGGCCTGGTACACGGCCTACACGCCGTACCAGCCGGAGATCTCGCAGGGCCGGCTGGAGGCGCTGCTGAACTTCCAGACCATGGTCGCCGACCTGACGGGTCTGCCGACGTCCGGGGCGTCGCTGCTGGACGAGGGGACGGCCGCCGCCGAGGCGATGGCCCTTTCGCTCCGGATGGGGAAGAACAAGAAGGGTCTCTTCCTCGTCGACGCGGACGCGCTGCCGCAGACCGTCGCCGTGATCGAGACCCGCGCCGAGCCGACCGGCGTGGAGGTCGTCGTCGCCGACCTGAGCGACGGCATCCCGGCGGAGATCGCCGAGCGCGAGATCAACGGCGTGCTCGTGCAGTACCCCGGGGCCTCGGGCGCCGTGCGCGATCTGAAGGCGCTCGTGGACCAGGCGCACGGCCTCGGCGCGCTCGTCACCGTCGCCGCGGACCTGCTCGCGCTGACGCTGCTGAAGTCGCCGGGCGAGCTGGGGGCGGACATCGCCGTCGGCACGACCCAGCGGTTCGGCGTGCCGATGGGCTTCGGCGGGCCGCACGCCGGCTACATGGCCGTCCACGAGAAGTTCGCGCGCAGCCTGCCCGGGCGGCTCGTGGGCGTCTCCGTCGACGCGGACGGGCACACGGCCTACCGGCTCGCGCTGCAGACGCGTGAACAGCACATCCGGCGAGAGAAGGCCACCAGCAACATCTGCACGGCGCAGGTGCTGCTCGCGGTGATGGCCGGGATGTACGCCGTCTACCACGGGCCCGACGGGCTGCGGGCGATCGCCCGGCGCACGCACCGGTACGCCACCGTCCTGGCCGCCGGGCTCCGGGCCGGCGGGGCCGAGGTCGTGCACGGCTCCTACTTCGACACGCTGACGGTGCGGGTGCCGGCCAAGGCCGCGGAGGTCGTCGCCGGGGCGCGCGAGCGCGGGGTGAACCTGCACCTCGTCGACGCCGACCACGTGTCGGTCTCGTGTGACGAGACCACCGCGCGGGCCCAGGTGAGCGCGGTGTGGGCCGCGTTCGGCGTGGCCGGCGACATCGAAGCGCTCGACGCGGCGACCGAGGACGCCCTGCCTGCCGACCTGCTGCGGTCGGACGCGATCCTGACGCATCCCGTCTTCCACCGGTACCGGTCCGAGACCGCGATGCTGCGCTACCTGCGCCGCCTCGCCGACCGGGACTACGCGCTCGACCGGGGCATGATCCCGTTGGGCTCGTGCACCATGAAGCTCAACGCGACCACCGAGATGGAGCCGGTCACCTGGCCCGAGTTCGGGCAGATGCACCCCTTCGCACCGGTCGAACAGGCGCAGGGCTATCTCACGCTCATCCATGAGCTGGAGGACCGGCTCGCCGAGGTCACCGGGTACGACAAGGTGTCGTTGCAGCCGAACGCCGGGTCGCAGGGCGAGCTGGCCGGGCTGCTCGCCGTGCGCGGCTACCACCGGGGCAACGGGGACGAGCAGCGGACGGTGTGTCTGATCCCGTCCTCCGCGCACGGGACCAACGCGGCCAGTGCCGTGATGGCGGGCATGAAGGTCGTCGTCGTGAAGACCGCCGAGGACGGCGAGATCGACGTCGAGGACCTCCGCGCGAAGATCGAGAAGCACCGCGACGAGCTGGCGGTGCTCATGATCACCTACCCGTCGACGCACGGGGTGTTCGAGGAGCACGTCGCCGACATCTGCGCCCAGGTGCACGAGGCAGGCGGGCAGGTGTACGTCGACGGCGCGAACCTCAACGCGCTGGTCGGGCTGGCCAAGCCGGGACACTTCGGCGGCGACGTCTCCCATCTGAACCTGCACAAGACGTTCTGCATCCCGCACGGCGGCGGCGGTCCGGGCGTGGGCCCGGTCGCCGTACGGTCGCACCTCGCGCCCTACCTGCCGAACCACCCGCTGCAGCCCGCTGCCGGGCCGGAGACCGGTGTGGGGCCGGTCTCGGCGGCCCCCTGGGGTTCCGCGGGGATCCTGCCGATCTCCTGGGCGTATGTGCGGCTCATGGGCGGCGAGGGCCTCAAGCGGGCCACGCAGGTGGCGGTGCTCAGCGCCAACTACATCGCCAAGCGGCTGGAGCCGCACTACCCCGTGCTCTACAACGGGCCGGGCGGGCTGGTCGCGCACGAGTGCATCATCGACCTGCGGCCGCTGACCAAGGCGACCGGTGTGAGCGTCGACGACGTCGCCAAGCGGCTGATCGACTACGGGTTCCACGCGCCGACGATGTCGTTCCCGGTGGCCGGGACGCTGATGATCGAGCCGACCGAGTCCGAGGACCTCGTCGAGCTGGACCGGTTCTGCGACGCGATGATCGCGATCCGCGCGGAGATCGAGAAGGTCGGCTCGGGCGAGTGGCCGGCCGAGGACAACCCGCTCCACCATGCCCCGCACACCGCGGCCGCCCTCGGCGGGGAGTGGGAGCACGCGTACACGCGTGAGGAGGCCGTCTTCCCGGCCGGGGTGTCGGCCGCCGACAAGTACTGGCCGCCCGTGCGCCGGATCGACCAGGCCTTCGGCGACCGCAACCTGGTCTGCTCGTGCCCGCCGCTGGACGCTTACGAGGACTGAGCGAGCACGCACAGCAGGGGCCCCGTCCGTCGTGGAGGGGGCCCTCTGTCGTCTCCGGTCGTCTCCCGGGCCCTACGCCGTCGCCACGGACACCTCGGTCGCCTTGATCAGGGCCACGACGTCGGAGCCCACGAAGAGGCCCAGATCGGTGGCCGCCTCCTTGGTGATCACCGCGGTGAGCCGGGCGCCCTCCAGGGTGATTTTCACCGAGGCCATGACCTCGCCGATGGTGAGGCCCGTGATGGTGCCGGGGAGCCGGTTGCGGATCGAGAGTCCGGCGACCTGACCGGCGGCCAGGGCCACCTCCGTCGACTTCACCAGGGCGTGGACGGCGGTGCCCGGGGTGAGGCCGAGCTGGTTCGCGGCCTCCAGGGTGATGGCCGCCATGAGGTCCTGTCCCCCGTCGAGGCGGATCCTGACGGTGGCCATGACCTCACCGGTCTGGACGGCGGTCACGGTGCCGGGGAGCTGGTTGCGGATGCTCAGGGTCATGAGCGTCACGGTAGAGCTCCTGAAGGCTTATGTCTGGTATGCGGGTTATGTGCCGTCGTTGCTTCCGGTCGGGGCGGGGCGTCCGGGGGTCCCGACGGGGCCGTGGCGGTGGGTGAGCGGTACGGATCGATGTGCCGGTTTGTCGACTTTCCAGCAGTGTCGCGTGGCTGTCGGGGGCGGCGGCGGAAGCGGGCGCGTGCGCGGGGCCCGGGCGGGGCCCGGCGTTGACATCCATGCCGTGCCGTTCGCCGGGTCTCGGCCGGCCCCGGTGTCTCGGCTCCCGTGTCTCGGCCTCCGTCTCCCGGGCCTGAGCGTCGGCGGTGGGCGGGTGCCGTCCGCCTATGTGTCCGTCCGTCCGTGTCCGTCCGTGCGTCAGCCCGTGTGGACGCGGGGGCGGCGGGTGCGGTCGGGCTCCGCCTCGCGCAGGACCTCCCTGGTGACCGGGGCGACCTCGCCCTGGCCGAAGAGGAAGAAGCGCAGGAAGTTGGCGAAGGGGTTGCCCTCGGTCCACTCGAAGTAGATGTGCGGGATGCAGCCGGTGGCGTCGCGGGTGTGCAGCAGCAGTGCGGCCAGGGCGTTGGAGACGGAGGAGGACTCCAGGGTCAGGACGCGGTAGCGGCTGTGCAGGATCTCCCCGCGCACGGTCAGGCCGGCCTCGAACTCCGACGGGTCCACCACGGTGACCTCGACGAAGACGAAGTCCTCGCCGGGGATGTCGTTGTCCTGGCGGATCTGCTCGATCTTGTCGCGGTACTCGGCCTTGTCGCGCTGGTCGGGCTCGTTGGCGATGAACCGTATCTTGCGGCTGGCCATGTCCCGGATGAAACGTTCCGCCATGTCGTCGAGCGTCACGCCCGTCACACGGAGCTCGAAGGCGCGGGCCAGTCGGGAGAGGAGGGAGACGAGGATGATGCCGGCGATGAAGCAGGCGCCGATCTTCACGCCGTCGGGCCGCTCGATGACGTTCACGACGGTGACGTAGAGCAGGACCGCCGAGACGACGGCGAAGCCGGCCGTCCAGCCCCGCTGTCCGGCCCGGCGGGCGGCGATGGTCACCGCGATCGCGGCCGAGGACATCAGGACCAGGACGCCGGTGGCGTACGCGCCGCCCTGGGCGTCGACGTCGGCGTCGAAGATCCAGGTGACCAGGAAGGCGATCAGGGTGAAGACGATGACCATCGGGCGGACGGCGCGGGCCCAGTGCGGGGCCATGCCGTAGCGGGGGAGGTAGCGGGGCATCAGGTTGAGCAGGCCGGCCATCGCGGAGGCGCCGGCGAACCAGAGGATGGCGATCGTCGAGGCGTCGTACACGGTGCCGAAGGCGTTGCCCAGGTACTCGTGGGACAGGTAGGCGAGGGCGCGACCGTTGGCCTTGCCGCCGGGCTCGAACTCGGCCTTCGGGATCAGCACCGTGGTGATGAAGCTGGTGGCGATCAGGAAGACGCTCATGATCAGAGCGGCGGTCGTCAGCAGTTTCTTCGTGTCCCGGATGCGGCCCTCGGGGGCCTCCGTCGTGTCGTCGGCATCGCCCTGGACGTGGGGCATGACCGCGACGCCGGTCTCGAAGCCGGACAGGCCGAGAGCGAGTTTGGGGAAGACCAGCAGGGAGACGCCGATCATCGCGAAGACGTTGCCGTGCTCGGCGGTCAGGGCGCCGGCCCAGTCGGTGACCACATGGCCCTCGGTGAGCACGTGCCACAGACCGACGGCGACGACGACGGCGTTCAGGGCGAGGTAGGCCGCCACCAGGGCGACGGCGACGCCGATGGCCTCCAGGAAGCCCTTGAGGAACACCGCGCCGAGCAGGGCCACCAGAACGAGGGTGATCACCATCTGCCGGTCGTGCAGAGCGGCGGTGAGGTGCGGGTTCTCGACGAGGTGGGTCGAGGCGTCGGCCGCGGACAGGGTGATCGTGATGAGGAAGTCGGTCGCGGCGAAGCCCAGCAGGGTCAGCACGAACAGCTTGCCCTTCCAGAAGGACAGCAGCCGTTCCAGCATCGCGATCGAGCCCTCGCCGTGCGGGCTCTCCTCGGCCACCCGCCGGTAGACGGGCAGGGCGCCCGCCAGGGTGACCACCACCAGGACGATGGTGGCCACGGGGGAGAGCAGGCCGGCGGCGAGGGCGGCGATTCCCGGCTGGTATCCGAGGGTCGAGAAGTAGTCGACGCCCGTCAGGCACATGACCCGGTACCAGCGCTGTCCCTCGGGCTCGGGGCGCGCCGCGAACCCGGCGGCCGCCTCCTGGGGGCCGTGCCCCTTCCCCATGTCGGAGAGGCCCTCCAGCATCCAGGCGCGCAGACGGCCGGGCGGAGGGTGTTCGGCAGTGGCCATCGGCGTGCTCCAGAGGTGCGGCTCAGCGTGTGGTTTCGGCCATCACGCGGACGGCGGCATCAGCGTAAGCGGAGAGTGACGCTGGGGCCCGTGGATAGAGGGCCGGACGGCGTCAAGCTTCCGTTAAGACTGGTCGAGGGCCGGTCGGGAGCGGCGGCCGGAGCACTCAGCGTCACATCGCGCGAGGAGAGGATCCGGCCATTCGGGGTCTGGTCGCCGTCCGGCTTCGTAATGTTCGCCGATGGATCCGAATGTTTCGATGTGATCAAGGGTCGCGTCTGGCCTTCTTCTTTGAACTGAGCCCCGGATTACCTGCGTTCAAGGGGTTGCCTCCCCTTGGAGGGTGTCTCTAGGGTGCGGCAGCAGCGAACCTTTCTGGATCTGGTTCGAAACTTTCGATCTATCAAGGAGCGCATGATGGGCGACCCGGCACTCTCCCGCCGCGGCTTCCTGGCGGCCTCCGCCGCGGCCGGTGTCAGCATGACGGCACTGAGCGCCTGCGGCGGCGACTCGGACGGAGGGTCGTCGGGGACGACCACGATCGAGTGGTGGAACATCTCCACCACGCAGCCGACGAAGGACGTCTGGGCGGCGCTGGCCAAGCAGTTCGAGGCGCAGAACCCCAAGGTCAAGTTGAAGATCGTTCAGCTGGAGAACGACGCCTACAAATCGAAGATGACAGCGCTGACCGCCTCCGGGAAGCTCCCCGACATCTTTCACACCTGGGGCGGCGGCGTCCTGCGGCAGCAGGTCGACGCCGGGCTCGTCGAGGACCTCACCGACCGGACGAAGGACTGGTCCGAGAGCCTGATGTCGGTGGCTCGTCAGCCGTACCTGATCGACGACAAGGCGTACGGCATCCCGTTCGACATCGGCATGATCGGCTTCTGGTACAACAAGGCGCTCTTCAAGCAGGCCGGCGTCGCCGGGCCCCCCACCACCTGGAGCGGCTTCCTCGACGCCGTGCGCAAGCTGAAGGCCGCCGGGATCACCCCGCTCGCCCTGGCCGGCAAGGAGAAGTGGCCGGGCATGTACTACTGGGCCTATCTCGCGATGCGCACCGCGGGCGTCGACGCCCTGCGCAAGGCGGGGGACGACAAGGACTTCACCGGGGACGGGTTCGTCCAGGCCGGACAGCACCTCCAGGAACTCGTCGACCTGCAGCCGTTCCAGAAGGGCTACCTCGGCGCCGCCTACTCCAGCCCCACGGGCCAGGCCGCCGCCGTCGGCAACGGCAAGGCGGCGATGGAACTCATGGGCCAGTGGGCGCCGGTCGTGGAGGCCGACGCGGGCAAGGGACTCGGCGCGAACCTCGGCTTCTTCCCCTTCCCGGCGGTCGACGGCGGCAAAGGTGTGATCACCGAGGTGTTCGGCGGCGGAGGCGGGCACGCGCTGCGCAAGGGCGCCCCGCAGGCGGCCGTCGACTTCCTCAAGTTCTTCGCCTCCGCCGCCACGGACACCACCCTGGTCAAGAAGACCAGCACGCTGCCCATCGTCCCGGCCGCGGAGAGCGCCCTCACCGACCCCAACATCAAGGCCGTACAGGCGCAGTTGAAGGGCGCGACCGGCTTCCAGCTCTACCTGGACCAGGCGTACGCCCCCGCCCTCGGCCAGGAGGTCAACGACAGCGTGGCCGCGCTGATCGCCGGTTCGAAATCGCCCCAGCAGGTCGCCCAGTCGATCACCAAGGTCGCGAAGGAAGAGCAGTAGCCGGCGATGACCTCCACTTTCCTCCCGGACAAGCGCAGCGGTCCGGACATCACACCTCCGCTCGCCGCGGCCGGTGCGGGCCGGGGGCGGGCGCGGCGGCGGGCGCTGCACTGGCTCACCGCCGTCGCCTTCCAGGCGCCCGCGCTGGTGCTGTTCGGCACGCTGGTGCTGCTGCCGATGCTGTTCGCGCTCTACGCCGCGTTCTTCCGCTGGGGCGGCTTCGGCATGCCCGAGGACTTCGTCGGCGGCGACAACTTCACCCGTCTCTTCAAGGATCCGGTGTTCCTGGGCGACCTGTGGCGCTGTCTGCTTCTGGTGGGCCTCTCGCTCGTCCTGCAACTGCCGTTCGCGCTCGCCCTGGCGGTCGCGCTGAACCAGCGCATCCGCGGCCGGGCCGTGTACCGGATGCTGTTCTTCGCGCCGTACATCCTCTCCGAGGCGATCACCGGCGTGCTGTTCAGCATGATCTTCGCCCCGGACGACGGCCTCGCCGACCATGTGCTGGGGGCGGTCGGCCTGGACGGGGTGGGCGGGCAGTGGTTCGCCGATCCCTCCACCGTGATGGCGACCCTGTTCCTGGTCATGACGTGGAAGTACTTCGGCTTCCACATGATGCTCTACCTGGCCGGACTCCAGTCCATCCCGGCCGAGTTGACCGAGGCGGCCCTGATCGACGGAGCGGGCCCCTGGCAGCGCTTCCGCAACGTCACCCTGCCGCTGCTCGCGCCGACCCTGCGCATCAGCGTGTTCCTGTCCGTGATCGGCGCGATCCAGCTCTTCGACCTGGTGTGGGTCATCACCGCGGGCGGGCCCGACCACCACTCCGAGACCATGGCCGTGACCATGTTCCAGTACGGCTTCAAGCGCTACCAGGTCGGATACGCCAGCGCGATCAGCGTGGCCATGTTCGGCATCTGTCTCGTCTTCGCCCTCGCCTACCAGCGGTTCGTGCTCCGCCGCGACCTCCAGGGCGCCACCACGACCATGCGAGGAGGCGGCTCGTGAGCGTCGTCAAGACCGGCCCCGTCGCCCGCGGGACCGACCGGGGCTCACGCCGGAGCGAGCGTGCGGCCCGTCCGGGCGGCCGGAGGGGGCGGACCCTTCCCCTGCACCTGCTGCTCGTGATCGCCGGCGGGGTGATGGCCGTACCGCTCGTCTACGCCGTGCTGTCCGGTTTCAAGTCCACCGACCAGCTCTCCCGCAACCCCATCGGTCTGCCCGACCCGTGGGTCCCCTCCAACTACACCGACATCCTGGGCTCCGGCTCGTTCTGGCGGCTGGTCGGCAGCAGCACTCTTATCGCGGTGGGGACGACCGTGGTGGTCGTCGCCGTGTCGGCGCTCGCCGCGTTCTCCTTCGCCCGGTTCGCCTTCCGGGGGCGGGAGGTGCTGTTCACCCTGTTCACGATGGGACTGATGTTCCCCTTCGCGGTGGCGGCGCTGCCCCTGTTCCTGCTGCTGCGCTACCTCGGCCTGCTGGACAACCCGCTCGGCGTGATCCTGCCGCAGGCGGCGTTCGGACTGCCGGTGACCATCGTCATCCTGCGCGGCTTCTTCCGGGAGATCCCCGCCGAGCTGGAGGAGGCGGCCACCCTCGACGGCTGCGGGCCCTTCGGCTTCTTCTGGCGGATCCTGCTGCCCATGGCAAGGCCCGCCCTCGGCACGGTCTCCGTGCTCGCCGTCGTCGGCAGCTGGAACAACTTCCTCCTGCCGCTGCTGGTCTTCAACGAGCCCACCTGGTGGACCGTCCCGATCGGCGTGCAGCAGTTCCAGGGCCAGTACTCCGCCGAGTACGCCCGGGTGTTCGCCTACCTCGTCCTCGCCATGGTCCCCGCCCTGGCCTTCTACTCCGTCGCCGAGCGCCAGCTCGTCGGCGGTCTCGCCGCCGGCGCCACCAAGGGGTGACGCGCGCCCGCGAACCGTACGGCTCACACCCACCCGACGTGAGGAGTCGCACCATGCCCAGCACCGCCGTCCGCACCCGGCTCAGACTCGCCGGAGCCCTCGCCGCCGTCCTCGTCGCCGCAGGGGTCGTCACCGGGCCGGCCGCCCAGGCCCACGAGCGAGGGGGGCACGGAAAACCCCGAGCCACCCTCGCCGACCTCGCGCAGCGCCACGGCCGGTACTTCGGCAGCGCCACGGACAACCCCGAACTCACCGACGCCGCGTACACGAAGATCCTCGGCCGCGAGTTCGACATGATCACCCCCGGCAACGGCATGAAGTGGTACGCCACCGAGCCGCAGCAGGGCGTCTTCGACTGGACGGCGGGCGACGAGATCGTCGCTCTCGCGCGTGACCACCGTCAGAAGGTGCGCGCCCACACCCTCGTCTGGCACAGCCAGTTGCCCGCCTGGCTCACCGGCCGGGCGTGGACGGCCGGCGAGCTGCGCGCCGTCCTGAAGAAGCACATCCAGACCGAGGTGCGCCACTACCGGGGCAAGGTCTACTCGTGGGACGTCGTCAACGAGGCGTTCAACGAGGACGGCACCTACCGGGAGACCGTCTTCTACAAGACCCTCGGCCCCGGTTACATCGCCGACGCCCTGCGCTGGGCCCACGAGGCCGACCCCAGGGCGAAGCTCTACCTCAACGACTACAACATCGAGGCCGTCGGACCCAAGAGCGACGCCTACTACGCCCTGGCGAAGGAGCTGAAGGCCCGGCACGTCCCGCTCGACGGCATCGGCCTGCAGGCCCATCTCGCCCTCCAGTACGGCTATCCGACGACCCTGCCGGACAACCTCCGCCGGTTCGCCCGGCTCGGGCTGGACACCGCCCTCACCGAGGTCGACGTACGGATGCTGCTGCCCGCGACGGACGAGAAGCTGGCCCAGCAGGCCGACTGGTACCGGGACCTGACGAAGGCGTGTATCACGGTCCGCCGCTGCGTCGGCGTCACCATCTGGGACTACACCGACAAATACTCCTGGATACCCGCGGTGTTCCCCGAGGAGGGAGCCGCACTGCCCTGGGACGAGCACCTGGCGCCCAAGCCCGCCTACCGGGCGATCCGGGAGGCGCTCAGCTAGGGAGGCGCTCAGCGGGGGCGGTGCGGAGGGGCGGTGCTCGACCGCACCACCAGCTCCGTGCCCAGCTCCACCCGCGGCGAGTCGGGGCGCTCGCCGCGGGCCAGGCCGAGGACGGTGCGGACGGCGAGCTTGCCCATGTCGGCCAGGGGCTGGCGGACGGTCGTCAACGGCGGGGCAGACCAGCGCACTTCCGGCAGGTCGTCGAATCCGACCACGCTCATGTCCTCCGGCGCGCGCAGGCCGCGCCGGCGCAGCGCCTCGATCGCGCCGAGGGCCATCTGGTCGCTCGTCGCGAACACGGCGGTGGGCGGTTCGGGCAGGTCGAGCAGGGCGGTGCAGCCGGTGAAGCCCGACTCGGGACGGAAGTCGCCCCGGACGACGAGGGCGTCGTCGACGGCGAGGCCGGCCGCCTCCAGGGCCGCGCGGTAGCCGTCGAAGCGGGCCCGGGAACACAGCAGCCTGGGCGGGCCGGCGATCAGGCCGATCCGGCGGTGGCCCAGCGACAGCAGGTGTTCGGTGGCCGCGAGACCGCCGGACCAGTTGGCGGCGCCGATGGTCGGGGTGTCGTCGGCCGGGGAGCCCATCGGGTCGACGACGACCAGCGGGACGCCCAGGATGCGCAACTGCTCGTGCAGGGTGGGCTCCAGCGCCGAGGTGACGAGGACGACGCCGTCGGAGGCGCGCGAGCGCAGGTTGCGCATCCATTCGCGGGCGTCGCCCGAGCGGCCGTGGATCGCCGACACCACGGTGCCCGCACCGGCCGCGTGGGCGACCTCCTCGACGCCTCGGATGATCTCCACCGCCCAGGGGCTGTCGAGATCGTTGAAGACCAGGTCGAGCAGCGTGGCGCGGGCCGGGGAGGCGGCGGGGCGCTTGCGGTAGCCGTGCAGGCGCAGCAGGTCCTCGACCTTGGCCCGGGTCTGCGGGGAGACGTCGGAGCGGCCGTTGACCACGCGGGACACGGTGGGCACGGAGACGCCGGCCCGGCGGGCGATCTCCGTGATCGTGACTCTGTCCCCGCCTCCGGACACGGGCGTCCTGTCCTGTGTCGTCACGTCCCCCACCTCCGTCACCCCGTTCCGGTCGCCGCGCCGAAACTTCCAGGAGTCTTCCGGAAGGTGCGCCGCCGTGGGAAGACGCCCGGGGCGACGGCCGGGGGAGGGTTCGAGGAGACGTCCGAGGAATGCCGGGCCGGATGCCCTGGGGATGCCCTGGGGCGGCGTGGGTCGCGCGTCAGTCCGAAGCCGGGGAACTACGGGGAGTGAACAGGTCCGGACACGCGTCGGGGCCGGTGCGCAGAAGTGTCTGCGGCCGGCCCCACAGGTCTCAGGACGGCGGTCCCGCGCCGTCCGGACGGTCGTTAGGCGGCGGTCACGACCCGGTGGGGGGCGATGACCCGGCCGTCCGGCAGGAGCTCACCGGTGTCCTCGAAGAGCAGGACGCCGTTGCACAGCAGGCTCCAGCCCTGTTCCGGGTGGTGCGCCACGAGACGGGCGGACTCCCGGTCGGCTGAGGTCGCTGTCGGGCACGGTGGCTGGTGCTGGCACATGGATGGGAACTTCCGCTCTGGCGTGATGAGTGAGATTGCTGTCGTGTCGGTCGTGTCTGTCCCGCGGCTTGAAGCGTCGTTCATGGCCGCCCCCCGTTGTGATACGTCGTCGGAACCCAGTGTTGCCCTACGGAGGTCGTTCCGCAGGGATTTCGCGGCACCGCTTCTCACAGGTTCATGACGCGTCACCCACGCGGGCGGTTCATCTCAACCGCACTGTCACTTCGGGTGGTTCCCGGTGGCCGGATGGGGCTAGTCCCCTCGGGCCGCCCGGCGGTCTTCCGCGCGCCGCCCTCCCGTCGGACGCCGCCCGACACGGCCCGTACCCTGCCCGTACCCCGCCGCCGGGGCCGCGGCGACGGGGTACGGGGTACGGGTCGTGAGTCACGGACGGACCGGGGTCACCGCGCCGTCCGGGCGGATCGGGCGGATCGGGCGGATCGGGCGGGTCGGGCG
>NZ_JAHHIU010000194.1 GCF_024539815.1 Streptomyces hayashii
GGGTGGGCCTCATGGCCGGCCCGCCGTCGGGGTGGGCCGGGTTCGGCCGGATCACCGTCTCCGGAGGGGTCGGCCACTCCCACGAGCACACCCTGCAGAACCAGACGCTGAGCCAGGTGGAGAGCCGTGCGGCGGAGGGATCGCATCTGCACCTGGACGACGTGCGGTACGAGGTGACCGTCGTCGACGCGGACGGACCCGCCCGAGAGCCGGGGGACCGCCTCGACTTCTCGGTACGCAACGGACTGACCGTGCGACTGGCCGACAGCGTCACCGCCGTCGCCGAACCGGGCCGGGTGCCGCGGCAGATGACGCTGGACGCACGGGCCGACTACCGGCTGGTGCACACCGAGGGCTTCGGACCGCTCAGACCGCTGCGGGACCTGCTCGTGCAGGAGGCCGGCGTCGCGCCCGGCAGCGAGGCCCACACCTACCTCTCCGCCTTCTTCGGCGCGGAGCACTTCCAGCGGGCCGCCGACCGGCTCGCCAGAGGCGCCATCGCCACGGACGTGCTGTTCGACGAGGACGGGACGCCGCTCGGCGCGTTCGTCGTCGAGCGGATCGTGCCCGGGGATGCCGTCCTGCTCACCGAGAGCCAGGTAGTGGAGATGCGCAACACCATCCAGCAGACGGCCAGGAACGAACGGACCTTCACGCGCTCGTCCGCCTTGGGCGTCGAGGTCACCGCGGGCCCCAGCGCGGGGCTGGGCCTGTTCGGGAAGGTGACGGCCGGAGTCGTCGTCGGCGGGGAGCACACGGTCACGGACGGCAGCGTCTTCGGCGGCTCCGGCGCCCGCAAGGTCGTCGGCCGGGCGAAGAACGTCCCCACCGTCCTCTACCAGGTGCGCAAGACCGTCCAGGTGCGGCGGAGCGGCAGCGAGGAGGCCGTCAGCTTCGAGACCTGGAGCCTGGACCGGATGACCCACACGGAGGCCCGCCGGCTGGCCGGCTGGGACGACGGCACCACCCTGCGCGCCCGGCACGGCAACGAACCCCTTCCCCCGGCGTACCTGACCGACGACCGGCCCGCTCTGCTGGGCATGAGCAGGCCCGAGGCGTTCGGCTGGGCGGACGGCCGGGCCCCGGCGGACGCGTCGCAGGGCTGGCTGGAGGCCTTCACCGACCGGGTGGTCCGCGCCGCGGCGGAGCGGTACCCCGGCGTCCTGGCGCCGCTGGAGGCGTTCAGCGATCCGGCGGACGCCCGCTGGAGGGACCGGGACCACTTCGTCATGGCGCTGGAGAACACCCTGCGGGTGCGCAACGCGCTGTCCCACCACAGCGTCGCCGGCAACCTGGAGGTGATCACCACCACCGGACTCTCCCTCGCCCTGGACGTTCCGCACGCCCTCACGACCCGCTCGCAGCTCACCCTCCGCATCGACGGGGAGCTGACGCGCCGCCACTACGAGGGGACCCAGAACGACCTGATCCTGCGGGCCAGCGCCCCGGGCACGGAACGCCTGGACGGCTCCTCGGCGACGAACCGCACCCTCAGCTGGGGCGGGGAGGCCCGGGCCGGTGTCACGGACCGCGCCGCCGGCTCGGGCCGTATGACCTGGGGGCGCAGCCGGGGCCGCGGCACGCAGTACGGGGGCAGCGTCTCCTTCGAACCGCTGGCCTCCAGTGCCCGCCCGTCCCACCTGTACCGCTACCGGCTGAGCCTGACGGTCGCCGCCGAGGGCTTCGCCCGCTACCGCTCGGTCCCGCGGGCGCTGTCGCTGGGCGTCCTGGGCGCACGGCCCCAGGAGAGCCACGACCTGATCGGGGGAGCGGCGGGGACGCCGTTCACCGGCAGCGTCGTACTGGCCGTACCGGACGAGCACACGACCCCTGCGCCTGCGCCCACCCCTGCGCCTGCGCCCGTTCCCGCCCTCGAACCCGTGGCGGAGAACCGGGCGGCGGACGACCCGACGGCGGAGGAGCCGACGGCGGAGGACCTTACGGCGGAGGACCTTACGGCGGAAGAACCGGCCCCGGACGCCCCGGCCCCGGACGCCCCGGCCCCTGACGGCCCGACGCCTGACGGCCCCACGCCCGACGGCCCGACGCCCGACGATCCGACGGCGGAAGAACCGACGCCGGACGACAGTGCTGCGCAGCCGGACGCCACAGAGGCTCTCGAACCCGCCCGGGCCCGTGCCCTCGTCGCCGGCACGCGGTCGCCCGACGAGGCGGACGGAAGCCGGCCGTGGGACGTGTTCGGCGGTCACGCCCATCAGGCCGTCAGCGTGGGATCGCCCACGCTCCTTGCCCGTGCCGCGCAGGACCTCATGGCCGGGCTGTCGGGCGGGGCCTGGCACTTCACCCGCACCGGAGCGGTCCCGCACGACGCCATGGTGCGGCTGTTCCAGTCGCAGGCCCTCACCAGCGGCTTCGACCAGACGTCGGGTCAGGCCGGCTCCAGGTCGGTGTTCTTCGCGGAGGGCCTGCTGCGGCACCGGGTGGGCGAGTTGGTGCACCAGGTGCGGGTCCAGGGACTGCGGGTGGTCTCCAGGCCCGTCAGGATCGGCACCGAACTCGCCATCGGCAGCGACCTGATCGTCGGTGGGTCCGTCAGCGCGGGCAGCGGCTTCTCCTGGGCGCTGGCCGCCGGACTCAGGGACAGCTCGCGTCCCGGCGGCACCGAACTCGTCTCGATGTACGGCCTGCGCTACGGCCGGGGCAGCTCGCGCACCGAGACCGTCGCCGTGGTGCGCACGGTCACCTGGGACGCCAACGCCGACGACGGCAGACACCACGTCCTGGTGGCCGGTGACACGCGGCACGACCTCGCCGGGTCCGTCCGTGTCGAGGGGCTGCTCCGCCCCGTGCTCGCCCCGTTCCGCCCCGGCGATCCGCAGGGCGTACGGCTCACGCTCCCGGACAGCTACCTCGGCCACCTCGGGGAGAAGGCGGCGCACCGGCTCGGGCTGCTCCGGGACGGCCTGGGCGAGGTGCCGCTGTACACGTCCCACACGTGGAACATGAGCCCGTGGTGGCGGGAGCACTCGTTCGGTTCGTATCCGGTCAACACCCTCGACGCGGCACCGGTGCTGGCGGACTTCGACCGGCAGCTGCGGGCCCTGCGGACTTCGGAGGCCGACCGTGAGCGCGTACGGTCCCTGGTGACCCCCCGGGCCCTGCGGGCGCTGCGCGAGCAGATGACCGCCGGCGGCGCCACGGGGCGTACCCGGATCGGTCGCTGGACCCTGGGAGTACCCATCGGCCGCCGCGTGGTCGGTCTTCGGGTGGAACTGGTCGCCGGGCAGTCGCGATTCGACGGCCTCGACCACAGTGTGACCGTCGAGGACACCCGGACGGCGAACATGACGCAGACGCGCGGCAGTTCGACGGGCAGGTCCCGTGCCGTCGGCACCGTCGTCAGCCAGAGCGTGGTGACGACCGCGGCGCCCAAGGAGCCTCAGCCGGGCGACCTGCTCTCGGTGCCGACGACGTTCGACGGGGCGGCCGTCGCCTCCGGGCAGACCGCGCGGAGTCTCTCCCGCACCCTGACCCGGACGCAGCGGTTCTACCCCCGCGAGCCGCACGCCCAGTACCTCACCGGCTACCGGCTGCGGCTGACGCTGGTCGGCGAGGAGGGCGCGGACGCCATGGCCCTGGCGGAGGGCGCGGTCGGGACGCTGCGTGAGTACGTACCGCTCAGCATGACCGCTCCGGCGCACGGGGCCGTGCCCACGGACGACCCGCTCGGTCCGCCCGCGGTGACCCCGCCGCCGAGCGCCGTCACCGTGTGGACGCCCGGCGCCGTCGACGCCGAGGTCGAGGCCTGGCGGTCCACCGAACTCCCCGACGGCACCCGCGGACCCTTCCGGGCGCCCGCCGTCGGCTGGATGGTGCGCCGCGTCGTCGGCCCGGACGCCCTGCGTCAGGCCGCCGCCCTGGCCATGAGCGAGGCGTACGGCAACCCCGTGACGCCCGGCGCCGACGGGCGGCGCGCACTGGCCGGCGAGGAGCTCGGCAGGGCCGCGCAGCGGGCCGCCGGCACCCGGCTCACCCGCCCCGGCACCACCTCGGCCGTCGCTCTCGACAACGCCACCCGGGACGCGGCGCTGGCGTCGTTCTTCGACGAGACCGGCACCGCCGAGGGCTACACGGTCCCCGGTCTCACCGACACGCGGGGCACGCACGGAGACTTCCGCCTCTACTCCAGGCCGGACCTGGCCCGGGCCGCCCTGCTCGCGGTGGTGCCGGAGAGCACGATGGAGATCGCGGAGCGGGACAGCGAGGGGCCGGGCACGGTGCGGTCCCGCACGAGCGGCTACGACGCCGCGTTCGGCGTCGCGCCCCTGGTGGCCGCGGACACCGTCGACTCCGTCGCTCCGGCCGCGAACATCACGGGGCCCAACGTCTCCGGCGCGGACCGCTGGACCGCGGGCGCCGTGCACGGGGCGCAGCTCACCGAGAAGCCCGCGGGCCGGAGTTTCGTGTTCGCGGTCCCCACGAGCTGGCTGGGCGTCGCCGAAGTGGAGCGCTCCAAGCAGCTGTTCGGCCGGGTCCGGCGCGTCCGGGCCGTCGAGACGTCGACCCAGCTGATCACCGTGGTGCACGAGGACACGGCCCGCGAGCTGGGTCTGATCGGGGAGACGAACTTTCCGGCCCGGGTGGCTGACGCCTGGGACCAGGTCACCAAGGCGTCCAAGGCGTGGATCGCCGCGGACCAGGCCTACTGGAAGACGCGCCGGACCCTCGCCGACGAGCCGGGGGCGGTCCCGGCGCAGGACGGCGACGACCCGGCCGCGGAGCGGCGGCGGCTCCTGCAACCGCTGCTCGACGCGTCCGAGGCGGCGGCCGCCGAGCACCACCGGGTACGGGCCGCGGCCGACCGCCTCACCCGCTGGCACCAGCTGCCGGCCGGGACACCCGGCGCCGGCGGACCCGAGCAGCGGGAAGGACTCACCGAACCCCCGCCGGTGGTGTACGAGGCGCCCCGCCCGGCCGGACCCGCGCAGGCCCCGGCCCCCCGCTACACGCGGCCCGACGGGATGCCGGACCGACTGGTCTCCCCCGAGGGCGCCCACTACACGGTTTACGACGTCCCCGCCGACGGCGACGCGTTCTTCCACGCCCTGGCCGACGGGATGCACCAGGCGTCCCCGGAACAGACCGTGGACTGGACGGCGGCGGCGGACCGCCAGGAGATCGTGCGGGACCTGCGGACCCGGCTCGCCGGGGAACTGGACGACCCGCGCAACGCCGACCTGCTGGACTTCACGTCGCCCGACACGAGGGACGGGTTCGACGCCGCGGAACTGACCGCGAGCGGGGTGACGTTCGACCGGGACTCGCCCGAACGCCGCGAGTTCGAGGCCACGAAGCGGATGCCGCTGCACACCGAGCTGCCCGCCGGGCGGCGCGCCGCTCTCGCACGGGCCCAGCTGCTGCGGTCCGGCGACGCCGCCCAGGACGCCGGATGGGACCACGGCGCGGCCGATCTGCTGGCCGCACTGGCCTCCCGGCACTTCGGGGCCCGGATCACGGTCGTGGGCGCGGACGGCGCCTTCCAGGACTTCTCGCCGCCGCCTTCCGACGCGCCGGAAGGGGAGCGGGAGGCCCTGCCGCACGTCGTGCTCCACCTGGAGGACCGGCACTTCCGGCCCGCCCTGCCCGCCGCGGAGCAGCCGCGCACGCCCGCGCTGCCCGCCCCGTCGCCCGCGCCCGCAACCGCCCCCGGAACCGGTGGAACCCCGGCCGGACGCCCGCCGCGCCCCGCCCACGGCTCCGTGCCGTGGACGGCCGGCTCCGGTGGCTGGCGCGCCTCCTTCGCACCGGGCCGGGCGCCGACGCTGACCGGCCCCGACGGCACGGCCCACACCCTCGTCGAGCCCGTCGGCGACGGCAACGGCTTCTGGTCCGCCGTCGTCGGCGGTCTGCCCGGCCCCGACGGTGACCGGGGCGCCCCCGCGGGGGACGGTGTCTGGGACGAGGCCACCGAGCGCGACGCCGTCGGCCATGCGGCCGACGTCCTCGGCGTGGACGTGACCGTCGTGGACGAGGACGGCACGGTACGGCTCCCGGCCGACGCCGGCCGGGCGGCCGGACGGCCGGTGATCCTCTACCGCAGGGCGGGCGAGTACCTGCTGGCGCGCCCGGACCGCGACCCGGACCGCGACCCGGCCGGCGATCCGGCCGGCGACCCGGCCGGCGGCTCCGCGGTGCGCACGGAGGACGCCGGGGCCGTTGTGACCCCGCAGGCGGCGGAAGAGCGGTACGGCATGCCGGTGAAGAACTTCGACAGGTTCCGCCGGTTCGCCTCGGAGCGCGGTCTGGTGATCGACGTCCGGCCCACCAACCCCGACGCACCTCGTTGGCTGGCCAGGGGAGCCCTGCCCAAGCCCAAGGAAATCAAGGCGAAGACGATCAATGCGCTGGACGTTCTTCTCGGCGCGCACCCCGACCACGTCGGACTGGTCGGCTACTTCCGGCCGACGGCCCCCCAGCGGCGGTCCTCCGACGTGGACGACGAGCGGTGGGACCGTCTCCAGGAGCGCTACGAGCAGCGGTCGCGCGAGTTCGAGGAGCTGGCGCCGACCATGGCGCGACTGGCGGACGAGGGCACTTTCACGGTCAGGGACGGTGTGGTCCACGGTCGCGACGACGCCGGTTCCGAACGGCCGATCACGGGCGACCACGACATCTTCGACATCTCGACGCCCGGCGGCTCGAAGCTGACCCCCCGTTCGTACGACCGGGCCATCGGCGACATGCGGGCCAACGACATGGGCGTCATGCACGGGGCGCACCTCTACTGGGCGGAACCCAGGTCGCCGTTCAGCGAGAGTGTGTTCAAGAAGATCCTGGAGTCGCACCGGCACGGCGGCGAGCCGCTGCTGCGGTTCGGCCCCGGGGACGTCAACACCCGTCTCGCCTGGTCCGATCCGCCGCGGATCTCCCTGACATCGCGTCCGGCGAACGACGCGCCGCCGACCGCGGACCCGCCCGCGGAAGCGGAACCGGCGGAAGCGGACTCGGCGGAACAGAGTTCGGCGGAACAGAGTTCGGCGGAACTGAACCCGGCGGAACAGGGCCCGGCCGATCAGAGCCGGGGCGAACAGGGCCCGGCCGAGTCGGAGTTCGAAGCCGGGCTGCCGGCGCTGCTCGACTCCGCCGACCTCCTCGCCACCCCCGTGGGCCCCCACGACGTGGCCGGACTGACGTACGCCCCGCAGGCGGCGGCCTTCTGGGCACTCACCCGGGAGCCGCAGCGACTGGCCGATCTCCGGCTCGCCCCTGCGGACGTCGAGGACCTGCTGCGTCGGAACCCGGCCCTCTTCACCCCCAGGATACGGGCCGCCTTCACCCGGCTGACCGCGCACCGGACGGCGAAAGCGGCCGGCCCCGGACCCGGCCCCGACCCCGCCTGACGCATCCCCGGCCGATCGCCTCGGCCGGTCGGCCGCCCATCGGCCGTACAGACCACCCGCACCCTCCCTGTCGTTCCCAGAGAAGGATCCATGACCACCTCACAGCCCCCGCAGCCGCGCAACAGCCCCGACCCGACGAGCGGACCGGCGGAAGGGACGGGCGCCGTCGCGGCCCGGACCGCCGAGGCCGGCGAACCGGCCGCAGGCGCCGGCGTGACCGCCGCTCTCCCCGAGGCCGGGACCACGACGCAGAGCGCCCCCGGACCGGCCGGCCCGCCGGAGGTTCCGCGGGCGGAGGAGGCGCCCGCCGTCGCCGCCGCGTCCCGCACCGAGCCGGTCCGGGAAGCGGAGGAGGGGGAGGAGGCGGAGGCGGCCGGAGAGGCTCGCGCCGTCACGGCCGAGCCCGCGCCCGCCGCCCCGGTGGGACGGCCGCACAAGACCATGCTGGCCGGAGCCGCCTTCGCGGGAGCGCTGCTGCTGGCCATACCGTTCCTGGTGGGCGGCGGCGACCAGGAGGACCGCGCCGCCGGGTCGGGGTGGACACCCGGTACCGTGCTCGGCTCCCCGGTGGGCGAGGACGGTTACGGCGCCATCGGCTCGGCCTCCCCGACGACCGGCGCCCGGCCTCCGGCGACCGGTGCGGACGGCCGGGCCCCGGCACCGGACGGCGCCGGGCGTCCGGGGACTTACGCCCAGGACGCCCAGGACGCCCAGTACGGCACGAGCGGCACCGGGGCCGGGAGCGGGAAGCAGGGGACGACCTCGGGCCGGACGACGGCGGGCCCCTCGGGGTCGGGAGCCTCCAGGACGCCGCAGGCGCCCTCGCCGACGCCCCACCGGACGTCGCCCGGCTCGGCGTCGAAGGGCTCCTCGTCCCAGCAGTCCTCCGGCGGCTCGTCGGCGGTCGCGGGGAGGTCCGTCCACGGCTACGCCTCCGGCCGCTGCATCGACGTCACGGGCTCCGGCGGCGACGGCACACCGCTGCAGATCTGGGACTGCACCGGCGCGTCACAGCAGACCTGGCGGTTCATGAGCGACGGGACCGTCCGGTCCCTGGGTCTGTGCATGGACGTCGCCTGGGGCTCGACCCGCAACGGCGCGGTCATCCAGCTGGCCCGGTGCAGCGGCAACCCCGCCCAGCAGTTCCGGCTCAACGCCGCGCACGACCTGGTCAACCCCCAGGCGGACAAGTGCGTCGACGTGAAGGACCAGGGCACGGGCAACGGCACCCGGTTGCAGCTGTGGGACTGCAACGGCCGGGGCAACCAGAAGTGGGGCTAGACGGCTGGACGGGTGGCGGGTCGCGCCCGCGGGGCTGACGCGCCCCGTCATGACACCCGGTGAGGACGACTCGCGTACGAATTGATCCGAACCGGTGGACGAGTGCGGCTCCGCTCGTCCACCGGAAAAGGAGCCGGTGTGCATTCCCCGGCTCCGGCGTCGTTTATTCGGCGAAATTCATGTCGACGGTCCGGGGAATCCTCGGGGAATGCCGAATCGAGGGCCGGCTCATTCCCTTTCCGGTGCGTCGGCGAGCGCTCTTCCGCGCCGCGACAGGACGTTCTGCCGCCAGATTAGGGCCGATGTCCCGGGGGCGAGGGGAACTGAGCTGAATCCGGTCTTTCGGTCCCTAGGAATCTGCCTCTTCGCACACTCCGGGGACGAGGGACGCCCCACGCCGTCCGCCCCCACGCCCCCGGAGTGCCCCACGCCGTCCACGCCGTCCACCCCATGTCATGCGCCGGACGGCGCTCCGCCGCACGCGGGGGGTGTCGTCCCGGCGCTGCGGCCCGCCGCGGCGGCCCGGGGGTCCAGGTCCGGACCCGAGCGGAGCATGGACAGCAGGGGGGACGGCAGCGCCACCACGTCCTCGTCGCCGTAGCCCAGCGACTTCAGCGCGTCCCGGGAGGGCACCCGGTACTTCACCCCGTCCTCGGCCACGAAGTACGTCGTGTCGCCCGCCGCCCTGCCGCTCGCACCCAGCGCCCGGACCACGACGGCGCGGCCCGGCCGGACCACGACGGCGTCCACCGGCAGACACGCCGCGTCCGACGCGCCGGGGGCCGGCTGGGCCGCCGGAGCCAGGGACGCGCGCGGCACCAGCGCGGTGCTGACCCGGACCAGCCCGTCCACCGGCTGCACCCGGGCGCAGAGCGCCGTCCCGTCCGGGACGCCGACCGCCCGGGGCGGGGACTCCGGCAGGCCCGCGCCGGCGGCCGGTCCGGTCCGCTCCGCGGGCGCCAGGCGGCCGCGGAGGGCGTCGGCGCCCAGCGGCTCGGCCTCGGGGGAGCGGCCGCCGTAGGCGTCCCGGCGGGTGGCGGGGTCACCGAGGACGAGCGCGGCCCCGGTGTCCGTCAGCGGCGCCAGACCCTCCTTCCGCAGCAGGTAGTACTTCGGCGCGGACCCGGGCACCCGCACCACGTACACCCGGCCCACCGTGCCGGTTGCGCCGCCCAGCCGCGGCCCCGCGGTCCCGCGTTCCGCGACGGCGGGCGGCGCGAGGTCGGGGCCGGGGGCCAGCGCGTCCAGGAAGGCGGCGGACACCGGGCGCGGGGTGACCGAGCCGTACCCCAGGGAGACCGCCGCGCCCGAGGCCCTGTCGAGCCGGAGCCGGCTGCCCTGCCAGACGAGATACGCCGTCCGGTCGGGACCGGTCGCGACGATCGCCTGGTCGTCGGCCGTCGCCCGGCCCTCCAGCGGGGCGCCGGCGACGACGGCGGTGGCCGTGGCCGGCGCGGAGCCGTCGGCCGAGCAGACGTGCCAGGCGCCGCCGTCCAGGTCGTCGGCCGCCGGGACGGTGTCCGGGGCGCCCGGTATGCCGACCGGGGTTCCGACCGGCGTGTCGCGCAGCGAGGCGCCGCGCACGTCGGTGGACGTCAGCTCGCCCTTGCCGATCAGCAGGGCCGACGAGTAGTTCCGCACCGGCCGCAGACGGCCGTCGAGGTACAGGTAGCGGCCCCCGGTGTCCCGGTTGACGATCAGGGTGCCCGGGGACCGCCACGAGCTGGCGCCGCCGGGCGAGACGAGCCCGTACACCGCCGCGCCGGCCGCGACGAGAACGGCCACCACCGCGCCGATGGCGGCGCCCCGGGTGGTGCGGGCCAGCGGGTTCTCCGGGGCGTCCGGATCGGCGAGCAGCATGCCGGCGGTGAGCCTGCTCATCGCGAAGGCGTGTGCCTGGACCTGGTCACGCTTGGACTGCATGGGGCTGCGTTCCCTTTCCGTTCCGAGTGCCGGTCACCTTCCGCACCGCGTCCCGGTCACCCGTTGATCGCCCGGAGGGCGCCGAAGACGCCGAGCGTCCACAGCGTGAGCGGCAACAGGCCGATGGCCAGCAGCGACTGGAGCAGTTCGGCCGCGCGGCCCCAGTAGGGCAGCATGCGCCGGCCCGGCACCGTCCAGGAGGCGACGGCCAGCGCGGCGGCCAGCGCCAGGAGCCCGGCGACGAGCGCGGGACGGTCGGCCGGGGACAGCCGGGCCGCGGCGCCCACGGCCAGCAGGGTCGCCCCCCACAGGCCCGGGATCACGAGCGCCAGCCGCTGCCACACGTTGACCAGCCCGCGCCCGTGCAGCAGCAGAAGCAGCGCCAGCGTGCCCGCGGTCAGCAGCTCGGGCAGGTCCGGTGACCGGAGGAGGGCCGCCAGGCAGCCGGCGCAGACGGCGCCGGTCGCCGCGTAGAGGGCCGTCATCCAGTCGGCGGCGAGCTCCGTCCGGGCGGTGACGTCACGGCCGTGGTGGGGCTCGATGCCCTCCTGGAGCTGCTGGGGGCTGGCCGGCAGGGGAGGCATCCGCAGGCCGGCGAGCTTGAAGGACAGGGAGGGGACGAAGCCGCCCAGGACGACGGCCAGGGCGGCGACCGCGGCGCCCGCGTCGTCCACGGGTACGTCGACGACGCTCATGAGGGCACCCGCGGAAGCGGCGGCGACCGCCGCCGTCGCCGTGGCGACGAAGAGCGGGGCGTAGACGGCCGTCGCGGCCAGCGCGAGCGCCGCCGCACCGGCGGCCGTCGCCCCGGCCGCCAGCAGCCGTGCGCCGAGGACGTGGTGGGGGTGAGGCCCTGACAGGGTGCCGCCGGCCGACAGCCAGCCGGCCAGCGCGAGGGCGGGCACCGCCAGGAAGCCGAGCGTGGCCGCGGCCGCCGCGTCGCCCACGGCCC
This sequence comes from Streptomyces hayashii, assembly GCF_024539815.1. Lineage (GTDB taxonomy): Bacteria > Actinomycetota > Actinomycetes > Streptomycetales > Streptomycetaceae > Streptomyces > Streptomyces hayashii. The sequence goes on from NZ_JAHHIU010000194.1 coordinate 11,518, forward strand.
GGCTGGCCGTCGCCGCCCCGGCCAGCAGCAGCAGAGCGGCCACGGCGGCGGTTGCCACCCGGGGGACGACCGGGCCCCCGGGCCAGGCCAGCGCCCCCAGAGCGGTCAGCACGCACACCGCCACGGCCCCGCGGAGCAGCCGGCGTCCGGCCGCGGGGCTCCAGCCGTGCACGCGCTCGCCCATGACGTCCGCGATCGCGTCGACGAGGTCGTCCAGCCGCACCTCGGGCAGCGCGTCGGCGTGCGGGCGCAGGTGGAGCACGTCGCCGTCCTTCAGGCCGAGCGACTCCAGGGTGCCCTCGTCGTCCAGCGGGCCCTCCCCCAGCCGTTGCAGGACCCAGCCCCCGTGGTCCAGGCCGTTCTCCTCCAGTTCCTCGCCGGAGTAGCGCAGCAGGGTCGGCAGGAGGTCGGCGACGGGAACGTCGGCGGGCACCGCCAGGTCCAGGACTCTTCCAGGCGCGCGCACCGTGAGATGGCACAGGGCCGAAACCGGGCTCTCAGTCATGGAAATGTTATCCGCCAGCTTGGTTTTGGGAGTTGAACGGATGCAGACTACTGACACCCCGAAGTATTCGTGAACGCCCCGGGGGGAATTTCCCGCTCCTGGTCCGGCCCATGAGCGGCGCGCCGCGGTTTAAGGAGCCCGTTCTTGAGTGTCGTCCTGTTCCGTCGTCCCGCCCGGAGGCGAGGGCCGGAAATGCCCGAGGGGGAATTGGCCCTCCAGGAGCCGCCGGTCCTGCCGGAGACGGTTCCGGACAATTCGGCGGTATGGACCTATCTGCCGATGGGGCTCATGTCGGTGTCGATGATGCTGGCGTTCGTCCGGCCCGGCGGCAGCGGAGGCGTGCTGACCTACGTGGCGCTGGGGGTGATGGTCCTCGGGTCCGCGGTGATGATGGTCGGTCAGGTGATGCGCCGCAACGGCGAGCGCAAGCAGCGGCTGCGCGGCGAGCGGCGGGACTACCTCCGCTACCTCTCGCAGAGCCGCAGGAAGGTGCAACGGGCGGTCGTCGAGCAGCACGCGGCACTCGCCTGGCGCCACCCCGCGCCGCACACGCTCCGTTCGATGGTGCGCACCACGCGGCTGTGGGAGCGGCGCGCCAAGGACGACGACTTCGCGGAGGTGCGGGTGGCCGTCGGGGACCAGCAGCTGGCGATGCAGCTGGCCCCCGTGTCCACCAAGCCCGTGGAGGACCTCGACCCCCTGTCCGCGCACGCGCTGCGCCGCTTCATGCGGGCCTACAGCACCGTGCCGGACCAGCCGATCGCGCTGTACCTGCGGTCCTGGTCCCGGGTCCTGCTGCGCGGCGACGAGGCGGCGGCACGCGCTCTGGTACGGACCGCGCTGTGCCAACTGGCGGTGTTCCACGCCCCGGAGGAACTGTGGATCGCCCTGTGCGTGAGCGACGAACGCCGCGCGGAGTGGGACTGGGTCAAGTGGCTGCCGCACAACCTGCACCCGTACGAACAGGACGGCGCGGGGCCCGCCCGTACGGTGGCCGCCGATCTCAACGCACTGGAGGACCTGCTCGGCGTCGAGTTCACCGAGCGGCCCGCGTTCGACCCCGACGCGGTCCCCGGCCGTGACGAGCCGTTCACGGTGCTCGTGGTGGACGGGGGGCGGGTGCCCGCCGGACACCGGGTCGACGGCACGGGGCTGCGCAACGTCGTCGTGCTGGACCTGACGCAGGCCCTGCGGTGGCGCCCCGGGCGCACCACTCTGCGGCTGGACGTCCGACCCGACGCGCTGTGCCTGGTGCGCACCGACCGCAGCCGCAAGGAGCAGTCGACGCCGCTGGGCAGGCCCGAGGGGATCGGCCCGGCCGGGGCCCGGTCGCTGGCCCGGATGCTCGCGCCGTACCGGATGAGCCTGACCGCCGACACCGCCGAACCGCTGTCCACGGACGTCGAACTGACCACCCTGCTCGGTATCCCCGACCTGCACCGCCATGATCCGGCCACGCTGTGGCAGGACACCACGGGCGCCCACCGGCTGCGGGCGCCGGTCGCGGTGGGGGCCGACGGCGGTCCGGTCGAACTGGACATCAAGGAGGCCGCGCAGGGCGGCATGGGCCCGCACGGGATGCTGATCGGCGCGACCGGCTCGGGCAAGAGCGAGCTGCTGCGCACCTTGGTGCTGGCTCTCGCCCTGAAGAACTCCTCGCAGACCCTGAACTTCGTCCTGGTGGACTTCAAGGGCGGCGCCACGTTCCTCGGCCTCGACGAGCTCCCGCACACCTCGGCCGTGATCACCAACCTGGCGGACGAGGCGGCCCTGGTGGAGCGCATGCGCGACGCCGTCCACGGTGAGCTCATACGCCGCCAGGAACTGCTGCGGGCCGCGGGCAACTTCACCTCCGCCCTGGAGTACGAGAAGGCCCGCGCCGCCGGAACCCCCCTGGCGCCGCTGCCGAGCCTGTTCATCGTGGTCGACGAGTTCAGCGAACTGCTCGCCGCCCACCGGGACTTCATGGACCTGTTCGTGATGATCGGCCGGCTGGGCCGGTCCCTCGGGGTGCATCTGCTGCTGGCCTCGCAGCGCCTGGACGAGGGACGCATGCACCAGCTGGAGAGCCATCTGTCCTACCGCATCGGCCTGCGCACGTTCTCCGCCATGGAGAGCCGCGGGGTGCTGGGGGTCCCGGACGCCTACCAGCTGCCGTCCCAGCCGGGCGCGGGCTTCCTCAAGAGCGGCGTGGAGGCGCTCACCCGCTTCCGCGCGGCGTACGTGTCGGGGCCGTACCGGACCCGCCGCGGTCCGGTGGTCCAGGCGCGGGTCGCCAGCCAGGTGGTGCCGTGGACGGCGGACTACGTGGTGCCGCGCGCCCCCGTCCGGCCGCAGCCGGAGCCGGAAGAGGAGGAGGGGGAGGAGAACGCGGCGTCCCTGCTGTCGGTGGCCGTGGAGCGGATGCGCGACGCGGGACCGCCGGCCCTGCGGGTCTGGCTGCCGCCGCTCGACCTGCCGCCCACCCTCGACGCCCTGCTGCCCGGCCTCGCCGAGGACCCGCAGCGCGGGCTGGTCTGCGCCGACCGGCCGGGGCCCGGCCGGCTGACGGTACCGGTCGGCCTGGTGGACAAGCCGTTCGAGCAGCGGCGTGACCCGCTCGTCGTCGACCTCTCGGGCGGCGGCGGGCACCTCGCGGTCGCCGGCGGCTCGCAGAGCGGCAAGTCGACGGTGCTCCGCACCCTGATCGCCGCGCTCGCCCTCACCCACACGCCGCGCGAGGTGCAGTTCTACTGCCTCGACCTGGGCGGCGGCACGCTCGCCGGACTCGCCGGACTTCCCCACGTCGGCGGGGTGGCGAACCGGCTCGACACCGAACGGGTCCACCGCACGGTGGCCGAGGTGACCACCCTGCTCAACCGGCGCGAGCAGTTCTTCCTCGACCACGCCATCGACTCGATGGCGACCTACCGCAGACGCCGCGCGGCCGGTGAGTTCGACGACGAGCCCCACGGCGACGTCTTCCTGGTGGTCGACGGATGGGGCACGCTGCGCCAGGACTTCGACGCGCTGGTGCCCACGCTCAACCAGATCGCCACGCGCGGTCTGAACTACGGCGTGCACCTGGCCGTCGCCACGGCCCGCTGGATGGAGCTGTCCGCCCAGGTGCGCGACCAGACGGCGACCCGCCTCGAACTGCGGCTGGGCGACGCCATGGACTCCGTCGTCGACATCCGCAGGGCCGCGACCGTGCCCCGCACCCCGGGACGCGGCCTGACGACGGACGGCAAGCTGCACTTCCTGGCGGCGCTGCCGCGCATCGACGGCCGGGAGGCCGCCGACGACCTCACCGAGGGGGTGGCCGCGCTGGTGGAGAGGGTCGCCGGCTGCTGGCCGGGTCCTGCCGCACCACCCGTGCGGACCCTGCCGCACCGGTTGCCCGTCGCGGAACTGCCCGAGCCGGACCTCACCGACGGGCTGCGGGTCGCGCTGGGCCTGGACGAGGAGACCCTGTCACCGGTCCGGCACGACTTCAGCCGCACCCCGCACCTGATCGGCATCGGCGACACGGAGAGCGGGAAGACCAACCTGCTGCGCCTGGTCGTGGCGGCCGTCACCGCCCGCTACGGACCCGACGAGGCCCGCTTCCTGGTGGTGGACTACCGTCGCACGCTGGTCGAGGCGGTGCCGCAGGAGTACCGCCTCGGGCACGCGGTGTCCCTCGACGCCCTGCGGGATCTGGTGGCCGGTTCGAGCCGGGCCATCAGGACCCGGCTGCCCGGCCCGGACATCACGCCGGCCCGTATGCGCCTCGCCGACTGGTGGACCGGGCCGAGGCTGTTCGTGCTCGTCGACGACTACGACATGGTCGGCGGCGGCTTCGGCGGCACGCACCCCTTCGACCCGCTCTTCGACCATCTGGCCCTGGGGCACGAGGTGGGGCTGCACCTGGTGGTGGCCCGGTCCGCGACCGGTGCGGGGCGCGGCCTGAACGACCCGTTGCTGCGGCGCCTGGACGAGATCAACACACCGGGGCTGCTGCTGTCCTGCCCCCCGTCGGAGGGTTACCTCTTCGGAAGCGTCAAGCCGCGCAACCTGCCGCCCGGCCGCGCCCAGTACGTCGCCCGCCGCAAGGCGCTCCTCATGCAGACCGCACTCGTGGACGAGGGCGCCGGGGAGGCGCCGGGCGGGGAATGAGACGCCGCAAGGCGCGTCCACGCGAGGCAGGGAGGAGCACGGAGTATCGCGGCGCTGCTCGGCACGGCGACTCCACGCACTGGATCCCAGGCCTCAAGTCGCCCTCACACCTGCCTACTTGGGTCGGCCCCCGCACGTCCGGGCGGGATCGAGCCCGGCATGACGGCGATCCAGGATCTCCCGGGCGGGCTCGGTGGCCTCACGAGGTCATGAAGGAGGAGGAACGCGCGTGTCACGCCAGGTGCTTACGGTCCGACCGGAGGGACCCGACGGCTTTCGGACGATCGGCGAGGTTCTGGCCCGGGCGCGAAGCGGCGCCGTCGTCCGGGTGGCCCCCGGCACGTACGCGGAGAACCTGACCCTCGCCACTGCGGTCACCCTCGTGGCGGAGCAGGGCCGGGGCAGTGTCCGGATAGCGCCGCGCCGCGGCAGCGCGCTGGTGCTCAGGGCCGAAGCCGCCATGCTCACCAACCTGGTGTTCGAGGGGCGGGACGAGGACCTGCCCGTCGTCGACGCGCCGCGCGGACAACTGGCCATGGACGGCTGCGAGATCACCGGCTCCGCCTGGACGGCCCTGCTGGCCCGGGCCGGCGGCTCGCTCGCCCTGCGGGACTGCCGGATCGGCAATCCCGGGGGCGCCGGCGTCGTGGTCACCTCGCCGGTGGAGAGTTCCGTCGAGTCGTGCACGATCGAGCACCTCGGCACCTCCGGCGTGGTCATCGGGGAGAACGGCCGGATGACCCTGCGCGGCTGCACGATCCGCGACGCCCGCGGCAACGGCGTCCTGGCCGGCGGGGAGTCCCAGAGCTCGGTCGAGGAATGCGACATCTCCTCGACCGACAAGCCCGCCGTCGCCCTGGAGGGCGAGAGCGCCACGCGCGTACTGCGGACCGTGGTGCACGACACCAGCACGGGGGTCCAACTCGCCAGCCGGGGCCGGTCGGAACTGGAGGAGGTACGGGTCACCGGCACCACCGGCGCCGGCATCGTGGTGAGCGGTGGCAGCGACCCGGTCGTCCGCAGATGCCGTACGTCACGCACCAGAAGCCATGGGCTCCTGGTCACCGACCGCTCCCGGGGCACGTACGAGGACTGCTGGCTGGACATGGCCGAGGCCCCCGCCCTCCGGGTGAGCGGTCATGCCTCTCCCGTTCTGATCGGGCTGACCGTCAGGGACTGCGCGGCGACCGCCGTCCTGCTGGAGGAGGGGTCGGCCGCCGAACTGGACCGGCTCGACGTCACCGACGCACAGGGAGACGGCATGTCCGTCCGCACCGGCGCCAACCCTCTGGTCCGGCGCGCCCGGATCACCGCGCCGCGCGGGCACGGGGTGGAAGTCCTCCAGGACGGCCGGGGCCGGCTGGAGGACTGCACCGTGGAGCGGCCCGGCCGCTGCGGTGTCAGGGCCGAGGGCGACGGCAACGTCTACGTCGCGGGCGGAGCGGTCCTGGCCCCCGCCGCCGGCGGCGTGTCGGTCGGCGCCGACGGCGTCGTGACCGTACGGGACCTGGAGGTCACCGGGGCCCAGGAGTCCGGTGTGACCGTGGAGGACGGCGGGGAGATCACCGCGACCCGGCTCCGGGTGGCCGGCAGCCGCCTGCACGGGATCCTGGTCGCCGACGGCGGACGCGGCGCGTTCAGCTCCTGCGAGATCCGGGGCAGCGCGCAGGACGGTCTGCGCATCGAGTCCCCCGAACCGGTGTCCGTGGTCAACTGCGCCGTCCGCGACAACGGCGGGCGCGGGCTCGTCCACTCCGGTCCCGGTGAGCGGCTCGCCGTGGACGGACTGACCAGCAGCGGCAACGGCAAGCAGGACTCCTGGGGCGCGGAGCGGAGCGACGGCGCGGACCGCGCGGAAGGCGACGCCACCGGCCGCGAAACGGGCCTCGCCCGGGCGGACGGGCCCCTCGGCGCCCTCGACTCCCTCATCGGCCTGGACAACGTCAAGCAGCAGGTACGCACGCTGGTCAACCTGACACGGCTGGCGCAGCGCCGCGCCAAGCTGGGCATGCCCGCGCCGCCCATGGGCCGTCACCTCGTGTTCGCCGGACCGCCCGGCACCGGCAAGACCACCGTGGCCCGCCTGTACGGAGCGATCCTCGCCGAGCTCGGCGCGCTGCGGTCCGGGCACCTCGTCGAGGTCTCACGGGCCGATCTGGTGGCCCAGGTCATCGGCGGCACCGCCATCAAGGCCACCGAGGCGTTCGAACGCGCCCTGGGCGGCGTGCTCTTCGTCGACGAGGCGTACACCCTGCTCTCCGACGGCCGCGGCTCCGGCGCCGACTTCGGACGGGAGGCCGTCGACACCCTCCTCAAACTCATGGAGGACCACCGCGACGACGTGGTCGTCGTCGCCGCGGGCTACTCCGCCGAGATGGAGGCGTTCCTGGCCTCCAACCCCGGTCTGGCCTCGCGGTTCTCACGGACGGTGGAATTCGAGAACTACGCGGTGCCCGAGCTGGTGGCGATCGTCGAGAGCATGTGCGCCGGGCACCGGTACGCGCTCGACGACACGACGCGGACCGCCCTCGGCACGCACTTCGAGCGCATGCCGAAGGACGCGTCCTTCGGCAACGGCCGTGCCGCCCGGCAGGTGTTCGAGGAGATGGTCGACCGGCAGGCGTCCCGTCTGGCGGCGCTCACGGAGCTGACCGACCAGGACCTCCAGCTGCTCCTGCCGGCGGACCTCGGCGAGGAGGCGGCGCGCACGCTCGCCGGCGAGGACGCCTCCGGCGAGGACGGCGACGCCTTGGCCCGCCTCGGCGACCTGATCGGTCTGGCGGCCGTCAAGCGGGACGTCACCGACCTGGTCAACCTGCTGTCCGTCACCCGGCAGCGCGAGGCGGCGGGCCTGCCCGCGCCGCGCATCAGCCATCACCTGGTCTTCACCGGGTCCCCGGGCACCGGCAAGACCACGGTGGCACGGCTCTACGCCGAACTGCTGGTCTCGCTGGGGGTGCTGCCCCGGGGCCAGCTCGTCGAGGTGGCCCGTGCCGACCTCGTCGGCCGGTACGTCGGTCACACGGCGCAGCTGACCCGGGATGCCTTCGAACGGGCCCTGGGAGGAGTGCTGTTCATCGACGAGGCCTACACCCTGACCCCCACCGGGCCGGGCTCCGGACAGGACTTCGGCCAGGAGGCGGTGGACACCCTGCTCAAGCTGATGGAGGACCACCGGGACCAGGTGGTCGTCATCGTCGCCGGCTACACGGCGGAGATGGAACGCTTTCTCTCCTCCAACCCGGGGCTCTCCTCACGCTTCTCCCGGCGGGTGGAGTTCACCGACTACTCGTCGGACGAACTGGTCACCATCGTGCGGCAACACGCGACCGCCGCCGGGTACGAGTGCGGGCCGGGCACGGGCCAGGTGCTGCGCACGTACTTCGAGTCCCTGCCCCGCGACCGGTCCTTCGGCAACGCGCGGCTCGCCCGGCAGGTCCTGGAAGGCATGATGACGCGCCAGGCCGGGCGTCTGAGCACCCTGGCCGCCCCGGGGCTGGAGGATCTGCGGCTGCTGCTGCCCCAGGACGCCACCCTCGGCAGGGCGGTGGCGCAGTGATCCGGAGGAGCCCTGCCCCGGGACCGAGGCCGCGTCACGCGCTGCGGGTCCTCGTCGCCCTGCTCCCTGTTCTCGCGGCGGTGGCCTGCCCGCCCGCCGCCGGCGCCGTGCCCGGGGAGCCCGTACGGCTGCCCGTGATGCCGTCCCGGCTGGCGGCCGGGGCCGCCTGCACCGGAGGCTCCCCCACGGTCGCCGAGGACACGCCCTGGGAACAGCGGAACCTGGAGCTGTCCCGGGTACGGCGGGTCGCCACCGGCGCCGGGGTGACGGTGGCCGTCGTCGACACGGGGGTCTCCCTCACCGCACCGTCGCTGGCGGGCCGGGTCACCGCCGTCGGTGCGGCCGGTTCCGACTGCGTGGGCCACGGCACGTTCGTGGCCGGGCTGATGGCCGCCGCGCCCGTGCGGGGCGTCGACTTCGCCGGAGCGGCCCCGCGGACACGGGTCCTGGCGGTGCGCGGCACGGACGAACGGGGCACGGCGACCGACGCCACGGTCGCGGCCGGCATCCGGGCGGCCGTGGACGCCGGTGCGCGGGTGATCGCGGTCTCCCCGGCCGTGCCGCGCGGCTCAGCCGCGCTCCGGGGCGCCGTCGCCCACGCCGCCGACCGCGATGTCCTGATCGTGGCCGCCGCGGCTCCCGACGCCCCCCGCGACCGCACGCCCTCCGCATCGCCCCGCCCGCCCGCCGACTACTGGCCCGCGTCCGAAACCGGCGTGCTGTCCGTCGTCGACGTCGACGTGCGGGGGCACAGACCGCAGGGCGCGGTCGTCCCGATCCACGCCGACCTCGCCGCACCGGGCGACGGCGTCCTCGGTGTCGGCCCCCGGGGACGTGGGCACTTCATCGGCTCGGGCCCCTCGCTCGCGGCCGGATACGTCGCCGCCACGGCCGCCCTGGTGAGGTCCGCGCACCCCGGTCTGTCCGCCACCGCAACAGCCCGCCGCCTGATCACCAGCGCGTACCCGGCGGACATACCGAGGCTCGACCCCTTCGGGGCCGTCACGCAGGCGCCGGGCGCGGCATCCGAGCGGCCGGCGCCCGTCGGCGGTTCCGGGCCGGTCCGCCTGGAACCGGACGAGTCGGGGGCCCGCGCGACCCGGCGGGCCCTGGTGGCGGCAGGTGCGGGCGGCGGCCTGCTCCTGGTGGTCGCCTGGGCCGCCGCAGCCGGTCCCAAAGGCCGGGCCCGCCGGTGGCGCCCGGCCGGGAACGGTCCGGCGCCGCCGGCCTGAGCGCGTGGTGGCACACCGGATCTCGTTCAGCCCGAGCCGGATCCACCGGTCCGCGGCCTCAGGGCTGCGGAGCTTCGGCCGGTCCAGCCGAGCGGCTGCTTGCAGCGGGCGTCACACGCCCTTCACAACCCGATCGAGCGCCGCCCGGCCTACGGGCCCCCAGTTCGGCTTGCCGCCGGGCAGACCCCGATCGCCGTTCTGCCCCATGAGCATCAGGAAGAGGCTCTTCAGAGCGGCCAGCCCGCGGGCGCGCCGGATCGCCGCACCGTCTGCACGCCCGTACCTGTCGAAGAACCGCGCGGCAGTGCCCGCGGGCAACAGCACCCATGCGGCGGCGAGGTCCCACGCCGGATCGCCGGCGAACAGGCCGCCGAAGTCGACGATGCCGCAGAGCGTTCCGTCCGAGACGACGACGTTCGCGGGATGGAGGTCGCCATGCACCCACACCCTCGGGCCCTCCCACTCGGGGGCGGCGACGGCGTCGGCCCAGACGGCCCGGACGCCGGCCGCGACGTCGTCGGGGGCGACGGCCCGGAAGAAGTTCTCGAAGCCCTCCGTGCAGCTCCTGGGATGGCCACCGCGGTCCGTGGCGATCGGCGCCTCGGCGGGCGCCTCCACATGGAGCGCCCGGAGGAAGCCCGCCAGCGTGTCGGCCGCATGGTCGCCGCGGCTGATCGCGCCGTGATCCAGCGGCTCGCCGGGCACCCACGTCATCACGGTCCAGTGCTTGGGGAAGCGCTCGGACGGTTCACCGAACCGCACCGGGGTCGGCACCGGGAGCGGCAGACGCGGGGCCAGCACGGGGAGCCACCGACGTTCCTTCAGCTGGAGCTCCGGGGTGGGGTCCATGCGCTGCATACGCACGGCCAACTCGTCCCCGAGACGCCACATTTGGTTGCCCCAGCCGCCCGCCACCTCGCGGACGGCCAGCCCTGCAAGATCTGGATGCTGCTCCCGCAGCAGGTCGCGGACCAGTTCTGCGGTGATCTCGATCTCGGTGTCGGTCATGCGAGATCACAGTACTGAGGCGACAGACGAAGCGGGCTCCCGTTCTCGGCGACGGGCGAGGCGCGGCTGCGGCATCGTGGGTGCCATGGGCATGTTGTGAGCGGCTGTGCGCGGCGAGTCTGCCGCGTTCGACGTGCACCGTCGCAACGAACGGCGGTCGGAAAATCGGTGGTCTGCCGACCTGGCCGGCTCCACGCTGTACACCATGGAAGAACCGCACCACCGGATCCGCGCGCTGCACACGGCGTCCACGATCACCGTCTACCAGGCGTACTCCCCTGAAATCGGACTGCCCGCCGTCCGCGACGGCCGTTTCCCCGCCGCGTGGAAGCCCGACCGCATGACATGGATCAAGCCCAGTTTCCTGTGGATGATGTACCGCTCCCACTGGGGCACGAGCACCGGGCAGGAGACCGTCCTCGCCGTCGAGATCACCCGCGACGGCTTCGACTGGGCGCTGCGCCACGCCTGCCTGTCGAGCTACGTCCGCGGACTGCATCCCGATCGGAGCACCTGGCAGCGTGACCTCAAGCGCGCACCGGCCCGTGTCCAGTGGGATCCCGAACGCGACCTGCATCTGCGTCCCTTGCCGCACCGCTCGCTGCAACTGGGGCTCTCGGGCGAGGCGTCGTCGCGTTACGCGGACGAGTGGATCGTGTCCATCAGTGACGTGACCCCGCTCGCTGACGAGGTCCACGCCCTCGTCAGCAGCGGTGAGCCGGAATCGGCGAAGCGGCTTCTCCCCCGGGAGCAGGAGTACCCCGCAGGTGACGAACTGCTGGCCCATCTGCGTCCCTGACGGGCCGACCCGGGCACGACGGGCCGGCCTCCCCACTCGCGCGGCTTCCTCGGGTCGAGTCGAGTCGCCCCGGGGTCAGCGCGGCATCGTCGCCGGGCTGCCGCCGTTCGCCTCGTACCCCGCGACCGCCATCGCGCGGTGGACCGCGAACTCGCCGGCCGGGTCGGGGGAGAGCGTCCAGGGGAGGGCGCCGACGTGGCCGTCCACGTGGACGAGCTGGCTCATCGCCTCCGACCAGCGCTCGGAGCGCACCAGGAAGAGCACGAGCAGGTGGCGTACGTGCGCCAGCATCGGGTCGTCGTGCCGGGCCGCCTGCACCGCGAACAGCGCGCCGTGCACCGCCTTGGTCACGACCTCGCTCTGGTAGAAGCTGCGGACCAGGTTCACCTCGGGGAGGTGCTCGAAGACCGCGAAGAGGGGCATCGCCGCGAGCAGGGAGCCCCGTGGGGCCCGCGCCGCCGCGGACTCCGCGAAGGCGTACGCCAGCTCGCGCGAACCGTGCCACTTCTCGCACCAGTAGTGCAGGGCCGCCAGATGCGCCCCCATGTGCGCCGGGGCGCGGTCCAGGATGTTCAGCCAGAGCTGCTCGAACTCCGCCTGCGAGTACCGCAGACCACGAGCCACCGACAGCTCGACGATGTACGGGATCGGGTCTCCGGGGGCCAGCAGCGCCGCCTGCCCGCAGGCGTCCCTCGCCTCCTCCATGATGATCCGGAAGTCGTCCGTGCCCGGCGTCGACGTCCGCCAGGCCTGCTGCACCAGGAACTCGGCGTGCACAGCCGCGCCGCCCGCGTCCTTCGGGACCTCGGTGCGCCACACCCGCAGCCACTGCCCGCCCGGGATCTCGCCGACGCCGCCCGGCCGCTGCTGCAGCTCCAGCGCCGCCGCGCCCGCGAAGGCCTGCACGCGCTGCCAGCGCAGCTCGCCCTCCGTCTCGGTGCCGGCCAGCAGCTGTTGCGCGGCCCGGTAGTCCTGCGTGTGCTGCACCACGTCCAGGACGTCGAGCAGATCGTGGTCGGCGCCGGGCATGCGGATGTCCAGCTCCTCGGTGCGCACGAACCCGTACGCCGCCGGGTCCGCCGCGTCCGGGTGGTCCGCCGGCACCAGCCCGACGACACCGCGCCGGCGCCGTACGAGCGACAGCACCACGTAGCCGATCAAGACCAGCGCCACCAGGCCCCACAGAATCTCCATGCCACAAGCGAACCAGACCGCGCCGACAATTGGCCAACCCGCCCCCCGGCCCTGTGGAAAACCTCCCTCCCGGCCGGCCCACGCCGGAGC
>NZ_JAHHIU010000195.1 GCF_024539815.1 Streptomyces hayashii
GCCGACTCGTGCTCGGAGGCCGGGTGCGCGGTGGCGGCCGGCGGGGTGGGCGCCGGGAACCCGCCGGGCTGCGGGAAGCCGTAACCCGGCTGCGGGGCCGGGGGCTGCTGGGCTCCGGGCGCGTCAGCCTGAGGCTGCGGGAAGCCGTAGCCGGGCTGCGGTGCGGCCGGGGCGGGCCCGGGGTTCTGAGGGTTCCAGTCGGCCGGAGCGGCGGGAGCGGCCGGAGGGGCCGGAGTCGCTTGCGGCTGGACCGGAGGCTGCTGTGCGGGCACGGGCCCGGAAGTCACGGCATCGGCCGGCTGAGGCTGGGCCGGCCACTGGGCCGCCGGAGCCGGAGCGGCGGGCTGGTACGACGGCGGCAACGGAGGCAGGCCGCTCTGCGGGACGGGCGGGGGAGTCCAGACGGGCGGCCCGGTGGGAGGAGCGTCCTGGGGTGCGCCGTCCTGAGGCCCGGGGATGTGCGGGGGCCCGGGGATGTGCGGGGGAGCGACGTCCGAGGGACCCTCGGCGACGCCGGGCCCGGTGACATCGCGCTCGGGGACTGCGTCCCCGACCACGGGCGGCCCTTCCGGCTCCGCGACCGCGACGGCCTCGGAGACCTGAGCCGCAGGGCCCTCGGAGACGCCGGTCCCGGCCGCCGCGTCGCCGGGGTCGCCGGGGTCGCCGACGGTACCGTCGGCCGCGGCCCGGGGCCCGCCGGACTGGGTCGGCTCCGCTTCCGCGACGGCGGGCTCCGTCCCGTCCGGGGCAGGGGCGTCGGCGGCCTGTGCACCGTCCGCCCGGGCTTCCGTCCCGTCCGCGGACGCGTCGGCCGCGGCGGCAGCGCCGTCACCCTCCGGGGCCTCGGCGGCCGCTTCTGCCGGCTGGCCTTCGGGCTCCGCCGCGGCAGCGTGTTCCGCGATCTCCCGCTTGAGGGCGACCGCCGAGAAGCGCATGGTGGCGCCGCTCTCCAGGTCCCCGTTCCCGGCACCGCCGTCCTCCTCGGCCTCCTGCGCGACCTGGGCGGCCGCAGGCGTCATGGGCTCCGGTGGGGGTGAGGGTGCCGGTGCCAGCGGTCGCTGGAGCTCGAACCCGCTGTCCGCCGGAGGGCCGGGCACGGCATCCGGCTGCGGGGCGGACGACACGGGAGCCACGGGCGGTGCGGGCGGGGCGAACGGCGTCTCCGGCGTGAAGGGGGCAGGCGAAGCGCCCGGAGCGAACGGCGCTCCGGGCACGCCGGGCGCTCCGGGTGCCGTCGGCGGTCCCACAGGCGCCGGAGGCCCGGACACAGGTCCCGCTGCGGGCCCCGCGGGCGGCCCCGAGGGAGCCGCCACAGCCGGGTTCGCGCCCGGGTTCACGGCCGGGTTCACGCCCGGGTTCGCGCCCGGAGGCGCCGTCGCCCCGCCCGTCGAACCCCCGCCCGCGTTCTGCGTGTACCAAGCCGGCGGCGCGTAGTCGATGGTGAACTCGCCCGTCGCCTCGACGGAGGACTCCGCGTCGGGCTGGTCATCGCCGGGTGTGGCCCAGCCCCCGCGGATCCCGTCCCGATCGCTGCTCACAATTCCTCCTGATGTGGTCGAGCACCCTCATGCCGTGGCGGGGCGACCGTTTTTTCTCGTCGTCCGAAGTGATGCGAGGCGGTCTGAGGTCGTCCGGTGCACCGGCCCTCCCCCAGAGGCGTGGACACCTGTCCCACGGTTTTCGGTACCGCGCCCCCGCACCAGCCTAATCATCGGGCCCCCGACGCAGGCAGGCCCGCCCGCCCCTCGGCACCAGTCCATCACGTCGGTGACTCCGCGACCACGTCGGTGACTCCGCGACGAAGCGGCCTCTGTTCCTCACACCGCACGCGAATCGCCCAAAAGGCCGCAAGTGCCGCACAGTGCACGGGAAAAGGCGTCCGAGGCGCGGCGACCCCCGGTTCAGTCCATGCGGCGGGGCGTGCCCAGCAGCCCGGTCTCCGCATCCGTGGGTTGCGTCATCACGTACTGCCGGTCACGGTCGGCGCACCACAGGGTGAAACCGTCGGCGAGCGTGGGAAGCGCCTCCACGTCCCCCCGGGACAGCGACAACGCGCGGCCCAGCTCCGCGGCTTCGTCCGGCGAGATCCGCTGCACGCCGACCAGCCTGGCCTGCCGGATCAGACGCGGGGCGACCGGGCTGAGATACGGCAACAGCGTCAACACGGCCTGCCAGGGCCCGGAGGCGACGCGTCCGCGCGGCGGGCGCATCCCGCAGTCCCGCACCACCAGCACCGGCGTGCCCGCCGAAGCGCCCTGCGGGGGCACCCGGCCGACCTCGTGCACCGCCAGCCCGTTCTGCCCGCCGCCCATCGCGTGCAGCATCTGCGCCCAGGCCTGCGGACGTCCCGTCTCCACGGCGACCCGCGCGCCGGTCGCCGCCGCCCTGAGCGCCAGCACCTGCGCCGTCCACAGCCCCCCGATCAGGACGACGTCGTACGCCGTGGGCCGGTTGAGCCCCAGCACGGCGGGCCGCCCCTCGACATCGACACCGACGACGACCCCGTCGTCCCCGATGGGCAGGGCGAGCGCCGCCAGTTGGTCCGCGGACACCGAGTGCCGCCCGTGGCGCGGCCCGATCATGCCGAAACCGCTGCGCGGCGAGTGGCGTCCGGGCCGCCCGGCGGACGGACCCGATCCGTCGGAGGAAGTCGCGCCGGCCGGCGGCGTCGCCGTCATCGGGCACCTCCGAGAGGCAGCGTCGCGAGCATGCCCGGCACCTGCTCGCGGTCGAGACGGGCGAGCCCGGCTCCGGTGTGCCGGGCCGCGCCCTGCACCGCGCGCCGGGCCGCCACGAGTTCGTCGTCGCTGCGGCCCGTCACCCGGACGTGCCCGGCCAGCGACACCTCCTGGCGGTCACCGCGCGCGAGGGTGACGCTGAAGGTGGTGGCGAGCGCGGGCACCGCCGTGATCAGCGCGACGAACTGCGGCAGGGACGGCCCGTCGCCGCCGAGCGCGGGCCACCGGTGCAACCAGTACGTGGTGTGGCGCCGGTTGTCGCACCGCCAGCTCCTGCTGGTCTCCTCGGTGCGCCGATCGACCTGCCCGGTGCGCCCGGCCTCCGCCGTCACCAGCGGGTTGGCGCAGGCCGAGGTGGCGATGGCGGAGACGAGCTCCTCCTCGTTCAGCACGGTGGCTCGCAATCCGGCGCCGGTCAGCCGGCTCGCGAGGTGATCCGCCGCCCGCACCGCGCATTTCTGGGCCCCGATCAGGCCGCCCCCGCGGATGGCCACGGCCTCCGGACACAGTTCAGGATCCAGTTTCAGCGCGATCCAGGTGATGCGTACCGCGGGCGCCCCGGTCTGCTCCTGCAGAGGCGCGTAGTTGGCCACCGCCACGGACTGCGGGGGCAGATGCAGCGCGGGCGCGGGCTGGGTGTGCAGCACGATCTGCGCCGACTCCAGCCGGATGCCGTCCACCTCAAGAGCGTCCCGC
Source organism: Streptomyces hayashii (assembly GCF_024539815.1). Taxonomy (GTDB): domain Bacteria; phylum Actinomycetota; class Actinomycetes; order Streptomycetales; family Streptomycetaceae; genus Streptomyces; species Streptomyces hayashii. Next base: position 3,435 of record NZ_JAHHIU010000195.1, read on the forward strand.
ACCAGGGCGAGCGGCAGCGGCTGCCGGTCCCGTTCCGCCCGCAACGCCGTCGCGTCCGCCTCCACCTGGAGCACGGCGGTCACGAATGTCCCGTCCCCCACGAGGCCGACGGGCCGTCTGTCACGGCCGCCGTACACATAGGTCCGCAGCCCGGGGTCGCACTCCACGGCCGGTCCGAACCCCGGCTCGGTCCCGGGCGGTATCCGCAGCCGGCCCGCGAGTCGCCGTCGGGCCTTCAACTCCCGTGCCGTGGCGAGCCACTCCGGCAGCGAGCGGCCGCGGCGACGAGCGAAGGCGAGGACCACCAGCACGACGGCGAGGATGCCCGCCGCCGGCAGCACCATGGGACCGCTCGCCCAGCCGACGAGCAGGACCGCAGCCGCGATCTCCACGAGCACGAGCCGTTGCAACCGGAATGACCGGCCCTGCCCCGCGTCGGCCTTGAGACGGAGCGCGCCCGGGGCCGTCGGCCGCCCGGGCGGCAGCGGGTCGACGGCCGACGAACTCCTGGTCCGTGACCGGCCGGCGGAGCGCACGCCTGTTCCCGAAGCCATCACTCGATCCCCGTTCCGTTCACGATTCCCCCGTGTTCCAGCACCGCACCGGGCACCCGACGGCCCGGGAACCCTACCCGCTCCTCAAGTCCCCACGGCTACCAGGCATAGTAGGTGGCCGCTCTGACATCGAGGACGGGGTACCGGGTCACCGTGCCGAGGCTCGCGCGGATCGGCCGGAAAACGGGGAGAGACGGGCACAGATGGCATCTCGGCGGGATCAGCTCAACGCCTACACCTTCGCGAAGCGCCGGATGCTGGCGGCCTTCCTGCAGTCCTCGCCCGACGGTTCGGAGGAGGGGGCGCCTCGACCGCTGCGGGCGATCCTTCCCGGCGTCGTCGTCGGCGTCGTCGTCATGGCCGTCTTCGGGGCATGGGGCATGTTCAAACCGACGGCGCCGAAGGGCTGGGACGTGCCCAACGCCAAGGTGATCGTCGCGAGCAAGTCGACCACCCGGTACGTCGTCCTGAAGACCGGCGCCCAGGTCCAGCTGCACCCGGTCCTGAACATGGCCTCCGCCAGGCTCCTCCTCGACGAGGGGCAGGGCGACGTGGTGACCGTCTCGGAGTCCGTCCTGGACAGCGGCACGATCCCGCACGGTGTCACCGTCGGCATCCCGTACGCCCCCGACCGGCTGCCGCCGGCCTCGGAGGCGGGCACCGCGAAGCGCTGGGCGGTCTGCGAGCGACCGGGCGCGGGCGGCGCCTCGGTGCAGAGGGCGGCGCTGGTCCTGGCGTCCCGTGAGAAGGCGGCGACCGAGGGCGCGAACCGTCTGCGCGGCGGCCAACTGCTCTACGTGAAGGACCCGGCCGGCACACGCTACGTCGTGGACGCGGCCGGCACGGCGTACAAGGTCGACAAGAGCGACGAGTTGCTGCTGCGCGCCGTGGTCGGGTCCGGCCGGGAGCCCCAGCAGGTGTCCACGCCATGGCTGGCGACCCTGCACCGGGGCGACCCGATCACCTTCCCGGACGTCCCCGGTCAGCCGGGCACGGCGTCCGGCGCGCCGGGCCGGCTGGACGCGTCCGTGGACAAGGTCGGCATGGTGCTCAAGGCGTTCGACAACAACACCCAGCAGTACTACGTGGTGTTGAGCGACCGGGTCGCGCCCGTGTCGCCCTTCGTCGCCCAACTTCTGCTGTTCAGCAAGGAGCTGGCACGGCTGGGCCAGGCCGGCCAGGCCCGCGAGATCAGCCCCGGTGCGATCGTGCCCGGCCAGGCGTTCGGCACGGAGCACCGCTGGCCCACCGGGAACCCCGTGCCGGTCAACCAGGCGTCACGCGACGCCGGAAGCCGCAGCACGATCTGCAACGTCCTGCGCGGCGTGAACGCCCGATCGGGCGCGACGACCCTGAGCACCTGGGCGGGCGCCGACTTCCCGGCCGAACTCCCCACCGGTTCCTCCAGCGCCTACGTCACCCCCGGCTCCGGCCAGCTCTACCGTCAGTTCCAGGGCCAGGAGACCACGGTCGGACCGGTCTTCCTCGTCACGGACACGGGCCTTCGGTACGTCCTGCAGTCCAACGGCGACAGCGCGACGGACGACGCGGGCATCGGCACGAACGCGAAGAAGCGTGAGCAGCTTCAACAGGAGGCCCAGCAGGCGCAGACCCTGCTGGGCTACAAGGACGTCGATGCGGCGCCGATCCCGGTCGCGTGGTCGGAGTTCCTGCCCACCGGGCCGCGTCTGTCGACGGCGGCAGCCCGCCAGCCCCAGGGCTCCTGAATGGAAGGGACGAAGGTGTCGCGTACGGCGACGGCGCTTCGCGCGGTCATGACGCCCGGCCGCACCCCGGTGCTGCGCACCACCCTCGTGGCAGCCGCCGCCCTTCTCGCCACGGCCACGGTCCTCGCGCCCCCCGCGGCCGCGGCGGGAAAGCTGCCCTACTCGGACCAGTGCACCTTCCCCAACGGTGAGTACCCGGGCCGCCCCTGGGCCCTGCAACGCGTCCTCCTGGACGAACTGTGGAGCCGGTCCAAGGGCGAGGGCGTCCGTGTGGCCGTCATCGACACGGGCGTGGACGTGAAGAACCCGCAGCTCACCGCAGCGGTCGACGTCAAGGCCGGCCGCAATCTCCTGCCGAAGAACCTCAAGGACGACGAGGGCGACCCCATCGAGCGGGGCGATGAGAACGGCACGACGGACACGGTCGGACACGGCACCGAGGTCGCCGGCATCATCGCCGCTCGCCCCCTCGACGGCACCGGCTTCGTGGGTCTGGCCCCCGAGTCGACCATCATCCCCGTCCAGCAGAACGACGCGGAGGGCCACGGCGACACCAAGTCGCTGGCCAGGGCGATCCGCTACGCCGTCCAGGCCGGGGCGGGGGTCATCAACATCTCCCAGGACACGTCGAACGCGGTAAGGCCCTCCGACGATCTGGAGCGGGCCGTCGACGAGGCCCTGGCCCGCAACGTCGTGGTGGTGGCGTCGGCGGGCAACGACGGCGTCGGCGGCAACGTCAAGAAGACCTATCCGGCCTCCTACGCCGGCGTCCTGGCCGTCGCGGCCTCGGACCGCAACAACGAGCGTGCCTCCTTCTCCCAGTCCGGCGACTTCGTCGGCGTGGCGGCTCCAGGAGTCGACATCATCTCCACAGTGCCCAAGGGCGGCCACTGCTCAGAGAACGGGACGAGCTTCTCGGCGCCGTACGTGGCGGGCGTGGCGGCCCTGCTCAAGGCGAGACACCCGGACTGGACCGCACGCGAGATCGTCGCCCAGATCGAACAGAGCGCGGAACGCACGATCGCGGGCCACGACCGGCTCGTCGGCTGGGGGGTCGTCGACCCGGTCCGTGCCCTGACGGACGACGACCGGCCCGTGGAGTCTCCGAGCCCCAGGGACGGCCTGGGCGAGGCCCGGGCGCCGGCCGCCGCGAAGTTCCGGATCGGCGAGACCCCCGACGAGCGCAACGCCCGCCTGGCCACCTACGTGGTCGTGGCGGCCGCCGTCCTGGCGACGGGTCTCAGCGGCGCGGCCGTGGCGATCAGGGACGCACGGAGGCGGACGCGGCGGATCGCGCGGGCGGAGTAGCGGCAGCCGGGTCATCCCGCGGTCAAGTCCTGATCAGGCCACGGCCAAACACCTGTATGGGTTCTGCATGCTTCGGACACGTCAACCTGAAATAGCCGGACTTGCCCGAACCGTCCATGGCTACGGTGGTGCCGCCACGCATCCGCGGGTCCACGGGGAACAGGAGACGGCGGTGGGCACACCCATTCGTTCACGCCTGCTCGACTACGTCGAGGCAGACTCGCCCGCAGGGGCGGTCCCGGAGTCCGCGCCGACGCCGGAACCCCGGAGATCCCGATCGCGCCTGCTCGAATACGTGGAGTCCGCCGGGACCGAAGCAGTCCAGGTCGCGCCCCCGGGCCCGCAGCCCGGTTTCCCCGCCTACCACACCCCTGTGTTCGTACCGGCCCATCCCCGCCATGCCGAAGTGACGGACGCGGACGGCCGTCCGGCTCGCGTGCCCTTCATCGCGTACGAGCTGTTCGAGCACCCGGCGGCCCGGACGGAGGCCGTGGCCGGAACCGGGACGGAGGCCGTGGCGTTCGCCTTCACCACCCGCGAGCGTCTCGTCGCCGCGCTGGGCGAGGCGCAGCCCTGGGTGGCCACCTCGATCGGCCCCCTGGCGGAGGCCGTCGCCGCATACGACGTCATGGTCCTCCTCGACCCGCGAGTGGCCCCCGGCCACCACAACTGGCAACCGGACGACCTGGCCGCCTACGCCCGGAAGGTGCGCTGATGCCGCCCGACTTCAAGGCCGTTCTCAGCGACCTCACCTCGATGTCCAAGACCTTCCACGACGAGGCCGTCAACTACCGCAAGCTGCATGCCGACGTCGCCCCGCCGCTCGTCAGCGGCGGCGACTCCGGGCTCGACCACGCCCTCAAGGAGGTCGCCGACCTCATCGTCGCTCTGCACATCGGCTTCGCCGACCGCCTCGACGACCACGGCGACAAGGTGACGCACGCCCGCGACTCCTTCCAACGGCACGACATCGACGTCCACGGACTCTTCGAGGACCTGATGGCGGGTGACGGCTGATGGCCGACAGCTGGGTCGGCGGCGACATCGGCGGACTGCGCACGATGGCCGAGACGTACAAGAACGCCAAGGACAAGCTCGACGACGTGATCACACCGATCAGCCGCGCCGTCGAGACGCTCGTCGGCGACGCGGCCTGGAAGGGCGAGGCGGCCGAGACCTTCCGCGCCACCTGGAGCGAGGACGCGCTGACGGCGGGCGCCTTCGCCAACCTCGTCCACGACGCGGGGGACATCCTCTCCGACCTCGCCGACGCCCTCTCCACCTGCGAGACGGCCCTGCAGAACGCCGAGCACCTGGCGACCCGCAGCGGCGTGCCCATGGCGGCGATGGGCGTGCCCCGGACGATCGTCACCGCGAACCCGCCGAGCGCGGAGGACCAGAAGACCATCTCCGCGATGGGGGAGTACGACAAGGCGCGCCAGGAGGTGCTGCACACGGCGCAGCACGCCCGGCTGGTGGCCGCGGACAAGCTGCGGGGGCTGTACGCGCAGGTGACGGCCCCCGCGTCGACCGGCGACAAGGTCACCATCGCCGACTATCTGCGCGGACTGTACGCCTACGACGCCGAGGACGCCCGGGCCGGCGGAGCGAAGGCCCGGACACGGATCGACGACGCGAAGGCCGAGGAGAAGGCCGCCAAGAAGGAACTCCGCGCCGAGCGCAAGACCTACCAGAAGGCGGGCCGGGCCCTGCCCCACGACCTTCCGGCCAAGGGCGCGTACGCCGACGCGGTCACGAAGGTGGACTCGCTCGAAGAGGCCATGGCCCGAGCCGACCACGGCAGCACCGCACTGCCGTACGACCGGGCCCTCAACGTCAAACTGGCCGACGCCGCGGACGCCCTGCGCGCGGGCAGGAGCCTGGAGAAACTGCCGGACTTCCTGAAGGAGATCCCGGTCCTGGACGTCGCGGCAGCCGGCGCCTGCGGGATCCTCGAAGCCTCCGACGACCATGACAAGGGCTGGTCCTGGCAGAAGTCGGTCGCCGTCGACGGCGGCGCGAACGTCGCCGGTCTGGTGGCCGGCACCGCCATCACGGCAGGAGTCGTGGCGGCCCTGCCCGTCGAAGCGCCCGTCGCCGCCGTGGCCGTGGGCGGCGGGCTGGTGGTGATCGGCGCCACCGGCCTCATCGACCACTCCTTCCACGAGCACTGGAGCGAGGACATCCACGACCACGGCGTGGTCGGCGGGGTGCTGCACGGCGCCGGCAACGTCCTCTCCGAGACCGGGGACGACTTCGTACGACTCAAGGATGACGTCTGGCATGGCATCAAGAGCATCTTCTGACGTTCCCGTGCCCGAGGCCACGGTTGCCGTCCCCAGCCTGCCGGGGCTCGGCACCAGTTGGTACGAGCGCGGCGCGCGCTACTGGGTGCGCCGGCTCTGGACGGCCGTCCTGCTCCTCCTCGTCCTCGCCTTCGTCTGCTACCTCGCGCTCAGGCTCTACCTGGGCGTCCCCCGCAGCGACCTGTCCGCGACCGTGCGCACCGTGTGGGACTGGACGCAGGCAGCCGCGTCGGTCGTGGCTGCCGTGTGGGGGTGGACGAGGCAACGCCGGGATCACCGCAGGAAGCTCGCCGACCCGCCCGCGCCACAGCGGATGCGGGACGCCAAGCGCGACGAGAGCAGACGGGCCACCGGACTGGCTCGCGCCGCCGTCATCCCCCTGCTGATCGCGGCGCCGGTCCTGCCCGCGATCGTGGCGTGGGGCGTCGGCTGGTTCGTCGCCATGCTCACGGTCCGCGAGTATCCGAGCGAGGCAGGGGCCCGCCTCTGGTTGCAGGGGAAAACGATCGGAACATGACGATCGGGGCGCCATGGCCGGTATGTGGAGTTCCGCAAGGAATGGACCGAGTGTGCTCAGATCGATAGCAGGGTTGTTGCATAGGCCAGTTGGGACTGTCGGTGGGAGTCATTACAGTGGTCGTGTCGCAATCATGAACACTTGAGAGGGCTGGGTTGAGCTGCTCGGGACGGGCAGCGGAAAACGGGGAGATGGGCTGTAGTGATTCCTGCGGACCTGGGTGGGGGCGCCGCCGACGTACGGCGTGGCTATATGGCGCTCTCGACGTTCAAGAAGCGGGTGGACGACCTGCTCACGGCCTTCGAGAAATCCGCAGGCGGCTCGGCGAAGGTCGGCGACCACAGCTTGTCGGAGGCCACGTTCGGCGCAGGGCACTTCCCGGAGGCGAAGACACTCCACCTCCAGTACGCGCGTGTGCATGAGCGCATCACGGCGCTCTCCAAGTCGCTGGGGCTCCAGTTGGAGGCGATGCAGATCGCCGTGCACGGAGTGGACGTCACCTTCGACAACCTCGAAGACGACCTCCGATACCGGTTCCACGAGATCCGCACCGAGGTGAACCGGGACCGGGAGGAGACGCTCGACAAGCAGGTCCAGCGGACCAACGACGCCGACCACACCGACGCGGGGTACTGATGAGCGGCGACAAGAAGACGCCCGACCACTACCAGGCCGAACGCCGGGACGCCGCCCAGCAGAACACGGGCGTGGACGATGCCGTGAACAAGGCCGCGGTGGTCAGCCCGCCGCCCGCCGGCAGCCCCGGCGGCTTCGGCAGGACAAGCTTCGAGGGCTACGACCTCAACGCCATGATCGACATCGTCGAGTCGGCCAGCCCGGAGACGCTGGAGAGCGCCGCCACGGCCCTCGTCGACGCCCGGGACGCCATCAACGACGCCGCGGACGAACTCAGCCGCAACCTCGGCGACGTCGACTGGAAGGGCGAGGCCCACACGGCCTTCTACACCTGGGGCATGAACCTGACCACCACGGCCCTGGCGCTCGCCGGTTACACCGACGAGGTCGGCACCCAGGTCCTGGCGGCGAGCTCCGGCCTCGCCTCCGTGCGCAAGTCGATGCCGCCGCGCGACGGTCGCACCGCTCCCAAGACGATCGACGACATCCCCGAGACCGAGCGGGTCGACAGCAACGACGAGTACACGGCGGCGGTCACCGCAGAGAAACACCGGCAGGAAGCCATCAACCAGATGTACCGGCTGGCCTCCTTCTACACGGTGTCGAGCGGCATGATGGAACTGGCGCAGGAGCCGGTGTTCCCGGAGATGCCGAGCGTGGGGGTGCCGGAGCCGCCGCCGGGCTACGGAAAGTTCGAGGATCCACCGAGCCGGCGGTCGATTCCGGCTGAAAGCGATCCGGGAATCACGCGGCATCACTCTGTGGCTACCGGTGCGGAGCGATCCCATACCGGGGATCTGGGGTCAGCCCACGCGAGTGTGGACGAGACCGTCAGGTCCCCCGAAGGGCACGTACGTACGGAGATCGACAGTGTCGGCACACTGCCGCCGCAGGACACGGTGAAGCCGACGACCGTCGCACCGCCGTCGACGGCAGTTCCCACTCCGGCTCCAGCAGGGCCGTTGCCTCCCTTTGCCCCCGCCGGCGCCCCTCCCGCTTTCGGAGGGCCGGGCAGGCGTACCCCAGGGTTCGGCGGCGTTCCGGGAGGCAGGGTGCCCAACCCGACACAGGAGCGCGTAGGCGGTGTGCCGGGTCGCGCCGCGGCAGGGCGTACGGGGAACGGCCCCCTGGGGCCGACAGGACGTGGTGCCGCGGCGGCAGGGAAGACGGGCGGCCGCACCACCGGTCCCCTGGGCCGAGGCGTGGTCGGCGGAGCACCGAAGACCGATGGCCAGGGGGCAGGACGTACGGTAACCGGCCCACGCGGTTCTGCCGCCGGTACGAGTGCCACGAGCCCCGGACGTGCAGGCGTAGGACGAACCGGGGCCGGACGTGTCGGCGACGGCGTCGTCGGCGGGAGGCCTGTGACCGGACGCACCTTGGGCCCCAACGGTTCCAGGTTGCCGCGCGGCACTGTCGTCGGCGGTGAGGGCGTACCCGGGGCACGCGCCGCGAGCGAAAGGCCGGGGCAGCGCGGTGTGGTCGGGGCGCCTCGTTCGACGAGCGGCTCTGACGGCGTGGCCGGAACTGCGAAGGGACCGGTCTCCGGAAAGCGCATCAACGGAAACACGCCCGGAGGCCCGGGCGCGAAGCGTGGTTCTGGGCGCAACGAAGGCTCAGGCGAGAAACGTTCGCGTCGTGACGAGCGGCGCGATGACGCGTCGGCGAACGACTGACCGGACCAGAGCGAGGACAGACACAGGCATGGTGGCAGGGATCAACCGACGCGGCGGGCGGAGCGCGTCTGTCGCGGGAGGCAACGGGAGACGGGTTTCTGTCGTCGGTTCAGTGCTCGGTGCCCTGGCCGTCCTCTCGGCTGGCCTTGCCCCGAATGGGGCAGCGGCTGACGTGCAGACCCAGCAATGGTATTTGTCGGCGATGAAGGCCGACGAGATCTGGAGGGTAAGCACCGGCAAGGGGGTCAAGGTGGCCGTTGTGGATACCGGCGTCAACCCCAACACGCCTTCTCTGAAGGGGCAGGTGCTTGCTGGAGATGCCGCGCCAGCCGTCGGTTACAAGGCGACCGAGGACTATGACGGCCATGGGACGAGCATGGCGGAACTGATTGCCGGTACCGGTGCCCAGGGCGGTCTGAAAGGTCTTGCCCCAGGCGCGAAGATCGTGCCCTACCGGCTCGCGATGAAGAGTCTGAAGGACGAGAGGGAAAAGGCGAAGGCCCCGCAACTGCCGAACGTGATCAGGGCGATCGCCGACAGCGATACGAAGATCATCAGTATGTCGTTCGGTGAGGCGCTCAACAGGCCGGATGTGCTCGCGGCAATCAAGTACGCCCACGCCAAGGGCAAGTTGATGATTGCCGCCATCGGAAATGACGCTGAAGACAACAACTCCGTCGAGTACCCAGCCGCCTACCCCTACATAGTGGGCGTCGCCGCTTCGGACAGATCCGGCAAGGTGGGGAAGTTCTCAGCGCATGGAAACTACGTCGACCTGGCATCCCCCGGTCTTGACATTCCCACCTGGTGCGACAACACGTTCCGCTCCTACTGCACCGGTCAGGGCACCAGTCAGGCCACAGCCATCACCTCCGCCTCCGCCGCCCTCATCTGGTCCGCCCACCCCAAGTGGACGGCCAACCAGGTCCTCGCCAGCCTCATCGACACAGCCGGACGCGACTGGGCCAGGGACAACCCCAGCACGTACCTCGGATACGGTCTGATCCGACCCCGCAAGGTGCTGGAGAAAAGCGACTTCAACCCCGGAGCGGCCGACACGGATCCCCTGGCGAAGGAAAACGCGGCAGGTGTCACAGGCGCCGACTCGGCCTCTCCCGCACCCTCCGTGTCGCCCTCGTCGCAGCCCCCGAAGAACGTTGCGGCAACAAGCGCGAACTCCTCCGAGGACAATACGCAGTTGTACAGCATTCTCGGCGCAGTTCTCGTTGCGGCGATCGGCGGCGGGGTGTTCGCGGTGGTGCGCAGGAGGCGCGCCACCTGATCGCCGAGCGAGCGGCGTCATGAAAAGACCTGAATCAGCAGCGGAACTTCACGAAGGGACGTCCCGAAATGGCAGATGGGCAGCGGCTCAATGACGGCCAGGTAGTCAAGCTCGAAAAGGAGATCGTCGAGCGGTACGAGTCCATCAAGGGCCAACTCAGCAGCCTCCAGGGCACTCTGGACACGATGGAGGTGCACTGGAAGGGCATCGGCGCCGGCGCCTTCAACGCGAAGCAGACCGAGATCAACGAGCGGGTCAAGCACATCGGCGGGCTGCTGGCCTGGTTCCTGGAGAACATCAACGAGACCCGCAAGATCTCGTCGCACACCGATGACCAGGTGCTCGCCACCATGAAGAGCATCGACGTCCAGTACGGCGGGGCCCACTCGGCTCTGAGCAGCTACTGAGCCGCATCGTCGTGAACCGGGCCGAGCCTCTCGCCGGCTCCGGGGCCGTCGAGGCCTGCACTCCTACGAAGAGATGAGTAACCATGGTCAACGTGCACTATGACGAGCTCGCCGTTAAGTACGGCGGTCTCGATGCGATCACCACCGAGCTGGGCAACCAGGCCAAGAAGCTCGAAGACGACCTGGCGGCCCTGAAGGCCGCCGTGCAGCAGGTCGCCGCAGGCTGGGAAGGCGAAGCCGCCGGGGCGTTCCAGACCAAGATGACCGAGTGGGACAAGGACGCCGCGGCCATCCACGCCGCGCTTCTCGCCATCGGCCACCGCGTCACCGAGGCCAGCGGTGACTACCGCGGCGGCGACCTCAAGGCGGCCGGCTACTTCCTCTGAGGCCGCAGGACGACACACCGAGCGCAGGGTGGGCACGCACGGGAGGTGCCCACCCTGCGCTGTGCTGCGACGTCGAGACGTCCTGAGGCGCGGTGAGGCGATCAGGCATCCACTGCCGCCGGTACAGCTTCCCTGCGCCGAGCAGGCTCCCGGTCGTGGCCAGGATTCTCGACGCAGCCGCCTGGCCGCCATCCGTCGGCCTCGTCGACCTCGGAGACGCCTCGACGGCGGAGTTCACGACCTGATCTGTCAGAATCGCTCGACCTCTTGGCCGTTCGGGACCGTGTAGCACCCGGAGATGAGGTCCAGGCTCAACATCGGCGGGTCGTCCTTCGCCATGGCGACGACCTTGACACTGACCTTCTTCTTGTCATTGTCAGCCGTGAGGTTCATGTTCTGGTTCTTGCTGGTGTCCGGCCCGTAGTTGACGATCTCCCATCCGTTCTTGGGAAGTTCCTCCTTGAGCCGTTTCATCGCCACGTCGAGGTCGCTCGCCGACGTCGGGACGAAACTCCATGGGTGCAGGATTCGGAAGTGCGTCTTCGTATCCTTTCCCGAACAGTCCAGAACCGTCGGACGGCTGTCGGATGCCTTACCCTTCACGCGGATCAGGTCATAGACAGTGCTGGAAACCTTCTCCATCGCGTCTGAGGCATCACGCGAGGTGCTCGTGCCGGAGGAGGGAATGGCGTGGGAATCGTCGCTGGTCATGCTGCATCCGGTCAGTGTGATGAGGGCCAGGGGGACTGCGAGCACAAGAACGCTCGATTTGCTCTTCACGTCAGAAGCCTTACTTCGTCGGGCTGCGTTTTGTGGGCCGGCGTTCCTACTTCACATGCGCCCACGGGTCGGGCGGCGGCTTCAGCGGCACACTGTCGCCCTTTCCGACCACGACGAGGGCCTGATTCTGCAGACTCGTCGAGTCCCCCTCCGACCCCGTGTCCCAGTACCCGCTGTGCCCTTCGGTGTCCGTGGTCATCTGGTTGGCGCCGAATTCGGGGTCGCTGGGGATGACGAAGCGGTCCCCGCCGTGGCCCCAGCGGCCGATGTCCGGCACCACGTCACCGTCGGCCTCCTCGTTCCACACATGACCCCTGGGAACGTCCAGCTCATCCGCGCCGGACACCCTGACGCCAGGGCTGCCTGCGAAGACGAGGTCATCGGCGTTGAGATGGCCCGTCTGGGCGGCGGCACCGACGAGCGTTGTTCCGTACGAGTGCGCGATCACGGTGGTGTGGGACGCCGCAGCACCTGAGTGCGATGCGTCGAGTCCGTCCATGAACCCGCGGAACGCCGGCGCGCCGTCGTACGCGTAGTGTGCGAAGGGGGCGTCCTTCACGACGTCGTCAGGTGCCTCGTAGCCGAGCCAGGTGATGGTGGAAACGGATTGGCCAGGGGCTTTGGCGTCGGCCGCATGCCAGACATTGACCATCCGGTTGATGTTCCCCTCGATGCCCGGCAAGTCCGACGTGGTGCCCGGAACGTAGACCGCAGTGTGATCCGCGGTGTCCGGGTTGCCGTTGGCGACGATGGCGCGGCCGTCTCCTTCGGGGCTGAATCCCAGCAGATAGGCTTCGGGCAGTCCGTTCGTGCCGGTCTGGTCGAAGCGCTTCTGGATGCCCTGCATTCCCTTGAGGTTGTTGGTGAGCAGGTCGTACCTGTCGCCGTACCGGTTGTGCCACTCCATCCATTCGTCGGTGTGAACCCTGGACGGGTAGCCCCCGGCGCTGATGTAGGTCCACTCATTGAGCGGTGGCTTCGGGATGGAGTTCAGCTCTGTCTGCATGGCGCCCCGCGCCTCGTCGAACACGATGCGGTTGGCCTCGTCCCGGACCGTGGCGGGCAGTCCATCGAGCGCACCCACGGAATCGGGGCGCATGGAGATCCACGCCGCCTGCTGCTCCGCGTCGAGACCCTTCCACCACTCGGCGTTGTCCCGGGGACTGCCGTCCTTGGGCGGCTGCGGCAGCGAGTCGAGGTACTTCTTTCCCGCCTCCTTCACACCGCTCGTGTCCGAGGAGGCATCGGCCCAGTCCTCGTCGGAGACGGTCAGGTCGTCGTCCGCCTTCAGCGCGCGCAATTTCGGCGCCCACTTCTCGTCTGCCTCAGTGGCCTCCTTCAGCGCCACGGCGATCTGGTCGGCGTAGTCCTGGGCGAGGCGGTGGTAAGGGTTGGGGTCGACGTTGGCCGACTGGCGGCCGATCGCGGCGGCCGTGCCGTCCGTCAGGCCGCTCACCGTACCGCCGTCAGGGATCTTGCCGTCCTCGCCCTTCTCACCCCCCGCCGGATAGGTGATCGAGCCGTCGGCGTGCACGGTGAGCTGCGCGGCTTGTGCGCCCGCCAGCGCTGCGTCGAGCTTGCTCCTGGCGGCCCCCACCTCGTAGGAGAAGGCTTCGAGCGCCGTGCTGACCAAACCGCATTCCACCTGGATGTAGTGGAAGTTCTTGCCCAGCTCCGTCAGTTGGCCGATCGCGGCGGTCGCGGCTTCGCCCTTCAGCGAGTTCCGCATCGCTACGGCGATCTGGTTCTGCACGCGGTCCTTGGCCGCGCTCGCCATGTCAGAGGTGTTCCGGTAGCCACCGGCGGCTTCCGAGTACTCGGTCGGCTTGAGGGCCTTGAGAGTTGCGAGGTCCATGACGTCTCGTTACCGTCCTCAGCCCTTGCCGCCGACGGCCGGAGTATCCGCGTACTCCATTTTCAGATTGCCGATCTCGGCCTCGATGGCTTCATCGGTCTTCAACTGGTCGTTGCCCGCCTTCTCCAGCAGACCCGAGAGCTTCCCGCAGCGACCGCTGACGCTCTTCACGTAGCGATCCCACGACGCGTGGACGTCCTTCTGCGCTCCAGCGGTCAGGCAGCCCGAGTCCTCACCGAGACCCGTCTGACCGTCCGACAGCTTTCCCAACGCCTTGCTGATGTCCTCGCGGAGCGAGCCGACGTCCTGGCCGGCCTTGGACCAGGCCGGCTTGTTCGACACCAGCGTCCCGGTGCCACCCCCCGGATCCAGTGGCACGTGGTTCAGTTGCATCTGGGCCGCGTGCTGCTCGGCAGCCGCACTCTTGAGCTGCTCCCACTCGTCCCACGCCATGCGCGAGCCCCTTCCCCGTGTCCCCGTGAAACCCGCCCGCTGGACGGGACACCGCCAAGTTACTAAAAGGCCGGATCCGTGAACTCGGTTCAAGTGAGTTCACGGATCTCACCATACTTTCCACAATTCACTGCGTACGGCTTGACGGTCGTGATGCGAGGTCGCCTCTCGGCTGTCCGCCGGGCACGCCCCCGGCGGGACGTATGCGAACGCGCTACACCCCCTCCTCCACCCACCCCACCTGCACCAGCGGCTTCCCCCGTCGCCGGGAGACGAAGACGCCCCGCCCCGCAGGCATCGGCCTGGGCCGTACGCCGCCGAGGAGGTCGCCCTCGCCGGGGTCGCCCGCCAGGACCACACCCTGGGCGCCCAGTTCCTTGATCCGCTGCATGAACGTCTCGTAGGACGCCCGTCCCGCGCCCGCCGTCGACCGCGCGATGATGAACCGCACGCCCACGTCCCGGGCGAACGGCAGCAGTTCCGTCAGACCGGCCAGCGGATTGCCGCTCGACGTCGCCACGAGGTCGTAGTCGTCGATGACCACGTACACCGTCGGGCCGCGCCACCAGCTCCGGTCCCTGAGCTGCTGTGCCGTCACCTCCGCCGTCGGCGTCCGGCGCTTCATCAGGTCGGCCAGCGCCGCCATGTGGTGGTCCATGGCGTTGGACATCGGGATGTACTCGGCCAGGTGGGAGGACGGGGTCGCGTCCAGCAGGGAGCGCCGGTTGTCGACCACGAAGAGTTTGCACTCGTCGCCCGAGTAGCGCTCCGTCAGCTGCTTGATGAGCAGGCGTAGCACGTTGGACTTGCCGGACTCGCTCTCGCCGAAGACGAGGAAGAACGGGTCCTGCTCGAAGTCGACGTAGACCGGCTCCAGGTTGTTCTCGTCGAGGGCGAAGGCCACCCCACGGCGCGGGAAGCGGCCCCCCGACGGCAGTTGGCCGGCAGGGAACTCGCGTGGCAGCAGCCGCACTTCGGGAGCCGGGGGCGCCTGCCAGTGCCGGGCGGCCTCGGCGGCCAGCGCCTGCGTGGCGTCGGAGAGGTCGCTGTCGGAGGTGAGGCCGTCGATCCGCGGCACCGCCGCCATGAAGTGCAGCTTCTGCGGGGACTGGCCACGGCCCGGAACGCCCGCCGGGACGTTCGCGGCGACCTTGCGGTCGATCTCGGAGTCCATCGTGTCGCCGAGCCGCAGCTCCAGGCGGTTCATCAGGTGGTCCTTGAGCGCGGACCGGACCTCCATCGACCGTGAGGCGGTCAGCACCAGGTGGATGCCGTAGCCGAGACCGCGCGCCGCTATCTCGTGGACGATCTGGTCCATGGCCTCGTAGTCCGCGCGGAAGTTGCCCCACCCGTCGATGACGAGGAAGACGTCGCCCCACGGCTGGTCCGTCACCGAGATGTCGGCCCTCGCCCGCCTGGCGCGGAAGTCCGCGATCGAGGGGATCCCGGCCGAGCGGAAGTACTCCTCGCGGCGGGTCAGCACGCCGTAGACCTCGGCCACCGTGCGCCGCACCCGCTCCGGGTCCAGCCGTGAGGCGATCCCGCCCACGTGCGGCAGGCCGGCCACCGTCGCCATGCCGCCACCGCCGAAGTCGAGGCCGTAGAACTGGACCTCGTGCGGTGTGTGAGTGAGGGCGAACGCCGAGATCAGCGTGCGCACCAGCGTCGACTTGCCCGACTGCGGGCCGCCGACGATCTGCATGTGGCCCGCGGCGCCGGAGAAGTCCACCCAGAGGGGGTCGCGGCGCTGCTCGAAGGGCTTGTCCACCAGTCCGACCGGCACGACCAGCCGGCCCGCGCCCTCATAGCCGGGCTGCGTGAGACCGCGGCCCGGCACGGCCGTGAGCCCCGGGAGGAGCGCGTCGAGCGACGGCGGGCTGTCCAGTGGGGGCAGCCACACCTGGTGCGCGGCCGGGCCCTGTGCCTCCAGCCGGCGCACGATCACGTCGAGGACCGTGTCGGCGAGCGCTTCGTCGACCTCGGGGCCGTCCCCGGAACGCAGTTGCCGCGGTATCGCCGCGTGGCGCACCGGCACCTCGGTCGAGGTGAACAGCACCGGCCGCCGGTCCACCGGCAGCGTCCCGCCGACCGCCGCCGCCCGCGGTCCGCCCGCTCGGTAGACCCCCGACACGTACGCCGCCTTGAAACGCACCATCTCGTCCGTGCCGAACTTCAGGAACCCCGAACCCGGCACGTTCGGCAGCGAGTACGCGTCGGGCACGCCCAGCGCGGCCCGCGACTCCGCCGCGGAGAACGTGCGCAGACCGACGCGGTACGACAGATACGTCTCCAGGCCGCGCAGGCGGCCCTCCTCCAGGCGCTGCGAGGCCAGCAGCAGGTGCACGCCGAGCGAGCGGCCGATCCGTCCGATCTGCACGAACATCTCGATGAAGTCCGGCTTCGCCGTCAGCAGTTCGCTGAACTCGTCGATCACCAGGACCAGGGAGGGGATCGGCTGCAGGGCGGCCCCCGCGGCCCGCGCCTTCTCGTAGTCGTGGATGTTGGCGTAGTTGCCCGCGTCCCGCAGCAACTCCTGACGCCGGTTGAGCTCGCCCCGGATGGAGTCGCCCATCCGGTCGACGAGCGTCAGGTCGTCCGCCAGGTTGGTGATGACGGCCGCCACGTGCGGCATGTGCGCCATGCCGGCGAACGTCGCGCCGCCCTTGAAGTCGGCGAGGACGAAGTTGAGGGTCTCGGAGGAGTGGGTGACCGCGAGGCCCAGCACCAGGGTGCGCAGCAGCTCCGACTTGCCGGAACCGGTCGCGCCCACGCACAGGCCGTGCGGACCCATGCCCTCCTGCGCAGCCTCCTTGAGGTCCAGCATCACCGGACGGCCGTCCTCGCCCACCCCGATCGGCACCCGCAGCCGCTCGGCCAGCGAACGCGGTCGCCAGGTGCGCGAGGGGTCCACGGACGCCGCGTCGCCGAGGTTCAGCAGGTCCGTGAACTCCAGGTTGGCCAGCAGCGGTTCGTCGTCGTCCCCGCCCGAGGCCATGCGCAGCGGGGCGAGCTGCCGGGCCAGCGCCTCGGCGGACTCCGGCGAGAGGGCGTCGGGCGTCCCTTCGTAGACGGCGCCGTGCGCCGACTCCAGCCGCAACGCGCCCGGCTGGACGACGATGTCCAGCTCGCCGCCCGCCCCCGTGAGCTCACCGGGAACGACGTCGAGCACCGTCACGCCCTGCAGTCCCTCGGGGTTGGCCAGGACCGAGTCCGGAGGCAGGGAGACGCCGTCCAGGACGACGACCATGTGCGGTTCGTCGGGCAACGGCCCCGCGTCGGGATGGAACCGCGGACGGCCGGCGAGCCGAGCCCCGAGCAACTGCTCCAGCTCACGGATGTCGGTGCCCACCAGTCTGCGGCTGCCCGCCCCGTCCACGGCGTCGGACGTCTGGACGTGAGGCAGCCACTTGACCCAGTCCCAGTGCGGCAGCTCCTCCCGGCCCGCCGCGACGACGAGGACCAGGTCCTCGGACGAGTGCAGCGCGGCCAGCGAGCCTGCCAGGGCCCGGGCGCAGGAGCGCACCGACTGCGGCTCACCGCTGACCGTGACGTGGTAGAAGGCGCGCAGGGAAACAGCCATCGGCAGGTCGTCCAGGCTGTCGTGGACGGCGATGAAGCGCTGCAGCGCACCGGCCGTCAGCGGCTCAAGCTGCTCCACCGGGCCGGTCTCGGGGGCGAGGAGCGGCGTGGCCAGGGCCTGGACGCCGAGGCCGACACGGACCTGGGCGAAGTCCTCGTCCCCGGGCCGCCGTTCCCACACCCGGCTGCCCTCGGCGACCAGGGCCCACAGCTGCTCGGGAGAGGGGTGCAGGTAGAACTGGGCGTCGCGCTGGGCCCGGGCGGTGTCGAGCGCGGTGCGCCGGGTCTGCGCCAGATAGCTCAGGTAGTCACGGCGCATGTCCGCCAACTGCCCCTGGGAACCACGGCGGAAGCGCACGACCATCGCGATCGACATCGCCACGGTCGAGGCGATCATGACCATGCCCATGATCCTCATGAACGGCTGCCCGCTCGTGAAGAAGAAGACCACCGAGCCGCCCATGCCGAGCGTCGGCAGCAGTTGCATCAGCACGCTTTCCTGGTGCCCCCGCGGCAGCTCAGGCGGAGGCTGCAGGACGACCTCGCCCGTGGGCACCTCGGACGGCAGCGCCCGCGGCGGGCGCTTCACGACGATATGGCTCACTGCTCACCAATCCTCTTGCGAGGCCCCCGAAGTACCGTCCGTCACCCCGTGTCAGCCGGACGCAGGCCGCCGCGTGATCCTACTGACCACCCCTGCGACCGGAGGACGGTAGGGTGCCGGATGTTCGCGTGAGCACACCCGCGGGCCGCGCGGCACACGCACCGGAGCGGGACTTCGCACCGAACGGTCACGCCGTCGACGCGGAACCATCACTGAGGGGGAGCAGCAGGTGAGTATCGCGGCCTCCGCGGCAGCCACCGGAGAAGGGCGCGGCACCGGAGCCGCTTCCGGGGCGGGGACGGGGCTCGGCTTCTGCCGGGTCACCATCGTCGCCCCCGACAGCCGGATCGACGTGGCGCTGCCCGACGACGTCCCCGTCGCCGACATCTACCCCGAGATCCTCAGACTCTCCCGCCAGAGCCCGGCCGAGGGCGCCCCCGTCGGCTACCACCTCGTCCGCCGGGACGGCGCCGTCCTCGACAGCTCACGGTCGTTCGCCGCCCAGCACATCCTCGACGGCGAACTCCTCGCGCTGCGCCCCTTCTCGGAGTCCCTGCCGCCCGCCGTCTTCGACGACGTCTCCGAGGCGGTCGCCGCCGCCGTGACGCGTGAGCACACCCTGTGGAGCGGCTACCTGACCCGCACCGCAGGCCTCGTCGGCGGAGGCGTCCTGCCGGTCCTGCTCGCCTTCGTGGCCTGGACCGGCGACCCGCGCCACGACATGAACAGCCTGCCCGGCGTCCTCGCCGCGGTCGTCGGCGTCCTGCTGGTCGCCCTCGCCTGTGTGCGGGCTCGCGTCTACGACGACCGCGGCTCCGCCGTGGCCCTGGGGCTCGGGGCGCTGCCCAACGTGGCGGTCGCGGGCTCCGGGCTCCTCCCGCTCGCCGCCGGCCAGGGCGTCGGCAGACTGCAGTTTCTGCTGGCCTGTGCCGCGGTCCTGCTGGCCTCGGTGCTGCTCACCCTGTGCTCCCCCCGCGGGGACGGCCCCTTCGTCGCCTTCGTGGTCGCCTCCGGCGCGGGGCTGGCCGCGGTGTTCGCGGCGATCCTCGCGCACTGGACCCCGGCCGAGACGGCCGCACTGTGCGCCCCCCTCGGCGTGGGCGCCCAGGCCTTCCTGCCCGGCCTGTCCATGCGCTTCGCCCGCCTGCCGATCGGCTTCGACGCCCCGGACTCCGGCACGCGCAGCGCGTACGGCACCGACCCCACCCCCCGGGAGCCGGTCGACGCCGAGCGGATCGCCGCCCAGGCCCGCCGCGGCCACGAACTCCTGGTGGGCCTGGTCGGCGGTTGCGCGGTGATCACCGTCGGCGCCTGCGCGGTCCTCGGATTCTCCGACGACGTCTGGGCACAGCTCCTCGCGCTGGCCACGGGCATCGCCCTGCTGATGCGCGCCCACCTCTTCCGCTACACCGCCCAGGTCGCGCCCGTGCTGGCCGCCGGACTCGGCTCCCTGGTCCTGCTCGGGCTCGGTCTGGCGCTCAACCCGCCCCACTCGATGCTCCGTGCGGCGCTGACGGGCGACCGCGCCGCCCTGGACCTCCGCACGATCTGGCTCGTCGCCGCGATCGCCGCGGCCTCCGCGATCGTCACGGCGATCGGCCTGATCAGCTCCCGAGGCGGTCTCACCCCGTTCTGGGGCCGGTTCATGGAGATCGCCGAGGGCTTCGTCCTGCTGACGTTGGTCCCGCTGGCGCTGGCCGTCTTCGACGTGTACGCGACCGCCCGCTCCATGACCGGCTGACCCGCGGCCGGACGCGGGAGCGCGGCCGTGACGATCACCGTCACGGCCGCGCCACCCGATGCCCGCTCACCCGGCCCGGGGACCGCTACGGGCGCTCGCTGCTCCGCCTCAGCCCCCGTCGCCCGGCGCCGGCTCCAGGTCGAACTCGCCGTCGCGGGCACCCAGCACGAAGGCCCGCCATTCCGCCTCGGTGTAGCGCAGCACCGTCTCCGGGTCGAGCGACGACCGCATCGCCACCGCGCCCTCGGGCAGATACGCGATCTCGACGCGCTCCTCGTGCTCCTCCGTGCCCGGCGCGCACTGCCATTCGACGCCGGAGATGTCGAGCGCGTAGAGCTCGTCCCGCTCCCGGTCCTTGCGCGCCCGCACGGCGCTGCTCTCGGCGTTCCCGGCCTGCTCGGCGTTCTCGGCATCGGCCATGTCATCGGCCATGATCGGCTCCGACCCTTCCCTCTGTTCCCGCTGTGCCAACGAGCTGTGGCGTCACCCTACTTGCCCCCGTTCTCCCAGCTCAGAGGTTCCTCTTTTACGTTCCGACCCGGCATCGCGGCCCGTACACTGCCCCCACCTCGGGAGCGCGACCTGCCTGCCCCCACCCACACCGAGCCGCCGTGAGGCAGACCGCCCCACCGCCGGACCCCACAGCCGGCCCCCAC
>NZ_JAHHIU010000196.1 GCF_024539815.1 Streptomyces hayashii
GGGCGCGGGGCCGGGGTGCGGGGAGTGCGCCGCTTCGGCGTCGGAGCGGTGGTGCGGGCGCACCGCCGAGAACGCCGGTGCACGGCAGGGAGCGCTCCGGCGGCGATCGCCCTACTCTGAGGACATGGACAGGGAACAACGCGTCTGTTCCGCCTGCGGGGAGCCCGTGCAGTCCGTCGTCCGGCGGCACAAGACGCTGGGCGCGTGGGTGCCGCGCTGGGCGCCGGGACCGTGCCACAACCCCGAGTGCGAGGCGTACGTGGAGCCGGGCGCCCAGCCCCACCTCGCCGGACCCGAGCCCGCCCCCGGATCCGAGGAGGAGCCCGGCACCCCCGCCGCCCGGACCTCGTGACCGGCGGGGCGCCAGTAGCGGAGCCCTCCGCCAGGCAGTGCCCGTGCCCCGTCCCGCCCGGGCTGCGGGATGAGGCCGGCGGGTCAGGAACCGGCCCGGGGGAGGCCGCCCGTCTCCGCGTCGCGGCCGGTCAGGCAGTACAGGCCGCCGGCCGGGTCGCGCAGTACCGTCCAGTGGGGGTGACGGGCGACGAATTGGGCGCCCAGCCGCTCGTGCCGGACGCGCACGGCGTCCACGTCCGCGCCGCAGGCGAGGTCGAGATGGGCGCGGACCGGGCCGTCGTCACCGTCGGCGCTCCGCTGCCCGTCGAGCCGCTGCAGCAGGATGCGGACCGGCAGCCCGGCCGGCGGCTCGACCACATGGAACTCGGGCCGGGATCCCGGCCGGGCCGACCAGTCGGGCAGCAGCGCGCTCCAGAAGGCGACCTCGTCGTCGAACGCCCAGGAGGGCGTGTCCAGGCACACCTGGTCGAGACGGCTGCCGGCCACCACCGGCGGCCGCACGGCCTCCCCGTGCCACGGCACCGCGCAGAACGCCTGCCCGGCCGGGGAGCGCAGCACGGCCCAGCCGTCGTGGACGGCGGCCGGCTCCGCACCCAGCCTGCGGGCCTCCTCGACGAAGCCGGGCACGTCCTCGACGGCGAAGTCGAGATGCGCACCTCCGTCGCCGCCCCCGACGCCCTGGATCTTCACGCAGGCGTCCGTGCCCTCGGGCAGCAGGGTGACGAACTCCTCCTGCTCCCCCCGGGGCTCGGACGGGCGGGTGTCCGTGACCGCGGTCCAGAAGGCGCAGGCCCGCTCGAACAGGGCGGCGGGCCGGTCCACGAAGGCGTAGGTCCAGCGGACCGGTCGGCTCACGCCTTACGCTCCAGGAAGCGCAGCATGTTGCCGGCCGGGTCCCGGAACGCGCAGTCGCGCACCCCGTAGGGCTGGTCCATGGGTTCCTGGAGCACCTCGACGCCGGCCTCCCGCACGCGCGCGTGCAGCGCGTCGCAGTCGGCGGTGGTGAAGATGACGCCGCGCAGCACGCCCTTGGCGAGCAGCCGGGCCATCGCCTCCCGGTCGGCCGGGGAGAAGTCCGGGTTGGCGCCCGGCGGCTCCAGCACGATGTTCACGTCCGGCTGCTGCGGCGACCCTACGGTCACCCACCGCATCCCTTCGTAGGAGACGTCGTTGCGGACTTCCAGACCGAGCACCTCGACGTAGAAGTGCAGGGCCTTGTCATGGTCGTCGACGGCGACGAAGCACTGGTGGAGTTTGAGGTCCATGCATCCAGCCTAGGCGTGCCGGCCCCGCCTGGGGCGGGTGAACGTCCTGGCCACGCACGGCGGGATCACCGCGCTCTCCTCGTGCGACCGGGCCCGGTAGGAGCTCGGGGTCTCGCCGACCAGCTCGGTGAAACGGGAGCTGAACGAGCCGAGCGAGGTGCAGCCGACGGCCATGCAGACCTCCGTCACGGTCAGGTCGCCGCGGCGCAGCAGGACCTTGGCGCGCTCGACGCGGCGGGTCATCAGATAGCCGTAGGGCGTCTCGCCGTAGGCCTCGCGGAAGCTGCGCTGGAAGTGGCCGGGGGACATCAACGCCGTTGAGGCGAGCGCGGCGACGTCGAGCGGTTCGGCGTACTCGCGGTCCATCCGGTCCCGTGCCTGCCGCAGCCTCACCAGGTCCTCCCGATTCATCACGCCAGGATCGCACGATCCTCACGCGTCGGGCGCGGGGACGAGGAACAGGCTTCGCCTCCAGTTCGCCCGGCGTACGCAAGCGCTTGTTCCCATGAGGACATGGACCACATCACGTTCCTCGTGGCGGTCGTCATCGTCACGGCTCTGGCCTTCGACTTCACCAACGGATTCCACGACACGGCGAACGCGATGGCGACCTCCATCGCCACCGGCGCGCTCAAGCCGAGAACGGCGGTCCTGGTGAGCGGGGCCCTCAACATCGTCGGCGCCTTCCTGTCCACCGAGGTCGCGAAGACCGTCTCCGGCGGCATCGTGGACGACCGTCTCGTCTCCCCGGGGATGATCTTCGCGGGGCTGGTCGGCGCGATCCTGTGGAACCTGCTGACCTGGCTCGTCGGCCTGCCGTCGAGTTCGTCGCACGCGTTGTTCGGCGGACTGATCGGAGCGGTGTGGGTGGGAGCCGGGTCCCACGGGGTGCACTTCGACAAGGTCGTCGAGAAGATCCTGATCCCCGCCGTGGCCTCCCCGCTGGTGGCGGGCGCGGCGGCGCTGATCGCGACCTACCTCGCCTACCGGGTCACCGCGCGGGCCCGGCGGAAGCCGGTCGCCGAGGGGTTCCGGATCGGGCAGATCGCCTCCGCGTCGCTGGTCTCCCTCGCGCACGGCACCAACGACGCGCAGAAGACCATGGGCGTCATCACCCTGACCCTGATCTCGGCGGGAGCCCTCGGGCCCGACGCCGGACCGCCGGTCTGGGTGATCGCCTCCGCGGGCCTCGCCATCGGTCTGGGCACCTATCTGGGCGGCTGGCGGATCATCCGCACCATGGGCAAGGGGCTGACGGAGATCCAGTCCCCGCAGGGCTTCGCCGCGGAGACGGCCTCCACGACCGTCATCCTCACCTCGGCCCACCTCGGTTTCGCCCTGTCCACCACGCAGGTCGCCTCCGGCAGCATCCTCGGCGCAGGTCTGGGAAGGCGGTTGGCAGAGGTGCGGTGGGGTGTCGCGGGGCGCATGGTGATCGCATGGCTGGTCACCCTGCCTGCGGCGGCCCTGGCCGGCGGCCTCGCCGCGAGCGCGGTCACGCACGGCGGGAACGCCGGCACGACGGTGGTGGCCCTGGTGGGCGTCGCGCTCGCCGCGGGCATCGTCGTGATCTCCCGCCGCAACCCCGTGCACGCCCACAACGTCAACGACACCCACGAGATCACCCTCGGCGCCGCGTCGCCGACCGAAGTCCGAACGGCCGCCTGAGTCACCACCGGGAGTTTCCCTCATGAGCATCGACTGGACCGCACTCGGCCAGGTCACCGCGGTGAGCGTCGGCGTCACCGTCGCCGTGGTCGCCGTCTTCACCCTGGGGGTCCTGGGGCTGGCCCGCGCGGAGGGCGGGCACGCGGAACGGGCGGGCGCCTCCCTCGCCGGCCGGGCGCAGGCGGGGCTGTGCTTCCTCGCCTGCGCGGCCGTGGTGGCGTACGGGATCCATCTCATCGTCCCGCAGTTCCACTGACCCCCGACGCCCGGCACGGCCGCAGCCGACACCCCGGCGCCCGACCGCCGACACCTGGGACATGAGACATGACACGCGAGTTGAGATCCGAGACCGGGAGGCGGACGCCATGACCGCAAGGCCCCTGCTGTCCGAACAGGCCGACCTGCGGGTCGACTACAGCGACCAGGACGACCCCGTGCTCATCCGGCCGGACGGAAGCCCGGTCGACACCTGGCGGGAGAACTACCCGTACGCGCGGCGCATGGAGCGCAAGGAGTACGACTGGCACAAGCGGCTCCAGCAGATCGAGCTGCTGAAGCTGCAGAGCTGGATCAAGGAGACGGGACGCCGTCTCGTCATCGTCTTCGAGGGGCGGGACGCGGCCGGCAAGGGCGGCACCATCAAGCGGTTCACCGAGCACCTCAACCCGCGCGGCGCCCGGGTCGTGGCCCTGGAGAAGCCCACCGAGCGCGAGCGCGGGCAGTGGTACTTCCAGCGGTACGTCGAGCAGCTGCCGACCGCGGGGGAGATCGTGCTCTTCGACCGGTCCTGGTACAACCGGGCGGGCGTCGAGCGGGTCATGGGCTTCTGCACCGACGACGAGTACCAGCGCTTCGCCCGCCAGGCGCCGATGTTCGAGCGGATGCTCGTGGACGACGGCGTCGACCTGGTGAAGTTCTGGTTCTCGGTGTCGCAGAGCGAGCAGCGCACCCGCTTCACGATCCGTCAGATCGATCCCGTACGGCAGTGGAAGCTCAGCCCGATGGACCTGGCCTCGCTGGATCTCTGGGAGGACTACACCGCGGCCAAGGTCGCCATGTTCCGTGAGACGGACACGGCGTACGCACCCTGGACGGTGGTCAAGAGCAACGACAAGAAACGGGCCCGGGTCGAGGCCATGCGCAGCGTGCTCGCCCGGTTCGACTACGACGACAAGGACGAGGAGGTCGTCGGCACCCCCGACCCGCGCATAGTCGGCGCGGCGGCCGGGCTGCTGGAGGTGGGCGAGGGCGACGCGGAGCACGGCGTCTGAGCGTCACGCCGCACGGCACGACGAAGGGGCCCGGTCGACTGTCCGACCGGGCCCCTCACGGCTGGAACGGCGCGCCGCCCGCTCACCGCGGCCAGGACGTCTACCGCGACCGGATCCGCCATCTCGGCATCGTGCCCGCGATCGTCCGCCGCGGCACCCGGCAGTTCACCGGACCGGGCGCCCACCGGTGGGCGGTGGAGCGGACGTTCGCCCGGCTCCACGGCTTCCCCCGCCCCGCGCGCCCGTTGGGAACGACGTCCGACCCCGAAGCGTTCCTCACCCACCGACCAATGTGCTCGTCGTGTCAGCTCGTTCGTGGTTCGCTCGGATAGGTCTGGGGACAATGGGCACAGCGGAGCGATCGGGAGCAAGGCAGGGGGGCCTGCAGCCTATGAGTGAGCACGACGCATTCGCCACGAGTGTGGCTGCACGCCAGCGGCATATGCCGACGTTCTGGATGGAGCCCCACCTGCTTGAGCAGGATGTGGGCGGGTCCGGAGACGGCAGGGTCTCTTTCCCATCCTTCGCCACCCAGCTCCGCGAAGCAGGTGAGGTCACCTGGATCGTCCACGGGGCGGCCGGGTCCGGGAAGACGACCGCCCTTCGCGGACTGGAGATCGAACTCCTCCGATCGGGCACTCCGGTGTTGTTCCTCAACTCGGCGCTGCTGCGACAAGCCAGGATTGTCAAAGGCATGGACGTCCCGGAGTTCGTCAAGCAGGCCCGGCCTGCGGCAATCCCTGAAAATCTTTGGAAATCACGCGTCAAGCACCGAAAGGTTGTCGTCCTTCTGGACGGGCTCAACGAGATGAAGCGAGATTTCCCGAGTGGCCGCACGTGGCGGCTCATCGGCCGGCTGGCGGGAGGTAACCACGGTTTCACCGTGGCGATCAGCAGTCGCAATCCGGACGAGAGCGTCGGGGAGTTCCGCTGGGTCCGCCGATTGCGATTGCAGGAATTCCAGCCCGAGCAGGTGCGCGAATATTTGACGCGTAACGGGTTGGATGCGGACGCTCACCTCACATGGCTCGACCGAATAGGTCTCTCCGCACTCGCAACGAACCCCCTTCTGCTGCGCGGGCTCGTGAAGCTCGTGAGCGGGCGCGATCCACGCGACGAGCCGGACCCCGGGTCCCGCGCGGAACTCGTCCGTGCAGCCGCTCACGCGCACATGCTGCCCGATCGCGTGCCCCCGGCGGTGACACGGCACGTGGAGTCCGGCGCCACGGTCGACGCCGCATGGGCTGCGTGCGCGGCACTGGCACACTTCACGGAATCCGGCGACTTCACACGCCAAGAAGTCCTGCAGCTCATGGCCAAGAGTCTTCCCCTCGAACTTTACAGCGACCTTCTCGACTTCTTTCTCGACGCCGGTCCTGTCGAACCGGGATCTGGGAGGACGCCGGTCGCAGCCAGATCCTTCGCGCTCAGCCACCAGAGGTACGCCGAATGTGGTCTCGCGGTCGGTTGGGGACATGAACAGCCGCCCCCCATCACCTACGCAGGTCACTTCTTCGGCGGCTTCGTAGCTGACTGGAGCGCCCTGCAGACGGATCCCGTCAACGCCACGGCCGATGCCGTCGGCATCGCCGCCGCGGAAGCTCGCTTCGACATACTGTGCGACATCCTCATCGCCAACGCGCCTCTCATGGACCCGGAAATGAGGGTGAAGGCGTGGCGGGCGCTGGGACGCGGTTTCACCATGTCCCGTATTCACCGGACCAGGTGCGCCGATGCGGTGGGGTCACTGCCCCGCGTGTGCTTGGGGGAAGGTCTCGCCAACGGTCTGCTGGACGGACTCGCCGCGGAGAGGCCCGAGGTCTGGAGCCCCGTCCGCCACGCCTTGCTCATGGGCACGCTCGACGGACGGCAACTGCAGAAGCTGATGCGTCAGGCGGAACGCCGCCGAACCCTGGAGCACACACGGGCCGGGCTGGAGGAACTGGCGCCTCCGTCCCCCGAAGGAACGGTGACCGATACCGGTGACACGATGTCAGCCGTGGAGCAAGGCGTGGCGGACACGGTTGCCGAGTCGTCGGCTGACATCGAGGATGCCGACACCGGTGACGTAGAACGTTCCTCTTTCAGCGACCTGTCCACGGATCTTCTGATCACGATGCTGACGGACAAGGACAAGACCGTCTGCGGGAGGGCCGTGCGCGAACTCGGTTTCCGCGCGGACGAACCGGCTGTGCTACGGCTCTGCGAGAGTCTCGCAGACCTCGGACCCGAAGCGATAGGACACAGGGTCAGAGCCCTGGGTCGCATCGGCTCGCCGGCATTCATCCCCGCGCTGGCGGCAGTTCTCGATCATCCCGAACCCCCGATACGCGGCAAGGCGATCACGGCAATAGGCCGCATCGGCGGGGCGGTCGCCGCGGAGCTTGTCCGCGCCAACCTCCAGGACCAGGATCCTTTCGTCCAAGGAGCGGTCCTCACAGCGTTAGGGCGTTGCGGCGACATGCAGGATCTGCCGCAAATCATCGAAGGCATGAACCATCCGGACAAAATCACTCAGTATTCTGCCATCGGCGCCGTTGGGCGGTATCTGAACTTTCGCCGGCCCAGCGAGAAGAGAGCACTTTTTTCAGATGCCGAAATCGGTCGGACGATAGCCGCTCTGAAGGATTGTGAACCAGTCGCCCTGGCCCAGCTGTGCAGGATGCTCCGAACGATGGCCGCACCCGCTCGCGGAAGGCTGTTCAACGAGCTGATCCATCATCCCGCCGCGATTGTGAGAGGCGCCGCGCTCATCGCGTTGGAGGCGATGGACGGCCCGCTCGCGCTGGACCATGCCCGCGCCATGCTGGACGACGAGGACGACGTGAATCGAGGTGCCTCGATCACCGTGATCGGCCGCAACGGCGGAGAGAGTGACGCTGCGCGCATCCGCGTCTTCCTCAAGGACGCGTCTTCCCATGTGCGGGGGTCGGCATGTCTGGCAGTGGCGCGGCTCGCGGATGTGGACGCACTGGATCCTGTGATCGAGTTGCTGCAGGACGAAGACCGCATCGTTCGAGGTTCCGCGTGCATGGCCACCGCCCTCCTCAACGGCGTCCAGGCGGTGCCTGCGCTGATCCGCAGGCTGGACGACCGCGAGGCCAGCGTCCGCGGATCAGCGGCAAAGGCGCTGGGCTTGCTCGGAGCGGTCGAAGGCGTCGGTCCCCTGTGTCTTTCCCTTGCCGACGAGGTGGCCCGTGTGCGTGGAACCTGTGCCGTGGCTCTCGGTCTCATCGAAGACCCGGCCGCAGTGCCCTCACTCATCCCACTTGTCAGGGACTGTGACGCCCAAGTCCGCAAAGCCGCGGTTTTCGCGCTGGGCAAGATCGGGGATCCGGTCTGCGTCCCGGTCGTCAGCGAGGCGCTGCGCGACAAGGAGGCCGGAGTGCGCTGGACCGCTGCCACGGCCCTGAGCCGAGTCGGCGACCCGTCGGTACTGACCTGCTTGGTACCCCTTCTGAAGGACCCGGAGCCGCGCGTTCGGGGTGCGACGGCGACGGCACTCGGCTGGTTGGGGCACAGATCCGCCTTGGCGCCTCTCGTCGAGACGTCCACGGACGAGAACGCGATCGTGCGCGGTTCTGTCGCCACGGCCCTCGGACGCATCGCGGACCGAGGCACGGTCGGCGTATTGGCTGTTCTCTCGCAGGACAAGGACGCGGTCGTCCGCTCCTCCGCGGTCACCGCTGTCGGCCGCGCCAGGCTGGAGACCGGGATGGGCCTCGTCGAGGCAGCGCTTGTCGATGTCTCCGCGGAAGTACGCGGAGCGGCAGTACGCGCCATGGCGAGATTGAATCCGTCGCGAGACCTCAGGGCGTTCCTCGCTGATGCCGAGCCGTCGGTGCGCAGAGCGGCCCTCGCCGCGATCGGCGAGGGCACAGGCGTCGGAGAAAGTGCGTTGATCCTCGCGCTGCAGGACGACGACGAAGAGGTTCGCGGCGTCGCCGTCGCAGCGCTTGGCAGAAGGCACACCAAGACCGCGATGGTCCATCTCGAAGAGGTACTGGAGGACCCTTCGGAGAACGTGGGCGAAGCGGCGGTGCAATCGCTCGGGCAGATCGTCGAGCAACGAGACCGCCCGTCGCTCATCGGCGCCTTGAGCTCGGCACACCGGGCGGTGAGGCTCGCTGCCGTCGAGCTCCTCGCCGTCGACTGCGGCCCGGTCCGTCAGGCCCTGGAAGTGCTCGTGCGCCACCCGGACGCGCGAACCCGCGCTGCCGCCGCGCAGGCGCTCGGGCGCATCGGAGACCTCAGGTCGGCGCCGATCCTGATCGAGACCTTGACCGACCCCGACAGTTACGTGCGTGGATTCACCGCCACCGCGCTGTCACGGATCGGCGTGGGTTCCGACGACGCCCGCGCAGCCCTTCTGGCCAGGCTCGACGATCCGGTCGAGGCCGTCGTGGCGCTGGCCGCTCGTGCACTGGGATCACTCGGCGGTGACACGGTCGTGAGCGCGCTCCAGCGGTGCGCCCGCGACGAGGAGAACAGTCTCTGGACACGCGCCACGGCCGTGCAGGCGGTCGCGCCGTTGTTCCATCGCCCGCAGTCATGGTTGAGGACGCTGGCGGACGAATACCGGGGATTTCCGCGCAGAACGGGCGAGGCCAAGTTCCGCGGTGCCGTCATCGATGCCGTCATCCGGGCAGCCTGGGACGACGACGTCGCACAGTGGATCAGGGGTGTCCTTCTGGAAGACTCCGACGCCATCAACCAGACGGCTGCCGCGACAGGTCTCGCGAAGTACGGCAAGTTGTCCATCGAACTGGCCAAGCGGTTCCTGGCCACTTCACCGGAGAAGGCCGACAACTCACAGCGAGGCAGCGCGAAAGCGGCGCCCCGACGCAGCGACGCCGCAACGGGGGCTGTGCTCCGGGGGGCCGTTCTCTCCGCCGCCGGCAATCCCGTCGAGCTCGCGGGCGCCTGCCTGGTCGTGAGTCAAGCGGTGAACCGAACGGATTCGTCCGTCCTGACGAACTCGGCCCTGTCAGCGCTCAACTCGCTCGATGCGGCGACGGCGCGTGACTTCCTCGACCGGCTCGACACGATGTTGACGGACGACGCGCGCCACCGCTGCGAGGCCCTGCTGCGGCGGGAGCGGGCCAGCGTCGAGGGCCGGGAGGCAAGCGAGGACGCCTACCGGACGTTGTCCCGAGCCCCGGAGAGGTTCCTGCATGCCTTCACCGAAGACGACCCCCGAAGGAAGGACGCCGCCGTGACCGAGGGGTGTGACATCGGAGTGATCACCATCATCAGCGAGGAGGCAAAAGCCGTACGCGACTGGCTGGAGCGGGAGAATCCGGCGTACCGAGAGCGGGGCCCCGGCGGACGCTTCGTGTATCGCGCCACGATCCCCCTGGGCCTGGCCTCTCCCCGGATCGTCATGACGCAAGCGGTCGAACAGGGGCATACGTCGGCCGCCGAAGCCGCCCACTACCTGAGCAAGAACTTCGCTCCGCGGTTCCTCGTCCTTCTCGGCATAGCCGGCGCGATCCACTCGGACGTCAGTCTCGGCGACGTCGTGATCGGGACCCAGGTCATCGACTACGGTCCGGCAGCGAGCACGCCGGAAGGGCCGCGCCACCGGGGCTCTGCCTTCCGGCCGCCGACCCGCGTGGTGATGGCCTTGAACGACTACTTCTCCGGGGTCGGCGAGCCGTTCTCGCTGACGGCGCACGAGGAGAGCGCCGGGCTCGGGCACCCTTCTTTCCGCCTGCAGAGAGGACCGATCGGCACCGGCCCTCGTGTGGTGAAGTTCAAGGAAGCCGAGGAGAGAAGCTTCCTGAGCAGCTACCACGAGAAGACGCTCGCGCTGGAAACGGAGGCGGAGGCCGTGGCGCGTCACTTCTACGAACAGGGAGAAGACGGCGCGCTGTCCGGGTACATCGTGCTGCGAGCCATCTCCGACCATGCGGACGAACTCAAG
This sequence comes from Streptomyces hayashii, assembly GCF_024539815.1. Classification (GTDB taxonomy): domain Bacteria; phylum Actinomycetota; class Actinomycetes; order Streptomycetales; family Streptomycetaceae; genus Streptomyces; species Streptomyces hayashii. Next base: position 10,485 of record NZ_JAHHIU010000196.1, read on the forward strand.
GACGACCGCTGGAAGCTCGCCGCGTCCCGGAACGCGGTTCTGGCGCTGCAGAAGATCCTTCCCAGCGTCGTCGAGGTGCTGTAGCCGGCCGGAACGCGCCCAGCCGCACGAAGCCGGCTGCGTCGCACCGCTCTGTCCGACCCGTCCCTGAGGATGTGGAACGTCGGCCGGCCGGCCGATCGACGGCGAGCGTCGGAAGGGCCGGCTGGTCGGCCGGTCTGCTCTCGGCCACGCGTCCGCCGTCGTCACGCTGCGGATCCGTGCGCGCCCGTGGCCGGGCGAAGAAGACCGCACCCGGACCGTCATGGACGCCGTTCTCGGCGGCCTGCGGACCGGGTGCGGACCCCGAGACACTGCAACCAAGAAAATCGCAGGTCAGAGGGGATGATCGAAGATCAGGCCTTCTTGGTCTCCCAGAAGATGTCGCTGATCTCGGCGATCAGCTCCAGGGCCTTCTCGCCGGTCTTCGGGTCCGTCGAGGCCTTGGCGGTCGACAGGGCCTTCAGGGCGTCGTTGACGAGCTGGTGGAGCTGGGGGTACTTCTCGAAGTGCGGGGGCTTGAAGTAGTCGCTCCACAGCACGGAGACGTGGTGCTTCGCGAGCTCGGCACGCTGCTCCTTGATGACGGTGGCGCGCGCCTGGAAGTGCGGGTCGTCGTTGGCGGCCATCTTCTCCTGCACGGCCTTCACCGACTCCGCCTCGATGCGGGCCTGGGCCGGGTCGTACACGCCGCAGGGCAGGTCGCAGTGTGCGCTGACCTTGACCGTGGGGGCAAACAGGCGGGAAAGCATGGAGCGTTCCTTCCTCGTGATCGTCTTCTCAGGTGGGACATTACTCCCTGGGGGAGGGCTTTTGGCGGGTGCCCCCTTGGGCTTAGGACAAAAGTCCGGGGTCAGACTGGGACTGGTGGAGGAACGGACGGGGAGGTGCCGGGGATGCCGGAACTGCCGCAGGACGCCGAGCGGGGCGGGGCCGCCGCGCCCTTCGGGCTGGCCGAGGTGACCGGTCCGTCGATGGTGCCCACGCTCCAGCACGGGGACCGGCTGCTGGTGCAGTACGGCGCGCGGGTCCGGCCCGGTGACGTGATCGTGCTGCGGCACCCCTTCCAGCAGGACCTGCTCGTCGTCAAGCGGGCCGCGGAGCGCCGCGAGGGCGGCTGGTGGGTGCTCGGGGACAACGCCTACGCCGGCGGCGACAGCACGGACTACGGGACCGTGCCCGACGAGCTGATCCTGGGCAGGGCGCGGCTGCGTTACCGTCCGCTGAAGCCGGATCAGCGCTCGCCGCTGGCGGTGGTGCGCTGGGCGCTGTCGGCGGCCAGGCCGCTGTCGCCGGCGCGGTCCGCCTCCAGGCGCTTGCGGGCGCGGTAGGCGGCCACGTTGGCGCGGGTGGCGCAGCGGTCGGAGCAGTAGCGCCGGGAGCGGTTGGTGGAGGTGTCGAGGTAGGCGTTGCGGCAGGGGCTCGCCTCGCACAGGCCCAGCCGGTCGACTCCGTGCTCGGTGAGGTGGAAGGCCAGTCCCATGGCCGCGATGGCCGCGTAGCCCGCCGTCGCGTTGGACGGGTGGTCGGCCAGGTGCATGTGCCACAGCGGGTGGCCGTCGTCGTCGCGGAAGTCGTGGCCCGAGATCTGCGGGCTCACCGGGAACTCCAGCAGCAGGGAGTTCAGCAGGTCCACCGCGAGGGTCTCGTCGCCGCCGTCGGCCGCCTCGAAGACCGCGCGCAGCCGGCCGCGGACCGAGCGGAACCGGGTGACGTCCGCTTCGGTGGCCCGCCGGGCGGCCGACCGGTTGCCGCCGAAGAGGCCCCGGACGGCCTCGACGGACGTCAGGGAGTCCTTGCCCCGGGTCGGCTCCTCGCTGTTGACGAGCCGTACGGCGTAGTCCGAGTAATAGGCCAGTTCCACTTGTAGTCCTTACGGGGGCGCTCTATGGTCGGGATGCGGGCGGAGTAACGGCCGTTCGTGCTTCCAGGGTATTACGCAACCTAGGGACAGGACGGCGATGACGGACGCGCAGACGACCACGACGGACACGTCCACCGACATCACGGCCGGCTCTTCCGCCGCGATCCCGGCCGGCGCCGACTGGGCCGCGTGGCAGCGCAGCTGGGACCGCCAGCAGGAGTGGTACATGCCCGACCGGGAGGAGCGCTTCCGGGTCATGATCGACATGGTGGAGGCGCTGGCCGGGCCCGCCCCGCGGGTCCTCGACCTGGCCTGCGGCACCGGCACGATCACCGCCCGGCTGCTGGCCCGCCTGCCCGGCGCCACCAGCACCGGCGTGGACCTCGACCCGGCGCTCCTCGCCATCGCCGAGGGCACCTTCGCGGGCGACGACCGCGTCGGCTTCGTGACCGCGGACCTCAAGGACCCGGACTGGCCGACCCGGCTGCCGTACGGCTCCTACGACGCCGTCCTGACCGCCACGGCCCTGCACTGGCTGCACAGCGAACCCCTCGCGGCCCTTTACGGTCAGGTCGCGGAACTCGTCCGCGACGGCGGTGTCTTCATGAACGCGGACCACATGATCGACGACTCGACGCCCCGGATCAACGCGGCGGAGCGCGCGCAGCGCCATGCGCGCATGGATCAGGCCAAGGCCGACGGCGTCCTCGACTGGGCCGAGTGGTGGCGGCTCGCCGCCGTGGACCCCGTGCTCGCCGGGCCGACCGCCCGGCGCTTCGAGATCTACGGCGAGCACGCCGACGGCGACACGCCCTCCCCGGCGTGGCACACGCGCGAGCTGCTCGCCCGCGGCTTCGGCGAGGCCCGAACGGTGTGGCGCTCGCCGTCGGACGCGCTGGTGCTGGCCCTGAAGTAGCCGCCGAGGGCCGGCCGGCCCGGCACGGACCACGAACGAGGAGGGGCGGTACGGAGATCTCCGTACCGCCCCTCCTCACATGCCGCCGCGTGTCGCTAGAGCACCTTCGACAGGAACGCCTGCGTCCGCTCGTGCTGCGGGTTGGTCAGCACCTCGCGCGGATTGCCGGACTCGACGACCACGCCGCCGTCCATGAAGACCAGGCTGTCGCCGACCTCGCGGGCGAAGCCCATCTCATGGGTGACGACGACCATCGTCATGCCGGACTCGGCCAGGTCGCGCATGACGTCGAGGACGTCGCCGACCAGCTCCGGGTCGAGGGCCGACGTCGGCTCGTCGAACAGCATCAGCTTCGGGTCCATGGCGAGCGCCCGGGCGATCGCGACGCGCTGCTGCTGGCCGCCGGAGAGCTGCGAGGGGTAGCTGCCGGCCTTGTCGGCGAGGCCGACGCGGTCCAGGAGCTCCCGCGCCCGCTCCCGGGCCTGGGCCTTGCTGACGCCCTTGACCTGGACCGGCGCCTCGACGATGTTGTCGAGCGCGGTCATGTGCGGGAACAGGTTGAACCGCTGGAACACCATGCCGATGTCCCGGCGCTTGAGCGCGACCTCGCTGTCCTTGAGCTCGTACAGCTTGTCGCCCTTCTGGCGGTAGCCCACCAGGTCCCCGTCGACGTACAGGCGGCCGGCGTTGATCTTCTCCAGGTGGTTGATGCACCTGAGGAACGTCGACTTGCCGGAGCCGGACGGGCCGATGAGGCAGAACACCTCGCCGTTCTTGACCTCCAGGTCGATGCCCTTGAGGACCTCGACCGCGCCGAAGGACTTGTGGACGCCCTCGGCCTTCACCATCGCGGTCATGCCGCACTCCTTTCGCGGCCGATCGAGAGCAGGTTCGCCCTGATCTTCTGGAAGACGGTGGGCGGGAGGCTGCGGCTCGAACCGCGGGCGTAGTAGCGCTCCAGGTAGTACTGGAAGACGCTGAAGACGCTGGTCATGACCAGGTACCAGATGGAGGCGACGAAGAGCAGTTCCATCACGGCGAACGACGAGGAGCCGATCACCGAGGTCGAGCGGAGCAGTTCGTTGTACGTCACCACGTACACCAGCGACGAGGTCTTCAGCATGTTGATGAACTCGTTGCCGGTCGGCGGCACGATCACCCGCATGGCCTGCGGGATGACGATGCGGCGCAGCGTCTTGGCGTGGCTCATGCCGAGCGCGTGCGAGGCCTCGGTCTGGCCCTCGTCGACGGCCAGCAGACCGGCCCGGCAGATCTCCGCCATGTAGGCGGCCTCGTTCAGACCGAGTCCGAGCAGGGCGCACATGAACGGCGTCATGACGTCCGTCATCTCGTCCTTGTAGATCGGACCGAGGTTCAGGACGGGGAAGATCAGCGCCAGGTTGAACCACATCAGCAGCTGCACGTACACCGGCGTGCCGCGGAAGAACCAGATGTAGACCCAGGCGACCGTGCTGGTCACCGGGTTCTTCGACAGCCGCATCACGGCCAGCAGAACGCCCAGGACCACGCCCAGCACCATGGACAGGACGCTGATCAGCAGCGTGCGGCCGGCGCCCGCGATGACCGTCGAGTCGAACAGCTGGTCGCCGACGGTGTTCCACTGGATGTCGCCGTTCGCGAAGGCGTTGACCAGCAGCGCCAGGAGCGCGAGGACGACGACGGCGCTGACCCAGCGGCCGTAGTGGCGCACCGGGATGGCCTTGATGGCCTCCGGCGGGCCGGAGAACGCCGGCGTCTCGCCGGCCGGCGGGGTGTCCTCGGGTGGCGCGCCCGCGGAGGACTTGTCGAACTTGTCAGTCATGGGGACTGCCCTTCGAAGACTTCAGAGGTGCGGGTGGATCACTTGCCGCCGTTGACCGAGGCGGACTTGATCGCGCCGCTCTCGGCGCCCCACTTCTCCAGCACCTTCTGGTACGAGCCGTCCTTGATGATCGCGTCGACGGCCTCCTTGAGGGCGTCGCGCAGCTGGGTGTTCTTCTTGTCGACGACGATGCCGAACGGAGCGGCCTCGTACTGCTTGTCGAGCACCTCGAAGGTGTTGCCGCCGCCCGCCTTGCGAGCCATGTCCACGGCGACCGGGTAGTCGTTGACGCCGGCCACGGCGCCGCCGGACTTCACGCGGGTCTGGGCCTCGGTGTCGTTCTCGAACGACTCGATCTTGAGGGCCTGCTTGCCGCCGCCGGTGCACTTCTTCGACTGCGCCTGCAGGGCCTCTTCGTAGGTGGTGCCCCGCTGCACCGCGACGGTCTGGCCGCAGAGGTCGTCCAGGGTCTTGATGCCCTTGGGGTTGCCCTTCTTCACGTACACGGCCGTGCCGGCGGTGAAGTAGTCGACGAAGTCGACGCCCTCGCCGAGCTTCTTGCCCTTGTCGTCCAGGCCTTCCTGGCGCTGCTTGTTGTCCGTGATCGACGACATGGCGACGTTGTAGCGGCCGGTGTTCACCGCGGTGATCAGGGTGTCGAAGCCGCCCGAGGTGAACTGGAACTCGACGCCGAGCTGCTTGCCCAGCGCGGCGGCGATGTCGGGGTCGACGCCCACGATCTTGCCGCCCTCGACGGACTCCATGGGGGCGTACTCGGCGTTGGTGCCGACCTTGATGACGCCCGCCTTCTGGATGTCGGCCGGGAGCTTGGAGAAGAGGGGGGCCTTGCCGGAGCTGCTCGACGACTCGGAGGAGCTGCCGCCGCTGTTGGTCTGGTCGCCGCAGGCGGAGAGCAGCAAGGCGCCCGCGACCGCGAGAGATCCGACCGCTGCCAGGCGGGTGCGCGCGGCGGTCGTGTGGCGGGTGGAGCGTGCGGTCATGGTGGGTTCCTCCGGCGGATGGATGGAGATGCCGATGGTTCGACAGATGCCGATGGGTCGACGAGAACACAGACCTTCGGGTGTCGCGACCTCGTGTGATTACGGCATCTTGCCATTCGGACGACGCCATTCAGGGGGCCAGCCATGTCAAAATCGGATAACGGGCGACCCCCGAACCGCATCAGTCCGGTACATCACGACCGGACGGAGCCGGACCATCTGCGGGAATCTCCCGTTCCGGCCGAAAGATCTCCGGTTCACCTCATCATGTGATCACCCGACCTCTGTCCCGTCGTCGACCCGACCCCACGTCAAGGCGGCGTCAAGGGTTGTCAAGGGTTTCCTGGAGCCGTGTGGGTCCTCCCGCATGACTCGCGTCACTCGCGGTGATCTCTGTCGAAGGTCCACAGCTCCGGGGATGTGACCTTGCACCGAATGGACTCGTCGGCTGTGGTCTCCGTCCGGTAAGAAGGTTTTTTACACCCCTCATCCGGGGCTCAGGGCGCGTGTGCGGCGCGCCCGACGCCAGGCGCCCGTACGCAACACCCCAGGGCCCTGCGCGATGCCCGCCCACTTCTCAATCAGGAGTGGCCACCCTCAAACCATGCAGACCTAAGGGGTACAACACAGTGGCAGCGGAGATCGTCAATCCTCGCAGCGAGAACGCCGACCAGACGGGCCGGGAGGGCGGTGCGGAGCCCCTCGACTCGTTCGACCCGGTGTTCGCGCTGCACCGGGGCGGAAAGATGGCCGTGCAGGCCACCGTCCCGGTCCGCGACAAGGACGACCTGTCCCTCGCTTACACCCCCGGCGTCGCGCGCGTGTGCACCGCGATCGCGGAGCAGCCGGACCTGGTGAACGACTACACCTGGAAGTCGTCCGTCGTCGCCGTCGTGACCGACGGCACGGCCGTCCTCGGTCTCGGGGACATCGGCCCCGAGGCCTCCCTCCCCGTGATGGAGGGCAAGGCCATCCTCTTCAAGCAGTTCGGCGGGGTGGACGCGGTTCCGATCGCGCTCGCCTGCACGGACGTGGACGAGATCATCGAGACGGTGGTGCGCCTCGCGCCCTCGTTCGGCGGAGTCAACCTGGAGGACATCTCGGCGCCGCGCTGCTTCGAGATCGAGCGCCGGCTCCAGGACGCCCTCGACATCCCGGTCTTCCACGACGACCAGCACGGCACCGCGATCGTGACGCTGGCGGCGCTGCGCAACGCGGCGCGGCTGAGCGGACGCGGCATCGGCGAGCTGCGCGCGGTCATCTCGGGCGCCGGTGCGGCCGGTGTCGCCATCGCCAGGATGCTGGTCGAGGCCGGCATCGGGGACGTCGCGGTCGCCGACCGCAAGGGCGTCGTCTCGGCGGAGCGGGAGGACCTGACCGACGTCAAGCGCGAGCTGGCCTCCTTCACCAACAAGGCCGGGCTGACCGGCTCGCTGGAGAGCGCGCTCGCCGGGGCCGACGTGTTCATCGGCGTCTCCGGCGGGACGGTGGCCGAGGAGGCCGTGGCCTCGATGGCGAAGGGCGCGTTCGTCTTCGCCATGGCCAACCCGAACCCCGAGGTGCACCCGGACGTCGCCCACAAGTACGCGGCGGTCGTCGCGACCGGGCGGTCGGACTTCCCGAACCAGATCAACAACGTGCTGGCGTTCCCGGGCATCTTCGCCGGCGCGCTGCAGGTGCGGGCGTCCCGGATCACCGAGGGCATGAAGATCGCGGCCGCCGAGGCGCTGGCGGGCGTGGTCGGTGACGACCTCGCGGCGGACTACGTGATCCCCTCGCCGTTCGACGAGCGGGTCGCCCCCGCGGTGACCGCGGCGGTCGCCGCGGCTGCTCGCGCGGAAGGGGTCGCTCGTCGCTGACGTGCGCCCCGAATGGTCCCGTCCTGAGGGCGGGGCCATTTCTTTGCCCATTCACCGGGCCGTTCGGGTGATGGCCGTCCACCGGCCCGTCCAGGGGGCGCACGTCCGCCTGTTCCGGGGCCGGGCACGGGCCGAGGGCCGGGCCTCCGGGCCGGGCAGGCCGGGGGCCGGGCCTCGTACGGCAGAGGCGCGGAGCGCAAGAGGGTGTGTCTCACAGTGCCGTCCGGTTTCCCTCGACGTCGCCGGACCCTAGGGTCGGGATCATGTTCGCCGCCTACGCCGCCCGAATCGACCGCGACCAGCCGCTTTCCGGCCTGGAGTTGGGGGAGCGCCCGGCCCCCGAGGCCCGTCCCGGCTGGAGCGTCGTCGACGTCCGGGCCGCTTCCCTCAACCACCACGACCTCTGGTCGCTCCGGGGCGTCGGTCTGCCGGAGGGCCGGCTGCCGATGATCCTCGGCTGCGACGCCGCCGGTGTCGACGAGGACGGCAACGAGGTCGTCCTGCACTCCGTGATCGGGCAGACCGGGCACGGCGTCGGGCCCGACGAGCCCCGCTCCATCCTCACCGAGCGCTACCAGGGCACGTTCGCGGAGCAGGTCGCCGTGCCGACCTGGAACGTCCTGCCCAAGCCCAAGGAGCTCTCCTTCGCCGAGGCCGCCTGTCTGCCCACGGCCTGGCTGACGGCGTACCGCATGCTCTTCACCAACGCGGGCGTGCGCCCCGGCGACTCCGTACTCGTCCAGGGGGCCGGCGGCGGTGTCGCCACGGCGGCCATCGTGCTGGGCAAGGCCGCCGGTCTGCGGGTCTTCGCCACCAGCAGGGACGAGGCCAGGCGCAAGCGGGCCCTGGAGCTGGGCGCGGTCGAGGCGGTGGAGCCGGGCGCCCGGCTGCCGCAGCGGGTGGACGCCGTCATCGAGACCGTCGGCGCGGCCACCTGGTCGCACTCGGTGAAGTCCCTGCGCCCCGGCGGCACGCTCGTCATCTCCGGCGCCACCAGCGGCGACGCGCCCTCGCGGGCCGAGCTCACCCGGATCTTCTTCCTGGAGCTGAAGATCGTCGGCTCCACCATGGGCTCGAAGGACGAGCTGGAGGACCTGCTCGCCTTCTGCGCCCTCACCGGCGTCCGCCCCGTCATCGACGAGGTGCTTCCGCTCGACCGGGCCCGTGAGGGCTTCGAGCGGCTCGCGTCGGGCGAACAGTTCGGCAAGATCGTGCTCACCAACGGCTGACCGGCCTGCCGGTGGTCCGGCGTGCACGGTCGCAGGGCGGGTCCGGGGTCCCGGGCCCGCCTTTTCCGCGCCCCGGGCCGTCCTTCACGCGCCTCCGGTGTCAACCCTGATTGACAAGACGCCTCTGTCAACGTAAGTTGACGTCATGACCGAAGCAACGGATCTCGCCGAGCGTGCCGGCGACCGCGATCCACGGATCGGGCTGCGCGCCGTAGCGGCGCTGCGCCGGCTGCTGGAGCAGCTGGAGGCGGTGCAGGTGCGCAGTGCGCGCAACCAGGGCTGGTCGTGGCAGGAGATCGCCGCGGAACTCGGGGTCAGCAGACAGGCCGTGCACAAGAAGTACGGGAGGCAGTGATGTTCGAGCGATTCACGAAGGAAGCGCGGCTTGCGGTGCGGTCGGCGGCGGTGCACGCCGAACGGGCGGGGGCGCGGCGGGTCGAGGAGACGCATGTGCTGCTCGCTCTCCTCGACGGGGAGGACGGCCGCGGCTCGCTCGCGCTGACCTCGCTCGGGCTGCCGCCGGGCGGACGCGAGGGACTCGTACGGGATCTGGGCGAGGTGCGCCGCCGAGGCGGGCTCTCCCGTGCCGACGCGGACGCCCTGTCGGGGCTGGGCATCGACGTCTCCGAGATCGTCTCGCGGGTGGAGGAGGCGCACGGGGAGGGCGCGCTGGCGACCGAGGGCAAGGGGAGCCCCGGCGCGCGTCTCTTCGGCGGGCGGCCCTTCGACCGCGGAGCGAGGGATCTGCTCACCGAGACGCTGCGCATCGCCCTCGCCCGCCGCGAACGGCACATCGGCGACGAGCACCTGCTGCTCGCCCTCACCGCCCGCCGCGGCGCCCCGTCTGAGATCCTCGCCGACCACGGCGTCACCTACACCGCCCTCGCCCGCGTGCTGTACGGCGACGCGGGCGAGGGCGGTGGGAACGGGGGCTTCACCGCCCAGGCCGGTTGAGGCGCCCGGTCAGGGGCTCGGGTTGCGCAGGACCACGCCGATGTGCGCCGCCGCCGTCGACAGATGGCGGCGCGTCTCGCGGAGCTGTTCGCCGGTGACGCCGTGGTCGCGGGCCGCGTCGCGGATGTCGTCCCGGAAGCGGTCGAGGAGGCGGTCCAGGTCCCGGGCGGGGTCGCCGCTGGAGTCCTCATGGGCCCAGCTCGGCTCGTACCCGGCGGGGAAGTCCTCCGGGGTGTGGGAGTACTCCGGGTCGTGGGGGTACTCCGGGCGCGCGCCCGCCGCGGTCTCCGTGGATCCGGCCTTCGCGGTCCCGGTGGCCCCGGCCGGCTTCGCGGACGAGGAGGACTCCCCGGACGCCGCCGAGCCCGAGGCTCCGGCGCGGCCGAAGCCGAAGTCCTTGCCGTACTCGCGTCCGAAGTCCTTGCCGAACTCGCCGAACTCCTTGGCGAGTTCCGTCAGGCCCTCGCGCACGCCCGTCGGCCAGTCGCCCCGCGTGAAGTGGTCCTGGACCTGTTCCTGCACGCGGCGCGCTATGCGCTGAACCTCCTCCTGGGCCTGGGAACGCGCCCGGTCCTGCGCCTCCTTGGCCTGGCGGCGCGCCCGCTGGGCCTCATCGCGGGCACGGCGGCTCTCGTCCTTGGCCCGGCGTGCCTGCTCCTTCCACTCCTGCTTGACGCGGCGCATCTCCTCCTTGGCGGCCTGCCACGCCTCCCGGTCCCCGTACTCGCCGTACTCGCCGTACTCGCCGTACTCGTCGGGCTTGCCGTACTCGCCGGGCTTGCCGTACTCGCCGGGCTTGCCGTGCGCGCCGCGATCCGCTGAGGCCGCCCCCTCGCCCTCGCGGGCCTGTGAGGCCGCAGCCCGCATCTCGCGCCGCAGATCGCCCGCCGCGCCGCGCACATCCGCCCTGATCTCCGCGGCCAGTTCGGCGACCGACTCGCGGATCTCCAGCTCCAGATCCGCCAGTTCACCGCTGCGGTCGGCCAGTTCGGCCCGGCCCGCGTCGGTGATGGCGTACACCTTGCGGCCGCCCTCGGTGGTGTGGGTGACCAGGCCCTCGGCCTCCAGCTTGGCCAGCCGGGGGTACACGGTGCCGGCCGAGGGCGCGTACAGCCCCTGGAAGCGCTCCTCCAGGAGGCGGATCACCTCGTAACCGTGGCGCGGCGCTTCGTCCAGCAGATTCAGCAGGTAGAGGCGCAGGCGGCCATGGGCGAAGACGGGAGGCATCTCAGAGCACCTTCTTGTCGGTCGTGCTGTCGGCCTGGTCGCCGCAGGCGTGCTCGCCGACCGGACCGGAAGCGGCATTCTCTCCCGAGCCGGAGCGCGGCCGGGATCGCCCTTCCCCCTGCGCGCCGACGTGCGGCCCGTCCGTCGCGGGCCTGCGCAGCAGGGCGATCGAGCCGGAGACCGTGGTGGCCTTCAGGCTGCCGTTGCCCGCGCCCAGCCGGCCGGTGATGCGCTTGGCGCCCCACTGGCCGCTGACGCGGAGATCCTCGAAGGCGTTGGAGACCGAACCGCTCGCGGTGTTCGCCTCCACCTGTGCGTCCGCCGGCTGGGGCAGCCTGATGGCGATCTCACCCGAGACGCTCGTCAGGTCGATGCTCGTGGGCCGGCTGGTGGGGTCCAGGTCGACGATCATCGACCCGCTGACGGAGTCGGCCTTCACGGAGGAGCCCGCCTCGACCACGGTCAGGTCGCCGGAGACCGAGTTGAAGCGCAGGTCGCCGGTGAGGGCCTGGGCGTCCACACTTCCCGAGACGGTGTCCGCGCGCACCGGGCCCGCGAGTCCCACCAGGGTCGTGTCGCCGTTGACCCCCTTCACCTCGGTGAGGCCGTCGATGCCCGAGACCACCGCCCCGGCGCTCACCACGCCCACCTCCACACGGGTGCCGGCCGGCACGGCGAGCGAGACGACGGCGCTGCGCCGCCAGCCCTTGCGGTCGAGCCACTTGAGGAAGCCCTTCCAGGGCAGGTCCTCGTACGCGACCGTCAGGTTCCCGTCGTGATGGCTCACCACCAGGGGCGGCCCCTCGATCCGGGACACCTCCAGGCGAGCCGTTCTCTCGTCGGTGCCCACCACGTTCACGGTGCCGTCGACGATGCGCACGTGCAGCTCGCGCACGGGCTCGTCGAAAGAAAGCTTCCTCGGTTCGGCGACGGACCACTCGGACATGGTGCGGACCTCCTCCACGGTGGCGACATGACACGCCATATCGCGTCTTCCGAGAAACACGATATATCGCGGAGGCCGAAAGTCAAGACACCCGATCCGGCGAGCTCTGCTGCCCGGAAGACGGAGAGAACACGAAGAGGGGCGTCTCCCGACGCCCCTCTTCGCACGGCCGCCCGCCCGTGGACGGCCCTGCTCGCTCGTTCCGGCCGAGACCCGTGCCGGCCCCCTGCGCGTCGGGCCCGGCCCCTGCTCGCAGGTCCCGCCCTACTCGTCGTCCTCGTCGTCGTCCAGCCGTGCCAGCCACGTCGCCAGGCGCTCCACCGGCACCTCGAAGTCCGGATTCAGGTCGACGAACGTCCGCAGCTGCTCGGCGAGCCACTCGAAGGTGACCTCCTCCTCGCCGCGCCGCTTTTCGAGTTCCTCGATTCCGCGATCGGTGAAGTACATGGATCGTGCTCCGTGGGTGGGTCGCAGGGATAGGGATCCCTCCCCGGGGGAAGGACCCTTGTTCCTGTGAGGGGAGGAAGGGGTCGCTCTCCGGTGCGGAGGGGACAGGAAAAGGATAGGCGCAGGGGGACCGGGGAAGCGGGGGAGTGCCATGAGCGGTGACGACGTGACACGGGTGGCGCGCATCGCGCTGCCGGACGGGACGCCCGTATGGGCCCGGATCTCCGGCGCAGGCGAGCTGTCCGCGCCGTCCGGGCGGCTGTCGTACAGCGACACGGGGTTCGCCGAGCGGGTGGAGGCGAGCGTCGAGAGCCTGCACGCGCTCGTCACGGGGGTCGCACGGTCGTTGGCGGAGCCGCTGCGCGCGGTGCGGCCCGACGAGGTGAGCGTCGAGTTCGGCATCGAGCTGACCGCCAAGGCCGGGAAAGTCGTCGGCCTCCTCGCCGACGGCGAGGCCAAAGCGGGCATCACGGTCACCCTGACCTGGAACAGCGGGCCTCCGGATCTCGACGCGCCGCCCGCCGCGACCGGGACGCCCGCCGCGACAGGGATGCCCGCCGCGACGGGGACGCCCGCCGCGACGGGGACGCCCGCCGCAACAGGGGCCGACGACGCGACCCACTCGACCGCCGGCACACGCGCGCGTGCCGACGCACCGTCGGCCCCCGTCC
>NZ_JAHHIU010000197.1 GCF_024539815.1 Streptomyces hayashii
CCCTCCCCCCACTCACCCGGCTCCCCTCGCCGGTCGGCCCTCCCCACGACCGTCGCCGGCCGGTCCCCGGCCCTCGCCGGTCGGCCGTCCGCCCCGATCATTCACCGGCCTGACTGGTTTACGACCCTCCGGCACCCGTCGACGGAACGTTCCGTCGGCGGGTGCCGTCGATACACGGATACCCTTGACAGGTGACCGACGCCCAAGAAACCGCAGCAGCCAGTTCACTGCGAACCACCGGAGGCGCCCCTCCGGACGACGGCGGATCTACTGCTTCCGGGGCGCCGACACCTCTGCTGGAACCGCGCGAGGGCATTCCGCCCGTGATCGCCGACGAGGCCTCCCTCGCCGAGGTGATCGCCGCGTTCGCCGCCGGCTCCGGCCCCGTCGCCGTCGACGCCGAGCGCGCCTCCGGCTACCGCTACGGCCAGCGCGCCTATCTCGTGCAGCTACGCCGCGAGGGAGCCGGGAGCGCGCTGATCGACCCCGTGGCCTGCCCCGACCTGTCCGCGCTCGGCGACGCGCTGTCCGACGTGGAGTGGGTGCTGCACGCGGCCACCCAGGACCTGCCGTGTCTACGCGAGATAGGCATGATGCCGACGCGGCTGTTCGACACCGAGCTGGCCGGACGGCTGGCCGGTTTCCCGCGGGTCGGCCTCGGCGCGATGGTCGAGGGCGTGCTGGGCTTCGTGCTGGAGAAGGGCCACTCCGCGGTGGACTGGTCGACCCGTCCGCTGCCCGAGCCGTGGCTGCGCTACGCGGCGCTGGACGTCGAGCTCCTGATCGACCTGCGCGACGCGCTGGAGAAGGAGCTGGACCGTCAGGGCAAGCTGGAGTGGGCCCGCCAGGAGTTCGACGCGATCGCCTCAGCCCCGCCGCCCGAGCCCCGCAAGGACCCGTGGCGCCGCACCTCTGGCATGCACAAGGTGCGCCGCCGCCGGCAGCTGGGCGTGGTGCGGGAGCTGTGGCAGACCCGGGACCAGATCGCACGGCGTCGCGACGTCTCGCCCGGCAAGGTCCTGTCGGACGCGGCCATTGTGGAGGCCGCGCTGGCTCTTCCGGTGAACGTGCAGGCACTGGCCGCCCTGAACGGGTTCGGGCACCGGATGGGACGACGGCAGCTGGAGCAGTGGCAGACCGCCGTCGACCGGGCGAGGGCGCTGAGCGAGTCGCAGCTGCCGCAGCCGGGGCAGACGGTGACGGGACCTCCGCCGCCGCGCGCGTGGGCCGACAAGGACCCCGCGGCCGCGGCCCGGCTGTCCGCGGCGCGGTCCGCGGTGTCCGCGCTGGCCGAGGAGCTGAACATGCCGCAGGAGAACCTGATCGCTCCGGACGCGGTGCGCCGGGTGTGCTGGGAACCGCCGGCCGCAGACCGGGACGCGGTCGCCGGTGCGCTGACCGGGTTCGGGGCGCGGCCGTGGCAGGTGGAACAGGTCGCACCGGCCCTCGCCGCGGCGCTGGCCGATCCGGCCGCCTAGCCACCGTCCGCCGCCCGGCCACCATCCGCCGCCTGGCCTCCGCTCCGTCCGAACGGGGCGGCGTCCGAACGGGGCGGCGTCCGGACGCCTGGTGCCCTGCGACGCCGCACTCGGCCGCAGGGCACCCAGCCGACCCGGCGGCCTGGCTGCCCGCTCGCCGGGCCGCCCGATCGCGGGCCGCCCGATCGCGGGCCGCCCGATCGCCGGGCGCGGGGCCTTCTGGCCGCAGTGGCCGCCTGGCCGCCGTGGAGCGCTCCGTCGTACGGCGACCTTCGGGAAGGCGTTCGTAAGCGCCCCTCGGGAAGGCGTTTCGCAAGCGGCCCTCGGGAAGGCGCTTCGTAAGCGGTTGTCTCGTGTTCGGCCGCCGCACCGCAGAATCGGTCTCGCAAGCGGTTGCCTCGCGCTTCCACCACCGCCCCGCAGCAACGGCTTCGCAAGCGGCTACCTCGCGGTTCCACCACCGCCCCGCGGCAGCGGCAACGCAAGCGGTTATTGGCGGCTTCACCACCGCACTGCAGCGTCAGCCGTCAGCCGTCAGCGCGCAAGCGGTTACCTCGTCGCTCCCCTCATGAAACCGTTGTAGATGTATTTCTGGAGGGCGAGGAAGACGATCAGCGTCGGCAGGATGACCAGGACGGCTCCCGCCGAGATCGTCTCCCAGTGGGCGGAGTAGGGCCCCTTGAAGCGGAACAGCGACGTCGAGATCACGCCAAGATCTTGAGAGGGCATGTACAGGAACGGGATGTAGAAGTCGTTGTAGACGGCTATCCCCTTCACGATCACGACTGTGGCGATCGCCGGCTTCAGCAAGGGGAAGATGATCTTCCGGTAGATCGTGAAGGCGTTGGCGCCGTCGAGGCGGGCGGCCTCGTCGAGGGAGATCGGGATCGATCGCACGAACTGCAGGAAGATGTAGATCGAGACGATGTCCGTGCCCATGTACAGGGCGATCGGGGCCCAGCGGGTGTCGAACATGCCGAGGCTGTGGACGATCTGGAAGGTGGCGACCTGGGTGGTCACCCCGGGAACCAGCGCGGCGATCAGGAACAGGGCGACCACCAGTTTCCGGAAGCGGAAGGTGAAGCGGTCGATCGCGTAGGCCGTCATCGAGCCGATGAGCACGGTCCCGCCGACGGAGACGACGAGGATGAAGGCGGTGTTGCCGAACGCCGTGAGCATCCCGCCGTCCCGGAATGCCGTCGCGTAGTTGTGGAAGTTGAACGGGTGGTGCGGCAGCGTGAGCGCTCCGCTGCCGTCGGCCGTCTCCGTCTCGGTCTTGAGGGACGTCAGCAGGACGACGCCCAGCGGGAGCAGCACGACCAGCGTCGCGCCGACGAGCGACAGGTACATCAGCGTGCGGGCAACGGCTCGGCGTGTCATACGAGGTCCACCCTGTCGTCGGGGACGAGGCGTCGCTGCACCCACGTGACCAGCAGGATGATCAGCAGCAGCACGACGGCCGCGGCCGACGCGAGCCCCGTCTTGTTGAACTGGAAGGCCAGCTTCACGGTCTGGATCACGAAGGTCTCGGTGCCGGTCGCGCCGCCGGTCATGATGTACGGGATCTCGAAGGCCGAGAGGGAGCCGGAGACGGAGAGGATCACCGTCAGCGTCAGCACCGGTCTGATGCCGGGCAGGATGATGTAGCGGAACTGGTGCCATCGGCCCGCGCCGTCCAGCTCGGCCGCCTCGTACAACTCCCCCGGGACGGACTGGATCGCGCCGAGGAACAGCACGAAGTTCATGCCGAGGTAGCGCCAGATCGAGACGCCGGCGAGGGAGACGTTCGCCGAGACCGGGGTGCCCAGCCAGGCGTGGTCGGTGTGGTATCCGAACAGGCCGAGGATCGTGTCGAAGGTGCCGCCGTCCTGGAAGAAGTAGAGGAAGACGAAACCGATGGCCACGCCGTTCACCAGGGACGGGAAGAACAGCACGCCCTTGAAGAAGTTACGGAAACGGACGCTGAAACTCAGGATCGTCGCGAAGTAGAGGGCGGCGACGATCTGGATCACCGAGGCGGCCAGGTAGTAACCGCTCACCCAGAACACCTGGAAGAGGTCCTCCCTGGTGAAGATCTCCGCGTAGTTCTCCGCGCCCGTGTAGTGCAGTTCGGGGCTCACGCCGTCCCAGTCGGTGAAGCTGTAGGCGACCATGTTGGCGATCGGCGCGTACGTGAAGGTGATCAGCAGGGCGAGCGGGGCGAGCAGGAACAGCCAGGGCGTCAGCAGCCGCCAGGCGCGCGCCCGGCGCGGGGCCGGCGGGGGTGCGGCACGCCGGGAGGCGCGCTGAGCGGCCCGCCCCGGGGCGCCCGCCGCAGCAGCCCCCACCTCGGCCGGGATCCGGGCCCGCGCCTGGGTCCGGGCCTCCCTGAACGCCTTCCCGCCCTGCGCCGAGGCGTGCGCGCAGGTGCGCCTGTGCGCGTGCGCCATCAGTGACTCACGTTCTTCTGCGTCCCGGTCCACTTCTCGCCGAGTCCGCCGAGGAAGTCGTCCAGGCTGCCCTTCTTGGCGCCGCGCGCGAGGTCGACCAGGTCCTGGCGGTACTCCGGCTTGAAGATGCCGACCTCGGACCGGTCGTCGATCAGCTTGACCTTGGCGCCCGCGGAGTCGTCCAGCTCGATGAGCTTGACGCCCGCCTCCTCGTACGGCTTGAGCACGTCGGGCATGGGTGCGCTCTTGAGCGGGGAGATGGCCAGGTTGTCCTTGTCGTATCCCGACTTGTCGGTGAACCAGTCGATCCAGGCGCGGGCCGCCTCCTTGTGCGGGGAGTGGACGTTGACGGCCTGGTTGTAGTCGGGGCCGACGGTCGCGCAGAACGCGCCGTTCGTCTGGGCGGGAAACGGCATGAAACCGATGTCGTCGGGATTCACGCCGGCCTTCTTCGCCGCGTCCTGGAACTGGATGATCGCCCAGGTGCCGAGCCATTGCGTGGCGATCCCGCCCTTGGCCGTGCGGGGCTTGGACTCCTCCCAGTTGCTGGTGGTCGGGTCCTTCTCGGCGAGGCCCTGCTTGACGATGTCGTACAGGAGCGTGTCTCCGACGCGCAGGTCGGCGCCCTCCGCCCAGGGGTCGCCCTCGGCGAGTTTCGTGGTCGCTCCGGGGTCGCAGTGGACCGAGCCGTCGACGTACGTCCACGAGGTGAGCGGCCACTGTGCGGCGAAGTTGGTGTAGTAGGGGATCGCTTCGGTCTTCGCCTTGATCGCCTTCAGGTCGGCGAGGAACTCGGCCGGGCTGGTGGGCCAGGCGGTGATGCCGGCTTCTTTCCAGATCCGCTTGTTGTAGACGAAGCCGGGCATCACGCCGACCGGGCTCTGGCCGTAGACCTTGCCGTCGACGGTGGTGAAATCGGTGAAACGGTATTTCTTGCTGCGTTCGGCCTGGGTGCCGAGGGAGGCGAAGAACTTCGGGTAGTCGTCCTTCTTGATGACCGCGGGGATCAGCAGGACGTCGCCGTAGTCGTCCGTGTTCATCCGGATCTTGATCTCGGCCTCGTAGTTGGTCAGGGCCTGGAACTCCACTTTGACCTTGGGATAGGTCTTGTTGAACTCGGCGGCGTACTTCTTCATCGTGCCGTCCTGCACGAGGTCGGTCCGCACGGTGAGGACGGTGATGGTTCCGCTGACCTTCGCGGGGTCGGCGGGCGCCTTGGCGTCCGCGCCCTTCGCGCTGCCTCCGGTGCCGGTGCAGCCGGGGAGCAGCAGGGCGGCTCCCGCGACCGTGGCGAGAGCCTGGGCTGTACGACGGTTCATGTGCGTCACTTCCGTTCTCGGGGCGTTCGCGGGACGGACGAGCACGTGCGAGGGGTCGAACATGAGCGGGTTGGCTGATTCGGCACTCTGACAGCGCTTTCTCAACCGGTAAAGTCAGATTCCCGCCAACGATGGGAAAATGGCGCTCAGTTGTGGGCTTTACCGGTTTAGGGAGTGCGCATGCTGGAGGCCTCACCGCTCGACGACGGATGGAAACTGCGGCACGAAGGGGCGCTGCTCCCGGCCGTGGTGCCCGGCTGTGTGCACACCGATCTGCTCGCCGCGGGGGTGATCCCCGACCCGTTTCTCGGCCTGGGCGAGAGCGAGGTCGCGTGGGTGGGGCGGCGCGAGTGGACGTACGAGACGCATCTGCCTGCCGTGCCGTCCGGGCACGAGCAGACCGACCTGGTCTTCGACGGGCTCGACACGGTCGCCGAGATCACGCTGAACGGTCGGCTCCTCGGTCGCGTGCGGAACATGCACCGCTCGTACCGCTTCGACGTGACGGGGCTCGACGGAGCGCTGTCGGT
Organism: Streptomyces hayashii; assembly: GCF_024539815.1. Lineage (GTDB taxonomy): Bacteria > Actinomycetota > Actinomycetes > Streptomycetales > Streptomycetaceae > Streptomyces > Streptomyces hayashii. The sequence continues at coordinate 5,757 of NZ_JAHHIU010000197.1, forward strand.
GCGGTTCGTCTCGGCCTACGCCGAGGCGGAGGCGGTGCGCGGGAAGGTCGGCGACCGGCCGGGAGCCTACGCGGAGCCGTACCAGTACCTGCGCAAGATGGCCTGCTCCTTCGGCTGGGACTGGGGGCCGACGCTGGTGACGGCCGGGATCTGGCGTCCGGTGCGGGTCGAGCGCTGGTCGACGGCTCGGCTGGCCGGGGTGCGCCCGCTGGTCACGGTCGAACAGGGCGTCGGTGTGGTCGAGTTGCACGTCGACGTGGAGCGGACCCGGGTGGAGGCCGGGCTCACGCTGGAGGCCCGGGTGGGGGATCGGCGGGTGCGCGCCGACGTCGTGGGCGCCGGTGGTGCGGTACGGGTGGAGGTGCCCGACGCGGAGCTCTGGTGGCCGCGCGGATACGGCGAACAGGCCTTGTACGATGTCGAGTTGACCCTTCATGATCATGACGTTCCGCTTGATGCATGGCGGCGGCGCGTCGGATTCCGCCGTGTCGAGCTCGACACCGCCGCTGACGCGCGGGGAACCGGTTTCACGCTTGTCGTCAACGGAGAGCGGCTGTTCGCCCGCGGCGTGAACTGGATCCCGGACGACGTCTTCCCGTCCCGGGTGACGCGGGAGCGTTACCGCAAGCGGTTGCGACAGGCGGCCGACGCCGGTGTCGACCTGGTCCGGGTGTGGGGCGGCGGCCTCTACGAGAGCGAGGACTTCTACGACGCGTGCGACGAGCTGGGCCTGATGGTGTGGCAGGACTTTCCGTTCGCGTGCGCGGCCTACCCCGAGGAGCAGCCGCTGCGGGGCGAGGTGGAGGCGGAGGCCCGGGAGAACGTCGTACGGCTGATGCCGCATCCGTCGCTCGTGCTGTGGAACGGCAACAACGAGAATCTGTGGGGTTTCCGCGACTGGGGGTGGGAGGAGCGACTCGGCGGGGACTCCTGGGGCGAGGGGTACTACCTGGGTGTGCTCCCCCGGGTGGTCGCCGAGCTGGATCCGACGCGGCCGTACACGGCGGGCAGTCCCTGGTCGGGTTCCTGGGGCCGGCATCCGAACGACCCGGCGCACGGGACGCATCACTCGTGGGAGGTGTGGAACCGGCAGGACTACGCCGAGTACCGCGGCGAAGTCCCCCGGTTCGTCGCCGAGTTCGGCTGGCAGTCCCCGCCCGCCCATGCGACTCTGCGGCGGGCGCTGCCGGGCGAGGAGCTCGCGGCGGACTCCCCCGGCATGCTGCACCACCAGAAGGCCGAGGACGGAAACGGCAAGCTGGAGCGCGGGCTCGCACGGCACTTCGTGGTGCCGGACGCGGACTTCGACCGGTGGCACTACCTCACCCAGGTCAACCAGGCGCGCGCCGTGGCCGCCGGGATCGAGCACTGGCGGTCCCACTGGCCGGTGTGTGCGGGGACGATCGTCTGGCAGCTCAACGACTGCTGGCCGGTGACCTCGTGGTCGGCGATCGACGGGGACGGCCGGGAGAAACCGCTTTACCACGAGTTGCGGCGCCTGTACGCGGACCGGTTGCTCACCGTGCAGGAGCGGGACGGGGGGCTGGTGGTGGCCGCCGTCAACCAGTGCGCCGAGCGGTGGGCGGGCACGCTGGCGCTGCGCCGGATGTCCGTCGAGGGCGGCGTGATCGGCTTCGTCGAGCTGCATCTGGTGGTCCGCACACGGGAGGTGGGTCTGGTGCGGGTGCCGGCCGAGCTGGAGCCGGACGGGGCGAAGGAGTTCCTGGTGGCCGACGCGTCGGTGCCGCTGCGCACCGATGGGGGCGTGAGGAGCCGTGAGGGCAGGGGCGGGTTGCGGGCCGTGCACTTCCCGGCGCCGGACCGTGAGATCCCCTACCCGCGGCCCGAGTTCGAGGTGGCCGTGGGTCCGGACACCGTCACCGTCACCGCGCGCACCCTGGTGCGGGACCTGCTGTTGCAGGCCGACCGGCTGGATCCGGGGGCGCGGGCCGACCGGGGGCTCGTCACATTGCTCCCCGGCGAACGGGTGACCATCGGCGTCGAGGGCTGGGAGAATCCGGACGTCGCCGCCGCCCGGGCCGCGCTCTACTGCCAGGAGCCACCGCGATGACAGCCTCCCCGACGTCCCGGGTCACCATCAAGGACGTCGCCGCGCGCGCGGGGGTGTCCAAGGGGGCGGTGTCCCTCGCCTTCAACCGCAAGCCGGGCCTGTCGGAGGCGACACGGGACAGGATCTTCACCGCGGCGCGGGAGCTCGGCTGGGAGCCGAACCTGACGGCCCGTTCGCTGTCGAGTTCGCGGGTGGACGTGGTGGGGCTCGCGATCTGCCGGCCGGCGCGGATGCTGGGCCTGGAGCCGTTCTACATGGAGTTCGTCTCCGGGGTGGAGAGCGTGCTGACCGAGCACTCCTGCTCGTTGCTGCTACGGCTGGTGCGCCACGTCGAGGAGGAGGTGGGGTTGCAGGAGTCGTGGTGGCGGGGCCGGCGGACGGGCGGTTCCATCCTGGTGGACTTCCGGGCCGACGATCCCCGGGTGGCGGCGGCCGAGCGGCTGGGGATGCCGGTGGTGGCGGTGGGGCACCCCTCGCTCACCGGGAGCCTGACGTCGGTGTGGACGGACGACGCGACGGCGGTGACGGAGGCGGTGCGCTATCTCGCCGCCCTCGGGCACCGGCGCATCGCCCGGGTGGGGGGCGCGGCCGCGCTCGGCCACACCGTGATGCGGACCGCCGCCTTCGACGCGGCGGCGCGCGGTCTCGGGCTGGACGGCGCGTGGCAGGTCGCCACGGACTACTCAGGGGAGGCGGGTGCGCGGGCCACCCGGTCGATGCTGACCGCCGCGCCGGCGGACCGGCCCACGGCAATCGTTTACGACAACGACATCATGGCGGTGGCCGGGCTGGCGGTGGCGGCCGAGATGGGGCTCGGAGTGCCGGGCGACGTCTCGCTGCTCGCGTGGGACGACTCCCAGCTGTGCCGGCTCACCCACCCCACGCTCTCCGCGATGAGCCATGACGTGCACGGTTTTGGCGCGGAGGCGGCGCGTACGCTGTTCGGGGTGATCACCGGGTCCGGTCCGGGGTCGCATCCGGTGCCGACGCCGGTGCTCACGCCCAGGGGATCCACGGCCCCGCCGCGGTCCTGAGCCAGGATGGTCGTCGAGCGCCGCCGGTGTGACGTTCGCCGCTCCTCCCGGCAGGGGTGTGCAGCTACGTTACCCACAAGTAGCATGGTTTCTGAGCGCGCGCTCAGCGCTTGCGTGCCGCAGCAGTGCCACCCCGCACCCTGGAGGAGAGCCATCGTGCCTCGTACCGTCAGGGACGTCGTCTTCGTAGACGGCGTCCGTACCCCGTTCGGCAAGGCGGGCCCGAAGGGCATCTACCACGAGACCCGGGCCGACGACCTCGTCGTGAAGGCGATCCGGGAGCTGCTGCGCCGCAACCCCGGCCTCGACCCGAAGAAGATCGACGAGGTCGCCATCGCCGCGACCACGCAGATCGGCGACCAGGGCCTGACCCTCGGCCGCACCGCCGGCATCCTGGCCGGTCTGCCGACCTCCGTGCCCGGCTACTCCATCGACCGCATGTGCGCGGGCGCCCTGACGGCCGTCACCGCGGTCGCCGGCTCCGTCGCCTTCGGCGCGTACGACGTGGCCATCGCCGGCGGCGTCGAGCACATGGGCCGCCACCCGATGGGCGAGGGCGTGGACCCGAACCCGCGGTTCGTCAGCGAGAAGCTGGTCGACGAGTCCGCCCTGTTCATGGGCATGACGGCGGAGAACCTGCACGACCGCTACCCGCAGATCACCAAGCAGCGCGCCGACGAATACGCCGTGCGCTCCCAGGAGAAGGCCGCCAAGGCGTACGCCAACGGCAAGATCCAGGCCGACCTGGTGCCGATCTCGGTGCGCCGCACCAACGCGGAGGCCGGTGAGACGGGTTGGGGCCTGGTCACCGCCGACGAGCCGATGCGCCCGGGAACGACGCTGGAAAACCTTTCCGGCCTCAAGACCCCGTTCCGCGTCCACGGCCGGGTCACCGCCGGAAACGCGGCCGGTCTGAACGACGGTGCAACCGCTTCCCTGATCGCTTCCGAGGACTTCGCGCGCGAGAACGACCTGCCGGTCAAGATGCGCCTGGTGTCGTACTCCTTCGCCGGCGTCGAGCCGGAGGTCATGGGCTACGGCCCGATCCCGGCCACGGAGAAGGCCCTCGCGCAGGCGGGTCTGTCCATCTCCGACATCGGTCTGTTCGAGATCAACGAGGCCTTCGCCGTCCAGGTCCTGGCCTTCCTCGACCACTACGGCATCGCCGACGACGACGAGCGCGTCAACCAGTACGGCGGCGCGATCGCCTTCGGCCACCCGCTCGCCTCCTCCGGCGTCCGTCTGATGACGCAGCTGGCCCGCCAGTTCGAGGAGCAGCCGGGCGTCCGCTACGGCCTGACCACCATGTGCGTCGGCTTCGGCATGGGCGCGACGGTCGTCTGGGAGAACCCCCACTTCGAGTCCGCCGGAGGCGACAAGTGAGCACCACCACCGCTGAGCTTCTGAAGGGCGCGGCCGAGCTGTTCCCGGACGAGGTCGTCACCCAGGCGCACGTACGCCACCTCGACCTGCCGTTCGGTGCGGGGCGCTTCGCCCTGATCACGCTGGACAACGGTTTCGACCACACCAAGCCGACCACTTTCGGCCCGCAGTCCCTCGCCAACCTCGACCTCGCGATCGACCAGGTCGAGAAGGAGGCCTCGGCCGGCGAGATCGTCGGTGTCGGCGTCACCGGCAAGCCGTTCATCTTCGCCGTCGGCGCGGACCTCAAGGGCGTCGAGCTCCTCAAGGACCACCAGGACGCGCTCGCCATCGGCAAGGGCGGCCACGAGGTCTTCAAGCGTCTCGCGGGTCTCGCGGTCCCGACGTTCGCCTACTACAACGGCGCGGCGATGGGCGGCGGCGTCGAGGTCGGTCTGCACTGCAAGTACCGCACGGTGTCCGCGGCGCTGCCCGCGTTCTCGCTGCCCGAGGTCTTCCTCGGTCTGGTCCCCGGCTGGGGCGGCTGCACCCTGCTGCCGAACCTGATCGGCGCGGACAAGGCCGTCTCGGTGATCGTCGAGAACTCGCTCAACCAGAACAAGCAGCTCAAGGGCGTTCAGGTCTACGAACTGGGCATCGCCGACGCCCTGTTCGAGGGCGCCGACTTCCTGGAGCAGTCGCTGATCTGGACGGCGTCCGTCCTCAAGGGCGAGATCGTCGTCGACCGCCCGGTGATCGACCGCGGCGAGGCCTGGGACCAGGCCGTCGCCCGCGGCAGGTTCGTCGCGGACAGCAAGGTGCACGGCGCCGCCCCGGCCGCCTACCGTGCGCTGGACATCATCGCCGCCGCCAAGAACGGCGACCTCCAGCAGGGCTACGACGCCGAGGACGTGGCGCTCGCCGACCTGATCATGGGCGGTGAACTGCGCGCCGGCATCTACGCGTTCAACCTGGTGCAGAAGCGCGCCAAGCGCCCCGCCGGCGCCCCGGACAAGTCCCTGGCCCGTCCGGTCACCAAGGTCGGCGTGGTGGGCGCGGGCCTGATGGCCTCGCAGCTCGCGCTGCTGTTCCTGCGTCGTCTGGAGGTGCCGGTCGTGCTGACCGACATCGACCAGGAGCGCGTCGACAAGGGCGTGGGCTACGTCCACGCCGAGATCGACAAGCTGCTCGGCAAGGGCCGGATCAACCAGGACAAGGCCAACCGTCTCAAGGCGCTGGTCTCCGGTGTCCTGGACAAGGCCGAGGGCTTCTCCGACGCGGACTTCGTCATCGAGGCCGTGTTCGAGGAGATCGGCGTCAAGCAGCAGGTGTTCGCGGAGGTCGAGGCCGTCGCCCCGGCGCACGCGATCTTCGCGACGAACACCTCGTCCCTCTCGGTCTCCGAGATGGCGTCGAAGCTGAAGCACCCCGAGCGGGTCGTGGGCTTCCACTTCTTCAACCCGGTCGCGATCCTGCCGCTGCTGGAGATCGTGCGCGGCGAGCAGACCGACGACGCCTCGCTGGCCACCGCCTTCGCCGTCGCCAAGAAGCTGAAGAAGACAGCGGTTCTGGTGAAGGACGCTCCGGCGTTCGTCGTGAACCGCATTCTGACCCGTTTCATGGGCGAGGTGCAGAACGTCATCGACGAGGGCACCCTGGTCGCCCTGACGGAGAAGGCGGTGGAACCGCTCGGTCTGCCGATGTCGCCGCTGGTGCTGCTGGAGCTGGTCGGCCCGGCCATCGGTCTGCACGTCTCGGAAACGCTCAACCGCGCGTTCCCGGACCGGTTCACGGTGTCCCCCAACCTCGCGGCCGTCGTCAAGGCGGGCAAGCGCGGTTTCTACGTCTACGACAGCGGCAAGCCCGAGCTGGACCCGGAGGTCTCCGCGCTCCTGCAGCAGGGCGACACCGTCCTGACGGAGGAGCAGGTGCGGGCGCGCGTCCTGGACGCGGTGGCGCAGGAGATCGGGCTCATGCTCGACGAGGGCGTCGTCGCCGAGGCGCAGGACATCGACCTCTGCCTGATCACGGGCGCGGGCTGGCCCTTCCACCTGGGCGGCATCACGCCGTACCTGGACCGCGAGGGAGTCTCCGAGCGCGTCAACGGCAAGAAGTTCCTGGCGCCGGGCGTGGCGTCGGTGCCGGCGTAACGGTAGTTACCGTGTGCACGTCGTGCATCCGCAGGTCGTGCATCTGAACGTCGTGCATCTGAACGTCGTGCATCTGAAGAGGGCCTCCGCTCATGAGCGGAGGCCCTCTGTGCTTGCCGCGGCGGCCAGGGTCACGGGGCCCGCCCGTCCACCGTGCAAGCTGTGCCCGCCGTTTTCTGCGGCGCCTGGTGTTTCTGCCTTACCGGCTTTCTGCCGCGCTTGGCGTTTCTGCGGTGCCCGTCGTTTCTACCGCGCCCGCCGCTTCTGCCTTGCCGACCGTTTCTACCGCGCCCGCCGCTTCTACCGCGCCCACCGTTTCTGCCCTGCCCGGCGTTTCTCGCTGTTTCTACCGCGCCCACCGTGTGCCGCGCAGCGACCGGATGTGGGCCTCCCTCTCCCCCGCCGGGGGCGGCGGCCGCCACGGGACGGGCTGCCGGGCCAAGCCGGGCCGGGCTGCCAGAGCGAGGTCCGACACGTCACCGCGGCGGGTATCGGCAGAGCGTCGGTCGGCGGGGGCGGGGCTGCTGCGACCGCCGGTCCCGGTGATCCTTCGCGAGTTCCGGGACGGCGTCGGCGGGCAGCGGCCCCGGCTCGGTCCACCGGGTGCCCGACGACTCCCGCTACCCGGGACGCGCGGCGGTGGCGACGAGCGGGTCGCCGTTCAGCGGATCATCCCTGGAGGTCGGTCCGCGCGTGCCCCGCGCGCGGGGCACGTTCCGGGGGCGTCCGTGCGACCGTGGGCCGCATGGACGACAACATGGCGCTGCTCGTGATCGTGGACGCGGCGAACGTCGTCGGGTCGGTGCCCGACGGCTGGTGGCGGGACCGGCGGGGAGCCGCCGAGCGACTGCGCGACCGGCTGGCCGCGGACGGGCTGCCGGAGAGCTTCGGGCCCGTGGAGATCGTCCTCGTGGTCGAGGGCGCGGCGCGCGGGGTGGAGCCGGTGCCGGGCGTGCGGGTGGAGGCGGCGTCCGGCAGCGGTGACGACCGCATCGTGAAGTTGGTGGCCGCGGCCGGAGCGCGGGCCCGTCTGGTCGTGACGGCGGACCGCGAGCTGCGCCGCCGGGTCACGGAGCTCGGCGCGGACGTCGCCGGGCCGCGCTCGGTGCGGGGCTGAGCCCCGCACGGCGCACAGGGCGTCCGGCACGACCGTCGGCCTTGCCCCGCACTCCGTGTGCGGGGCCGACCGGCGGTCTCAGGCTGCGGGGCAGCCTGCCAAGCGGACTGCGGGGCGCATTCGGACCGACGGTCGGCCGCCACGCGAACCGATGGTCAGTCGCCACCCGAACCGACGGTCGGTCGCCACGCGAACCGACGATCGGTCGACGCGCAGGCCGACCGGCGGTCGGTCGACCCGCGGGCCGACGGTCGGTCGCCCCTCGGAGGGGCCGTGAAGGCGGCTGTGGGGCTGTGGGGCCGTCAGACGGTGTCGTCGCGGGTGGGGCCCGTGGTGGGGCCCGTGGTGGGGCCCGTGGAGCCGGCGGGCCCTGCGGCGGCCTCCTCAGGGCGTGCGAGACGGCTGTGGGAGCGGCCGTAGAGGAAGTACACGGCGAATCCGACGACCATCCAGATGCCGAACCGCAGCCAGGTCTCGGCGGGCAGATTGAGCATCAGCCACAGCGAGGCGCACACCGACACGATCGGCAGGGCCGGCACCCACGGGGTGCGGAAGGCCCGGGGCAGGTCGGGGCGAGACCTGCGCAGGATGATCACTCCGATCGCGACGACGATGAACGCGAACAGGGTGCCGATGTTCACCAGCTCGGCGAGCTCGCTCAGGCTGGTGAAGCCGGCCAGGATCGCGATGAGCACGCCGAGCAGGATGGTCGGCCGGTGCGGGGTCCTGAACCGCGGGTGGACGTGGGAGAAGAAGCGCGGCAGCAGTCCGTCGCGGCTCATGGCGAAGAAGACCCGGGTCTGTCCCAGGAGCAGGATCATGCAGACCGTGGTCAGGCCGACGGCGGCGCCGAAGCTGATGAAGCCCGCGAACCAGGGGTGCCCGGTGGCCTTGAAGGCGTCGGCGAGCGGGGCGCTGACGGACAGCTTGGTGTAGTGCTCCATCCCGGTGACGACGATCGACACGGCGACGTAGAGGACCGTGCAGATGATGAGCGAACCGATGATGCCGCGGGGCATGTCGCGCTGGGGGTTCCTGGTCTCCTCGGCGGCGGTGGCGACGACGTCGAAGCCGATGAAGGCGAAGAAGACCACGGAGGCGGCGGTGAAGATGCCCATGACGCCGAAGTTGGACGGCGCCCAGCCGAACATCAGCTGGATCATCGGGGCCTTGAGGCCGCCGCCGGCCTCGACGGGCTGCGCCTTCGGGATGAACGGGTCGTAGTTCTCGCCGTGGATCAGGAAGGCGCCCGCGACGATGACGGTCAGGACGACGGTCACCTTGATGGCGACCACGACGGAGGTGACGCGCGCGGAGAGCTTCGTGCCGACCACCAGGACGGCCGTCAGCACCAGGACGAGCGCGGCGGCGAGGATGTCGAAGCCGAAGCCGTGGGCGTTCTCCCGGCCGCTGAGCGCCGCCGGCAGATGCCAGCCCGCGTTGTCCAGCAGCGAGGCGATGTACCCGGACCAGCCGACGGCCACCACCGCCGTGCCGAGCGCGAACTCCAGGACCAGGTCCCAGCCGATGGCCCAGGCGGGCAGTTCCCCGATGGAGGCGTACGAGAAGGTGTACGCGGAGCCGGCCACCGGGACGGTGGAGGCGAACTCGGCGTAGCAGAGCGCGGCGAGCGCGCAGACGACCCCGGCCACCACGAAGGCCAGGGCGACGGCGGGACCGGCGTTGTTCTTGGCGACCGTGCCGGTGAGGACGAAGATGCCGGTGCCGATGATGACGCCGACGCCGAAGACGGTCAGATCGAGCGCGGACAGCGACTTCTTGAGCGCGTGCTCTGGCTCCTCGGTATCGAGGATGGACTGCTCGACCTTCTTCGTCCGGAAGAGGGTGCTGCTCACGGGGTACCTCCCACGCTGTGTCGTCCTCGACATGATCGAGAGGGGGCGTAGACCGTATGCCCCGCCGCGGGCCGGTTAACGCGAATGGACCGGTCCCACCACTCTTCACAGTGGTGGGACCGGTCCATCCGGGCGTGTCGGCCGGTCTGCGACGCGGTCAGTCGCGGGCGCTCTCCACGGAGTCGACGTCGGAGGCCGCGCTGCCGTAGCGGCCGTCGAGCTTGGAGACGAGGCCGGTGACCTGGCGGGCGATGTCGGGGGCGGTGAGCCCGATCTCGGCCATCACCTCGGCGCGGGAGGCGTGGTCGAGGAAGCGCGGCGGGATGCCGAAGTCGCGCAGCGGGACGTCGACTCCGGCGTCGCGCAGGGCCTGGGCGATCGTCGAGCCGACGCCTCCCACGCGCGAGTTGTCCTCGACGGTGACGACCACCCGGTGGCGCTCCGCCAGGGGGGCCATGGCCTCGTCGACGGGCTTGACCCAACGCGGGTCGACGACCGTGGTGGTGATGCCCTGGCGGTCGAGGAGGGTCGCGATCTCCAGGCACATGGGGGCGAGGGCGCCCACGGAGACCAGGAGCACGTCGGGGGTGTCGGTGCCGCTGTCGCGCAGCACGTCCATGCCGCCGACGCGTCCCACGGCGGGCACTGCGGGTCCGACGGCGCCCTTGGAGAACCGGACGACGGTCGGGGCGTCCTGGACCTGGACGGCCTCGCGCAGCTGGGCGCGGACCTGGTCGGCGTCGCGCGGGGCGGCCAGCCTCAGACCGGGGACGACCTGCAGGATCGACATGTCCCACATGCCGTTGTGGGAGGCGCCGTCGGTGCCGGTGACACCGGCCCGGTCCAGGACGAAGGTCACACCGCACTTGTGCAGGGCGACGTCCATCAGGACCTGGTCGAAGGCGCGGTTGAGGAAGGTGGCGTACACGGCGAACACCGGGTGCACCCCGCCCGCGGCCAGGCCCGCGGCGGAGACGGCGGCGTGCTGCTCGGCGATGCCGACGTCGTAGACCCGGTCCGGGAACGCCTTGGCGAACTTGTCGAGGCCGACCGGCTGCAGCATGGCGGCGGTGATCGCGACGATGTCCTCGCGCTCCTTGCCGAGCGCGACCATCTCCTCGCCGAAGACGGACGTCCAGTCGGCGCCGGAGGTGGCGATCGGCAGACCGGTGTCGGGGTGGATCTTGCCGACGGCGTGGAAGCGGTCGGCCTCGTCCTGGAGGGCGGGCTGGTAGCCGCGGCCCTTCTCGGTGAGGCAGTGCACGATGACCGGGCCGCCGAATCGCTTGGCGCGCGCCAGGGCGGACTCCAGGGCCTCGATGTCGTGGCCGTCGATGGGGCCGACGTACTTCAGGCCGAGGTCCTCGAACATGCCCTGGGGGGCGATGAAGTCCTTCAGGCCCTTCTTGGCGCCGTGCAGGGTCTCGTAGAGGGGCTTGCCGACGACCGGGGTGCGCTCCAGGAGGTCCTTGCCGCGGGCGAGGAAGCGCTCGTAGCCGTCCGTGGTGCGCAGGGTGGCCAGGTGGTTGGCGAGGCCGCCGATGGTGGGCGCGTAGGAGCGCTCGTTGTCGTTGACGACGATGACCAGCGGGCGGTCGCCGTCGGCGATGTTGTTCAGCGCCTCCCAGGCCATGCCGCCGGTGAGCGCCCCGTCGCCGATGACGGCGACCACGTGGTCGTCGCGGTCGAGGATCTGGTTGGCCTTGGCGAGGCCGTCGGCCCAGCCGAGCACCGTGGAGGCGTGGCTGTTCTCGATGACGTCGTGCTCGGACTCCGCCTGCGAGGGGTAGCCGGACAGGCCGCCCTTCATCTTCAGCCGGGAGAAGTCCTGGCGGCCCGTGAGCAGCTTGTGCACATAGGACTGGTGGCCGGTGTCCCAGAGCACCTTGTCCTTGGGCGACTCGAAGACCCGGTGCAGGGCGATGGTGAGCTCGACCACGCCGAGGTTGGGGCCGAGGTGGCCGCCGGTCTTGGAGACGGCGTCGACGAGGAAGGTCCGGATCTCCCCTGCCAGCTGGTCCAGCTCCTCCAGGCTGAGCCGGTCCAGATCGCGCGGTCCCCTGATGCGGGTCAGCAGCGGCACCCGTGCCTCCTTGCAGTAAAAGCTGATCGAGCTGTTGCCGGGCTTGTCGAGTCTAATGTTCCGCCCGGGCGGCCGGTGTCCGGCCCGTGCGTCATACGTCACGCGAACGGCCGTACCCAGGATCGGCCCCTGTCATGACACGACGGCGCCCTGTCATGACACGAGGGAGCCCGGCCGTGACACGACTATCGCCGGCCACGGGCACGACTGCGTCCGGCCGGAAGCACGACTGTGGCCGGCCACGGGCACGACTACGCCGGGGCGGAAGCACGATTGTGGCCGGCGATAGGCACGACTGTGCCCGGCATCCACCGGGATGCCGGGCACAGGGGTCGTGCGGGAAAGCCCTACTCCGCGGACACGGCCTAGCCGCGGCCTGCGGCCTTCTGGCTCTTGCGGGACACCGAGTCGATGACGACGGCGCCGAGCAGAACACCACCGGTGATCATGTACTGGATCGAGGTGTTCATGTTCAGCAGGTCGAGACCGGTCTGGATGGACTGGATGACCAGCATGCCCAGGAGCGCGGACCAGACGGTGCCGCGGCCGCCGAAGAGGCTGGTGCCGCCGATGACGGCCGCCGCGATGGCGAGCATCAGGGTGTTGCCGCCTCCGGCGCTCAGCGACGCGCCCGCGGTCTGACCGGCGAAGAACATGCCGCCGACCGCGGCGAATCCGCCGGAGATGGCGAACACGGTGATCCGGACCAGCGGGACGTTGATGCCGGCGCGGCGGGCGGCCTCGATGCCGCCGCCGACCGCGAAGACCTTGCGGCCGTACGTGGTGCGACGCAGCACGAAGTCCACGATCACCAGCGCCGCCAGGAAGATCACCAGCGCGTTGGAGACACCGGAGGCGTTGTTCAGCACGGCGGCCGAGACGAACGCGGCGAGCGCGAGCAGGCCCACGCGCAGCAGGATCTCGCTGGTCGCGCGGAACGGCACGCCGGCGGTCCGGCGGCGTCGCTGCTCGCCGAAGTTGCCGACCGCGGAGAGCACGACGGCGAGACCGGCCAGGATGTAGGCGCCGATGATGGCCTGGTCCATGAAGAACGAGTTCTGGCCGAGCAGGTGGATCGGGCCGGAGTCCGACGGCAGGTTGATCGTGCCGCTGGAGCCCAGCAGCCACAGCATCAGACCGTTCCAGCCGAGGAAGCCGGCCAGGGTCACCACGAACGCCGGTACGCCGATCCTGGCGAAGAACCATCCCTGCAAGGCGCCGACGGCGACGCCGGTGAGAACCGCCAGGACCAGCGACACCCATGGGTTCACGCCGTGGTCCGTCACGAAGACGGCGAACAGCGCGGACGCCAGACCGCTCACGGAACCGACCGACAGGTCGATCTCGCCGAGCAGCAGCACGAACACCAGGCCGATGGCGAGCATGCCGGTGGCCGACAGGAAGTAGCTGATGTTGGAGAGGTTGGCGGCGCTCAGGAAGCGGTCGTTCTGCAGCTGGAAGATCGTCCAGATGACGATCAGGCCGAGGACGACCGGGATCTGGCCGAGCTCACCGCCCTTGACCTTGCGCTTGAACTCGGTGAGGTAGCCCTTGAGGCCCTCCTCGCGAATCAGCAGCCGGGGGTCGACGACGGTGACCGGCGCGGCCGTCGGGTCGTCGGCGGGGGCCACGGTCTCCTGGCCGTCGACCACGCCCTCGGTCGCGCCGACCTCGGTCGCCGTCGCGGCCTTCTCGGTCCTCGTGCCCTTCACGGGCTCCGAGGAGTCGCTCTTGACGGGCTTCGACGTGTCGCTCACTTTGCCGCCTCCGCGGTGCGACGCCCCGCACGACGGGTCACGGCGTTGTCCGTGGCACCCGTGATCGCGGCGATGATCTCTTCGTGGCTGGTGTCCTTCACGGGGAAGGAGCCGTTGTTCTTGCCCAGACGCAGGACGGCGACGGTGTCGGCGACCGCCTTGACGTCGGCCATGTTGTGGCTGATGAGGATGACGCCGAGGTCGCGCTCGCGCAGCCGCTCGACCAGGTCGAGGACCTGCGCGGTCTGCTCCACGCCGAGGGCGGCCGTGGGCTCGTCGAGGATGACGACCTTCGGGTCGCCGATCAGCGCGCGGGCGATGGCGACCACCTGACGCTGGCCGCCGGAGAGGCTCGCGATCGGGATGCGCACGCTCGGGATGCGGATGGAGAGCGTGGACAGCAGTTCCCGCGCGTTCTTCTCCATCGTCACCTCGTCGATGACGCCGCGGTGCAGCAGCTCACGTCCGAGGTAGAGGTTGCCGACCACGTCGAGGTTGTCGCACAGGGCGAGGTCCTGGTAGACGGTCGCGACGCCGAGTCCCTGGGCGTCGTGCGGCTTGGTGATGCTGACGGGCCTGCCCTCCCACTCGATGACGCCCTCATCGATGGGATGGACACCCGCGATCGTCTTGACCAGGGTGGACTTTCCTGCGCCGTTGTCGCCCACCAGGGCGACCACTTCTCCGGCGTGAACCTCCAGCTCGACGTCGGTGAGTGCCTGCACCGCACCGAATCGCTTGGAGACTCCGCGCAACGCCAGCACGGGCGTAGCGGACACGTGAACCATCTCCTTCGCCGCCTGACCGGCGGGGATGCCGCGCGCAAAGAACAGGCGCGGAGGGATGTGCGCGACGCGCGGGTGACGCGGCGTCGACGCACGTGGTTTACAAGATGAACATGCGCGAATCCGCTGCTCTTGGCAACGGTTCCGTCCGACGCCCGCCCCGGCAGCGGGGTGTGAAGGTGGGGCGGGCGTCGGACAGGTCTCGCGGGACCGCGGGGCGGTCGACGGGTCCCGGGGAGCGGATCGAGGGCGGCTGACGGCCGGTTCGGGCGCTTCCCCGGGACGGGGGCCGCTACTGGAGGCCGGCGGCCTTGCAGGCGGCCGCGTACTGCGGGGTGCAGATGTCGGCGACGGTGTACAGCCCGTCCTTGATGACCGTGTCCTTGATGTTGGCCTTGGTGACCGACACCGGGGTCAGCAGCTGCGAGGGCACCTTGTCACCGGAGCCGCTGGTCAGCGTGGCGGTGGCCAGGGACTTGATGTCCTTGCCCTCCAGCAGGTTGACGGCGAGCTGCGCGGCGGTCTCGGCCTCGGGCTTGTAGGCCTTGTAGACCGTGGCGGACTGGGTGCCGGCGACGATCCGCTGGATGGCCGCGAGCTCCGCGTCCTGACCGGTCAGCGGGATGTTGCTGATCTTCGCACCCTTGAGGGTGTTGGCGATGCCGCCGGCCATGCCGTCGTTGGCGGCGTAGACGCCCGCGATGTTCTTGGCGCCCAGCTGGGTGATGGCCGCGGACATCTTCTGCGCGGCGACGGTGTCCTTCCACAGGCCGGACTGCTCGTAGGCGATGTTGACCTTGCCGTCGAGGATCTTGTGCGCGCCCTCCTTGAACTGGGCGGCGTTGGGGTCGGCGTCGTCACCGTTGATCATGACGACCTTCGACGCGGGGGTGGCCTTGGCGCCGAGGGCGTCGAGCAGGGCCTGGCCCTGGAGCTCGCCGACCTTGACGTTGTCGAAGGAGACGTAGGCGCTGACCGGGCCCTGGGCGAGACGGTCGTACGCGACGACCTTGACGCCCTTGTCCACGGCGGACTTGATCGAGGACTTGATCGCGGCCGAGTCCTGGGCGGAGATCACGATGACCTTCACGCCCTTGGTGACCATGTTGCTGACCTGCTGGGCCTGCTTGGCCGGGTCGGCCGCGGCGTTCGCGTACTCCAGCTTGCAGTCGGAGCAGAGCGCCTTGACCTTGGCGTCGAAGTACGGCTTGTCGAACTTCTCGTACCGCGCGGTGACGCTGTCGGGGAGCAGCAGACCGATGGACTTGTCGCCCGAGCTGCTGCTGCCGGAGTCGCTGCCCTTGTCGCCTGCCTTGCCGCACGCGGCAATCGACAGTGCCATGGAGACGGCGGTGGCGCCGATCACGACTCTACGCATCGTTGCGTTCATTTGGGGTGTGCCTCCCTGACAGGGCCGCAACGCTGCGGCCGAGGTGGCTGGAAGTCAACTCGGCCACACGTGCGACGTCAAGAAGTAAATACTTAACGAGATGGCAACGGCGTCATTCGTTCTCTAAGTGAAGGCAGGCGTGGCGGCGTTCAGCGTGCCGTCCAAAAGGGTCGAATCACCCATCTCGCTGAGTGCGAGGGCGAGTGCTCCGAGCACTTCGGCACGGCCCCCAAGTGCCCCTGGGAGAACGGAGAGTTGACGCGCCGCACTCGGGATCGCATAGCGGCCGACGGACTCCCTTATCGGCCCGAGCACCAGCTCACCGGCCTCGGCGAGATCGCCGCCGAGGACCACCCGGCTCGGGTTCAGCAGGTTGCAGAGATTGGCGACTCCACTGCCGATGTGTCGACCGACGTCGGCGATCACCCGACGACAGCCCGGGTCTCCGTCCCTGGCCAGCCGCACGACGCCTTCCATCGTCAGATCCGTGCCGTGGCTGGACTGGAGGAGCGGCAGCACGTAGCGCGCGGCCGCGAAGGTCTCCAGGCAGCCCCGGTTTCCACAGCGGCAGACGGGGCCGGACTCATCGAGTGTAATATGTCCGATTTCTCCCGCAGTGCCACCGGGCCCGCGGTAGATCTTCCCGTCGATGACCAGACCGGCGCCCACGCCGCTCGCGACCTTGATGTACGCAAGATCACGGACGCCTCTGCCGCTGCCCCAGACCATCTCGCCGAGGGCGCCGAGGTTGGCGTCGTTGTCCACGTGCACGGTGACGCCGAGCCGGCCCTTCATCTCCTCGGCTGGGCGGGTGCCGATCCAGCCGGGCAGGATCGCGGAGGAGCCGAGCGTGCCGGACTCCACGTCGATCGGCCCAGGCACGCCGAGCCCTACCCCGGCGACCTTCGTACGATCCACCCCGGTGGCCTCGATCAGCCTGCTGACCAGCTGTTCCGCCCGGTCGAAGCCCTGAGTGGACGAGGCGTCCACGTCCAAGGGCTCGGACTCCTCGGCGAGCACCTGATGAGCCAGGTTGCCCACGGCGACACGCAGATGCGTATGGCCGAAATCGACCCCGATGACGATGCCCGCATCACCGCTCAGGCTGACGCTGCGGGCCCTGCGTCCGCCGGCCGAGGTGGGCGTCACCTCGACGGTGCCGCCGTCCTTGAGCTCACGCACGATGTTGGAGACGGTCGCGGCCGACAGACCGGTCGTCCGGGCGATCTCCGCCTGTGTGAGGGACCCGGCCAGGCGCACGGCGCGTACGACTCGCTCCAGGTTGGCTCGGTGCAGCGACGACTGCGACCCCGGAGTCTCCACGACGACCTCCTGCGCGCGGGACCGCTTCTATGAGGCCCCGTCTATGTCCAACTAGTGAACTCTAAGCTGAGCTGTTCGGGTCGCCTCCCGTCAAGAGGTTGAACAGTATCCGCATGCTTGCAAAGAGACACGGAGGGTGGCTGAGCCCCCGGTCGCCGGGCGTACGGGGGCGGGTGCGGGGCGTGGCGAGCGGGACGGAGTGGAGTACGTCACGCACTCTCACCGCTTCGGCCCATCGCCCCTCACCCACTCGCCCCACCCGCCCCGGACACCGGGCCGGACCGCGGGCCACGGGGAGCCGAAAGCGGCCGGGACGAGGGTGAGGCCGAAAGCGGCCGGGACGAGGGTGGGGCCGGAGGGGGACAACGACGCGTGAGGACCGGCGCGGTGGGACGCGCGGGTTCTGGACGTTAGGGACGTTCGCGGGTGTCGCGACAAGCGGCGGAAAGGCGTGCGGCCTGCTGGGACGTCCGGCGCGGGCGGGCGGGCAGGCCCGGGGCTGGACCGCGCGGCTGGGCGTGGGGCGAGGCCCAGGGCCGGACCGGCGGGGCTTCGGAGCAGGCGCGGGGTGGGGCCGGCGAGGCTTCGGAGCGGCTCGGCGGGCCTTCGCGACGGCCGGGACGGCCGGGACCTGAGTGCGT
>NZ_JAHHIU010000198.1 GCF_024539815.1 Streptomyces hayashii
GCCCGCGCCGCCCGCGCCGCCGCAGCCCGCCCGGGAGCGCGGCTCGCCGGGCGGGCGGGACGTCGGTGTCCGGGCGGGGCCGGGGCATGAGCCGGGACAGCGCCTCCCGGGCGTACTCCTCGTCGTAGGGCGCTCCCGTCAGCAGGACCTGCAGGCAGATGCCGTCCATCAGCGCCACCAGGGCGCGTGCGGTGAGCGGGTCCGTGCGGCGGGCGAGGAGGGCGGCGACGTCCTCGGCCCACTCGGCGGCGACGGGACGCAGGGCCGGGCGGCGCAGGGCCGCCAGGTAGAGCTCGTACTCCAGCTCGACCCCGGTGCGGTCGCCGGCGAGCCACTCGCCGAGCAGTCCGGCCAGTTCGGCGGGCAGGTCGGCGTCCGTGTCGGCCAGTCCGCCGCGCGCGGCGATCACCTTGGCGAAGCCTTCGTTGGCCTGCCGCAGGGCGGCGGTCATCAGCTCGTCGAGCGTGGCGAAGTGGTACGTGGTCGAGCCGAGCGGCACGTCCGCCTCGGCGGCGACCGTGCGATGACTCAGCCCGGCCAGGCCCTTGTTCCCGACGACGCGGATCGCCGCGTCGATGATCCGCCGGCGCCGTTCGGGGTCGTGACGACGGGGCATCAGTGCGCACCTCCCAGGTTCAGCACGACCACCCCTGCGACGATCAGCAGGATGCCGGCGGCCTTGGTGAGGGTCAGGGACTCCCCGAACAGGGCCAGTCCTATGAAGGCGATGGCCGCGGTGCCGGTCCCGGACCAGATGGCGTACGCGGTGCCGATGCCGACGGTCTTCAGCGTCCGGGCCAGGAGAAGGAAGGAGACGACGTAGCCGACGGCCGTCAGCAGCGAGGGCCAGAGCCTGCTGAAGCCGTCGCTGTACTTCATGACCGTGGTCGCGGCCACCTCGGCGGCGATGGCGCCGGCGAGCGTCAGATATCCCATGCGTACGAGCGTACACAGCGATGCGTACACCCGTACACAACGAGGGGGGATTCAAAAGCGTTATGGAAAGCGCTCGCTCAAACGGATGAACGTGAGCCACAGGTTCCACTACTGTTTCACCGTTCACTCACCGGGCCATCGCAGCCGCGGCCGCCGCCAGGGGCGCCGCTGGAGGACCAGCGCATGCCAATAAACAAGTCCCGGCCGCCCCAGGAAGAGCCCTGGGAGAACGGCTGGGCCCCGGACAGCTCCCGGGCCCCCGGAACACGACGCCTGTGGTTGGCCGGCGGTCTCGCCGTGGCCACCATCGTGGCCTGCGTGACCACCATCGCCCTGAACGACCGGCCCGTCGAGGAGAAGTCGGACGCTCGTCAGGGACAGACGCTGGCGGACGACGAGACGGAGGGCGGCGGTCTGATCTCCTTCGCCACGCCCTCCGCGAGCACGTCGTCGACGCCCACGGGCCAAGGGAGCGGCTCCCCGTCCGCCTCGCCGTCGTCGTCGCCCTCGTCCTCGCCCCGGCCGCAGGGCAGTTCGTCACCGGGCGCGTCGACCGGCCCGGCCCCGAAGCCGTCGCGAAAGCCGGCCGACCCCCAGCCGGCCGCGTACTGGAAGTCGGTCGAGGCGGTCAACTACCCCGACCGCTACTGGCATGTGAGCGACGGTCTGGTGAAGCTCGACGCGCCGCGCGGCTCGGAGTCCCGCGCCGACTCCACCTTCGAGGTGGTCAAGGGCCTGGCCAACGGCTCCTGTTACTCGTTCCGGACGGCCGACGGCGCCTATCTGCGCCACCGCGACTTCGTGCTGCGCGCCGAACGCAACGACGGCTCCAGCCTGTTCCAGCAGGACGCCACCTTCTGCGCCGGATACTCGGGGTACGAGGGCGCGGTGGTGCTGCAGTCGGTGAACTACCCCAACTACGCGCTGCGGCACAGGAACTTCCAGCTGCGCCTGGATCCGTACGGCTACAACACGACCAACCGCCAGGACTTCATGTTCCGCGTGGTCGACGGCCTCGGCTGAGGGCGGCCGGCCCCGCAGACAGCGCGACCCGCAGACAGGTTGCCCCGCACACAGCTCGACCCGCAGACAGCTTGATCCGAAGACAGGTGTGGCCCCCCGGCAGTTCCGCCGGGGGGCCACACCTGTCAGGTCGTCGGACGTCCGTCAGACGTTGAAGCCGAGTGCGCGCAGCTGATCGCGGCCGTCGTCCGTGATCTTGTCCGGGCCCCACGGCGGCATCCAGACCCAGTTGATGCGCAGCTCGTTGACCAGGCCGTCCGTGGCGGACTTCGCCTGGTCCTCGATGACGTCGGTCAGCGGACACGCCGCCGACGTCAGGGTCATGTCGATCGTCGCGATGTTCGCGTCGTCGATGTGAATGCCGTAGATCAGGCCGAGGTTGACCACGTCGATGCCCAGCTCGGGGTCGACGACGTCGTACAACGCCTCGCGGACTTCCTCCTCCGAGGCGGGCTTCATCTCAAGGGTCTCGCTCATGCCGTGTTCCTTTCGGCGTCGGCTCCGCCCAGGGCCTGGGCCGTCGCGTCCTTCCACGCCATCCAGCTGAGGAGGGCGCACTTGACCCGGGCGGGGTACTTGGAGACGCCGGCGAACGCGACCGCGTCCTCCAGCACCTCCTCCATCGCGTCGTCGGGCTCGATCTTCCCCTTGGACTGCATCAGCTCCAGGAAGGTCTCCTGGATCTTCTGCGCGTCCGCCAGGTCCTTGCCGACCAGCAGGTCGTTCAGGACGGAGGCGCTGGCCTGGCTGATGGAACAGCCCTGGCCCTCGTAACTGACGTCCTCGATCTTCGTGCCGTCGTACTTCACCCTCAGGGTGATCTCGTCGCCGCACGTCGGATTGACGTGGTGCACCTCGGCGTCGCCATCGCGCAGACCACGCCCGTGCGGGTGCTTGTAGTGGTCCAGGATGACTTCCTGGTACATCGAGTCCAGCTTCATCCGCTCGCTCGCCAACCCCTCAGCCGAAGAAGTTCCGTACGTGCTCCAGACCGTCGACCAGAGCATCGATCTCGGCCGGCGTGGAGTACAGATAGAACGACGCTCGCGTGGTCGCGGGAATTCCGTAGCGCAGGCAGACGGGGCGGGCGCAGTGGTGGCCCACCCGGACCGCGATGCCCTCCTCGTCCAGCACCTGGCCCACGTCGTGCGGGTGGATGTCGCCGAGCGTGAAGGAGATCGCCGCGCCCCGGTCCTCGGCCGTGGAAGGGCCGATGATGCGCAGGTCGGGGACGTCGCCGAGCTTCTTCACCGCGTACTCGGTGAGCGCGTGCTCGTGGGCGAGGATCTTGTCCATCCCGATCGAGGACAGGTAGTCGATCGCCGCGCCGAGGCCGACGGCCTGGGCGATCGGCGGGGTGCCCGCCTCGAACTTGTGCGGGGCCGGAGCGTAGGTCGAGGAGTGCATCGACACGGTCTCGATCATCTCGCCGCCGCCGAGGAACGGGGGCAGGTCCTCCAGCAGCTCCTGGCGGCCCCACAGGACGCCGATGCCGGTCGGGCCGCACATCTTGTGGCCGGTGAAGGCCACGAAGTCGGCCTGCAGGGCCTGCACGTCCAGCGGCATGTGCGGTGCGGCCTGCGAGGCGTCGATGCACACGAGCGCCCCGACCTCCTGCGCGCGGCGCACTATCGCCTCGACCGGGTTCAGGGTGCCGAGGATGTTCGACACCAGCACGAAGGAGACGATCTTCGTCTTCTCCGTGATGATCTCGTCGATGTTCGACAGGTCGAGCCGGCCGTCGTCGGTGAGGCCGAACCACTTCAGCTTCGCGCCCGTGCGCTGCGCCAGCAGCTGCCACGGCACGATGTTGGAGTGGTGCTCCATCTCCGTGATGACGATCTCGGTCTCGTGGTCGACCCGGTAGGGCTCGTCGGCCCAGCCGAGCATGTTCGCCACGAGGTTGAGCGACTCGGAGGCGTTCTTGGTGAAGATCACCTCGTCGCGGCTGGGCGCGTTGACGAACGCGGCGACCTTGTCGCGCGCACCCTCGTACAGCGCCGTGGCCTCCTCGGCGAGCACATGCACACCGCGGTGGACGTTGGCGTTGTAGCGCTCGTAGTACTCGTTGAGGGCGTCCAGCACCTGGCGCGGCTTCTGCGACGTCGCCGCGTTGTCCAGGTACACGAGCTTCCTGCCGTCGTGGACCTGACGGTCCAGGATGGGGAAGTCCTTGCGGATCGCCTCGACGTCGAGGAGGCCCGGCAGCTGTGTCACGCGGATACGCCACCCTTCGTGTATGCCTCGTAACCCTCGTTCTCCAGCTTGTCGGCGAGCTCGGCGCCGCCGGACTCGACGATGCGGCCGCCCGAGAAGACGTGGACGAAGTCGGGCTTGATGTAGCGCAGGATGCGCGTGTAGTGCGTGATCAGCAGGGTGCCGACCTCGCCGGTCTCGCGGACGCGGTTGACGCCCTCGGAGACGATGCGCAGGGCGTCGACGTCGAGGCCGGAGTCGGTCTCGTCGAGGATCGCGACCTTCGGCCGCAGCAGCTCCAGCTGGAGGATCTCGTGGCGCTTCTTCTCACCGCCGGAGAAGCCCTCGTTGACGTTGCGCTCGGCGAAGGAGGTGTCCATGTTGAGGCGCTCCATGGCCTCCTTGACCTCCTTGACCCAGGTGCGCAGCTTGGGGGCCTCGCCGCGGACGGCGGTGGCGGAGGTGCGCAGGAAGTTCGACACGGAGACGCCGGGGACCTCGACCGGGTACTGCATCGCGAGGAACAGGCCGGCGCGGGCGCGCTCGTCGACGGACATCTCCAGGACGTCCTCGCCGTCGAGGGTGACGGTGCCGCCGGTGACCGTGTACTTCGGGTGACCCGCGAGCGAGTAGGCGAGCGTCGACTTGCCGGAGCCGTTGGGGCCCATGATGGCGTGCGTCTCGCCCTGCTTCACGGTGAGGTCGACGCCCTTGAGGATCTCCTTCGTGGCGTTGTCGGCCTCGACGGTGACGTGCAGGTCTCGGATTTCAAGCGTTGCCATGGGTGCCTCAGGACTCCTGGGAAAGGGAGACGAGCACGTCGTCCCCTTCGATCTTTACGGGGTATACGGGGACGGGGCGCGTCGCGGGAAGGCCGGACGGCTTGCCGGTGCGCAGGTCGAACGAGGAGCCGTGCAGCCAGCACTCGATCTGGCAGTCCTCCACCTCGCCCTCCGAGAGCGAGACGTTCGCGTGCGAGCAGATGTCGTGGATGGCGAACACCTCGCCCACGGTCCGGACGACCGAGACCGGCGTGCCGTCGAGTTCCACCCGTTTCGGGGTGTCCTCCTCCAGCTCGCTCAGCGCGCAGGCCCGAACGAATCGGGCACGGTCGTCGGCCATCAGACGGTGGCCTTCAGTTCGGTCTCGATCCTGGCGAGGAGGCGCTCCTCGATGTCGTCGACGCCGATCTGCTGGACCAGCTCGGCGAAGAAGCCGCGGACCACCAGGCGACGGGCCTCGTCGGCCGGGATGCCGCGGGCCATCAGGTAGAAGAGCTGCTCGTCGTCGAAGCGGCCGGTGGCCGAGGCGTGACCGGCCCCGACGATCTCGCCCGTCTCGATCTCCAGGTTCGGCACCGAGTCGACCCGCGCGCCGTCGGTGAGGACGAGGTTGCGGTTCATCTCGTAGGTGTCGGTGCCCTCGGCCTCGGCCTGGATGAGCACGTCGCCGATCCAGACGGCGTGGGCGGCCTCGCCCTGCAGGGCGCCCTTGTAGACGACGTTGGACTTGCAGTGCGGGACGTTGTGGTCGACCAGCAGGCGGTGCTCCTGGTGCTGACCGGCGTCCGTGAAGTACAGACCGAACAGCTCGGCCTCGGCGCCGGGGCCGGCGTACGCCACGCGCGGGTGCAGGCGCACGAGGTCGCCGCCGAACGTCACCACGACCGACTTGAAGCTCGCGTCCCGGCCGACGAGGGCGTTGTGCTGGGCCACGTGCACGGCCTTGTCGTCCCAGTCCTGGACGGAGACGACGGTCAGCTTCGCGCCGTCCCCGAGGACGTAGTCGACGTTGGCGGCGAGCACGGCGTCACCGGTGTGGTCGATGACGACGACGGCCTCGGCGAAGGCGCCCAGCTCGACGACCTGGTGGCCGTAGGACACCCCGCCCTCGCCGTGCACCGTGATGCGGATCGGCTCGGTGAGCACCGTCTCCTTGGGGACGGTGACCACGCCGGCCTTCTCGAACGCGGAGTAGGCCTGGGCGGCGATCCGGTCCACCGGGGCGCCGGCCCGGCCGAGGCGCGCGTCGTCGCGACCGACGAGTTCGACGACGACGCCCTCGGGGGCCTCGACGGCGACCTTGACGCCCTCGCCGGTGGCGACGGCGGTGCCGTCGTGCAGGCCGCGCAGCCGCTCCAGCGGCGTGAACCGCCACTCCTCCTCGCGGCCGTGCGGGACCGGGAAGTCCGCGACGTCGAAGGACGGGGGCGCGCTCATGCGCGTGGCGACGGTCGACTCGGCGGCCACCGCGATCTGTCCGGCGGTGGTGGACCCCACCGGGATGTTCTGAGCCTCAGCCATGGCTGTCGGTCTGCTCTCTTCCTACGTCAAGAAATCTGGCGACTGCTTCGGGGGCGGGTCCTAGCCGACCGCGCCTTCCATCTGCAGCTCGATCAGCCGGTTGAGCTCCAGGGCGTACTCCATGGGCAGCTCCTTCGCGATGGGCTCGACGAAGCCGCGCACGATCATCGCCATCGCCTCGAACTCGGTCATGCCACGGCTCATCAGGTAGAAGAGCTGATCGTCGCTGACCTTGGAGACGGTGGCCTCGTGGCCCATGGACACGTCGTCCTCGCGGACGTCCACGTAGGGGTACGTGTCGGAGCGGGAGATGGTGTCGACGAGCAGCGCGTCGCACAGCACGTTGGACTTCGAGCCGTGCGCGCCCTCGCCGATCTCGACCAGACCGCGGTAGGACGTACGGCCGCCACCGCGCGCCACCGACTTGGAGACGATGTTGGAGGAGGTGTTCGGCGCCATGTGGACCATCTTGGAGCCGGCGTCCTGGTGCTGGCCCTCGCCCGCGAAGGCGATGGAGAGAGTCTCGCCCTTGGCGTGCTCGCCCATCAGGTAGACGGCCGGGTACTTCATCGTCACCTTGGAGCCGATGTTGCCGTCGATCCACTCCATGGTCGCGCCCTCGTACGCCACGGCGCGCTTGGTGACCAGGTTGTAGACGTTGTTCGACCAGTTCTGGATGGTCGTGTAGCGGCAGCGGGCGTTCTTCTTGACGATGATCTCGACCACGGCGCTGTGCAGCGAGTCCGACTTGTAGATCGGCGCCGTGCAGCCCTCGACGTAGTGCACGTAGGCGCCCTCGTCGACGATGATCAGGGTCCGCTCGAACTGGCCCATGTTCTCCGTGTTGATGCGGAAGTAGGCCTGGAGCGGGATCTCGACGTGCACGCCCTTCGGCACGTAGATGAAGGAGCCGCCGGACCACACCGCGGTGTTCAGCGACGCGAACTTGTTGTCGCCGACCGGGATGACCGTGCCGAAGTACTCCTTGAAGAGCTCCGGGTGCTGCTTCAGCGCGGTGTCGGTGTCGAGGAAGATGACGCCCTGCTCCTCCAGGTCCTCGCGGATCTGGTGGTAGACGACCTCGGACTCGTACTGGGCCGCGACACCGGCCACGAGGCGCTGCTTCTCCGCCTCGGGGATGCCGAGCTTGTCGTACGTGTTCTTGATGTCCTCGGGGAGGTCCTCCCAGGACTCCGCCTGCTTCTCGGTGGAGCGCACGAAGTACTTGATGTTGTCGAAGTCGATCCCCGACAGGTCCGAGCCCCAGTTCGGCATGGGCTTCTTCTCGAAGAGCCTGAGGCCCTTGAGACGGAGCTTCGTCATCCACTCCGGCTCGGACTTCTTCTCGGAGATGTCCCGGACGACGTCCTCGTTGATGCCGCGCTTGGCAGAGGCGCCGGCGGTGTCGGAGTCGGCCCAGCCGTATTCGTACTTACCCAGGCCCTCAAGTTCGGGGTGGGCAGTCTCCGTGGGGAGAGTCATGCGGGGTTCCTCCCGGCCGTGCTTGCGGATGCGTTGTGGGTGGCTGTGGAAATCCTGGGGATGAACGTCGTGCAGACGCCGTCGCCGTGCGCGATGGTCGCCAGCCGCTGGACATGCGTTCCGAGCAGCTGGGAGAAGAACTCGGTCTCCGCCTCGCAGAGCTGCGGGAACTTCTCCGCGACATGGGCGACGGGGCAGTGGTGCTGGCACAGCTGCTCGCCGACCGGTGCGCTGCGCGCCGTAGCAGCGTACCCGTCCGCGCTCAGGGCCTTGGCCAGGGCTTCGGTGCGCTCCTCGGGGGCGGCGGCCTCGACGGCCTCGCGGTACGCGGCCGCCTGGTCGGCGATCCTGGCGCGCGCGAAGGCGACGACCGCCTCGTCCCCGCCGAAGCGCTCCTGGATGAAGCGCAGGGCGTCCGCGGCGAGCTTGTCGTAGGACTGGTCGAAGGCGTCGCGGCCGCAGTCGGTGAGCGCGAAGACCTTGGCGGGGCGCCCGCGCGTGCGCGCGCCGTACACGCGCTGCTCGCGGGGCTGCACGACGTCGTCGGCGACCAAGGCGTCGAGGTGACGGCGCACGGCGGCGGGGGTCAGTCCCAGCCGCCCGGCCAGCTCGGTGACGGTCGAGGGTCCGTGGTCCAGGATGGATCGCGCGACTCGGTTGCGGGTGGACCGCTCCCCGGTCGCGAGCTCCTCCTGGGGGGTCCCCGTGGGGGTCTCCCGAACCTCGCCGACGTTTTTCACAACGCCATTGTTGCGTAATTCCTCGGAAGCAGGCAAGCGGCGCCCCCGCCACGGGGCGGTGCCCTGCGTCACTTAGGCAAACCTAATCTGACCTGGGGAAACGATCCCTGATCGATCAGAGCGCGCCGGGACGGCGCGTAAAGCACTGGCTCGCGCGACCCCGTTCGGGGAGACTCCCGGACCATGCCCACACCCCCTCCCACCGGCCCACTCGTCACCCAGGACAGCCTCGCGGCGGAGCTTCGCGGGCTCGGTGTCGCAGCCGGAGAAATCCTTCTCGTGCACTCCTCCCTCCGCTCGCTCGGCTGGGTGTGCGGGGGCGCCGTCGCCGTCGTGCGGGGGCTGCTGGACGCGCTCGGCCCGGACGGCACGCTCGTGGTCCCCACCCAGACCGGGGACCTGTCCGACCCTGCGGTGTGGCGCAGTCCGCCGGTGCCCGAGGAGTGGTGGGAGACGATCCGGGCGACCATGCCCGCGTACGACCCGCTCCTCACCCCTGCGCGGGGCGTCGGCGTGATCCCGGAAACGGTCCGCACCTGGCCCGGAGCCCGGCGCAGCGCCCATCCGCAGACCTCGTTCGCGGCACTCGGGGCGCGGGCGGCCGAGGTCGTGGAGGGGCACGCGCCGGACTGCCGGCTGGGCGAGGACAGCCCGCTGGCGCGGCTGGAGAAGAGCGGCGCCCGGGTGCTGCTGCTCGGCGCGGGCTACGACGCCTGCACCAGCTTCCACCTGGCCGAATACCGGATTCCCGCTCCCCTGGTGAGGGTCGGACGGCCCGGCCCGCGCGGCTGGGAGGAGGTGACCGAGGTGTCCATCGACTCCGACCGCTTCGACGAACTCGGCCACGACTTCGAACGCGACCGCGCCGTCGTACGCGGCAGGGTCGGGGCGGCCGACGCACGGCTGTTCCCGGTCGCGGACGCGGTGGCCTACGCACAGCGGTGGCTGCCGCTGCACCGGCCCCGCGAGGACGAGTTCTGAGTGCGCCGTCCGGGTCGCCCCCTCGTGAGCGGCCGGTTTCCGTACCCCCCGGTCCGGGCCCCGGCCCGCGAACCTAGACTCTGGAGTCATGCGAAGCGAGCCTGTCGTCCGGGTCCAGGCCCTGGTGAAGCGGTACGGGGCGAAGACCGCGGTGAACGGCCTCGATCTGACGGCCGGGCCGGGCGTCACCGCCGTCCTCGGACCGAACGGCGCCGGCAAGACGACCACGATCGAGACCTGCGAGGGGTACCGCAGGCCGGACTCGGGCACGGTCCGCGTCCTCGGCCTCGACCCGGTGGGGCAGGCCGCCGATCTGCGCCCACGGATCGGCGTGATGCTGCAGTCGGGCGGTGTGTACTCCGGAGCGCGGGCCGACGAGATGCTCCGGCACATGGCCGGGCTGCACGCGCATCCCCTCGACGTCGACGCCCTCGTCGAGCGCCTCGGGCTCGGTTCCTGCGGCCGCACCGCCTACCGCCGGCTCTCCGGCGGCCAGCAGCAGCGCCTCGCGCTCGCGATGGCCGTCGTGGGCCGGCCGGAGCTGGTGTTCCTGGACGAGCCGACGGCCGGCCTCGACCCGCAGGCCCGTCGCGCCGCCTGGGATCTCGTGCGCGACCTGCGCGCCGACGGCGTGTCCGTCATCCTGACCACCCACTACATGGACGAGGCCGAGCAGCTCGCCGACGACGTCGCGATCATCGACGCGGGCGGGGTGATCGCCCAGGGCTCCCCCGAGGCTCTGTGCCGGGGCGGCGCCGAGAACACGCTGCGCTTCACCGGCCGTCCCGGCCTCGACGTCGGCTCGCTGCTCAAGGCCCTGCCCGCCGACAGCTCCGCCGCCGAGCTGACTCCGGGCTCCTACCGGGTCATGGGCAAGGTCGACCCGCAGCTGCTCGCCACCGTCACCTCGTGGTGCGCCCAGCACGGCGTGATGCCGGAGCGGATCTCGGTGGAACGGCACACCCTGGAGGACGTCTTTCTTGAGCTGACCGGCAAGGAGCTGCGCTCGTGACCGCCACCGGCACCTACACGCCGAACCCCGGGGCCGCCCCCCTCCCCCGCATGATCGGGGCCCAGGCGGCGCTGGAGACCAGGATGCTGCTGCGCAACGGCGAGCAGTTGCTGCTCACCGTCGTCATCCCGACCCTCCTGCTGGTCCTGTTCAGCGGCGTGGACATCGTCGACACGGGCGCGGGCAAAGCGGTGGACTTCCTCACCCCCGGCATCCTCGCGCTCGCCGTGATGTCGACGGCCTTCACCGGACAGGCCATCGCGACCGGCTTCGAACGGCGGTACGGCGTGCTGAAGCGCCTGGCCTCCTCGCCGCTGCCGCGCTGGGGCCTGATGACGGCGAAGACGCTGTCGGTCCTGGTCACGGAGGTCCTCCAGGTGATCCTGCTGACGGCGATCGCCTTCGCCCTGGGCTGGCACCCGCACGGCAACCCCGCGGCCGTCCTGCTGCTGCTGGTCCTCGGCACGGCCGCCTTCTCCGGACTCGGTCTGCTGATGGCGGGCACCCTGAAGGCGGAGGCCACCCTGGCCGCGGCCAACCTGGTCTTCCTGCTGCTGCTGGTGGGCGGCGGGGTGATCGTGCCGCTCGACAAGTTCCCGCCCGCCGCGCAGGACGCCCTCGGCGTGCTGCCCGTCACCGCCCTCTCCGACGGTCTGCGGGACGTGCTCCAGCACGGCGCCGGCATGCCGTGGGGGGACCTGGGGATCCTCGCGGCCTGGGCGGTCGTCGGGCTCGCCGCGGCCGGCCGGTTCTTCCGCTGGGAGTAGCGGGGACCGCCTCGGGGGGACCCTCGTGAAAGCGTGCACAAGCGGCCCGCTTACGATGGGGGGCGTGCTGAACGTGACCCGTGCCGACGCCGTAGCCGCCGTGCGCAACCCCCTCTCCTTCATCGCCGCACGCTGGACCCCGGCCCCTCGGACGGTTCAACGGGCGGCCCTGTTCGCGCTCGTGATGTCGGTGGTCATCGTGGTCACCGGCGGCGCGGTGCGCCTCACGGGATCCGGCCTGGGCTGCCCGACCTGGCCCAAGTGCACCGACGACTCCCTCACCGCGACCAGCGCGATGGGCTTCCACGGCGCCATCGAGTTCGGCAACCGCATGCTGACCTATGTGCTCTGCGCGGCCGTCGGCTGGGCGATCATCGCCGCCCGCTCCGAGAAGCCCCGCCGCCGGAGCCTGACGCGGCTGGGCTGGGCGCAGTTCTGGCTGGTGATGAGCAACGCCGTGCTCGGCGGGATCGTCGTGCTCGTCGGTCTGAACCCCTACACGGTCGCGGCGCACTTCCTGGCCGCCTCGGCGTTGATCGCGGTCGCCGCGGTGATGTGGCAGCGCTCCCTGGAGGGCGACGGGGAGCCCCGCGCGCTGGTCGGCAAACCCGTGCGGCAACTGGTCTGGTTCCTCGTCCTCGCCTCGGGGCTGCTGATCGCCGTCGGCACGGTGGTCACCGGTGCGGGCCCGCACGCCGGCGACTCCAGCGAGGTCGACCGCATGCCGCTGGACTGGGAGACGGTGGCCAAGCTGCACGCCGTCCTCGCCTGGATCGTCGTGACGCTGACGTTCGCCCTGTGGTTCATCCTCAAGGCGGTGGACGCCCCGAAGAGTCCGCTGGACCGGACCCGGGGCCTGTTCCTGGTGCTGCTCGCCCAGGGCGTCATCGGCTACGTCCAGTACTTCACCGACCTCCCGGAGATCCTCGTCGGTCTGCACATGCTCGGCTCGGCCCTGGTGTGGATCGCGGTCCTGCGCGTGCCGCTGGCGCTGCGCGAGCGGTCGGCCGCGCCGGTCGACGTGCCGGGCCCGTCGGCGGAGGCGACGGTCGGCACCCCGGCCTGAGCCGCACGCGCGTGTCTCCCGCGCGGGCCGCACGCGTGCAGGCCTCGCGTACGGGGTGACCCGTCGTGCTCGGGCGGGACGCGTCACGCGTACGCGGCGACCAGATCGTCGATCGCGGGCGCCAGGTAGGCGCGGGTCAGCTCGGCGCGGCGGGCCGTCCAGTCCGCTTCGGCCGTGCCGCAGCCCGCGCCTCGACCGCCGGTTCCGTACCGGCGCCGGGCCACGTCCGCCACGACCTCGGCCGGCGCGCCCAGGCCGGGCAGTTCGTCGAGGGCCTGGCGCTTGGTGATCAGCCGGCCGTCCCGCACGGTCACCGCGGCCCGGGCGAAGGTCAGCAGCCCGAGGTCGACCCAGACGTCCCGGCGCCAGAGGCGGACCATGTCGACCGCGGGACGCCAGTTGTCGCGCTGGTCGCGCACGACGAAGTCGCGGAGCGCGCGGTCGGGGACCGGCGGCAGGAGCGCGTGGGGCGACTCCCCGTGCAGCACCCTGCCGAAGTCGAGCAGTTCACGCCGGGTCACCGGGGTGACCGGCCGCCGGAACAGCTCGCCGTGCGCCCAGGTGAGGTGCCGCCGCTCAGGACCGGCCGCCCTCCGGGGGGTGAGGTAGGTGCAGTGCAGCAGCGGGGCGAGCGGCAGTTCGCGCAGCCGGGCGTGCAGCCGGGCCACGGCCCACACCGTGCGCGGGGCGAGGGGGCCCGGCAGGACCGCGATGAGGTCCAGATCGCTGCGACCCTCCTGGTAGTCGCCCCCGGCGAGCGAGCCGTGGGCCCAGAGGGCGACCGGCTCCAGCGCCGCGAGTCCGGTGCGGAAACGGTCCAGTAGGTCGTCCGTGGGACTGGTCACGCGCCCAGTCTTCCCGCCTCAGCCCAGCCGGTACACCCGGTGCGCGTTGCCCGCCGCGATCAGGCCCGCGACCCGTTGCGCGTCCCCCGGCGACCAGGCGCCCTCCGCGACCCAGGCTCCCAGCACCCGTGCCAGGGCCTCGCGGAACAGCATCGCCCCGACCACGTGCAGCTCGGGCAGGCCCTGGGCTCCGCTGGAGAAGAGGATCTTGCCGAAGGGGGCCATCTCCAGGATCTCCGCGAGGATCGTCGCCGCACGGGCGCCGGTCCGCACGAGCGCGGCGCCCGAGTCGGCGTACACGTGCGGGAAGACTCCGGCGAGGTGGGCGGCGTGGCGGTGGTAGGGGTAGCCGTGCAGCAGGACGAGATCGGTGCCCAGGCCCGCGGTCGCCCGGACGAAGTCGGTGAGCAGGGCGGGATCGGTGCGGTCGATGCGCGCGCCGGGCGCCCCGAGTCCGGCGTGCAGTTGCAGGGGCAGCTCCGAGGCGACGGCGATCCACAGCAGGTGCCGCAGCAGCACCGGGTCGCTGAGTTCGCCGCCGACCCCGCGTGAGGCCAGCCAGCGCCCGGCGGCGCCCCGCACCTCCCCCGGGCCGGGCGGCTCGGGGGCGAGGGCCAGTCCGTGCCGGACCCCCGCGACGGAGGTGAAGGCCACGGCGTTCGCGGCGGCCGCGTGGACCGCCTCGGCGAGGTTGGCGAGAAAGGACTCGACGGTGCCGGAGGTGTCGGCGACCTGCTCGGCGAGGAGCTCCAGCCGTACGATCTCGCGGGCCTCGGCGGCTCCCGCGCCGGCCAGCTCGCCGGGCCCGGTGAGGTCCCCGGGCAGCCCCGTGTCGACCAGGTAGGTGGTGATGCCGCTGCCCCGCAGCAGCCGGCGGCCCGACTCCAGTACGCCGAGTTCACGACGCCGGGCGAGATAACGGGCGGGCGGGGCGTGCGGTTCCAGGCCGAGGAGCGGGGGGCACCAGCGGCGTACCGCGAAACCGGTCTGCGTGTCGAAGAGCGTGGTGCCGGGCGCGGGCGGGCCCTCGGTACGGGCCAGCTGGGCCTCGAAGGTGCCGAGGCCCAGCTCCGTTCTCAGGACGCCGTGGCAGTACTGGTCCACCAAGGACGGCGTTTCGAGCATCCGGACTCCCGGGAGATGGACCACGTCGCTTCCACGGGTCCTAACGGGTGAACCGGGTGTCAGGTGTTGCGTGAGAGGGGGATCATCCGTTCTTCGGTCCGCCGACCTGGATGCCCGCCATCCGGGTCCACTCGTACGGCCCCGTGCGCACCTTCGCCGCGAACTCGCCGTCGAAGGACTCGTGGGCGGTGACTCCGGCCTTCTGCACCGCCAGCTCGGCCACGGCGACCGAGGGGGCCACCAGGTCGCCCCAGCCGCCGTCCTCGCCGACGAGCACGATGCGGGCGCCGCGCTCGCCGATGTACGCGATCTGGCTCTCGGCCCCGCCGTGCGCCTTCGAGAACGCGCCGATCCGCTTGGCGAGCCGCGCCGCCCCGCGCTCGGCCTTGGCGGCCCGCTTGGCGTCGGCCGCCTCGTCAACCTGCTTGGTGTCTGCCATGGCCAGGATGCTACCGACGGGTAGCGGGAACGGCGACGGCCGGGGTGCGTGGCCTTGACCACGCGCCCCGGCCGTCGAGCCGCAGGGAAGGCGTCACCGCAGGAAGGGGTCCACCGCGACCGCCACGAACAGCAGCGACACATAGGTGATGGACCAGTGGAACAGCCGCATCTCCTTGAGCTTGCCGCCCGTGACCTCGGCCTTGGCCCGGTTCTGGAGTCCGTGCGCCTCCCACAGCCACCAGCCGCCCGCCGCCAGCGCGACCGCCGTGTAGAACCAGCCGGTGTAGCCCAGCGGCTGGAGCAGCAGCGAGACGCCGACCATCACCCAGCTGTAGAGGACGATCTGGCGGGCGACGACCTTGTTGGAGGCGACGACCGGCAGCATGGGCACGCCCACGCGCGCGTAGTCGTCCCTCACCTTCATCGACAGCGGCCAGTAGTGCGGCGGCGTCCAGAAGAACATGACGAGGAAGAGGACGACCGGGGCCCAGGAGAGCGAGTTCGTGA
This sequence comes from Streptomyces hayashii, assembly GCF_024539815.1. Classification (GTDB taxonomy): domain Bacteria; phylum Actinomycetota; class Actinomycetes; order Streptomycetales; family Streptomycetaceae; genus Streptomyces; species Streptomyces hayashii. The sequence goes on from NZ_JAHHIU010000198.1 coordinate 15,425, forward strand.
CCGAGGACCAGCCGATCAGCACCGGCATGCAGCCGGCGATGCCGCCCCACACGATGTTCTGCGAGGTACGGCGCTTGAGGATCATCGTGTAGACGACGACGTAGAAGAGGAGCGCGCCGAGGGCGAGCCAGGCCGACAGCCAGTTCACGGTCAGCCCGAACAGCAGGGTCGAACCCACCGCGAGGGTGATGCCGAAGGCGAGACATTCACGCGGGCTGACCATCCCGGTGACCAGCGGCCGCTGCGAGGTGCGGTCCATCAGCGCGTCGATGTCGCGGTCGATGTACATGTTCAGGGCGTTCGCGCCGCCCGCGGACAGATAGCCGCCGAGGCAGGTCAGGAGCACGAGCCCGAGATCCGGAACGCCCTGCTGCGCCAGGAACATCACCGGGACGGTGGTGATCAGCAGCAGTTCGATGATCCGCGGCTTGGTCAGCGCCACGAACGCCTTGACCCGGGCCCCCACCGGCCGCCGGCTCGGGCTCTGGCTCGCCCCGACGATCCCTACTGGACGGGATTCAACGGCCGTCACGCACACCCCTGACAGAGACTCCCAGCGAGCCGCGGGTGTGAACTCCCCGTAAAGGCTCGCGCGTACCACGCCACTGTAGACGTTGCCCATACCCCGATATTCGCGGGGGTGGGGTCGTGTTGGACGAGGCCCCCGGAAGAGCCGGGAGGCACTCTGTTGAGCACTCGTACGAGCGGCTCCGTATTCACTTGCCGAACAGGGAACACACCGGTCGGGAGGCGGATCGCAAAGCTACCCGGCAGTCTGGAATGACTCGAAAAAATGCACGTTCGCACGGGGGTAGGCTCGACAACGGCCGGTGGGCGCCGCGTGCACCGGCATTCGACATGCGTGACATGTGGAGAGGAGCCCTGACCCAGGGTGAGCACCAAGCCGACCACCACAGACATCGAGTGGACCGAACTGGACCAGCGGGCCGTGGACACCGCCCGCGTCCTGGCCGCCGACGCCGTACAGAAGGTCGGCAACGGCCATCCCGGTACGGCGATGAGCCTCGCGCCTGCCGCGTACACCCTCTTCCAGAAGGTGATGCGGCACGACCCGGCGGACGCCGACTGGGTCGGCCGCGACCGCTTCGTGCTGTCCGCGGGACACTCGTCCCTGACCCTCTACACCCAGCTGTACCTGGCCGGCTTCGGCCTGGAGCTGGACGACCTGAAGTCGTTCCGCACCTGGGGCTCGAAGACCCCGGGGCACCCGGAGTACGGCCACACCACGGGCGTCGAGACGACCACCGGCCCGCTGGGCCAGGGCGTCGCCAACGCCGTGGGCATGGCCATGGCCGCCCGCTACGAGCGCGGTCTGTTCGACCCCGAGGCCCCGCAGGGCGAGTCGCCCTTCGACCACTTCGTCTTCGCGATCGCCGGCGACGGCTGCCTGCAGGAGGGCATCTCCGCGGAGGCGTCCTCGATGGCCGGCCACCAGAAGCTCGGCAACCTGATCCTGCTGTGGGACGACAACCACATCTCGATCGAGGGCGACACCGAGACGGCCGTCTCCGAGGACACCGTCAAGCGCTACGAGGCGTACGGCTGGCACGTGCAGCGCGTGGCCCCGAAGCCGGACGGCGACCTGGACCCGCACGCCCTGTACGACGCGATCGAGGCCGCGAAGCTGGTGACGGACAGGCCGTCCTTCATCGCGATGCGCTCGATCATCGCCTGGCCGGCGCCGAACGCGCAGAACACCGAGGCCGCCCACGGCTCGGCGCTCGGCGACGACGAGGTCGCGGCCACCAAGCGTGTCCTGGGCTTCGACCCGGACAAGTCGTTCGACGTCGCGGGCGACGTCATCGCGCACACCCGGGGCGCCCTGGAGCGCGGCCAGGCGGCCCGCGCCGTCTGGGAGAAGTCCTTCCAGCAGTGGCGGGACAACAACCCCGACCGCGCCGCCGAGTACGACCGCATCGCCGCGGGCGAGCTGCCGGCCGGCTGGGAGGAGAAGCTCCCGGTGTTCGAGCCCGGCAAGGGCGTCGCCACCCGAGCCGCGTCCGGCAAGGTGCTCCAGGCGCTCGGCGCGGTCATCCCCGAACTGTGGGGCGGCTCCGCCGACCTCGCGGGCTCCAACAACACGACGATCGACAAGACGTCGTCGTTCCTGCCCGAGGGCAACCCGCTGCCCGAGGCGAGCCCGTACGGCCGCACCGTGCACTTCGGCATCCGCGAGCACTCCATGGCCGCGGAGATGAACGGCATCGCCCTGCACGGCAACACCCGCATCTACGGCGGCACGTTCCTCGTGTTCTCCGACTACATGCGCAACGCCGTCCGGCTGTCGGCGCTGATGCACGTCCCGGTGACGTACGTCTGGACGCACGACTCCATCGGCCTCGGCGAGGACGGCCCGACGCACCAGCCGGTCGAGCACCTCGCGTCGCTGCGCGCCATCCCGGGCCTGAACGTGGTCCGCCCCGCCGACGCCAACGAGACCGCGATCGCGTGGCGCGAGATCCTCAAGCGCTGGACGAAGGTCTTCGGCAAGGGCGCCCCGCACGGTCTGGTCCTCACCCGCCAGGGCGTGCCGACCTACGAGCCGAACGAGGACGCCGCCAAGGGCGGGTACGTGCTGTTCGAGGCCTCGACCGGGACGCCCGAGGTCATCCTCGTCGCGACCGGCTCCGAGGTGCACGTCGCCGTCGAGGCGCGCGAGCGGCTGGAGGCCGACGGTGTGCCCACGCGCGTCGTGTCCATGCCGTCCGTGGAGTGGTTCGAGGAGCAGGACCAGGGGTACCGGGACAGCGTCCTGCCCCCGTCCGTCAGGGCCCGCGTCGCGGTCGAGGCGGGCATCGGTCTGACCTGGCACCGTTACGTCGGTGACGCCGGTCGCATCGTTTCCCTGGAGCACTTCGGTGCTTCCGCCGACGGCAAGGTCCTCTTCCAGGAGTACGGCTTCACTGCCGAGAACGTGGCCGCGAAGGCCCGGGAATCCCTCGCCGCCGCCCAGCGCTGACGCTCACACACGACCGTAGGAGATGTAATTCCATGACAGACGCACTCAAGCGCCTCTCCGAAGAAGGCGTCGCGATCTGGCTGGACGACCTGTCGCGCAAGCGGATCACGTCCGGCAACCTCGCCGAGCTGATCGACCAGCAGCACGTCGTGGGCGTCACCACCAACCCGTCGATCTTCCAGAAGGCGATCTCGCAGGGCGACGGCTACGACCAGCAGCTGTCGGACCTCGCCGCCCGCAAGGTGACGGTCGAAGAGGCCATCCGCATGATCACGACGGCGGACGTCCGCGACGCCGCCGACATCCTGCGCCCGGTCTTCGACGCCACCGGCGGCCAGGACGGCCGGGTGTCCATCGAGGTCGACCCGCGCCTGGCGCACCACACCAAGCCGACGGTCGCCGAGGCCAAGCAGCTCGCCTGGCTGGTCGACCGCCCCAACACGCTGATCAAGATCCCGGCCACGATGGGCGGCCTGCCGGCCATCACCGAGGTCATCGGCCTGGGCATCAGCGTCAACGTCACGCTGATCTTCTCGCTGGAGCGCTACCGCCAGGTCATGGACGCCTACCTGTCCGGCCTGGAGCAGGCCAAGGAGCGCGGCCTGGACCTGTCGAAGATCCACTCCGTGGCGTCCTTCTTCGTGTCCCGCGTGGACACCGAGATCGACAAGCGGCTCGACGCGCTCGGCACCGACGAGGCCAAGGCCGCCCGCGGCAAGGCCGGTCTCGCCAACGCCCGGCTCGCCTACCAGGCGTACGAGGAGGTCTTCGCCGGCGAGCGCTGGGCCGCGCTGGAGAAGGCGGGCGCCAACAAGCAGCGTCCGCTGTGGGCCTCCACCGGTGTGAAGGACCCCGCCTACAAGGACACCCTGTACGTGGACGACCTGGTGGCGCCGAACACGGTGAACACCATGCCGGAGGCGACGCTGTTCGCCGCCGAGGACCACGGCGCGATCACCGGCAACACGGTCGCCGGCACCTACGAGCAGGCCCGCGCCGAGATCGACGCCGTCGAGAAGCTCGGGATCTCCTACGACGAGGTGGTCCAGCTCCTGGAGGACGAGGGCGTGGACAAGTTCGAGGCGTCCTGGAACGACCTGCTCAAGTCGACCGAGGCGGAGCTGGAGCGCCTCGCCCCCTCGGAGGGCTGAGAACTTGTCGCCCCAATCCGGCCTCTCCGGATCCGGAGCCAACCCGCTCCGTGACCCCGCCGACCGACGGCTCCCGCGTATCGCGGGGCCGTCGGGCCTGGTCATCTTCGGTGTCACGGGCGATTTGTCCCGGAAGAAGCTCATGCCCGCCGTGTACGACCTCGCCAACCGGGGTCTGCTGCCGCCGGGCTTCTCGCTGGTGGGCTTCGCCCGCCGCGAGTGGGAGCACGAGGACTTCGCACAGGAGGTCCACGACGCGGTCAAGGAGCACGCCCGCACGCCCTTCCGCGAGGAGGTCTGGCAGCAGCTCGTCCAGGGCATGCGCTTCGTCCAGGGCACCTTCGACGACGACGAGGCCTTCGAGCGGCTGCGCGCCACGATCGAGGAGCTCGACAAGGCGCAGGGCACGGGCGGCAACTTCGCCTTCTACCTGTCCGTGCCGCCGCGCTCCTTCCCGGTGGTCATCCAGCAGCTGAAGAAGCACGGACTGGCCGATCAGAAGAACGGCTCCTGGCGACGCGCGGTCATCGAGAAGCCGTTCGGCCACAATCTCGCCTCGGCCGAGGAGCTCAACAAGGTCGTGCACGAGGTCTTCGGCTCGGACCAGGTCTTCCGCATCGACCACTACCTGGGCAAGGAGACCGTCCAGAACATCCTGGCGCTGCGCTTCGCCAACACCATGTTCGAGCCGATCTGGAACAGGTCCTTCGTGGACCATGTGCAGATCACGATGGCCGAGGACATCGGCATCGGCGGGCGGGCCGGCTACTACGACGGCATCGGCGCCGCCCGTGACGTCATCCAGAACCACCTGCTCCAGCTCATGGCCCTGACGGCCATGGAGGAGCCGGCCTCCTTCGACGCGGACGCGCTGGCCGCCGAGAAGACCAAGGTGCTCGGCGCCGTGCGGCTGCCGAAGGACCTGGGCCGCGACACCGTGCGCGGTCAGTACGCGTCGGGCTGGCAGGGCGGCGAGAAGGCCGTCGGCTATCTCGAAGAGGACGGCATCGACCCCAAGTCGAAGACCGACACCTACGCGGCCGTCAAGCTGGGCGTGGACAACCGCCGCTGGGCGGGCGTCCCGTTCTATCTGCGCACCGGCAAGCGCCTCGGCCGCCGGGTCACCGAGATCGCGGTCGTCTTCCAGCGGGCGCCGCACTCCCCCTTCGACTCCACCGCCACCGAGGAGCTCGGGGCGAACGCGATCGTCATCCGCGTCCAGCCGGACGAGGGCATCACGGTCCGCTTCGGCTCCAAGGTCCCCGGCACGTCGATGGAGATCCGGGACGTGTCGATGGACTTCGCCTACGGCGAGTCCTTCACGGAGTCCTCGCCCGAGGCGTACGAGCGGCTGATCCTCGACGTGCTGCTGGGCGACTCGAACCTCTTCCCCCGCACGGAAGAGGTGGAGCTGTCCTGGAAGATCCTCGACCCGATCGAGCGCTACTGGGACAAGAACGGCAAGCCCGCGCAGTACCCGTCCGGCACATGGGGGCCGGTCGAGGCCGACCAGATGCTGGAGCGAGACGGACGGAGCTGGCGCCGGCCATGAAGACAGATCTCACGGACACCACTGCCAGCAAGATCAACAAGGCGTTGGTGCAGGGCCGCCGCGCGATAGGCACCCCCGCTGTCGGCATGGTGCTCACCCTCGTCGTCGTCACGGACGAGGAGAACGCCTACGACGCCCTGAAGGCCGCCAACGACGCGTCGCACGAGCACCCCTCGCGCACGCTGGTGGTCATCAAGCGCGTCTCGCGCTCTCCCCGGGGCCGCACCCAGTCCCGCCTCGACGCCGAGGTGCGGCTCGGCGCGGACGCCGGCAGCGGCGAGACGGTCATCCTCCGGCTGTACGGCGAGGTGTCCGACCACGCCCAGTCGGTCGTCCTGCCACTGCTGCTGCCGGACGCTCCGGTGGTGGTCTGGTGGTCGGTGGACGCCCCGCGCGACCCGGCCGCCGACCCGCTGGGCGCCCTGGGCCAGCGCCGGGTCACCGACAGCTACGCGGCCGAGAAGCCCATCGGGGAACTGCGGGCCCGCGCCGAGAGCTACGAGCCGGGCGACACCGACCTGGCATGGGCCCGGATCACCCCGTGGCGCTCGATGCTGGCGGCCGCTCTCGACCAGGTCAGCTGCGAGATCGTGTCCGCCGAAGTGGCGGGCGAGGAGGCCAACCCGAGCGTCGAGCTGCTCGCCATGTGGCTCGCCGACCGGCTCCACGTCCACGTCCGCCGCGCGGTGTCGGCCGGCCCGGGTCTGACCCAGGTGCGGATGGAGACCACGGGCGGCCCGATCACACTGCACCGGTCGGACGGGGCGATGGCCACCCTGGCCCTGCCGGGCCAGCCGGACCGCGCGGTGGCGCTCAAGCGCCGTGAGACGTCCGAGCTGCTCGCGGAGGAGCTGCGCAGGCTGGACCCCGACGACACCTACGCGTCCGCGCTGCGGGTCGGCGTGGACCGGCTCGGCGGCCAGTCGGCCGCGGAGCGCGAGGCGGAGCGGGCCGCGGCCGCCGCTCAGCCCACGCCGGCTCTCCCGGTGCGCACGGTGGCGGAGCCGGCGGGCGGGGGCCTCGACGCCGAACCGGCCCGTCCGGCCGCCGCCGCCGCGGCGGGCCAGGGCGACGCCGACCGGCCCTCCCCGGCGCAGATGCCCCCGGTCAGGAAAGCGGATCCGCAGTGAGCACCCCCCAGCTGGTCGTGCACCACGACAAGGAGCTGATGGCGCAGGCCGCGGCGGCCCGTCTGATCACGAAGATCGTGGACGCCCAGGCCTCCCGGGGTCTGGCGTCCGTGGTCCTCACGGGCGGCCGCAACGGCAACGGACTGCTCGCCGCGCTGGCGGCCGCGCCGGCCCGCGACGCCGTCGACTGGAGCCGCATCGACCTGTGGTGGGGCGACGAGCGGTTCCTGCCCGAGGGCGATCCGGAGCGCAACGCCACGCAGGCACGCGAGGCCCTGCTGGACTCCGTCCCCGTCGACCCGAAGCGCGTGCACGCCATGCCCGCGTCCGACGGCCCGCACGGCACGGACGTGGAGGCGGCCGCGGTCGCCTACGCCGAGGAGCTGGCCCGCGCGGCCGGTCCCGACAACCACGGCGCGGTGCCCACGTTCGACGTCCTGATGCTGGGCGTCGGCCCGGACACCCATGTGGCCTCGCTCTTCCCGGAGCTGCCGGCCGTGCGGGAGACCGAGCGCACGGTGGTCGGCGTCCGCGGCGCGCCGAAGCCCCCGCCCACCCGGGTCACGCTCACCCTCCCGGCGATCCGGGCGGCCCGTGAGGTGTGGCTGCTCGCGGCCGGCGAGGACAAGGCGCAGGCCGCGGCGATCGCCCTGTCCGGCGCTGGCGAGATCCAGGCCCCGGCGGCGGGCGCGCGGGGCCGGTCCCGCACGCTGTGGCTGCTGGACTCCGCGGCGGCCTCCCGGCTGCCGAGGGCGCTGTACCCTCCGGCTTCGCCGTGAGCGTGGGCGGCGGGGGCGTCACGCCCC